>JAZRKM010000033.1:0-82517 GCA_045646325.1 Akkermansia sp. | reverse complement strand
CAGTCTGTGTTTTTGTGGGGTAGTGTGGCCGGTTTTCTGGCGGCGGGGTTGTTGCCCTGCCAGCGCCGTCAGCTGAGGGGGGCTACTCTTGCCGAGCGTGCCGGTCTTCGCAGGGCAGGGCGTGTGCTGCTGGCCGTGGTGGCGGGGTTCGGGCTTTTTGTTTTACATACACTGGCCGGATTGATTCTGTCAATCTGTCGGGAGGAATTCCATTGGTGGGAGTATCTGCTGCTGGTTCCCTTGTATATAGGCATGTTCATACCGATACTATGGGGCCTGGCCGAACTGTTGCCGGTGGGGCGTTGGCAGCGTGCGTGTTTCCGTGTGTTCCTGTGGGGGCTGCTGCCCGGGCTGGTGGCTGCGGCCATTACCTATTTCTTGGAATGGAGAATGCTTGCCGGCTTTGAGCTTTTGTCTGTACGGGTTGCGGCTGCGCTTTTCCCCTTACTTCTCGCGGTGCTCTGCCGGCACTACATTCGCTATAGAATACAGAAGGAGGATTGAAGTTAGCCCGCTTTGACCTCGGTATAATAGAAAGTCCACAAAAGCAGAAAACGCGCAACAAAAATGCCCGCCGCGAATTTCGACGTCGAGAAATGCTGAGTTTTATTGCATGCGCTCTCTCGAAAATAATAAAAAACTTGCAGTAGCACACAATAAATTTCCCTCTGAGAAACGTCTATCTATACGGTCAGGCGAGTCAACGTAATCGTTATCATAAACAATGAGCATGCAAACGTTTTTATATACAGCCATCATCGGTTCAGCACTTACTGCAATGAGTTTCGCAATAGCTCAGCAAAAAGAGCCTCAGCCCTATGTTGAGCAGCTCCATAAACAACAGGTTGAAGGACTGCTGAAGGCTACGGATACCCTGGCGGAGACAATCCGGACAGCAATCATTGCGCTGGATGGTATTGAGGATAAAGCCGGAGCGGATGCCGCAGCAGAGGCTGTGCTCGCCGTTATGCGGGAGCATGAAAACTTCCGCACCCATATACCGAAAGAAGTCTCTTTCAAACAACTCTGGAGCCACACTCCGCTATACGGCCACATAAGAAAAATGCCTGCAGCTCTCTACAACGAGTTGATACACAAAGAGCTCGCTAACCTCTGTCATGGCTCGAGCAAACTGGCTTTGGCCATTGCCGGCAGAAGCGGCGAGTTCAGCGATGAGCAGATGGCAGCCCCGCTCAGCGAGCAGGATTCCGCTACCCTCAGCCGTGTGGAAAAACAAGTTTTTGCCTGTATAAAGAAATTGTCCGACCAGCCACAACTGACAGATAGCTTTCTGGCAGAGGTGGAGGCCACCCAGGCTGGGGTAGAGCAGCTGCAGCAGACTCCGGCCGGCATCATGCACTGGTTAAGACTGAAAGCGCGCTATCGCAATGAAATCGACCAATTCCGTTCCTTTTACAGAAACGGCAAACTCATTGAACGCTTCATATTGCAACGCTCCACATATATAGCAGACTTTTACAGCGATGATGCCCACCGTTACTTTTTTCAGTACTACAACGACGAGCTTCCCCGATACACCGAGGCACAGGCCATGCGCGAAAAGCTGTGGCAGCAAGCCGCCCCACGCCTGGCAGAGTTCCGCAAGGCACACAGATTGGGCGGAGGCGATGGCTTAACACCCGATACGGCATTTGAATTGCCACCCGATTTGCCGAGAAGCAAGCGCATGGAATACATCAACAACTTCGTGCGGGAAGTTTTCGGAGAAAAACACCTGACCCACACGCCATACAGCGCCATGATGCCCGTCACCACCCCGGGTAAATACACCCTTGCTCTGCGAGTTCCCATCATCGTCGGCATGCTGCATGAATCGGGGCATGATTACTACTACCCCATTATCATCACAAACGCCTACTTCTACACCACCGGGAATTAACCTCATGAAACACATCTTCTTTCCATTATTCACGTTATGGAATCTGCTCTCCGGAGCTCTCGCCGCGGCAGAGGGTGTCTTTGCAACGGCGGCAGAGTTCGGTGCTTCCCGCCTGGACCTTGACCCGGTGCAATACTTTACCCCCTCCGAAGTGCGCACTTGGCCGCACGCCTTTATGAAACCGGAGACCGGGCGACTGGTGGGGCTCAATCCCTACAGCACCCCCCTGCATGGCATGCTGGAACGACCGGACGGTAAAATCGTTACCACCGCGCTCATGATGACTGATGATGACGTCAAAGCCGTTGTGGACAAATGGAAAGCGGACAATCATATAGTCACTCTATCGTTCTATTCGCACAACTACCGCATGGTGCGACTTCTGGCGGCTTACACCACGCCCGACAATAGTACCATCTACGCACATACCGTATCCACAACCGGTGAGACTTACACCTTTCCCATTCCCAACCAAGAGGTATCTGGCTCCGTGGCAAAATCCTCCACCGGCACCTACTACTTGCGCCCCGAATCCCTCAAAACATTGCGCGAAGAAGTTCAGCGGCTGAAGAACGCCCCCATACCGAGCAGCCCGCTGCCTGTGGCCGAAAATGCAAATGAGGCCGTACTCTACGTGCTGCGTCGGGCCGTAAGCATTGTGGTACTGCAGCTCAATCGGCGAGGCAGCACGGCCGATTTGGCATTTCGCGAACTCCTGAAAGATAAAAAACTTGTTTCCGCATGGGCACAACGGCACGTATTTCTCATTGCCTACGCGGATGATGACGGCCTGTACCACCCGGAGCTGCAAAATGAACTCAACAGCCTGGCATACCTACTGGAAGGGCCCGGCTGGAAAATATCGCCGCCGGAGAAACCGAGTGACTTCCACGGAGCAACCCTGTTCTACTACCCCGGCAGTAAAATACGGCCGCAGAAGCTCTACATGAATGGGTGGCGCCACCCGCTGGACAAACCGCTTGAGCACGATGTTAACCTCTTTGTCAACTGAGACGCCTCGAACATAACGCCATGAATATCAGTCTCACTTTTTTCTCTCTGGCGCTGCTGGCCATGCCGCTGGCGGCTGAGATTACGTACTACTACAGCTCCCCGCAGAAAGCACTGCCCGGCGAAGTAATCATAGCACAGGACTTTCCGTGGATAGAGGACTACAACTACCGCTACAGCTTCCTTCGCGCCACCGGGCTCGAATCGGCAAAGAGTATGGATACCTTCATGCGATTTCTGGCCAATCCGCAAGACGATGAGCTCTATTACCAACTCTGCGCCTTTAGCGACGAGAACAGCGAACTGATGAAATTTGCGCGCTCAAAAGAGTATTGCAGCGATGAGGACTACGAAAAAACACTTCCCCTGCAGCGACTTCATGCCCTCAACAAAAATAACAGTCTCATGCTCAAGCTGGGGCGCAAAGAACTGCGCAAGGAGTTCCAACTGCGCCTGCGCGATATTCAACTCAATAACGAAAGCAGCAGAAAACAGTTGCAGCAACTCCTCATTTGGATTATACAAGATGACAGCCTGAACTTTGAGGAGCTTCTCGTACTCGAGCAAATGCTAAAAACTTGGTACGCAGGCGCCGGCAGCGACATTATATACTCGGCCCTCATGCGCCTGCAAATTCAGGAGTTCAGAGGAGCTAAGCCCGTCGTCATCAGCAAAAAACAAGCAGAGCAACTTGCAAAAAGCGGCAACAATTATATGATGTTCCTGCATGCAGAGAAGGGGCTCAGTAATCAGGTAAGTCGCCACATGCCCGCTGGCTTAAGCCGCCACATGCAAATGTTTTACTCCATGATATGGCGCGATACGAACAGCGCCTTGCAGCTGATAAAAACGGAGCAAAACGCCGGCTACCGCCTGTTGGGACTCAAGCCGGAAGCGCTGCCCGACTTCCTGGCTTTCAAAAAAATTGAACAACAAGGTGTACAGCGCAGCTCCGGTACCGGTGTGGTTACCATATCAACATCCGGCAAGCGTTCCTCCGGCACGATATGGAACGTGCCGGACTGCGCTAAAACGGCATTCAACGTGCACAGTTTCAATACTCCGGACGAGGCAGAGGCGCAAGTGCGGGCTCAGCTGGCTAAACTGCCCAAAGAGCTCAAAGCCCTGGCACCACGCTGCCTGCTCGCCTTGGGCAATGGTGCGACCGCCTGGCAACCCGTGCAGGTAAGCATCAACGGCGTATCTCCGGATTGGCCGGATGCCTCAGCTGTGCAGCTACCCTTGTGGCGTGATGAGCTGTTGGGGCTGCCTGACAATGCCCCCGATACCGTGCAGCAGGCCTGGGAGACCGACATGAAAGCGCTGGAGAAACACTTCGTATCCGCCCGCAATCAAGGCTATGCCGGTATATTGTTGGCAGAGGCGCTCGAGGAGTGCAACCGCGTACGCCCCGGCCGTTCTGACCTGAGCATTCCTATCTACCCCCGCATAGCCCTGCACTTCGAGGAAGACGGCATCACGGTGGACTTCACCGGTAGTTACCGCATCTGTGCGGAAGACGACTATCTGACAAGCAACCCCATCGTGAATGAAGCCCTGTGTAAAGTACCGCAGCTGCTACACCGCATGACCCTGCAACTGGCGCTTCTGGAAAAAGGAGGGCACACCGAACAACTGGAACAAAACTGTAACAGACTGGCACGCCTACTCAACCGCCATAACCTCTGGCCACTTGTCATCTGCCAACGAGAGCTACGCGGATTCAGTACTTTGGCATTGCTCAAGCTGTTTTCCCACTACGAAGGAGAAAGCGCCCCCCTGTTCGACTATGGCGAGGCTCTGGGCTTGCGCTATGAAATGCGAATTGCCCGCTTGGGGCACGAGGATGAACTGGGGCAGCATCTCCTGCATGCTGCTTACATCAGCCACGCTCTGCCGGCTACGGAAGAACAGCGGGCAGAGGCCATACAAAGCTTCCTCAACATCGCCAAGGCGAATGCCGGCAACATATCGTCCGAACTCACAGGCACCATCCTCATGCACCTGACCCGTTGGGGTGCAAGTGCTGAGGTACTGGAGTGGAAGGATATCCCCATGCGCTACCTGTGCGGCAATTATTCTACAGTAGGGTTGCACCTCATCCGCGAGCTCCTGCGTTGCGGTCAGCAAGATGAAGCCCGACGCATGGTAAATGCCATGGCCGAGCATGCCGAGACCGATACCACACCAGCCTACCGCGAAGCATTGGCGCTGATGGCGGAAACTCCCGAGGAAGCCGCAAGATTACGCCGAGATGCCCTGTTACTGGCCATACTGTACCGCCGCGTGGACTACGATGCCTACTGCGCCTACCTTGAAGAGCAGGCTGCCTACGGCACGCAGTACGAAAACATGATTAAGAGCGAACTGCTCCACACAGGTGGGCAGTCTGCCGGTATCACGCCCGAACTGGCCATGCGCTTTGCAACCGAGGGCAAGTGGGAAGCCGCTGTCTTTGCTTACGAATACCTGCTGTCGGAAGGGCTTACCGCCGCGACTCCCTACGGGCTAATACCGGATCACGCCCACATCTGCTACTACAGAGCCTGTGCGGATATTTGCCGCAGCAAACTGTTCAGCAAACCGGAACTGGCAGAAAGAGCCCTGCAACAACTGAAGGGTACATCGGCGGAAAACGTAGCCCACAAACTACTGGCGCTCCCCGTGCCTCAGTCCGAGCCTCCGCAGCCTCGCGCCATCCCCCGGGAAACCGACCTGCTGGCAGCCCTGCCTGCAAGGGAGTGGAAGCTGCGCGACGGCAGCAGCGTCACGGGGGTTCTTATCAGCATTCACCTCGGCCTGGTGAACGGCCTGCGACTGAGACTGCCGGATGGCAGCGCGTGTCTCATCGCAGAAAATGACCTGGCAGAATCCCCGGCGGCTTACATACGTGAATGGGAGCAAGCGAACGGCATGCAGGAATGGCAGTGGACATTGATGCCGGGCAAAAACACCTATTTCTCCAGTACCTACGGTCGGCTGCTCAAGGGGGTGCCCGACCGTCACCACCCCGACCAAAAAGAATATCTGGTCGGTATTCTGCTGAAGGATGCCAGCGTGGAGTTCATCCCCACCGCCGGCATGCCCGAGACTCAGCACGACAAGGTCATGGAACACTGCAACAAAGCAGAAAACATGAGAACACTTCCCCCCGCTGAAAATTGAATATGAAACGACTTTTGCTCCTTCTTCTGCCGACACTCAGTTTCGCCACGGCTGCACCTCAAGCTTTGCTGGGCCTGAGGGCGGAACCCACAGAGCCCTACCTGCGGGAGCACTACGCTGAGTATATCCCCGCCGGTACCGGGTTGAGTGTTATTGCCACGGTTGAGCATACCCCGGCAGCAGAGGTGCTGCGCCGAGGGGACATCATTTTGAGCATCAACGGAAAGCCACTCAGTACCGAGGCGGAGATGAAAGAACTGGTACAGCACAGCAAATCAGGCGATGTGTTGCAACTCAAGGTGTTGCGCCTGGGCGACGTCATCGAACTGAGCATCACTCTGGCAGCCCGCCCGGAGCAACCCACCCTTAGCCGCGAGCAGCAGAGTGAGTTCTACCGCTTGCTCCTGTTGCTCAATCCGCAGGATAAAACCGCCACGGTCAATGTGCCGGAGGTGCGGCGACAGATGCTCCTACTGGCACAAATGGGACTGGCTGACAAGGATGAATACGGCACCTGCGTACTCTACATGGCTACGGAAAAAACTCTTATCCGCATCAAATCGACCGAGCGCAGCCTCACCATCTCGAACAATCATCCCGAAATCCCCGACGCCCACTTACGCGCTGATTACTACAAGCGTGACGACAAACGCCTGCCCGAAGAACTCAGCGACATGTTGCTCCGGGCTGAATATTACCGCCCATGAACTCCCGTTACCTGATATGAAGTCCCTCAATCCTTTCAGTTTGCTTTTCTTTACTCCCATTGTGGCTGTGGCAGCCCCTCAGTCGGGGAAGCAAGATATTACATGGGAAAATGTAGTTGTCGTATCTACAGACAGCCAACGTGATGAGGCACAGCATTTGATTGCCCTATTACGCCCCATGGTTCCCGGTAACATCGTATGGCAAGAGGAAACTTTCGGCAATGTGAGTGAGCCGGAAGCATTGCCCCGCCATTTCTATATCGACATGAGTTTGTCTACTCAGAACAGGCCGCAAGTGTATATTTATTCGCAAGACAGAACAACCTTGCATGTGGAATGGCCTCAGCAGGAGAACAAGGAACATACGGAGGCTTTTATGCAGGCATTGCAGTCTTTTACGCGAGACGGCATATTGCAACCGGTAAGCCCGGAGCGCTTGGAGGTGGCGCTGCAACACCACATCGTCTATCGAACCCTGGATTGGAGCGATGTGCAAATTGTATGCTCTCCGCAAAATTGGGAATATGCGGAGGCTTTGGGAAAAACGCTGGCTTCTTATGTGGACGGTAAGCTCAGAGTTCGCCCTCAATCGCAGGAAGTAAAAGCCGGAGTCACGCTGCGCCTGATTACCCTGGAAGGCCCCACGCACGCTCGATTGCGTTATTTCGGGGATAACTCTATCATTCTGCAAGTTTCTGACAGTGGGGATATTGCGCAGAATATGCAGCAGGCATTTGCTGAGTTTCTTCGCCTGTTGCAGCCGTACATAAAAAACGGCAAGATCATTTCCATGAAAGACGGGGATTTGTGGGATTCCCTGCGTAACGGTTTTCATCAGAATCAAGTGTTTTGGCATAACATTGTCGTATGCGCCATAACTGAGGAAATGGCTCGTCCCTATATGGAAGCACTACGCCCGCTTACTTCCGGAACTATCCGCTGGCGTGCCTCCCGCAAGGGTGATTTAGCGGATGCTACGGGGCTGGGGGATGATTATTTCTGCATTTATTTGGATTATGTACACAACGGCGGCGCTTATATCAGAGTTCAGGAAGGTATTCTCCCTGCCATTCGTATTAACAGAAATCCAACACCGCAGTCTCGGCAGACTGATGAAACAGAGTCCCAATACCGCGCTCGTTGGGACGCAATAGAGCAAGAAATGTTTGAGGCTTTATTTCAATCACTGCAAAAACTTGCTGTTGATGGTAAATTGAAACCTGTCTCGGTCCGTGAGTTGAAAGCAACTGTTGAGAAAAACACAAAAGATTGATTTTTTAATGAACTCTGTTAGAATAATTTTTCCGGGTTTATTCAATTGTCCGCGCTTTTCTAAATGACTATGCTCCAATTACGAAAAATCCTTACCTCCACAGTCCTCTGCCTCGTGATGGTGGGGGTGAATAGTTATAGTGCTCAGGCAGCCCCGGATAAGGCTGTGCTTGTACAGGCCGAACAGCAAATCCGGTTGCAGTGGCAGAAAAATCCAAAACTGAGCTATCATTCGCTCACCTACAAAGCCACCTTGCGGGAATGTATGGCAGGTAGTAAGCATTTTTATAAACAAAAGGTTCTAACTCTGCAGGATAAATGGATTCCTGTTCTCGAATTACCGCCGGAAACCCTCGTGTTCAGGGGGGAGGTGAAGGGCTTCAAACCGGGGACCATAGGCGGAGCCGGATACTTTTTCTGCTCATCGGAGACAGGCGAATTAGTGGCATACCTGAGAATGAAATAATTTCAACCCGTGATAAAATGCCATCCTCGCTTAAACTTAGGGGCGGGCAGTGATATAATACTCTGTAACAAATACACATTTTCCACACGATGCAACTGAAACCTTTTGTATGTTATTTGCTTACCATGCCGGCTTTGGCTACTCCGCTGGTTTTCTCTACTGAAACGAACGAGGTGAAAGCTGTGGCTGATATTCCGCAAGCAACGACAGAGTTCCGCGTCAAACAAACTGATTTGAGTGACTTGCCTATTCCGGATGCCGTGGCTCCGAGATTCTCTCGCGCCCCCAAGCCTACCCATGTTTCGCCGTATCATACTGTAGTAATGGAACAATATGCGCCCCCTGTGAGAACACGTGGCGGCTCCGCTTATTTCAAGATTACTCACTACACCCTTTCATTCGATGGCAAGCAATTGCTGGTAGAGATTTACCGCATAGCAGCCCCCTCGTCCAGCGTGAATATCTCCCATACCACCAGGGTTCTCCGCAGTGAAATCCCGTATCAGTTCCGCGAAGGTAGGGAAGTGCTGCGATTCGGCATGGATGAGAAAGGTATGAAGATTCTGCGCTTTGAGACTTATACCATCAACCCCGCTACAGGCGAGGCAACACTTAGCCAGACTCATTATCCTGTAGAGCAGCCTCAGTGAAGGAACTCCCGGTTTTTACTGCAACAAAATGCCCGCCATAAGCGTCTATTTATTAGAAAATCAGTGCTTTCTGTCTTTTTTTGGCGGCGCAAGCTTTTTTCTGTAAAATCCCTGTCATTGGTGCAAAATTCGTTTACGCTTTAGGCTAAGCAGCGGGATTTGCTGGCCGAGACGAGGCTGTACTTCGGGCAGGCAATCAATGACGGTAAGGCATTCTTCGATGTTTTCTTCGAACCAATCGGCCGACTTGTATTGCTTATCCGCTCTGAAAATAGATAAGGTGTTCTGAATCATCAGCCTTGCAGATGCCCGATTCCCGGCGTTAAACACATTTCGAATTAGTGCTCATTTGATTTTACAGAAAGAAGTTTACACTAGTCGATTGAGAATGTACTTGAATAAACTCCTGTTTCTGAGCATCGTCAGACATACGGCTATCAGGCAAAAGCTTTCAAGGACTTAGAAAGCCGTGCAAGTCGCTGCTGCAGGTCTACTTCAGTAGCATATTTTCCCATCAGTAGGTACACATTCCCACGAGCTACTTTTGCAGTAGCTACTCGCTCAGACATCTTGAGTTCCTGCTCCAGCCTAGCGCGGCGAGCTGCAACTCGTTCTGATAATTGGGTCTGCTGTTTCATGTCGCAAGTATGATACCATTTTTTTGCCTAAAAACAAGGCTTTTACGAGACATTGCTTTTGAAACTCGAAGAATTCATTGATAAAATACGGCGGCGCAAGCTTTTTTCTGTAAAATACCTGTCATTGGTGCAAAATACGTTTAAGGTTTAGGTTAAGCAGCGGGATTTGCTGGCCGAGACGAGGCTGCCTGCAGCGCCTCTGCCGCGAGTTGAAGCTTCTCCGGGGAAATTTTAAATTAGTCATGACATCAGCAAGCTGTATGTTATATACTCCGCCGCGCGTGCGCGTTTTGTCTCACTCCTGAGCCGTGGTAGGTATCTATTTCGGAATCTGAGAGAGCCGGAAGTCGCTACACATACGATGCTAATCATGACAACAACGAAAAAAATCATCAAAACTCTTCTGCTGCTGGTAGGCACCGGCACGGCTTTAGCCGCATTGGATGATGTACAGCAGGTGAGCGCCGCAGATGCGACAGCCGGTATGCTTGCGGATGTTGTAGAGACGAACAAATCTGTTAACGATGGTGAGGTGTTGGCCGCTCGAGAAACACTTATGGCCAAAGATATAGATGCCGTGCCGAATCTGATAAAACCCAACAACAAGATTGAAATAAAGGGCACGGGGACTATCCAAATTTGTGATGAGAATACCACGGGCGTGCTCAAAATTACAGGAGCAACGCAGACTATAGAGAATGTAACGCCTTCCATCACCCAAACAAGCATGAGCGTGACGGGTGATAATGGCGGGACTAATGTCCACATTGGGCCTGTGGATGCAAACGGCGCCACCGCCTCCATAACCAACGTTAAGTTGGACATGGATGGGCTCAAGTCTGACGTTTCCTTTACCGTGGAAGATGCAACTATCTCCGCTTCACAGATTTACCAGACGAAAGGCTCGATTAATCTGATTAATGGTGCCGGCATGAGTCTCATAGCTCCTTCTCACCTTCATAATTTGTATGTGGACAGTACTTCCAGCTTCCACTCAAGCACAGTTTCCACGAAGGTTCTGGTGGACGGCTCCAACACCGTAGAGTTCGATCCCCGAGACACGGGCTCAAGTGTAGGCGTGGAGCAAACGCCGCTGGCTGCCGGACAGACGGTTTCCACCTATCAGCTGTATGGTCTGACTTTTGACAACGGAGCCGAACTGGCGCTGGATTTGAGCCGCGTTTTCGTGTCGGATAAGCTCATGGAAGACGGAGGTTACTTCTACATTCGCATGTACGGAGTGCGCTGGATGCCGCTGGAATTGGAAGGTGTGGATTCCATCACGGATATAGATTTCCTCGCTGAGTATTTCAGGTTATACAACTTCGGCACCGCCAATGGTGAAGATATTTCCGATCGTCTAGTTATAAGGGGCGGATATTACGGAGACGGTACTCAGGGTCTGCAGCTGGCAATACAATTATTGCCGGAATCTGAGAATGTACCGGAGCCGGCCACAGCTACGCTGAGTCTGCTGGCTTTGGCAGGTCTGGCAGCTCGCCGCCGCCGCAAGTAAAATCCAAGCGATTCTTCATTCAAAAGCCGCTGCTCGGGTATCGAGCTGCGGCTTTTTTTTGTACGACCGACGCGATATGCGTACTGCGGTGAAAGTCCGCGAAGAGCCGCGATGATGCGGAATCCCAGACCTGAAGAACAACTGCGGGGAGGTAACGAACCGTGGAAAAGGAAGTTCGAGGGGAAATCCCGACTGTACGAACAGAAATTGCATATAAGGCCGGATGGATGGACGAGGTTGCATAGAGTGCCGAAATCCAATACATCATCAAGAATCCATAAGGTAGATGCAGACGGCGCGGGAGGAAAGTAGCATATTCATATTCGGTGAGAACCTGCTAAGGCCTGAAAGGGTGACGGGGAAGAAACGCCCGGAAGCAGGTAGTCAGCAGAGGCATAGTACCCATCCCTTGGTGGGGAAGGCCGAAATCCAACACAGCACAGAACAGCCCGAAACTCATGAACGTGGAGAGGCAGAACCAAGACACCTTATACCAGCTGGAGTTCAACTTCGATACCCCGGCAGGGGAGGTGCGCCTCAACGGAAGCGATAGGGGTGGAATTCCCCGAAAGGAGCCGTTGCAGGAGCAGCAAGCGTTCGCGGCGTGGAAGGAGGAACTGAACTGGGAGGAGCGCATACTTGAGAATATAGCACACCGCTACAATCTTGAGCATGCATGCCAGAGAGTGAAAAGCAACAAGGGAGCCCCGGGAATAGATGGCATGACCGTGGAAGAACTGGAGCGATGGCTGAACACCCACATGGCAGAACTGAGAGAGCACCTACTCAACGGCAGCTACCAACCACAGGAGGTAAAGGGAGTGAGCATCCCTAAACCGAATGGCGGACGGCGGCAACTGGGCATACCAACGGCGATAGACCGACTGGTGCAGCAGGCATTTGTGCAAGTGCTCACCCCTATACTCGACCCGCAAATGAGCGAATCGAGCTATGGATTCCGACCGAATCGAAGCGCCCACCAAGCCCTCAAGGCAGGCTCTGCGTACGTGGAGCAAGGCTACACAGTAGCCGTAGACCTGGACTTGGAAAAGTTTTTCGATAAGGTCAACCACGACATCCTGATGTCGAGACTGGCACGGCGCATCAAAGACAAGCGCGTGCTCTACTACATCCGCCAGATGCTCAAGGCGGGAATGATGGACAACGAAGGCATTAAGCAGAAAAGGGAACAGGGAACGCCACAGGGCGGCCCGCTCTCACCGCTGCTAGCTAACGTACTGCTGGACGACCTTGACAGGGAATTGGAGAATCGAGGGCTGCATTTTTGCCGCTACGCAGACGACTGTATCATATTCGTTAGAACAATAGAAGCAGGAGAACGTGTGCTGACAAGTATCAGCCGCTACATCGAAGATGAACTGAAACTGAAGGTCAACCGGCAGAAGAGCAAGGTAGACAAAGTGTGGAACTGCGTCTACCTCGGCTACATCGTAGGAACAGGAGGGCTGCTGCGGATAGCACCGGCAAGTGTGAAGAAGTTGAAAGCGAAAGTGCGATTGATAACACGTCGAAACCGCCCGACACCTTTGCGCGAAGTAATAGCGGAACTTACCCCAGTGGTAAGGGGATGGACGAATTACTTCAAGCTGGCAGCAATCAACAGGCTATGTCAGGAACTCGATGAATGGACACGCCGCAAATTGCGGTGCCTGCGCCTCAAACAATGCAAACACCCGAAAGGTATCCGCCGCTTCTTTGAGAGTATAGGATGCAAGCCGAAACTATGGAGTGGAATGGTTGCAATGGGGGCAAGGTGGTGGAGAATGGCATGCTCGCAACCCGCTAATATCTGCATGGATAACGCATGGCTAAGAGCAGAGGGATATATCTCGTTTTATCAACTCCTCAAACGCTGATTGGAAACCGCCGTATGCCATAAATGGCACGTGCGGTGGTGTGAGAGGGGGACGAAAGTCCCCCTACTCGATTGCGTTGCCCCACCTTGTCCCACTCGTCGTGGGTTCGAATCCCTTGAAGAGTAAAGCCCCTCTGATGAGGGGCTTTAGAGCGGATGATGGGATTCTACCCGCCCCCCAAGCCCTGCCTGGCGGCAGGGTACCCTCGCAGAGGTGTCTGCTCGGCTTGGTGGCAAGTTGCTCGCTTGCTCGCACCTTGTCCCACTCGTCGTGGGTTCGAATCCCTTGAATAGTAAAGCCCCTCTGGTGAGGGGCTTTAGAGCGGATGATGGGATTCGAACCCACGACATCAACCTTGGCAAGGTTGCGCTCTACCACTGAGCTACATCCGCGTGTTTCTCACACCTTTCAGGTGTGTCGGTGAGGGAATTATACACGAATTAGTTCAGAAGGCAAGACTTTTTTTGCAGAAAATCAATTTTTTTTAGAGCAATTTACCGAGGGCTCGTAGCGAGAAGGGGGTGATGGTGTGCTCCATTCCGCCGTGAACTTTGCTGGCCCAGGCATGGTCGGCCAGCAGGGCTCTACCCAGCGCAATGAGGTCGAACTCGTTGGCGTTGAGCATTTGGGTAAGCCGGGTGAGCGGGCCGGGGTACATGCCTATCTCGCCTACACTGATGGTGGGTTTGCCGGTGAGGTGGCGCACCCAGGCTGCGAGGGTGCGGGGACTGCCGGGGAATTCGGGGCGGTCATAGTGCTGAGTGGAGCAGTCAAAGATGTCGACTCCGGCCTCGCTGAGGGGCTGTACGATTTCGCCCAGCTCGGTGGGGGAGTCGGCCAGACGGGCAGCGTAGTGCTCGATTTTCCACTGCGAAAGCCTGAATAGTATGGGAAAACGGCGCCCGACAGCTTTGCGCACGGCCTGTACCACTTCGCGGGCAAAGCGTACGCGGCGCGTCAGGTCCCCGCCGTATTCATCTTGCCGTTGGTTGGTGGCGGCCCAGAGAAATTGGTCGATGAGGAATCCATGTGCGCCCTGAATCTCAACTCCATCAAAGCCTAATTGCTTAGCGTGAGCAGCAGCCCGTGCGAAAGAGGCTATAACCTCGGCTATGCGGCTGCGGCTCATGGGAGCAGCGGTTTGCTGCAGGGTGATGGGGTCTATACCGGAGGGGCCGATGGGCAGGGCTTGCGGGTTGGGGGCGCTGCCATCGGTGGGGCGAGCCATACCCACATGGCAGAGTTGGGGGATAATCTTGCAGTTGGTGGCGTGAACGGAGCGGCAGATGTATTTCCATGCGCGCAGGGCGGTTCCTCCGTAAAAGTGTGGGGTGTCGGGTGTGGCGGCTGCTGCCGGGTCATCGATAGCGGCACCTTCGGTAATGATAAGTCCGAGCTCATGTTCGGCGCGGCGGCGGTAGTAGTGTGCCATGTCGGCGGTAGGTATGCCGTCCGTGGCAAAATTGCGGGTCATGGGCGCCATGACCAGGCGGTTGATAAGTTCAATTTTACGGTGGCTGAAGGGGCGGAATAGAATCTCGATTTCACGCAGGGCCAGGGCAGTTCCGGTGTTCATGCCCTTACTGTACCACAACACCCCGACTTGGCAAGAAGTTAGAATAACCGTTCAGACCGGCCGCATTACCGGTAGTGGCGGGCAGTGTGGGCTATTTTCAGAATAAGTTCATGATTTGCTGTTCTGTTGCCCGGTACCAGGAGTCGAGGATTTTCGTGGTTTCGTCCCAGGCATGGTTGAGTTCCTGTTGGACGGGGGCGAGGTCGATGGTGTCTACCCAGTCGGTCAATCCGCCGTCTTCGACCCATTTGCGCGCTTCTTCAACAGCGGCGCGAGCTACTTGCAGCACTTCTTCGGTTACCCGTGAGGGTGTGCCCGAGTGATTGAAGGTCAGGCGTACGACACCGGGGCCGGATTCCGGCCCGCTCCAGCTGCGGATGGCTGTCAGAGCCGGGATGTGGAGGAGGTTCTGGTGCAGGCTGTGCTCAAACGCTGCTTTGTCGCCAAACGCGGTGAGGTAGGCCTCGTATTCAGTGGCACCGCTGTCGATGGCGGCGGCGACACCTTGCCAAAATTGGCCGTAATTGGTAAAATATGTTTTATTTGTTCGGAAGTAGAGGGCATCTTTCCGGGCCGAGACGGGCAGGGTGCGGCGCTCCCATGTGTGGTCTTTGGCGATTTGCTCATCATTGAGCAAAAAGTAGTTGTGGGTCAGTACTGATTTATCGGTTCCGGCGATGGTAGGGTCGTCCCAGGTGGCATCGACATGGTACCACTCGCCATCGAGCTGCACGAGGTTCCAGGCATGCGGCTCATCCGTATGTCCTGCGGCGATGAGGGTGGGCACGCCTGCCATGCGGCAGAGTAACCAGAGCGTGCGGCTGTAGGCTTCGCACACGCCGCGACCGGTGAGCAGCATGGTAGTGCAATTTCCGCCGGCCGGCAGGTCGTAGGTGGCGCGGTTAACGAGGTCATCGTGCAGGGCGCGAACCTTTTGTTGAGCCGTCATCTGCGGGGTGGTGAGCTGTTGAACACGCCCTCGGGCAACGGCGAGTGCCTGGCGTTCAGTCGGTGTGAGTGTGGGTAAGAGCTCGGGGTTGAGGTGGGCGGCCAACAGGCGTGTGTTGTCTTTGTAGAGGAAGGTGAAGATGACGGAGGAATCCGCATGGTAGGTGATGGTGACAGATTCCGCGTAATTGAACCAGAGTGATTTTTGAAGGGTTTCTTTCTCGTGCCCTTTGAGTTTGCCGGTGAACAGACAGTTGGTAGAGGTTTGCCCGCTGAGGGCAAGCTGCTCGAGGTGGTTGTTGAACTCGGCAAGGCTGTGGATGACAACCATGTTGCGCTTGAGCTCCAGAAGGGTTTGCTGTTCGGGCTGTTGCCGGGCCTGGGTGGCAGCGGCGAGTGGCAACAGCATGAGCAGCAGGGCAGGGAGTTGGCGGAGGGCGAGCATTTCAGTTGAAATGAGTGTGGCGGGGTTATTCACCCAGCGGCAGGGTGAGCAGGAAGGTGCTGCCGCTTGCATCACTCTTTTCGAGACTCAGCTCACCCCCGATGGAGCGGGCAAGGTCGCGCGAAAGAGCGAGCCCCAGACCGATGCCCGGTTTGCGGCCGTTTTCGGATTTTGCGGAGCGAGAGAACGGGCGGAAGAGGTCGCGGCTTACTTCGGGGGGGATTCCCGGGCCGTTGTCGGCAAAGCGTATGGCCAGGGTGCGGTGTACCTGTAGCACGTTGATGTTGATGGCCGGGTGGTCGGTTTCGGCGTATTTGACGGCATTGTCGGCGAGGTTGGTGAGAATCTGCTCGACAGAGAGCAGGTCGGTGCGCAGGGTGATGAGGGTGGTGCGCGGGTCGAGGGTGTAGTGGCAGGCGAAGCCGGCACGAGCCAGGCGGTCTTTCACTTTGTTGAAGAGCTCGGGGAGCAGCTTGCTGCATGCACCGCTGTCTTGTCGCCCGCGTACTTTGCCTCGGGTGAGTTTGGCGAAGGCGAGCACATTTTCAACCAGGTGGCCGAGGCGGCGGCTTTCACGGTAGAGGGTTTCGTGGTATTCAGCGACTTTTTCAGGTGGCAGTTTACCATCGCGCAGCATTTCCGTGTAGAGGTTGAAGCTGGTGAGGGGGGTGCGCAGTTCGTGGGTAACTGCTGATACGAAGTCGCTGCGGCGGCGCTCAAGTCGGGCGTAGAATGCAAGCAGGCCGAAGAGGATGATGATGGAGAGTATGGAGATGAGCCAGGCGCTGGCCACGGTGCCGCGCAGGGCTTGTTCACGTGCGCCGCTGTCGGGGAGGGTAATTTTGCTGCCGGGCTTAAGGATGAGAGGCAGGGGGGAGAGGTTGCTGACTTCCCCCCGCTGTATGAGCCTGATTTCAGGCTCTCCCAAGCCGGGCTCTACCAGGGGGAGCAGGTGGGCGGCGAGCTTGGGAACGTCTATCACAAAACCGTCTGCCCCGTTTCCATGGCTGGTGGGTATGCTGCGCTGGCAGACCAACAGCCCTTCGTAAAACCAGGCAAAGAAGGGGCCGGGGGTGTCGGTGAGTTGCAGCGGAATATCGAGGTTGGGGTCAACAACCTGGTAGGAGCCGAAGACGGGCAGGTGTACATCGGGGTCGAAGGTCGGGCCTTTGTCGGGGTCGATGACAGGGGCTGCGGGGTTATCAGCCTAGCGGCGTATGGTATCGGGGATGATGGGATTTTTTTCCAGCCAGTGTTTCACGCCGTCATCACCGACGGGGGCCTGCAGACCGCGCGAGGTGAGCATGAAAAAGCCGCTGTTGAAGTCGGCCTTCCCTTCCGGCGGCAGGTTATAGTACATCAGGCCGATGGGGGGCTTGTCGCCGAGTTTGGCTCGCTCGGCGTTGATGAGCCGACTGATTTCAGCCTGCACGCGCGGCAGGGAGAGCTCAATCAGGCGGTTGGCCTGTGTGCGACGGTCAATTTGCAGCAGGCGCTCCTCGAGGGTGGCGGCCTCGTGTGCCTGCCACAGAGCGGCGCTTACTACCAGCAGGGAGAAAATGACCAGAATGAAGGCGAGTTTCTTTTTCATGCGTTTTCGTTCCATTTGTACCCGCGGGCGCGCACGTTTTCAAAGCGGGCTGCTGCGTCGGGGTCGAGTTTTTCTTTCAACCGGGTCAGGGTGACGGGCACGGTTCGGGTTTTACCCGGTGCGGTGAGCCCCCATACTCGCAGCAGCAGTTCATCTTGTGAGATGAGGCGGTTCGGGTGGGTGAGAAAGTAGCGGAAGAGGTCGAACTCTTTTTCGCTCAGGGGAATGGCGCTGCCGTCTGTGCGGGTTGCGCTGCGGGTGGCGGGGTCGAGCAGGCCGCCGGGGAAGTGTAAGGGAGCACCGGCTGCGCGCTGTCGCCCGGGGGAGCGCCGCAGTACAGCGGCTATGCGCGCGAGCAGTTCGGCAATGCTGAAGGGCTTTACCACGTAGTCATCGGCACCGAGTTCGAGCCCCTTTACCCGCTCGCGCTCTTCACCGTGGGCGGTGAGGATGATACTGGGGGTGCCCGGGCACTCCCGACTCATGATTTTGAGTAATTGGAAGCCGGTGAGTTCAGGCATGTTGACATCGAGCAGGGCCAGGTCTACCTCGCGGGTGAGCAGCAGCTCCAGCGCTCGCCGCCCGTCTTCGGCTGTCAGCACAGCATAGCCGGCGCCGGTCAGGGTATCTGCCAGCGCACTGCGTATGGGGGCGTCATCCTCAGCCACGAGTATACACCTTTCATTCATGGGACGAATCTTACCATAGCCGGTGGAGCACTTGCAAGGAAAATGCCCGACTGTTACACAATTGTGACGCAATTGCCTGCAAAAAATACTGGCAACGTGGGCGCGAAGGTGCTAGACTGTAGGGCAGATATAGCTGATGAATGATAAAGACGCGGAGACTCGGTTAGTGGTGCTGAAGTGCCCGGAAGATCTGGTGGAGGAACTTAATGTACTCAGCCAGTTCAATGCCGTGAGCTTGACGGAGTTCGTTATAACTTCAGTGGAGTTGCTGATGGAGCGCTTGTGTGCGAACAGCCCTGAATTGGCAGAGCTGCCGCCGGCGCCGTTGCGTACGCGTTCGCGGGGCGCCGGGGAAGAACCGTATGAGTACCCGGATGAGGAAGATGAACCCACCTTAATGGCTGCTGAAGATGAGGAATGAGCCCTACACGCTGCCGCCTGTCGGTGAGTGGCGCTGCGCGGATGATGTCGCTGCTTGGGTTACTGCATGTCTGGCCGAATTGTTGCCGGCGGCGGGGTGGACTTTTGGTTGGGATCGTGCGGTACGCCGGCTGGGGTGCTGCCATTTCGGGCAGCGGCGTGTTACCCTGTCACGCCATTTTGTGGCGGCCTATCTGGTGAAGGATGTCGGGTTGGTACGGCGCACGGTGCTGCATGAACTGGCGCATGCACTGGTGATGGAGCACCACCGCAAAAGTGGCCATGGGCGCTTGTGGCAGCACTATTGCTCCCTGTTGGGCATACCCGGTGAGCGTGCCTGTTGCCGATGCGATGACTTTGCCCCGAGCGGTGTTGAGCGCCCGGTGCGCTATGTGCTTTGCCACGGCGAAACCGGTGAGGTTTTTCGGCGCTACAAGGTGCGCCCCCGCATGTCAGCCCGCCGACTGGCTGAGTGCTATATCCGCGGGCGGCGGGAGGAGACGCTGGGTAAACTGGTGGTGAGGGAATGCAACGCGCCGGATGTCAGCCCGCGTGGTTAACGGCCCAGAGTTCCCCGAGTTTCAGTGAATTGGCAATGGCGCGTGTAATGTAGTTGAGCGAGAGTTCCACCGCCGGAACGAGTTCGTGCCCCATAGCCAGATGAGCCGCCACGGCGCTGGACAGGGTGCAACCCGTGCCGTGGGTGGAGATGCCCAGGGTTCGAGGGTGTGACCAACGGTGGGTGCTGCCATCGGTAAGCACGAGTATGTCGGTGCAGGTGTTGCCGCCCAGGTGCCCGCCCTTGGCGAGTACGGCACAGTTGTAACGCCGCGTGAGCTCGATGGCTGCCTGCTGCAGGTCATCTGCCGTCGCTATGCCGACTGTGGTGCCGAGCAGGCGCTGCAGTTCATCGAGATTCGGGGTGAGCAGGGTGGTACGCGGCATGAGGTGTTGCTCATACACGCTGATGGCCGACTGCAGAATGAGCGGTTCGCCGGCGGTGGCAATCATGACGGGGTCAACGACGATGGGGCCGTTGTAGCCCTGCAATTCGGCTGTGACGGCCTGCACGATTTCAGGGCTGTAGAGCATGCCGGTCTTTATGGCGGCTACAGGGAAGTGCTGTAGGCAAATGCGCACCTGATCAGCCACGAACTCCGGGGTCATGGGGGTTATGCCCTCCACTTTGCCGGGAACTTCGCTCACGACACAGGTGATGGCAGTAAGCGGGTAACAGCCCAGGGCGAAGCCCGCTTTCAGGTCGGCCTGTATACCGGCCCCGGCAGAACAGTCGGAACCGGCTATGCTGAGGTAGACAGGGGCGGTGCTCATACCAGGGCTTGCTCTAGGGCTGAAGCAACGCGCAGCAAGTCAGCTTCGGCAAAATGGCGGCCGAGCAGCTGCACACCCACGGGGCGAGCCCCGGCCGGTTGCGGGCAGGGGACGGAGATGCCGGGCAGGCCGGCGAGGTTGGCCGGGATGGTGTAGATGTCTGCCAGATAGATTTGCAGCGGGGTCATATCTGCCCCTTGCAATGCGGGTGCCGGGGTGGGGGCTACCGGGCCGAGGATGAAATCAACCTGCTCGAAGGCCGCAGCGAAATCCTGCGCGACGAGCGCGCGTACTTTCTGGGCTTTGGCGTAGTAGGCGTCGTAGAAGCCGCTTGAGAGCACATAGGTGCCCAGGATGATACGGCGCTTAACTTCGGGGCCGAAGCCCTCGGCGCGGGAGCGGCTGTAGAGGTTGTCCAACCCATTGGTGCCCTCGGCACGGTGGCCGTAGCGTATGCCGTCGAAGCGCGAGAGGTTTGACGAGGCTTCGGCGCAGGCGATGATGTAGTAGGCTGCAACTACGGCTTCGGCATGCGGAAGAGAGATTTCAACAATTTCTGCCCCCTGCTCAGTGAGCTTGGCAATGGCGGTTTGAAGTGCTGCGGTTACGGCGGGGTCGTTGCCATCGGAGAGGTATTCTTTCGGCAGGCCGATTCGGGTGCCCTTTATGCTTTGGCCCAGACCGGCGGTGAAGTCGGTGGTGGGCTCGGTGGATGAGGTGGAGTCCTTCTCATCGTGCCCGCAGAGGGCATTGAGCAGTACGGCGGCGTCTTCCACATTCTGCGTGAGCGGGCCAATTTGGTCGAGGGATGAGGCGAAGGCTACCAGACCATAGCGCGATATGCGACCGTAGGTGGGTTTCATGCCCACGATACCGCAGTGCGAGGCAGGCTGGCGGATGGAACCGCCGGTGTCTGACCCGAGTGCGGCAATAGCCATGCCGCCGGCCACGGCTGCGGCAGAACCGCTGGAGGAGCCGCCCGGTGCATGACCGGGAGCCGCCGGGTTGTCAGTAGGTCCGTAGGCCGAGTTCTTGCCGAAGGAACCCATGGCAAACTCATCCATATTGGCACGGCCGAAGGGGATGGCCCCGACTGCGCGCAGGCGGGTAATGGCCGTGGCATCATACGGGGAGCGGAAGTTGCCCAGCATGCGCGAGGCGCAGCGGGTGGGAGCCCCCTGGATGCAGATGTTGTCTTTCACGGCAATGGGTATGCCGCCGAGCGGTCGGCTGAGGTCTGCCTGCGCGGCAGCGGCGAGAGCGCTCTCTTTATCCCACGAGATGTAGGCGTTGATGGCGGGGTTGCGCTCCTCCATGGAGCGGGCAATTTCTTCTACCAGTTCGGTGGGGGTGATGGCACCTGTGGTGAGCTGGTTGCGCCAGTAGGAGATGGAACCGTTGAGCATGGCGGGGAAGGGGGCTGGTGGGGGTTAGTGGGCGGATTCAACAACTTTGGGCACGCGGAACTGGCCATCCTCGGCAGCGGGGGCATTGGTCAGCGCGGCTTCGTTGCTCAGGCTGTTACCGGGAACATCGGCGCGCACGGCATCGAACACCGGCAGCGGGTGGTACATGGGGGCGACAGCGGAGGTGTCCCACTGCTCCAGCTGGGCAACATAGGCGAGCACCTGGTTGAGGTCGGCAGAAAAACGCTCCGTTTCTTCGGCGGTGAGCTCGAGCTTGGCCAGCCCGGCAATATAGGCGACGTCAATTTGAGGTTGTTCCATGGTGGAAAAGAGGGTTACTGATTGAGCAGGTAAATGCAGGCGTGATAAAGCCCGACAATGAAAAGAATAAGCAGCAGAAGCAGCATGATGTTTTCGCCCAGTGCGTTGCTGGGGCGCCCGTTGCCGGCGCTGATGACGACATGCTTACGGTAGCGGCGCTTCTCCACAACATCCTCATTCGGGCCGAGGGTGTTGTTGGGGCGTGCCCAGGTGTCCTCGTAGTACCCCTCCTGTTGGCGGCGTTGCTGTTCCTGTTCGTGGAGTGCTTGCCGGTTCATGTGCTCAAGCTCCAGCCGGCGGCGTGTGCGGTGATCTGCCATGGTGTGTGTCAGGGGGTGGTGACTAATATATAGATAATCCAGCTGATGAGTATCAGCACAAAAAGAGGAAGGTGGAACGCGAGCCCTCGGGCCATCTCGTCCTTCAGGGTTTTCCACGTTAACTTGCGCTCGGCTGTTTCACCCGGGCGGTTGTGCAGTACGTCGGTATGGCGGTATTTGTGGCCATAGGCGTAAGCCTCGCAGAAATCGTTGTCTGCGCGGTCGAGGGTGAGCTGAGCTTCGCGCAGGTGCTCGCCCACGCTCTCGGTTGACCATCGCTCCGGTTGCAGGGATGAGAGAATTTGCAGGTGGTGCTTGAAGCAGTCGCATACCAGTTCGAGCTCCTGCTGCTCTTTGTTCATGGATTCCAACTCGCGTTCAATGCGGCGTACGGCGTTGTGTATGCTGGTGCCGGTGCGATTCAGTTCGTCGTTGAAGCGGGCTTTGCGTATGTTGTTCTGCTCGAGTTCTCGCCCCTGTAACTCGGCTTGCAGTCGTTGCTGCTCAAGCAGCTCGGCTTGCTGGCGGAGTTTTTCTGCCTGCTCGCGTGCACGCTCCGGCGAGAGCAGAGCCTCGCCTCCCGCGTGCGGATTCAGTTCCATCTGGCGGTATGGCGGCTGTGGTCTCAGTTCCCCTGTAGGCATAGTACTCCCTTTGTGTGTCGATGTTTTTGTAAAGAAAAGTTAAACAAATTCGCGCTCCGTGTCAAGCTAATATCCTGACTTTTGTCAAAAAAATCCCCGGTGGCGTACGCCTGCCGGGGATTTTAAGTACGGGCGACGGGAATCGAACCCGTGTCTCATGCTTGGGAAGCACGCGTCCTACCATTGAACGACGCCCGCAACTGAGTGCGGGGAGAGTTTAGAGGAAAGCGGGCGAAAAGTCAAGAGAAAAATAAAAAAATGTAGTAATGCGGAATTTTTGCTTGCCTTTTCGGATAATTTCAGTAGAATGTCGCTCAGAGAAAGTTTGCGGGTATAGCTTAATGGCAAAGCTCCAGCCTTCCAAGCTGATCATGCGGGTTCGATTCCCGCTACCCGCTTTTGTGTAACAACCTGTTCGTCAAAATGAAGAAAGTTCTTATACTAGTGCTGGCGCTGGCAACGGGTTTGTTGCCGGTCATGGGCGCTTCTCCCGAGTGGGAGAAGGCCATTGAACTCAGTGCGCCTGAGTCGAAAGCTTCCCTTGGCTCTATTTGCCTTGCAGTATACAAGGCGGTGAAGGCTGAACCTGACAAGGCTGCTGATATATTTGAAGATGTTATTGAGCAGCGCACGACTTGGAAAGTCAGCGAGTGTGTGGCCATATTTAAGGCTGTGCTGATGGCGTTGCCGGACGAGAAGAGGAATCTTGCACGCTATGCTCGCTCGTACAAGGGTGGGAAAGATGCTAAGTCTGCACCGTCTGTGGATGGACCTGATCCTATCATTAATAGAATGCTCGATGCGCTGCACCGTGCCTCGCTTGAGGATGGTGTGCCTGAACAGGTATTCAATGAATTGATAGACACGCCTGATGATGTGTTCCACGATTGGGGCCCTCCTCCTGCTCCCATAGATTATTTTGTTACACCGGGCGATTCCAGTACAGGGGTGTAAGCTGAAAATGTAAAAAAATGACTCTGATATGAAGTCTGTATTTTATAAGTCGTTGTTGATGGCCGGGGTGTTTGCCCCGGCTGCTGCTGCTTTTTCTTTGTTTGATGGAGCTCCTTCCATTGGTGTTCCTGAGTCATACGCGGTCCGGTACAATGCCTACCTGAATGTAGGATACGATGATAATGTGAATCGGAACCCTCACAATGGGGAGTCCGGTGAATTTGTTCGCTTCGGTGTCGGCGCTTCTTATGCGGACTATGAGTCGGTTACTCGTTTGTCGTACAATGCGAGAGTAGGCGCTCAACTTTACAATAAGAATGCTCACGGTACGGACGAGCGCCTGTTTACGGATGTGGGCTTGTCGGCGAGCTTTTCCAGAAACTTGGGCAAGGGGAGTGTGTTTAGCTCTCAGTTGAGTTTTTCGCATACTCCGGAGCCGGAGTACGCAGGTTACTACACTAATGTAGGCACTCATAGCTCAGAAACGAGATGGGGTTTGTCGAATGTATATTCGCAAGCTATAGACGAACGCTGGTCGTGGAATGTTTCCCTCGCATACAACGGGTGTCTTTACGGAAATGATGAATATTACAGCGATGATAGACAATATCTGACTCCGGGCATTGGTCTGACTTACAAGGCTTCCGAGCGTACAACGTACGGTGTGAGTGCTCGCTATAGTTATGAGTTCTGTGAAGTGGCGACTAATTCCGAGAGTGCGTATCTGACGGCAAATATGTCCCACGCGCTTAGTCCGGTTTCATCGTTCCGTCTCAGCGCCGGTGCTCAATACAAGATGGTTGATTCGTGGGGTGGGTTATACCCTAATCTTTATGCTTCATATCGTCGCCAGCTTGCGGAAGGACTTAGTGCCAATGCATATGTAAGTTTTGCTAATGAAAATGTAAACTCTGCCAGCCGGTATTCCAACAACGAGTATCGCTCTGTTGAGACTTGGCGCATGGGGGTATCCTGCAGTTATGCGTATTCTCACCGTGTGACTTTTGGCGTAACAGCCGGTCTGTACAGTGCGGATTATTCTGAGGGCACAAACTTTGATGGCTACAAGCGTGAAGACTTCTACATCGGTTGCTCTATGAACTATAAGCTCACGGATAATGTATCTGCTTCTATAGATTACGACTACAGAACCGGTGATACTTATAGTGGCGAGACGTATGCCAGAAATCGCGTGTCAACCGGATTGAGATATACGTTCTGATAATACTAGCGCGGCGCATGTTGAGCGCTTGCGCCTGAATAGTGCATACATATTATATGGCAGACGAAACATTACTGGTTAATCGGACTGAGACGGTTTTGCGAGCTCAGGATTATTTGCAAATCCTTAAGAGCAGATGGAAGGAAGCACTCTTTGTGTTTTTCCTGGTATTTCTTAGTTGCGCACTCATCACCAAGATGATGACGCCGAAGTATGCCAGTAGCATGCAGTTTGAAATTAAGCAACCAAAGGATTTGATAAATCTGGCGGTGGGAGGTGATGCCAATCCTGTGCAAATTGATGCAGCCGGTCATGATTACATGGCCACGCAGTTTCAGCTGCTGGTTTCTGAGAATAATCTTTCTGCGGTTGCTGATGAGTTGGATTTAGACACCGAATGGGAAATGAGTCTGCCGGCCGCCGCGCGAGTGATAGCTGATATGACCAAAGTGGAGCCTGTACCTGGGACGAATTTGGTAGATATTATCGTGACTCATTCTGATCCCCGCGTTGCCTGCCAGGTATGTAAGGCGATTGCCGATTGTTATAGAAACCTCCGTGAGGCAAAAGAGAAGGCGCTGATTAATGAAGTCATTAACAAGCGTCACGAGGTGTTGCGCTCGCGTCAGGACGAATTGGAGCTTAAGGCTGACGTGGTTCGCCAGTATATTCGTTCCGGTAAGTATCTGCAGAATATCTGGGGGCAGAACGGGGCCACCTCGCCTGTTTCATCGGCCGCTGAAGAGCAGGCTGTAGCGCAGTTGAATAATTCTCGCCTTTCTCTGGAGTCTGAAATTTCTCAGATGAAGGTGCATGTTCAGAAGTTACAAACCCTTAAAGATGAGGATTTGTTGAGTTATGTAACGCGCACTGGACTCTTGTCTGCAGAGTCGTACAGTTCAGCAAGGGTTCGAGAGCTGAATGAGGCCTACAGGGATGAGGAAGAACTTAAAAGTCAAAAAATTATCAGTGGCTATGGTGAGGCTCACCCCATCATGAAGAGTCTTGCGGAGCAGCATAAGAATACTCAGGAACAGCTGTTCGCGGAACTGGTTGGAATGCGAGATGCCATGCAGGATCAGCTTGAGGTAAAGAAGGCCGAGCTGGTTGAGGTTGAATCTCGCCTCCGTACGGCGCGTAACAAACTGCGCGAAAAAGCTCTTGAAGATCAGAAGGTCATGACGGCTCTGCAGGAATACAGCGCCGAAAAGGCTCGTTATGATAAACTGGAGAACGACTATATTATCGATCGCATGCGCCTGATGACGCCGCGACAGATTATAGAGATATACAGGAACCCTCAGGTCGCCGGTGCGCCTACCAGCCCGAACTATAAACTGAACCTGATAGTAGGTGCCGTGGCTGGTATTATGCTTGGTATGGTGGTCGCTGTTGTGTTCAGCTATTTCGATACCTCGGTGAAGTCGCTGGAAGAAGCTGAGCGTCACCTGGGGCTGCCTGTTCTCGGTGTAATTCCTCAGGATGCCGGAATCTTGTTGTTGCAGGGGGGCAATAGTCCTGATGTCGAGGCATACCGTATTTTACGTACCAATGTTGAATTGAAAAAGTCCCTGTATAAGGCACGTACTTTCGCCATCGTATCGGCAAATGCCGGTGAGGGTAAGACAACCACACTGTGTAATCTTGCCTACGTGTTTGCTGCTGCGGGGTATAGCACATTGATGGTAGATGCCGACTTGCGTCGTCCCAGATTGGAGCGTTATGCCGAGATTGAGGCGGAATATGGTTTGTCGAATTACCTGACGAGCGATATGGAGCTTAAGGATGTAGTGGTGAAAACCAATACCCCCAATCTGTACCTTCTGCCGTCCGGGCCCCAGCCGAATGACCCCTCCGGTGTGCTGGGCTCGCACCGCATGGAACAACTGTTGGCCGAAGTTAATCAGCGATTTGATATTGTGCTCTTCGACTCCCCGCCCGTGTTGGGTGTAAGTGATGCCTCCTTGCTGGTAAGTAAGGTTGATGCTACTCTGGTGGTATTGCAGCCGAGCAAGATGCCGCTGAAGGCGCTGCTGCGTACCCGTTCGATTATTCAGAATGTGGGTGGTCAGATTATGGGATTGGTCATGAACAATGTTGATATCAGTTCTGATTCCCAGTACCAGTATTATACTACTTACTATTCGTACTATACGAATGAAGAAGAAAGGCACGAAATGCGTCCGGAGAAAAAGTCCCAGAAAGTAGCTGCTCTGGGGAATAAGGAGAAGGTGGAGGCGCCTGCTGCTGATGCTGAGAGTGATATTTATTAATAACCTATTTCTAATAAAAATGAAGCAGAGTTTTATTTCGATGATATTGGCGTTGGTGCTCGCTGTATGTGCTGCACTGCCGGTCATCGCACAAGGTGATTATGATGAAGGTGTGGTAGAGGAACCTCGTGTACGCAAGGGCGGTTCTGTACGCCTTGAGTTCCGAGATATACCGGCGGAGGATAAGGCAAATGTCGATGGCCCGTATCAGGTCAGTAACGATGATGGTACGATTATGTTACCTTATCTGTCTAATCGAGTAAGAGTTGTCGGTTTGACCGCTCGCCAGTTGGGAGATTTGGTTCGTAAATTGTACCAGGAGCAGAAGATATACTCTCGACCGATTGTGATGGCGCATGTGGGTTCTGATGGTGAAACTCAGGAACTCATGACTCGGCGTATTACGGTATCCGGTTATGTTAATGCCAAGAAGGTGGTTGTATATCGCCCGGGCATAACTCTCATTCAGGTGCTGTTGGAGTGTGGCGATATTTCCACATACGGTTCCCGCAATATACAGGTGACGCGTAAGGGGGTGACTCGTACTTATGATTACTTCAGTGCAGGAGATCGTTCCATTAAGCTTTTGCCTAATGATCAGGTCTATGTGCCTGAGCGTGGTCATTGGGAGGGACGCCCGTCAAAGTTGTTACCATAATGTAAGAAATACAGCCCGCCGGTTATTCGCGGCGGGCTTATGATTTCTGCGCGTTTATCAATCATGCCGGCAGCAAAGCGAGCTCTTATATTGAGTGTGGGGTATGGTGAGGGGCACCATGCGGCTGCACGTGCGCTGAAGCTTGAACTGGAAGGTCGGGGGTACAGTGTGCAGATGTGTGATCCCTGCGCAACCGCTCATCCGCGCATATTTGAGATTACTCGTCGTTTTTACCATCTATGCGTACGGCGTATGCCTTGGTTATGGGGAGTTACGTATGCTCAGACTGATACGGCTGATTGGTCGCTAAAAGCCCACTCTCCTATACTTTCCGGTGTTACTGAGTGTATTGCCGAGCTGGTGCGCGAGTATAAGCCACAGTATATTGTGTGTACCTACCCCTTGTTTGCGCACATGCTCGATACGCTGACCCGTGAAGGCCGTGTTACAGTGCCTTATGCTGTTATTGTGACTGATTCTATAGAAATCAGCAGACCTTGGATGGTGACCCAGGCTCCCCTTATCTGCTTGCCGGATGAACATTCCCTGCGCTTGGTTTGCGAACGTTATGCCTTAAGCTCTGAGCGAATAGTGGCAACCGGTTTTCCGGTTCGTCGGGAGTTTTCTGCATATAAGGGGCGGCGCTGCGTGCCGGATTCTCAGAATCTGCGATTAGTGTATGGTGCGTATGCTCCGTTGAATCGTGTACGTTCGGATTTGGCGGCACTGGTAAAGGCTTGGCCTGCTGCATATATAACAGTGATAGCCGGGGAGCGCTGCGGTGCATTGGCTGATTTCCATAGTGATCGGGTTAGCGTGATTCGTCGTACGGATGATATGCCTACCCTTTTTTCCGAAAGTCACTTTTATATAGGCAAGGCCGGAGCAGCAACGATGTTTGAGGCGTACAGTTCGGAATTGCCTGTGATCGTGAATTATTCTCTGCCCGGTCAGGAGCAGGGAAATCTTGCGCTGCTGCTCGCCGACGGCGCCGGTGTGACGGCCGGTACTACTTCTGAATTGCTGACTCGCGTACACGGTCTCTTGGCTGATGGTGCAGCGGGGTGGAAGCGATTAACTGCAGCGATGCAAAGAGCGGCTCGTACCGGGGCTGCTGCCCGTATTGTCGACGAGTTGGAACGTAGGTTTAATGTATGAACATGTTGTAAAAAAATGACGCTTCTTATAGATAACTCTAATACGAGAACTAAGTTAATGTTTTCATGTGATGGCTATCTCAGGGAGGAACGCTTGGTGTTACCTACGGAAACGTTAAAGGCTGATTCGCTCTTACGAGCTGTTCATGGTTTTGAGCCCGAGCATGTTTTAGTTGCCAGTGTTGTGCCGCGGTGCGCGGAGGAAATACGACAGGCTTTTGGGGATAAAGCAGTATTTGTTGGTTCGGAAAATGTGTTGAACTTCGAGCTCGATTACCCGGGAGCTGCAACTCTGGGCGCTGACCGTATAGCCAATGTAGCCGGTATGGTGCAGATGGGGCATGTACCCGGAGTTGCTGTAGACATGGGGACTGCTACGACTTTTGAGGTGCTTTTGCCCGGAGGGCGAGGGGCGCGTTTTGTGGGGGGGGCAATAGCTCCCGGATTGCCCGCTTTGACTCAGTATCTGGCTTGTGGTACGGCCCAGTTGCCGAAAGTTGAGCTTTCTGCTACACCGCGCGCCATCGGGCGTAATACGGTTGAATCCATCCAGGGCGGTTGCTTGCTCGGCTATTGCGGGCTTGTGCGCGGTATATTGTCTTCTATTCAGCAAGAGCTTGGTTATAAGCCGTATGTGGTGGCTACCGGCGGAGATGCCAAATTCCTTTCAACCTATTTGCCCGAGATTGATGTCGTAGACCCATTGCTGACCTTTCGCGGCTTGAATGCTTTGGCCTCGCTGCTTTTCTGACACTTTTTTTGATGGAACGTAAATTTTTATTGCAAGTTCACTTTAGTTGCGCTATTATAATGGCACCTACAAAACCAGTCACATCTTATGTCCGACAGCATTGAAACACAGGTAAAGGAAATCATCGTCGAGCAGCTCGGCGTTGACCCCGAGAAGGTAACCACCGACGCTAAGTTCATCGAGGATCTGGGTGCAGATTCTCTCGATACGGTTGAACTCGTCATGACGTTCGAGGAGAAGTTCTCCGTAGAGGTTCCTGACGAAGACGCCGAGAAGCTCAAGTCTGTGGCTGACGTTGTTGCTTACATCAAGGCCAACCAGGCCTGATGGCAACCGAATAACCTTTTCAAACGAGCGGTTCCTCCATATCTTTGGGCGGGACCGCTCTTTCGTTTCCCGAGATATTATTTTCAGGGGTAAAGAATGAGTGCTGATTCTATAGCCACGTACGCGCTGCAGAATACGAAGGTACTCTATGTGCCGGATAGGCGTATAGATACCTTTGGTGACACTCGTTTTAATTTTCTGTTACTTGCCGAGCCGTTGGATGCTGCCGGGCATTGCAGAATTCGCAGTGGTTGGGTAGAGGCGAACCGCCCTCGTATACTCAGACCTGCCGATTTGGTGGGGGTAGAGATGGAGGGTTTTGGCGCTTCTGCCAGACAATTTATGGAATGGATGGCAGAGCATGGCGCTCCGGTGCGTGCTCTTGTTCGGTATGGTTTTCGCTTCAGTCGCTCAGACGTGCAGGTGGAATATCTGCATGAGCGAGTGGAGGAAGTTGCAGAGCGGGTTGTGCGAGAGGCTCTGCATTCAGGTGACGCCTATCGGGCCGTTATTCAGGGGGTGGATGACAGTTGGGAGATTTCCCTGCTGTGTTTTATGCTCGAAATGATACAAAAATCTCATGATATCAACTTCTTCGATTTTAAACGCCGCGGCCTTTTGTAGTTTGTTGGTAGCGGCGCAGGCGAAAGAGTCAGTGAATTATTCTCTCTGGCCGCAGCGTCCGGCTCAGTTGGAGACGGCTCGTGAGCACGTGCGCGCCGGTAGAAGTGAAGCTGCTGTAGAGCTCTTGCAGCCATTTGTTACTCAAAAGGGGATAGCAGGCCGTGAGGCCAGGCAGATTACCTCGGCTATCAATGTGCGTCGTTACCTTTCGCGAGAGCACCCTGGCTTGGCTACGTATAAGGTTCGGCGTGGTGAAAATCTGACGCGCATTGCGGCCGCGACAAAGTGCCCTGCCGATGTGCTTATGCTGCTTAATGGTATGGTCGAACCTTCATCTCTGAAGGTTGGGCAATCTCTTGTCTATGTTCCGATGAGGCTGCGGATGGAAATTCGGCCGCTTCAACGGGAACTTTCCGTGTGGGATGGCGCAGTGTTGGTGGCGGCATACAACCTGGAGCTGGATGCGAGTTGGCCCGGTAAGGCGAATGAAGAAACCGAGGTGACAGCTCGTCATGGGTATTTGGGAGATGTGCCGTTGCCTAAACATGATATGCGTTATCTTGCCTCGGAGCGAGTTTTGGTGTTGGGCAACGGCTGGTCGATAGCGTCGGGAAGGCGTTTGCGCGGCAATGTGTTGAGAATGGATTCCGGGGATCTTAATGAACTTACCTTGTTGATGGGAGTTGGCGGGCGTGTGTCGTTTGTGTGCGATGAACGTGCATTTCGGGCTTCGCAAAAGTCACCCCGGAAAGATTAAAATTACGTATTTTTATATTTGCTGCCACATCTGCATGAAAAAAAACTTTTCATGCAGATTTTTTTTTGCTAGAATACCCTCGCGCCGGAGCAGAAGAGCACCGGTTCATGATTTTTTAACCTTAAATAGATATTCAGAGCTATGAGCGATTCCCATGTCGATACACCGTCTGCCCGCAAGAAAATGAACGGGGCTGAGGCCCTCGTACAGAGCCTCGTACGCGAGGGGGTCGATGTTGTGTTCGCCTATCCCGGCGGTGCCAGCATGCCCATGCACCAGGCACTTAGCCATGAGCCCTCTATTCGTACCATTCTTCCCCGCCATGAGCAGGGGGGCGCCTTTGCCGCCGAAGGTTATGGCCGTGTGACCGGTAAGGTGGGTGTGTGTATGTCTACTTCCGGCCCCGGTGCGACTAACATGATTACGCCGATTGCAGATGCTTTCCTTGACTCTGTGCCTATGGTTGCTATCACAGCTCAGGTGGGCAGCGGTCTTATCGGTAGTTCTGCGTTCCAGGAGACTGACGTGTTCGGTATGACGGCTCCGATTGTGAAGCATAGCTATCTGGTAACAAAGCTTGAGGATATTCCCCGCATTATTAAGGAGGCGTTTTATATTGCACGCACAGGGCGCCCCGGTCCTGTGGTGATTGACATTCCCAAGAACTTCCAGGAGGGGGTGTTTGAGCCTGATTTTGATGCTCCCATGGATTTGCCCGGTTACCAGCCGGAGCTGCCTCTGCCGACAGCAGCTCTTGACGCCGTGTTGCCGTTGCTTTTGGCTGCCAAGCGTCCGGCTATTTATGCCGGTGGCGGTGTGGTTATAGCCGAGGCGGCAGAGCAACTGCGCGAGTTTGCCGAAAGATTGCAGATTCCTGTTGCCACTACGCTGATGGGCATTGGCGCTATGCCTGAAGACCATCCCCTGTCTGTCCGTTGGCTGGGTATGCACGGTGCTGTGTATGCCAACAACACGGTGAATGAGGCTGACGTAGTGCTGGCAATTGGTGCTCGTTTTGATGACCGCGTGACCGGAGCGGTAAAGACATTCTGCGAGCATGCCCGAATTATTCATATCGATTACGATGCTGCGGAGCTCAATAAGAATAAGAAGGTCGAGATGGCCATCCGCGCAGATGCCGGGGCTGCACTCCGCTACCTGAACAACAAGCTTGAACAAGCCGGTTATTCGGTGAAGGAGTATGCAGTTGAAAATCGCCCGGAATGGTTTGGTATCATTGAGCAGTGGAAGAAGGATTACCCCCTGTGCTATGAGACCCGCGAGCATGAAATTGCCCCGCAATCCGTGATTGAGGAGCTGTATCGTCAGCTTGGCGATAAGGAAGCGATTATCTGCACCGGCGTGGGGCAGCACCAGATGTTTGCAGCTCAGTTCTACCGTTTCAATAAGCCTCGCCGTCTGTCTACCTCCGGTGGCCTGGGTTCCATGGGGTATGGCCTGCCCGCCGCTATGGGTGCACATGTGGCATACCCGAACCTTCCCGTTGTTAACATTGATGGCGATGGCTCCTTCCTCATGAATGTGCAGGAGCTTGGTACTATTCGTACGGAGCACATGCCCATTAAGTCTATTATCATTGATAACCAGCACTTAGGTATGGTGGTGCAGTGGGAGGATTTGAAGTATGATTCCCATCGTGCTAATACCTTCCTGGCTGATCCGACTGAGCAATACGACCCGACCCACCACACGCCCGAGGTGCTTTATCCGAACTATCCGGTTCTCTGTGCCGGCTTTGGTATTAAATGCGAGCGTGTGGTTGAGCCGTCCGAATTGGCTCCGGCTATTCAGCGTATGCTGGAGTCTGAGGAGGCCTATGTGCTTGATGTCATGGTGCCCCATGATGTGCACGTGTTGCCGATGATTCCCGGTGGCATGGGATACAGGGATGTAGTTCTTGAGCGCATTGCCGGTGATGGCAAGGGGCGCAAGGCTTCTGACTTGGGGAAAGAAATTCCTTCAGCTCTCTAAAACTGCGCTAGTCGCATTCTGTTTATGGGAACCGGCTCGCTTAAAACGATTGTGGTGCTGATTTTGTTGTCGGTACTCGCGTTTGCGGCCGGTTCCATGGCCTCTGAAGGTGTCAAACAGGCATTGTTGCCTGTTGGCATTCTGATGGGCGCAGTGACGCTGCTCTGTCTGGGCAGGCATTGTTGGGTATGTGCTTATGCTGCCGCGCCGATTCTTGCAGCGCTGGGGTTTCCTACGAAAGTCCCCATTCCGTTCGTTATCGGCTCCATATTGCTTGTTTATTGGCTGATTATGTATACGTTGGGCCATGTTAAGATTACATGGCATAAATTGCCGATATTAGATATAGCCGTATTTGTGTTTAGTGCGTATTTGTTGTTTTGCTGGGTTCGTAATCCGGTAACGCTTGAATTGATGCGTAATCCTATAACGGATCCTGATAAAATGCTCATTGGCGGTGTGGAATATGTATATTGCATATTTGCGGTATTGTTCTACATATATATAAGTATCGTCCCGATGAATTTCCAGATTCTTGGTCGCTTGTTAAAAACTGTGTTTTTCATCGCTTTGATATTTCTAATTATCAGAACGGTAACCGGTTTGGGTCGTCCGCCGGAATCTCTCCAAGAACCCGGTATGGAAATGCAACTTGAAGAAGAGATGGTCGAAACGCGTTTTGTCGGCTTTCTGGGGCTGGGTAAGGTCATATGTAATTATTTGGTGTGCCAATATGCGTTTACTGCAATAGTGTGTTCCCCATGGAAGTTAGCGATGTATATAGCGGGAGCGCTGGGGGTGGCTCTGTCAGGATTTCGTTCTTATTTGCTTGAAGTCCTTCTTGTCATGTTTTTCATGCAGGTTATCTACAGGAAGGTAGTAAGTCTGATAGTGTTGGGTATTTTTGCTTATGGTGGTTTGTTATTGCTTGGTGCTGTGGGAGCGATTCAAGATTTGCCGTATGGGACGAGACGAGTGCTGACAGCGGTACCGGGGCTGGAAGTAGGGGGTGCAGCGGCTAGAGGTGCGCAGGGGTCGCTGGATTGGCGCTATGAAATGTGGGGATGGGCGTTGGATCCATCTACAGGGTACATTAAGGATTATGTGTGGGGTGATGGCTATGGTTTGAATGTGAGAAAATACAAATTGCGCATAGTTGCTGAAAAGCGAGGTACGTACATAAATTCAAATAGAGATTTTGCAGCTGATGGGCAGTGGCATAGTGGTTGGTTAACGGCAATTCACAGGACAGGTATAGTAGGCTTGTGTTTGATTGTTATGCTGCATGTTGTAAATATAGTATGTACGTTGAGAGTGGCTATGGCTCTGAAAACTGTTCCGAATTGTGGATATATGTATTATTACATTGTTCCGGGAATTGCGTCGTCAATTATGTTTTATATCAGTGCCGGTACATTATCGAGTATATTGGCAACCTATTCACAGTTTGTGATGGTGAAGGTATTAACCTCCCTCGCTGTAAAAGATGGTCTGATGTTGCCGATGTTCCAGCGCAAGGTATATGTGCCGATGATACAGCGCGAAATAGAGCAGGCCGCCGCTGCAGGGCAGGCGCCCGCAGCATCACGCGCCTGAATTGCCTGAGCTTCGTTTGAAGGCGAATCGCTTGAATACAGAAAAGCCGCAGAGTTCGACCTCTCTGCGGCTTTTCTGTGAATGATTTTGCGGGTTGACTTCTCATCCCGCCGCCTGATTAGTGGCGGAGACCCAGGCGGGCAAGCAGGCTCTTGTAGAGCTCGTTGTCAGTGCGCTTGGCATAGTCCAGCAGCTTACGGCGCTTGGCAACCATCATGAGCAGGCCACGGCGAGAAGCGTGGTCGTGCTTGTTGGTGGCCAGGTGCTGGGTAAGGTGAGCAATGCGCTTGGTGAGCACGGCTACCTGGAAACCGGTGGAACCGGTGTCTTTCTCGTTGACTTTGAAGTCGTTGACGTTGATTTCGCTCATTGTCGTAATTATCTCTTAAGTGTTGGTTGATTTTTCGTGGCTGCGGCAAATCGACCCTCAGAGGTGGGCGTATAATAGCACGTTTGGCGCGCATTGCAAGCCTAAATTGATTGAACTGCTTATTTTCAGGCAAAAAATTGCTCGTGGCGTACTTTGTGTTTGACCGAGAGGGGCAGTGGTGGTAGTATGATGGGCACAAGATACTCTGCGATATGGAAACCCTCATCAACGCATTCGAATGGATTACCCGCATACTGGATGCCGCCTCCCTGTTGCCTGATTTCAACTCGGCTACCGGTATTTTCTGTGCTATCGCATGGATTGCCACGCTGGTGTCGGCCATTACCTTCGCAGTGGCTTTTGTGGCTGATATTGGCGGTGGCGAGCTTGAGGCCGGCCCGGTGGATGGCGATTGCGGCTCGTTTTCCGTGCAGGCGGTCATGGGGTTTGTGCTGGGCTTTGGCTGGGGCGGGTACCTGACGGTGGTGAATGGCTCCGGAGTGGGGCTGGGTATCACGGTTGGTGTGCTGGTGGGCTTGGTGATGTTTTTCCTGATAGCCGGCATCATCAAGGGCATCTACAGCCTGAAATCCGATGGTTCGCTGAAATATGAAAGCCTGGTAGGCATGACCGGCACGGTCTATGTGACCATCCCTCCGAACGGGGAGCCCGGTGGGCAGGTACAGGTGAGTCACCCCAGTCAGCTCATTACTATGGCGGCTGTGCAGCATGGCAGTGAGCCCCTGCCGGCGCAGACTCGTATCGAGGTCATCGCTGCCACCACCTATCAGCTGACTGTGCGTCCGGTCAGCACGCAATCCTCTTCTCAACAATAAAAACACTACAATACTATGATAGACAATATCTGTAACGTACTCGCACGCGCATCCTCTTCTGACTCCGCCTCGTTCGGGTCGATTATGGTTGTGGTTATTCTGGTTATTTTCATCATGGGCGTGATTGGCCTGTTGCTCACGCGCTACAAGAAGTGCCCGTCCGACAAAATCCTCATCGTTTACGGTAACGTGGGTGCAGGGCGCTCCGCCAAGTGTATACACGGTGGCGCCACTTTCGTGCTGCCCCTCATCCAGAGCTACTCGTTCATGGATCTGAACCCGCTCAACATCGATGTGCCGCTGAAGGGCGCTCTCTCCAGCCAGAATATCCGTGTGGATGTGCCGTCCTCCTTCATTGTCGGTATCAGCACGCAGCCGGAAATCATGCAGAACGCTGCCAGCCGACTGCTCGGTCGTACACGCCAGGACATCCGTGACCTCGCTTCCGAAATCATCATGGGCCAGATGCGTGTGGTCATCGCCTCCCTCACTATCGAAGAGATTAATGCCGATCGTGAGAAACTCATCAAGGGCATTACCGGCGGTGTGGATGTCGAGCTTCACAAGGTGGGGCTTTACCTCATCAATGCCAACATTACCGATATCCGTGACGCTTCCGGCTATATTGCCGCTCTTGGTCAGGAAGCCGCCGCTCGCGCTATCAATGACGCCATGATTAAGGTGGCCGAGGAAACCCGCCGTGGTGAAATCGGTAAGGCCGAGGCTCTGCGTGACCAGACGGTGCAGGTGGCTATGGCCAATGCCGCGGCTGTGGAGGGTAACAACGAAGCCCAGATGAAGGTCGCTGACTCCAACGCCCGCCTGAAAGTTCGCCAGGCCGAGGCTCACCGTATAGCCGTTGTCGCCGAGAAAGAACAGGCCGCCAAGGCTGAAGAAGCCGGCTACATCGCCAATCGTGAGGCCGAAATGAAGCGCGCCGAACTTGAGCGCGCTACTCAGACCGCCAATGAACTCGTGGCCGCCGAAATCCAGAAGCGTAAGAAGGAAATTGCCGCTGAAGCCGTGGCTGCTGTACTCGTGAAAGAGCAGGAAGGTAAGGCTCAGGCCCTCGTGATTGCCAACAAGGCAGAGGGTGACGCCGCTCTCGAGCTTGCTAAGGGTGAGGCCGAGGCTCTGCTCCTCAAGAAAAAGGCCGAAGGTGAAGGTCTTGAGCTGGTGGGCCGAGGCCAGGCTGCCGCTATCCAGGCTGCCCTCGAAGCAAAGGCCACCGGTTTCCGTCAGATTGTGGCTGCTGCGGGTGATGCTCGTGCGGCTTCCGGTCTGCTTGTCACCGAGCAGCTGCCGCAGATTGTTGAGACTCAGGCCAGCGCCGTGCGCGGGCTCACCTTTGACAAGGTGGTGGTCATGGGTGGCGGCAATGACAAGTCCGGCAGCGTAGGCGGCTTCGTCCAGAACCTGGTGACCGGAACCCTGCCGCTGCACGAGCTTGCCGGCAGCCTGGGCGTGGAGCTGCCCTCCTACCTGGGTAAATCTGCCCCCGAGACTCCCGCTGCTACCTCGACTTCCGACGAAGCCAAGGCCTGATAGGCCGTAGCCCGGGAATCCTTTTCGCACCCTGTCGCACTAAAAATGTGGCAGGGTGCCCATTTTTTGAAAGATGGAATCAACTACCTGCGTATATTTTGCATGAGATGATGAAAATAAGGACAATGATTCAGCTGACGTTTCGCCGGAATCCCGGAACTTTCATCTCAACCCCAACCCAATCCCTGATATGAACCCGATAATACCCATTACAATGTGTCTTGCCGTGCCGGCTATGGTGTGCACGGCCGATCTAAGCGCTGATTCACTCTCACAGGCCGTGCAGGCCGGTGACTATGAGCAACTGCTCACCCTGCTGCGTGAGGGCGCGGAACTTCCCCAAGCACAGTCGGTGCAGGGGCTTGCGCTGTATCGAGCCGGGGTGCTGAGCGGCAGCCTTGATGTGCTGGATTTGCTGCCGATTGGTGAGCCGGCCGAGGGCGAAGGACTCATCGAGTTGGCACTGCGCCACCGTAAAGGCTCGGCTATGGTGGCCTATCTTCTTGAAAAGGGGGCAGACGGCAAGCGTATGTCGACAGATGGCAGCACGTTGCAGCGATTGGCCGAGAAGATGGGGGATTTACGCAGTCAGTTGGTGCTCGAATACTACGTTCGCGGGCAGGTTTCACATTATCTGCCCTGCTATCACAAACAGTGCCCCGACCTCTTTACTCATACCCCCGGTTTTTATGGTATCGATGTGCTGCAGCACGGGTTCCGTCCCCTGTTCAGCAATGCCGCCGCCGCAGGCAATGTGGATGCCATGCGCCGCCTGCTGGCCGCTGGTGCAGACCCCGGGATTACGGATGATCAGGGCCGCTCTGTCATGTTCCCGGCTGCGTATTCCGGGTCGACAGAGCCGCTGCGCCTGCTGCTTGCCATGGGATTTGAGCCGCATGGTTACCTGCGCCATGCATTGTATCGCCCGGCGAATCTGCGCCTGTTGCTGGAGCACGGGGCGGATGTGAATGAGCGCTATGCTGATGGGTCCACACCCTTGCACCATGTGCGCAAGCCTGAAATCTGCCGCGACCTGTTGGCAGCCGGGGCCGATGTACATGCCCGCGACCATCAGGGCAGAACCCCGCTGTTCTACGTTCAGGGGGCTGAGGTAGCCAAGCAGCTGTTGGCGGCCGGGGCTGATGTGAATGCCCGAGATGACAAGGGCTGTACTCCGCTGCTGGCTCTACCCGGTATCGAGCGCGTGGGGGAGGGTTACCCGACCCGGGATGTTCCCGCCATCATCGACCTTTTTGCCGCGGCCGGGGCTGATATGCAGGTGAGGAATGCCGCCGGGTACCATGCCTTGGAACTTGCTCTCAGTATGAAGTGGAACGGCACGGCTATCACTGATTGTCTGAGCCGGCATGGTTTGCAGGCTTCGCGTGAATTGCAACTACTGCATGCCGTCGGTCGCAGCGACAAAGAGACGGTCGCTCGATTGCTGGCTGAGGGCGTGAGCCCGAATGCCCGCGATGTCGACGGAATCCCCGCGCTGATAATGGCGATGGATTCGCTCACCACCACGGTGCCTGATGCCGCCGGTACAGTTGCACTGCTGCTGGCCTCGGGGGCTGAGCCGAATGTGGAGTATCGCGGCATGTGGGCTCTGGAAAAGGCCGCTCTCTCCGGTAATCACAAGGTGGTACAGCAATTGCTCGATGCCGGGGCCGATGCCTCGCGCTGCGAGATAGCGTATTATCATCAGGAAAACTGCGCCTTCCCCATGCTTGTGCAGGCCGGGGCGCGGGTGTTGCCGCCGGAACCCCGGCGAGAGGAGGAGCGCTACCTTTCCCCCGAAATCGTGGCGGCTATAGAGCAGGGGGACCCGGCCGCTCTGCCCGGTGGGTTCCATATCATGAACCGCATGGTGCCGGGCAGAATTCCCACCCCCATGGCCGGGCCGGATGAAGAGCACTACCTCGGGCGGGGGCTGAACTGTGGGGGGAATGCTCTCACGCTGGCCGCCGCTCTGGGCAAGACTGATTGCGTGCGCGCGCTGCTGAGCCGCTGTGATATAGAGGCTGGGGATGTGCGTGAGCGTACCCCTATCATCTACGCCGCAGCGGCCGGGCATACGGATTGCGTGCGCTTGTTGCTCTTTGCCGGGGCGAAACATGCTACCGCCGCTATGGAAAAGGCTGCCCTTTATGGTCACCACGAAGTAGTGGATTTTCTGCTCAGTCGCGGGGTGCACCCCGGTCGTGCTGCCGAGTGGTCGCTGGTGAGCGGCAAGCCGCATGCCGGCTTGATAGCCCGCCGCAGTCCTGATATCAACTTTGCCATGACCTGCGCTGTGCTTTACAACCGCGTAGCGGTGGTGCCGCAGTTGATTGCCAAGGGGGCTCAGGTACAGCGTTATGGGGCCGATTGGCTCTTTACCGCCGTAGTAGAGGCCGGGCCGGAGCTCATTCGTCAGTTGGTAGAGGGCGGGGCCGTTTTGCCGCCGGATGGCGGGTTACTCATCCTCGCCGCCCTGCATGGGCGCGAGGAGAATGTAGCAGCCTTACAGCAGCTGGGTTGCAGGATCGGCGAGAGCGTGCGAGAGGAACTCAACCAAGCTCTCTGCAAAGCCGTGGCAGAGCAGATGCGCCATGAGGTGCGCCTGCTGCTGCAACTGGGGGCCGACCCTGATTATGTTGGGCGCAGGGTGCATCGCTCGGCGCGTGATATAGCGGCGGGCGATAGCGAGACTCTGCAGCTCTTCCCGCCCCCGGCTGGTCGATGACATCTCGCCGCGAAGCCCTTTTTTACCTGTCTTTTTAGCTCAAACTGTGCTAAAAAGACAGGTCTATGCAAGATTCACCATTTGTACTTGGCTTTACGGCAGGTGAGCTCAGCCCTTGGCTTGCCACTCGTTTTGATTTGCAGGCATACCAGCGCGGGGCTGCTCTGCTGCAGAACTTTCTGGTTCAACCCTACGGCGGCTTGCGGCGGCGCAGTGGCACGGAACTGGTAGCTGTCGCGGCGACCCAGACTGCCGGGGAGGGGCGACTGATTCCCTTTTGCTTTTCGGAAAGTGACTCACTCATGCTTGAGTTGTATCCGGGCGGCATGCGCGTGTATCGCAATGGGCAACCGGTGCTGCGGGATGACGGCACGTTGTATGAGCTGGACGCCCCTTGGAACTCTGCGGCTGAAGTGCAGGCCCTGCATTGCACGCAGGTGAACGATGTGGTGTATATCACGAGTGTGTATCGCGAGCCGCTGGTGCTCAGCCGATATGCCGACAACGACTGGCGTTGTGAGCCCTATGCCCCGTCACCGTTCCCGCGTGAAACCTATCAGCAGCAGGCCAACGGTCTGGGGGTGAAGTCGGAAAATCGCGGAAAAGGCGCGCTGCTGACTCTGCATGGCGACTCACATCGTTTCACCCCCGATATGGTTGACCGTGAGATTGTGGTTGCCGAGGCCGAAACGCCGTCCCGCACGCTGTTTCAGAACAGATCGTTCAACATTGATTCAAAGGAGTTGCCGGCTCTTATTGTCAACGAAGTGAACAATGACTATGTATGGACGGAATACGAAGCGGCCTCCAAAATGTACAGTTTCTATACCGTTATCAGACCCTACAAGCCTGAGTATTATAATGGTTTGCCCTCTGCCTCTCAATATCCTGAGTACTTTTTCCCGGGTGCCATGCGATTACATGAGATGAAACCCTATGAGGTCTGTGGCGATTGGGAAATTCGCACCAACGGCGAGTGGAATGCCGTCTGGGAACTCTGGCGCAGCTATGACAACTCGACCGTAGATCCTGATTTTCGCCATTGGCACTGGACCCGCATTCGCACTTTTGAGCAGAATGCCTACTCCGAGCGCAAGAACTACGCCATTTCCGGTTCGGAGGATTACCCCTGCCGCATGATGTTGGTGTGCCGTAGCTCAGCCACGAATTTGACCCTGGGGCCGAATGTGTATTTCAATATACTGGGCGGAGTGAGGGAGCACAAATTCATCATACGCGAGTATATATCACCCACTCAGGCACGGGCTGAATCCCTGACGCCTTATGAGGACCCCTGCCGCTCTTTTTTTACGCGTAAATGGAGTTTCGGTGCTTATGGTGCACGAAATGGTTACCCCTCATTCAGTGGGTTGCACCAGGGGCGCCTGTGGTTCGGTGGGTTCCCGGGTATGCCCACCACACTGATTGCCAGCGGTGTGAATGACTTTGCCAACTTTCAGGTAAGTTCGGCGGATGATTCGGCCCTTCACCTTACACTGGCAACAGACAACCAGAGCCGCATATGCTGGGTATGCCCGACCCGTAGTCTGCTGGTCGGCACCACGGAGAGCGAGTGGACCCTGGGTGCTGCCGACGGCGGTACCATGACCCCGTCGAATGCAGCCTTCGCCCGGCAGTCATCGGTCGGTAGTGAAATCATGCCCGCACAAGGGGTCGAAAACACGGTGTTTTATGTTCAGCGTGGCGGTAAACGCATGCGCGAGATATCCTATAAACTCACGGCAGATGGTTTCACCTCGACAGATACCAGCCTGCTTTCTGAGCACCTGTTTACAGCCGGGGTAAGGGTATATGCCGTGCAGCGTGGTACTGATACGCGCTTGTGGGTTCTTATGCGCGATGGTACGCTGGCTGTTCTGACCACCAATACCGAGCAACAGGTAACGGCTTGGCAGCGTATTGCCTTGCAGGGCAGGCAGGTGCTGAACCTGGCTACCTTGCCTTCGCGCCTCGGCGGTGAGGATGAGGTATGGCTCATGGTGCGCAATGAAAGCTCCGGTTGTTGCACCATTGAGCGTATGTGCGATACCCCGGTGTTTGCGGATGGCTGTGTGAGCGCTGCGTTCAGTACAGCAGCTGCGAGTGCCGGGGAGCATCTGGCCGGGTTGAGCGGTTTTGTTTGCCCGGCGGGGAACCCGACAGCGGCGCGTGCGGTGACCTTTGGCCCCGGGGGCTCCTTTACCATACCCGATTTTGTACCCGGCACCACTTATACCTGTGGCGCGGGGTTCTGCTCTGAGCTGCAAACCATGGCGCTGGAAAATATGCGCAGTTACAACACGGTGCGGCAAGAGGGCCGCGTGCGTTTGCGCGTGCTGGACAGTGACCCCGCGTTCGATTACAAGGGAACCCTCGCGGAGCAGTGGGAACACTATGACCCCGCGCGCGAGGCGCGCACCTACCCGCACAGCGGCGATATTCGCGTGTCGCAGTTGCCGGAACCGGGCGTGGGGCAGGGGTTCGCCCTGCGAGTAAACGGTGCGCTCGATTTCCGCCTGCTGTCGCTTACGGTGGAGTTTGATTTTCATGGGCGTTGATCGGAAATAGACCCATGTGGCAACAGCCCCTGCAGACCGGGTAGTCTGCAGGGGCTGTGATATAGGCAAGTGAGCTGAAGGGGGGGGGGGAGAAAGAACTTATTTTTCCGGCACCTGCTCGGTGACCGGTTCTTCTATGCCGTTTTTAAAGCGTTCGAAGACGCCGCGTGGGTCATCCGGGGTTTGGCGCAGCGCATCGAAAATCCGATCTCGCATTTCGATGGCTGCTTTGAAGGCGGCCTCCTCACTACCGTACTGGCGGTCCGAGAAATACTTGGTGAATTGGTTCCATTTACGGCATATACTCAGGCGCCAGCCCTGGAAGGAGGTCGTCTCGTATGTGTACCGGGTGATATTTCGCTGTGTCATGGCTATGTTGCTGTGGTTGAGTGTGAGTCGGCGGAAGGTAGTTGGGCTCCCGCGAGCTGCACATAGCATGCCAGATATAACGCCTATTATCAACCTAACTATATAAAAATTAGGCTGTAAGGTAAAAAGAATGCCCCGCGGTTGCCGTGGCACAATCGCGGGACATTATAATAAAATGTTGGTAATCAGTTGAAAAGAGACAGTACGGCCTCTGCTGCCTTGGCTGCGGCTCCGCCATGCCCCAGGCGGTCCATGGATTCCTTCATGCCGGCCAGCACCTGAGCGCGGGTTTCGGGGGTGGTGAGTTTCTCCAGCTCGGCTATGCAGTTGTCGACATTGAAATCCTGCTGTATGAGTTCCTTGGTCACCGGTTTATCGATGAGAATGTTCACCATGCCGATGTATTTTATGGTCAGTATCATACGGCCTATCATGTAGGTGCCCCAGGCCACTTTGTATACCAGGGCGAAGGGCAGCTCATGCAGGGCGGCTTCAAGCGTAGCTGTGCCGGAGGTTACCAGTGCGGCCTCTGCTCTGTCCATCAGCCCATGGTAACTGCCGGGGCAGATGTTGATGAGCTCGGCCGGTACCCCGGCTTTGCGGGCCATGTTGCGCATGACATTTGCCAGTTTTTCAGAACTGGCGGAGGTTTCAAATCTCCACTCGGGGTGTACGGTGCGCAGTTTTTTCACCAAATCCAGGAACACCGGGAAATGGCGCTCAATCTCGCGCATGCGGCTACCGGGGAACAGGCCGATAAGCCCTTTCTCCCGTATGTCCGGTCGGCGTTGCTCCAGAATGTCATCCACCAGCGGGTGGCCTACGAACTCCGTGCGCAGCCCGGCGGTTTCAAACAACGGTTTTTCGAAGGGGAACGTACACATCATCAAGTCCAGCACACGGGCAAGCTTAGGCACACGGCTCTTGTGCCAGGCCCACACCATCGGCGCAATAAACCAGGCGATTTTGGTGTTGGGCGAGCTCTTGTGTACCCGTTCGGCCAGGCGCTGGTTGAAGCCCGGGTAATCGATGAGGATGAGGCCTTCCGGCTGCTCCGCAGCAATACGGGCGGCCATGTCATTGAGCCGGGTCATGAAAAAGCGTGCATGTTTCAGCACCTCGACGATACCGATGACGGCTGCCTGCTCAGCCCAGTCTTCCACCCCCGGGGCGAGGGCATGCATGCGGCTACCGCCCAGCCCCACGATTTCGATGTCGGGGTTGCGGCGCAGCAGTTCCTGTATGAGCAGCGCGCCTTGTTTGTCGCCACTCTTTTCACCGGCTATCATGAATAGTTTCATGCTTTTTATATTAACATATCTGCACGTCACTGGCAAGCAGAAGCGCTCCTCAGCGCTAAAAAAAGCGCGCACGGGCATCCCATTGGCCCCGAAATTACCGTATTCTCCGTGACCCCGCGTTTCCGCAAAAATGCCATTCTGCATTTCTGTGTTCCATTTCATTTGCCAAAAAGCTCAGCTTATGCTAGACTGTGGTCATGCAGATGAGGGAAACGGAGAAAGTGGATGCGCTGTGTCGGCGGCACTGTGCCTTCGCCCTCTATGCCCTGCCCGGTGAAGATGAACCGCACTTCTGCATGGCGGCGGATGGTCGCACGGAAGAAGATTTCATCTTCTGTACCGGATTTATTCTTGCCACCTTCACCGGTGAGCAACTCTTTATACCGGCCGAGCTGGCAGAGCCACCCGCCACGGTTGACAACTGGCCCGAGCTCGAACACGTCCCCACACAGGCGGCCACCACACGCGAGCAATATGCCGGCTTCTTCAAACTCTATACCGGCTTCATTCACAGTGGTCAGGTGCGCAAAATCGTGCTGGCTCGCACGGCGGATGAAGCCGTTACTCCCGATTTTTCCCCGGGGCGTGCATTTCGGCAAGCCTGCGAGGCCCAGCCGGCGGCATTCAAGGCGCTGGTTCACACCCCCCGGCACGGTACCTGGCTTTTCTGCACCCCTGAGCAACTTATTACCGGGCAGGGGTGGGACTGGCATACCATGGCGCTGGCCGGTACCCGCATGCCCTGCCGCTTGCCGTGGGACCCCAAGAACCGCCGCGAACAGGCTCTGGTGACCGAGTTCATGCGCGAGGTACTCACCCCCCTGGCCGACGAAATCAGCGAAAGCGAGCCCGAGAACCTGCGAGCCGGCAATATCGAGCACCTCTGCACCCGGTTTCACCTGCGAATGCCGCCGGGGCGCCTGCTGCTCCTGTTGGACCAACTGCCGCCCACGCCGGCGGTATGCGGTTCGCCTGTAGCTGCGGCTCGTGAACTGCTGCTCACATACCCGGATATTGAGCGTTCCTGCTACGCCGGTTACTTAGGTCCCACGGGTGGTGGCTCCATACAGCTCTATGTTTCGCTGCGCTGCATGCAGATATTCCCGGGTTGTTGCCGCCTGTATGCTGGCGGTGGATTGATGCCGGATTCGGACGAAGAAAGCGAGTGGCAGGAAACCGCCGCTAAGATGCAGACCATGAGGACCCTGCTGCATTAACATCCTTCCTGCCGATAGGGGACTCTCAACAGGCCGCTCTGCTTCAGCAGAGTGGAATGACAATGATTTTTATTGTTTTTTGCTATTTCATTGTTATGATGTTACCGTTATGAAGAAATCTCTCATTATCACACTTGCTATCGCTGCCGGCGCTGCCTCTGCAGCCCCGTATTACCTGCCCACCACGGACTATACCCGGGATTTGCCGCCTGCCAATTCTTACTCTTATGATGCTCAGGATTTGTCCCCCTGCAAGCCTGTCCTTTCCCCTTTCGGTATTGAAATCGGTGGTACCTGCATCATTCCTGATGAAGATGACCTGGGTACGGATATGGTTCTCGCCGGCTTCGATGTCGCAGGTGTTTACAACATCAACGAAAACTGGTCCGTCAATCTGCGTTTCAGTTGGGCTTCCGATGACAAGTCGCTTCGCGTTGAACATGACGTTTATGACCTTGAGCTTACTCACTGGTCCATTGCCCCCGGTATTCGCTACACAGTAAACATCACTGATAGTGTTGGCTGGTATATGGGAGCCAATTTCGGCTTCGGCAGCACAAAGGCTTCTGAGGTTTGGAAAGACACATACGATAAATACGGCCATAAGCCGGAAGTCGTTTCTGAGTGGGAAGATGATGCTTCCGGAGTAACCTACACTATCGAAACCGGTGTGCGTGTCAATTGCTGCGATAATGTCTACCTCTATGGCTCTGTCATGTATTGGGGTACCACAGCTATAACAGGCGACCTCAGCAACACCAGTGGTTACGGCTTCCGCGCCGGTCTGGGGCTCAGCTTCTGATTCTCGCTTCATCAACTTTTTCTATACAGCGGCAGCCTTGTATGAAGGCTGCCGCTTTTCTGTGCTTGCCTTCTAACCTCATGACAAAAATGAGCCTTTTCTAACTCGCGGAAAACCGTACAATAAAAGGGAATTAACGCTAGGTATGCGAGAGGAGCACTTTAAGGTAACCGGCATGAGCTGCTCGGCTTGTTCCGCACGGGTAGAGCGGGTAGTGGCTGCTCTGCCGGGGGTGCAGAGCGCGCAAGTGAACCTGCTGGCGGGCAGCATGCGTGTGACTTGTGCGGAAAACCTGAGCGCCGGTGACATCATCTCTGCGGTCGAGGCTGCCGGCTACGGTGCCACGGCAGGCCGTGCGCAGCCTGTCGCCGAGCGCCCGGAATCTGCTGCCATGCGGCGTCGTTTTCTGCTGTCGCTCTGTTTGTTGCTGCCGCTCATGGTCATGCACCACTTGTGGCACGGCATGGGGGCAGCTGTGGGGCAGTTGCTGTTGGCGCTGGCGGTGCTGTGGCTTAACCGCCGGTTTTTTGTCAGTGGTCTGCGTGGGGTACTGAAAGGCAGCGCAAATATGGACACCCTGGTAGCCCTGGGAGCCGGGGCTGCCATGCTTGATGGACTGGCCAATTTTTATTTTCACCACCGAGGGGTATATTATTTTGAAAGCGCGGCAATGATTGTGACCCTCATTACCCTGGGCAAGTGGCTGGAGAGCCGCGCCACCGGCCGCACCGGGGCGGCTCTGTCCAAGCTGATTTCCCTCTTGCCGCGCATGGCTACCGTGTTGCGCAGCGGAGAGCAGGTCGCGGTACCGGCGGCGGCTGTTCTGGTTGGGGAAATCGTGCTGGTGCGCCCGGGGGAGCGCCTGCCGGTGGATGGCACGGTGACGGCCGGCTCCTCCGCCGCTGATGAGTCCGCCCTGACCGGCGAAAGCCTGCCGGTGGAAAAATCGCCCGGCGACTGCGTGTATGCCGGTACGGTGAATGGCAATGGCGCCCTGCACGTGCGCACCGACAAAAGCGCAGCCGACAGCGCCCTGGCAGGTGTTATCGCCCTGGTTGGCGAGGCCGCCGCGACCAAGGCCCCCATCTCGCGCCTGGCTGACCGTCTGTCGGGGGTATTCGTGCCGATTGTGGTGGGGATTGCCTGCTGTACCTTTGGTGGCTGGCTGTTGGCCGGAGCCGGTGTGGGCTTTGCGCTTTCATGCGCGATTGCGGTACTGGTTATCAGCTGTCCCTGCGCCCTCGGTCTGGCCACACCGGTCGCCATCATGGTGGGAACAGGGCGGGGGGCTGAGTGCGGTATACTTTTCCGCAACGGCGCTGCACTTGAAAACGCCCACCGTGCCACGGTCGTGCTGCTCGACAAGACTGGCACCATCACCAGCGGTCACCCCACCGTGACCGATGTGCTGCCCGCCCCCGACCACAGCCGCGAGGAGCTGCTGCAACTCGCCGCCACTCTTGAGCACCACAGCAACCACCCGCTGGCCTCAGCTGTGCAGCAGGCTACCGCCAACTGCCGCCCGGAACCTCTTACCGACCTCACCTATCACCCCGGCTGTGGTATCTCCGCCACCGTGGCGGCAATCCCTTGCTGCGCCGGCAATGCCCCCTTTTTGAGCGAGCGAGGAATAGCTACACCCTCCGCAGATGTTCTCACCGGTGCCGGTAAAACACCGCTTTTCTTTGCCCGTGGTTCTGACTTTATCGGTACCCTGGCGGTGGCCGATCCGCTCAAGCCCGAGGCTCCCGCCGCCATTGCTGCGCTCAAAGCCATGGGGCTGCGTGTGCTCATGGTGACCGGCGATACCTCGCGCACTGCAGCCGCCATTGCCCGGCAGGCCGGGGTGGATGAGGTGCACGCCCAAGCGCTGCCGCAAGACAAAGCGGCCCTCGTGCGCCGCCTGCAGGCTGCCGGGGAGCGTGTGGCCATGATAGGTGACGGCATAAACGATGCTCCCGCTCTCACCCGAGCCGATGTCGGCATAGCCATCGGGGCCGGGACCGACATCGCCATCGAAAGCGCCGGGGTTATACTGGTGCGCAGCAACCTGATGGCGGCTGTTGATACCCTGCGGCTCAGCCGTGCCGTGCTGGGCAATATACGCCTTAATCTCTTTCTGGCGTTGCTTTATAACTGTCTGGCCATACCTCTGGCGGCCGGGGCCCTTTACCCCCTCACGGGCCTGTTGCTCCACCCGGCTGTGGCTGCTGCCGCCATGGGGCTGAGCAGTCTCTGCGTTGTGACCAATGCCCTGCGCCTGCGCCGATTTACCCCCACCCCACCACCGCTTATGAACACCATCACCATTCCCGTAGACGGCATGATGTGCCCCCATTGCGAGGCTCATGTCACCCGTGCATTGCTCGCCATCCCCGGTATCTCTGCCTGCCGGGCTGACCACAAGTCGAAAACCGTCACCGTTACCACCACCGGCGATGTCCCGCTTGAAATCATACGCCGCACCATCACGGAGCAGGGGTATACCGTGCTGTGACCCCTTCGCTCCCGCGCCCCATGCAACTGACCGAAAATGGATTCGTGCCCCCCATCGCGCGTGCGCGTGAGGCCAAAATGTCAAAAAAAATTGCAAAAGGACGATAAAAAACTTGACAGCGCGGGCAGAATGCTGTATGCTGCCTGCCCGTTCCCGGACAATTATCAACAACAACAACAGATATCATGCGTTCCGTTATCGTACGTAAAGGAGAACCGATCGACCGCGCTCTTAAGCGCCTGAAGACCAAGCTGGACACCGAGGGTATCCTCGAAGAGATGCGCCGTCGCCGCGCTTTCGAGAGCCCCATGGACGAGAAGCGCCGTAAGGCTCGCTCCGCCGGCAAGCGCAACAAGGTAAAGTGGCGCTTCACCAACAAGGAAGAAATTCCCGCCGCCGCTGTAACCCCCGCTGTAGAGGCTTAAATCTGCTCCGTCTGGGAAATTTTCTGAAAAGACGCACCCCCTCGGGTGCGTCTTTTCGCGTATAGGAGCGAAAGAATCGAAAAAATTGATTTTTAGGCTTGAACGGCAGGCGCACGTGTGCTAGGCTCATGCCTGCTATGGAACCTGATTCACCTCACCTAAGGGGCTGCCTGGTCGTCTTTGAAGGTATAGACGGCACGGGCAAGTCTACCCAGATTAAGCTGTTGGCCGACTACCTGCGTGCGCAGGGAAAAGAAGTGATAACTGATTACGAACCGACCCGCGGCGAATGGGGAATGAAAGTGAGGAATGCTGCCCTGAGCGGTCAGCGACTGGGTATAGATGAGGAAATCAACTGCCTGCTGCAGGATAGGCGAGAGCATGTGCGCGAGCTGATTGAGCCTGCGCTGGCTCGCGGCGCCTGGGTGCTGCTGGACCGCTACTACCTGTCGATGATGGCCTATCAGGGAGCCACCGGCGTGAATGTGGAGCGCATACGCGAGATGAATGAAGAATTCGCCACCATACCCGATGTGGCCTTCTGGCTCGATATCCCCGTCGAATTGGCCATGGAGCGTATGAACGCCCGCGGCAACGGGAAAGACGCCTTCGAGAACGAACCCTTCCTGCAGGCCTGTGCCGATATTTACTCGGCCATGGAAATGCCCTGGCTGTTCCGTATAGAGGCCGATGGCACGATAGACGAAATACAGTCCGCCGTGCGCGAAATTATTCGCACCGAGCTGGGTGCCTGATCTGAAAAACGCAGCCCTGCCAATGGCAGGGCTTTTTTAATATAGAGCTTCCCCCGCGGAGAACCGCAGGGGCTGTTGACTTTGAGCGTTTGTGATTATGACCCGGCCAGCACGCCGAGAGCTACGGCTCCCGTCCACTTTGCTATTTGGGCGAAGGCGCAGCTCGATTCATTTTCACCCGAGCGGGGAATGACGAGAACGGGGTCAGCCTCGTCGCAGGTGATGGCGTAGTTGTGGTCGATTTCGGGAGCATTTGAATCGCTCATCTCCATCCACCCTATCTTAGCGGGCTCTCCGTCTTCGGTGATGGTGACGGGGGTGCTGGTAACACCGCCTTGCTTGTGCAGCTGCACGTTGGTGAGAGTGCCGGAAAGTGAGCGTACGCACAGGATGAGACTGCCGAAGAACCCTTTCTCCCAATAGGTAAGCAGCATGGGCGGTGCGGGGGTGAGTTCATTCCATACGGTCTCAGGGGCGAGTTGGGCAATCGTGTACCCATTGCTCTGGAGTTCCAGTCGGATTTCCGGGCGCCAGTCGATATCGTAATCGCTCAGTTCTACATCCAGCGCATGCCCACTGAGTATTTCTTCGTTGATGGCGAACGTCATTTCTCCGTAGCCGGGCACGACTATTCGCAAGCTCAGGTTATAGAGCGTCGCGGAGGATACATTGGAGATGGTGAGTGTGGGGGCTGTCAGGATTCTGACGGTTTGCTGCATTTGATTATTATCAATCAGTCGAGCGGCTACGTTTTGGTTGTACGCCTCGAAAATACCGGCGATGCGCGGTTTTGACAGGGTGAGTCGGCAGGCCGGCAGGCTGTCGGACATGAGATGCGAGGGGCCATACTGCATGGAAAGATTGAGTTGCTCCAACAGGGCGGAAATCTCGCTGTCGTCTTCGCACAGATTGAGCAGCAAGGTCTGAACGGGGGGCACGCGCCACTGCTCCGCTGCTATGGTCAGCAGGCGTTTCGCCTCTATGGGGTTTCTGTTCAGTTCCAGCATGGCCAACGCGGATGACGCCATCACAAATCCGTTATTCATTTCTCGGCGCACACCCTCTTTGAGTTGGATGGGCGGAATCTCATTTTGGCCTGCCCGTTCTATCCAGTCCAGTGTTTTCAAGGTATAAGGAGTGGGGCACACCGGTGAATCAGCATATTCGCGTTGGGCGTGGAAAAGGTTGATGGGCGGAAGTTCCTGACTTCCGGCTGCCTGTTGGTCTTTCCAGCGGGTATCCAGTCCGCTGCCGAGGAGACAATTAGCTCGCAGGAAGAGTCGGCAGTGTTCGTTTATACCCGGCATGGGGGCGGCTGACTCTGCAATCCAGCGCCGGGCGTAGGACTCCGCTCGATTGAAATCCACGCAGCAGCCCAGACCATCGGCAAAGGCCACTGCCAGCAGCACATTGCTGAGCGGGCAATTGCGCGATTCCAAATCGCGGGCCAATCTCATAAACTCTTGGTTATCGATGAAAATACCCAAGCCATTGCGATAACATTCTGCCAGCTGAGCGGTGCAGTTCACATCCCCGTTGTTGTGGCCGGCCAGGTAGGCTTCGAATCCCTGGCGGTATTGGCCGAGTTCTATATATTGGGAGCCTTGGTTGTAATAATTGCCGGGGGCGGAACTTGCTGTGTGGGGCGCAGCGGGGGGCGCACTTGCCGGGGTGCTATGAGCCGCGTGAGCCTGTGCTCCGTCCAGCACATCGAGCCAGTCTTTGGCTGTTTGCCAGCGAGCCTCCGGTTTCATGGCGAATGCCTTGTCGATGCAGCTGAGGAACTGAGGTGAAAAACGCCCGTTCAACTCAGGGCGCCCGGCCAGGGGCGGACAACTCTCCGGTGTCAGCATGCGCGCGACATAATCCGGCGGGCACGCCCCCGTTATCAGGTGGTAACAGGTAGCCCCCAGCGCGTACATGTCGCTCCATGCGCCCAGCTTACCTTGCGCGGTGAATTGCTCCGCCGGCGAATAACCCATTGTCCCGATTTGGGTCATCTGGGTGGTAGCGCCGGTACCCACGGCGCGAGCTGTACCGAAATCGATGAGCACGGGCGTGTTGTCTTCGCACAGCAGGATATTCTGCGGCTTGAGGTCGCGGTGCAGCAGCCCTTTCTTGTGCAGGTAGGCCAGTGCTTTGAGTATGTTGTAGAGCACGGGTCGCAGCCATTTTTCATTTATCTGATGATATGCGGGGGCCGCCTTGTGAAGTTCATTGCCTTCGATATAGGGCATCACATAATAGGCTGTTCCCAGCTCGCGGAAAGCTGCTCGCACCGGCACAATATGGGGGTGGAAGAGTTGGGAGAGCAGGTTCGCCTCACGGATGAAGCGCTCCAGTGTATCCCTGTACTCCGCTTCGTACGCACCTGCGCCGGTCGGCCCTACCTGCAGGCTGGTGCTGTGGCGGCAGGCGATATAGCTGGGCATGTTTTCCTTGATGACAACCGCACAGTTCTTCTCCTCATCGTGTGCGAGATAGGTGATGCCGAACCCGCCTTGCCCGAGCTTGCGGATAATTCGGTAGCTTCTCAGTCTGGTGCCCTGCGGCAGACTGTTACCGTGAAATTCCATATTTCCCATTGACATAAACTCTGCGTCTTTCTTGCTAAACTATATCATATATTCAGACGCGGGCAAGCGAAAAAGAGGCGATTCACATCTTTTCCAGCCTTTGCCATTCGGCCGCGAGTCGGGCGGATATAGCATTGAGCTCAGCGATGGTGCAAAGCCCGCTTTCGTAATTGTGGGTGTAGTGTTTCTGTAGGGCGCCGAGGGCGTTGCAGAGCTGTTTCTGAGCGCGGCGGGCGGCTGCGGGGTCACGGTAGAGGTGCAGGGCGCATTCGCGGGCATAGGTGGCAGCGGCTATGCGTGCCCGGGCGGTTTGTGCGACGGCAGAGGCTGTTCCGGCGGCTTTTGTGCGCGCCTCGCAGAGTTTTATCAGTTTATTGTAGAGCTCTTGTGTGCGTTTGGCGGCGGCGCGGCGGTTTTTCTTCCAGTAGAGCTGCAGCACTTCCACCTCACCCAGAGCAATCTCTGCCAGCAATTTGCCCTCGTGCCCGACCAGCCCCCGGCGGTAGGCATTTTCGCATTCCTTCACCAGTTCCGTCAGAGAATTGTGGGCGATTTGCAGATTGTTTTCGTAGCCCTCGGGGTTGGCGCTGAAATCGAGCATGGCGCGTGCCCAGGCGGCCTGAGCTTTGGAGGTAAGCATATCGGCGGCGGTTGCCATGCCCTGATGGTGGCGCGCCTTGATGAGCTGCGCGCGCTCGGCGGCTACTTTGCTTATGCTGCTGTAGGTGACCAGGCGGTCTTTCTCTGTTGCGCTCTCGGCTGCCAGTTGCAGGCGCAGCAGTGCCAGCCGGGCACGGTAGGCGGTATCCCGATCAGCCATACCCTGTTGAGCCCGATTTTCGGCTTGCTCAGCCTGTTGCTCGGCCTCGGCCAGTATTTCTTCGGTCGGGGCGGGGTAGGGGACATTGCGGCGCTGCAGCGAGGCACCCGGCTCGATGATGAAATGCAGAGCATCGCTTGCGATTGCTGTGATGGCAAGCCCGAACAGGCAGGTGAGGGTAATCAGGGCGTTTTTCATAGTCGGCGCTTATTATGCTGCGCCGCTCGCCTCAAGTCAAGCCTGAAAAGGGCTGCCTCTAGTCGATGCGCAGGTAAATCCACTCGTTATTGAGGCGGTCGTGAACGATGTAGCGCCGGGCGCCACCGGAATCCGGCAGGCGGGTGTAGCGACAAGCGGTAAATTGAGCCGGGCAATATTCTTTTTCCAGCACGCGAAACGCCGTGTTTTTGTTCATTTCCCTCCATTCGCAGCCGGGGAACTGCTCCGCAAGCCAGCGCTCAGCCTCCGCCGGCTGCACGCGAGTGAAGATGAGTAAATCTCGGTCGGTATGGCCCAGACGCCCGCGGATTTCTGTGCCGGGGGGCGGGGGTGTACCAAGTAGGTTGTGCAGAATACTGTGGTTGTAGGCGGCATTCTGGTTTGGGTTTGTCCACGTTATCAGGTCATTGTCTCCCGTGGGACACAGCGGGTTAAAACCCGGCCCCCTGAATTCCCAGATTTTCCCCCAGTCTGCACGCTCAACCCTCACTCCGGTGCCATAGCGCTCAGTAATCTCGCGCTCTTGCAGCAGGTGCGAACCGCCCAGGAACAGATTGAGCACCAATATGCCGGCATAAAGACAGCGCACAACTGTAGCGGAGGGAATAAGGGCGCGCTTGAGTCTCAGCACACCCCATAGCAGCAACAAGCTCAGCACCATGAACACCCCGCGCACACCCCATGGCTGCAGCTCCTGCCAGCAGCCCTGCACACAGCCCAGCTGCCAGGCTCCTGCCATAGCGCACAGCACCACAACCGGGGGCCACACCACGCGCCGCGACAGCCCTCGCCGCTCCGCCCAATCGCCCAGTGCGCACAACCCCCAGGCTACGGCGTAACCCGGTATCAGGCTGCACAGCATCGCCAGCCCTACGGTCAGCACCAGCGGTAACAGCCATACCACGTAATCCCACCCGGTCAGCTGCGGCATGACAGTGGCTGCCGGGGTGGACACACATATAGCACCGGCTATCGGCCACACGATGAGAAACCAGCCCAGACAGCACATGCCGAAAGTCGGCTCCGGTTTCTGCCCACTTGAGTTTACCTGTGGGCTGAATGCGGGTGTTTGGCGCTGGTGCGCTCGATGCTTGGGCATGGCGTAAGGGTGTGTCTACGGGGTAGACTAACCGATAAGCCATGCCGTGTCAAGGGTAAAGATGAAATAGCAGGGAGATTGAGAAATAACAATACTTAACTGTGGTTGGTGAACTTTCAGCGTTTGGGTATAGCGAATACCGGAGTGTAAGGTTTGGGATATTTATTGGCGTATTCCACTAAAGTACCGTTTTCGTAAATCAGTAGTGTGTGTTTCTGTCTGCTGCCGATGGGGACAAAATGCCCCCTTGAGTTAATATAACCGGCTAAAATGCACTTTGAGTCATTGATATAATTGATGTTTTGTATAATCTCATGAGCATAGTTATGTGTTTTCACGAGATTGAAATACGTCAAAATTTCTGTTTCCGACTTTTCCGAATGAGGCTTGAGCCAGCTGTAGTTAGTGATTTTGTCTTTGAGTTTACTAAATTTTTTGATATCGTTTTGCAGTGTTGGGGAAAATATAAGACCAGAGTACTTGCTATCTACGCAGTTGAGGAGGTCAATAGCGAGGGAATAAAACCAAGCCCTCATCAGGACGGGGTATTCCCGGTCTGTGGCATTGACAACATTGCGCATTAGATCGGTGGGTAAAACTTTTCCCTGCTGGAGCGTTCTTCTGTTGAACCCTGTTGATGAACGGAAATCAGACATTCGCAACGAGTGGATAACAAATGGGGCATCGAGCTGGAATCTTTTACCCAGTTTTCCGTTCATGTCAATAAGCCGAATAAAGGCGTAGTCTTGTATTTTATGGACTTTGCCTATATATACCATGCCGTTGGAAATAGCTTGTTGATAGTCATCAGACCATTGTGGGCCTTTTTCCGGTAACGTCATCAGGTCGATGATTCGGTTGAACTCAGCTTCGTCGAATTCTCTGAACAGAGAGCCGGCACCGGAAGAATAAGTTCTGCTCAATTCTGCCAACCGTCTCTGCCAATCGTTCATGCTGAAGTTAGCTTCTTGATTGGTATACTGTTTCAGCTTGTAACGGAACACCAGTTCCGGAAGCTTGGATTGTATATCTGTAAGTTCGTTTATACTGATAGCTTGTGGAACCGCCTGCAACTTGTATTCACATTTTTTCAGGATTTCAATGTAGTCTGATATCGTAGAACAATTTGCCAGCAGGCTCGGTAATTTATCGAACGTGCGAGCATGTTGCAGTCGTTGTTCCAAGATTTGTCTCACTTCTCCGGGCAGTTCCAGCCGTGAACTGTAACGATCGAACAGTTGTAAGGCTTCTTGTGCTCGGTCAATGTCGTCCGTATAGCGAGAAAGGATAAGCAGGGCTTTTTCGTGAACCAGCTGAACAATGCGTTGGTCTTCCTCCTTACTGATTTCAACGATTGTCAGCAGTTTGAGATATTCCTCATAAAGTTTTGTCAGCTTTTCAAGGGATGTTTCAGGGGTAACTGCTGCGAAGCCGGAAATAATTTTCTGTTTCAGGCCGGCGTTGAGTTCATGCTTGAATTTCAGATGTTTTAACTTTAAGTCATCGGGGACGGCATGATTGAACTTGTTTTCCAGTTCTTTAAATACAAGTTCCCCTTCTGCTACATGATGAATAAGCTCTTCAGCTTGTTGTACCGTGCTGTTACCAATATTTTTTCAAGCCAATTTTTGTATTCTTTTTCCTTATTGCAGGCCAATTTATATTCATTAAGCCATTTCTGTGTTCTTGTAAGAAGCTCTGCATATGAGGCACTTATCAGTTTATACAGGTGCGCCATGGGATATGCCCTTTTCATCAGCACTTGCGCGGCCTGTGTATTATGATTTTGAAGAGCTGCTGCAAATTCTCCACAGCGTACGTTTGCCGTACTGTAGGCATAGCTTACAGCGGCACCAGCTGCCACGAGTATCGATATGGTCAGGTATGAGGCAACCTTGATCAATCGGGCTTTTCTGATTCCGGCTTGTATAATGTTATTTACTCTGGTCTGATATTTTTCTATTTTCTTATCCAGTAATTCTGCTTCTTCTACGGTATCGAGTTGTTGAATTTCGCCGCGCAAATTACTAAGTTTTTCCTTACAGACCGCCAGGTCTTGTTTATCCTTTATTTTAGCTTGCAGGGTGAGAAACTCAGCATAGAGTTGTTCGAATCGCTCTTGCTGCTCCAGATGCACACAATGGAGTTCCCATTTGTGGTGAATATCCTCTATGATAGTTACATATTCTTGTGGGATAGGAACCAGATGGTTTGCTGCATGTTTTTCAATAGCTAATGCTTTTCGATGTCTTTGTTCCGTGTCTGATAATTTTTTCAGCTCTTCCATTTGTGAGTGGATGTGAGCCAATACTTCTTTTTGCACATGTTGTCGGTGTATAGCGGCAGCTGCGCTGTAATCAGGCAGGGTCTGAAGATATTCCTCTCTCGCATACTTCTTTATTTTTTCGACAGCTGAGGATATGCGTTCGATATCTCCACTCTGTAAGACCTCTGCCAATGTCGGAGCCAGTTCTTCTGCAATGCGTTTTCCCAGATTTTGTTTTTGTTGTTCTGCATCGTTATCTGCCGGGTCAATCCGTACAATTTCTTCAAGTATCTCAAATGCTCGAATATCGTTGTGTGATAGACATGCCTGGCGGTATTTGCCATACAGTTCCCGGGTAAGAGAAGCTTTTTTTTGATTAGGAGCCGGGTTTTGTTTCTGGGCGGCCTTCATTTCAGCCAAAAGTTTTATGGCTTTCTGGTCACCTGGGGAAATAGCTACTATCTGTTGCAGTATGGAAATTGCCTTTGCTTCATCCCGTTTAAGGGTTGCAGCACGGAACTGTTTGTAAAGAGAGTCGGTGTTAGCGTTCGACATATAATCAGTTAATTACCGGTTTCTATATGTATGGTGAACTTGATTTGTTGAGTTATGCCGAGTTTTTCCCCTAATTCTACATAGAGTTTGCATTGCTTGGCAAGCTGTTGTTCTGCATCTTTTTTGGCTGCTTCCAATTCTTTTTCTGCCTCTTTGAGTTGTTTTTCCTTTTCGCTCAGCACAAACCAAGGTTCAGCTTTTTTCTTCATTTCCTCAAGTTCCTTGTGCAGTTTCTTGTCTTTCTCGGCGCCTTTTATGGCGTTGTCCAGAGTTTCTCGCGTATAACACTTTTTCTTAGAGCCTTTTTTCTTAGGTTCTGCTACCTCCGGTTTGTATTTTTTTTCTTTTACCCATTCGGCTTCCGCCTTCTTTTTTTCTTCTTCAGCCTTACATTTGTTATCGTAGGCATCTTGTAATTCGCGGGGGATGTTGTACTTCAACGATTGTTCTGTGTGGGTGTATGGTTCAGTGCCTTTGACTTCGTTGTCGCCTACATAGAAGTTACTTGTTGAGTTCAGCGCATCTGCAATTTCGCTTTTTGATATATTGATGCTTACGGTCACAGTAGACTTAACTACATCAATGATGACCTTGAACGTCTCTCTCGGCTTTATTTCTATCTGTGTGGGCTGTATAGGTTCGGTAGATTCTTCTTCAGATGTTACAGTGGACTGAGATGAGACATCCGGTTCTGTGGTGGCGGAAGAATGAGTCTCATTTATTGTGGTTTCTTCGGGTTTTTCGTTTTTTTGCTCCGTTTGAGCAGGGTGCTGAGAAACAATTTCTCCCCGTTGCGGTTCCGGAAAGGTGACAACAAGTTCTGATGGATGCGTTTTGCTGAGGGGGGCTTCTGTGAGGGGATTTTTCGGCTCTTTGGGAGCAGCCTTACCTGCTTCATCAGCTTGGGGCGATTTCTGTACCTGTTTGGGGCTGGGGCGTTTGTTTGTCACCGGTTCGGGGGAGTCGGAAATCATGATATAAAGAAGAATGACAACGATGGCACTCAGAATACCGATGATTAACCCGTACTGAGAGTTATCTTCTTTATTCCTGTTTTTCTTTGATGGCGTCTTGCGTCTGGGAGTGACCGGTGTAAAATCAACGGGGATTTGCGAAGTTGATTCCGGTGCTCTGAACCGAGGCGTGGATGGTGAAATCTCAGGAGCTTCAGCGACCGGGGCTGACGGGATTTCCCATTCCGTAACCATGGGCTCCATGGGGATGACGGGGGGCTGTAATTGAGAATCGAGGCTGATGCAGATATAGCCTGAGCGTGGTTGAATCCCGGCAACTTGTTGAGCATGGCGAATGCAAACAAGAGGGCAGATTTTTGCGCTGAGAGTTGACACAGCAGCTGTTGTAAAGCCCAGACCCCAGCCGTTGTCATTTCTCTGCAGTAAAGCCTCGTGCAGTAATGCCAGAGCTTGCGTTTCTGAGCATATATCCGGCAGTAACAGGGTGCCGCCATCTGCAAACTGATGGTCTGCTAACCAGTGTTTATTGTTGTCATTGCCGGTGAAGTGCTGCCATATATTGGAGACTCCGGTATCGTGTATGACAAGCGGCTGTGTGTTATCCGGTAACCAGGCCGGGGATGTTTGCCATGAGCTACACCAGCTACTGCTCAGGGCTTGCATTACCTTAGCCGGTGTGGTGCTGAGCAGTTGCTGCATTTCATCACTGTCTTCCATCACAATAAAGTGATGAGCCAGGTGATTTGTGCGTTGGGTATAATCTACCCCGCAGTCTCTGACTTTGGAGAATATGTGCCATGCCATGCGACCCATGCGGAAAACGCTGTAGAACTCGAGGGCGTTTACCTGCGCTTCTCTGTCAAAAGTACTCAGGCGTTCTAAGTGGGTAACAAGTGGCGTGGGTATCTGGCGAGAGCGAGCAATGGTTCCGAAACCCGTTTTGCCCGCTTCGAGTAATCGGGGGGCACTGGTGTAAATGAGCTGAAGCATGATTGTATTTAGCGGGTGGAGGGAATGTAATCAGGAGCTATCTGGCTGAGTACCCACAATGTGGGAATACACATGTGTCGGGGGGCGATTTTGGCCGGATCGGGGCCAATGCGAGTGACCTTGTATGCGGGGTCCTCAAAGGTAACGGGCGAAGAACCCAGCTGCGAGACAGCGAAGTAACGCACATTGTCCGAAATGATTTCGGCCGTGGTACAGATACCGGGCTGTAATTTCAGCATCAGTTCCCTCAATCGGGCTGAATTTGCATCGATATTGGCTGTTAATATTTTGCCGTCAGCCGTAGCCGGCAGGAGGGGGCGTCCTCCGCCTTCCGGGGTTTCGAGGTAGGATTCCCACAGGTCAGATTTGCCGATAATGACGGCGAATGGGGTATGAAGGGTCTCATCTGAGCTGTTGTTGAGAATGGAGGCAATGCGTGATTCCGTTTCCGCCATAATGACCGATTGCTGATCCATTTGCCCGGTATTTCCCTTTATTTGCGGGTCATCTGTGCCGGATATGATTTTACGGAATGCCGGGCTGGTGGTTGGATCAAACAGGAAGAATAACCCCGAAGCAACGGCTACATGCATGGCTCCCGGGGAATCTTCATTGTTACGCCCGGGTTCAAAATGCTCACCTGCGTTGTCGTAGAACACCAGCGAGAGAGGCGGTTTTTTGCTGCCTAACTTGGAAATATTGTAGACGAAAGGTTTAGGTAGTTTTACCATGCGGCCGTGGCGATAAAATTCTTCGTAGAGAGCGCCTTCCAAATCTGTTTTGGAGAGGTACGCCTGTTCGGGTGTTGCAGCCGAGAACAGGCGGTTGCTGACATCATTGAGCTGTGAATTGCCGGCTGGGTCGGCGTCTCTCCAGGCCAATTGGAATTCTGAGGCACATTTGTATGCCATCTCGTGTATGAGTGAGGCAAGATAGTATGATTTCCCTGAGGAGGGCGCTCCGATAATGGAAAAAATCTTTATATCGGATTCCATAAAACGGGGTGGCAATTGGTGGCGGCAGTGTGGACAGGCCATGTGCATGCAGGGCATCCCCCTGGAATCTAGCGCTTGCCCTCGCGAATTGAAGCGCGTGGCGTAGAAACGCTGCATGACATCACGACCCAGAACCGGGTCGCCCATCAAATCCGGGTGGCTTGCAATGCTCATGATATCACCGGCATCGAAGCGCAACCAACATGAAGGGCAGAGGTAATCCCCATTATGTTCATCGATGTCGCCGGGGTCGGAGATGTCATTAGTGGCTTCCTCCATCACGTTTGGTACACCGGGACGGGGTGTAGCGGGGAGTGGATTCTGTATTGCTGATACTGTAGGGTATTGAAGTTGCCCCATTTTGCAGAATGCGGATAACGTACACATATCGTTATTCATTCCACTCATGGTTACCCATACCGAAGGTGGGAGTGTTGCGGATAATCCCATCAGCTGCGGGATGCTATAGGGGCCGTTCCAGCAATTTTGGTCGTTGTTGTACCAATACCAGGCATTATTGTTGTATGCCGTGAACTCGTTTTGAATTTCCTGTTGAGAGAGAGAGGTGTATAAAACAACGAACAAGCCACTGTTGCTGCTGAGCAGATAGGTAGAATTCTCTTCTAATTCGATGGATGATTGAGATATCTGCCCCCTGAATTCATATGGTGTTTTTGGAAAAAATGTGCAGCGATCTCCCCGAGTCTTAATGATACCGGCTATACCCGGTTCCATTTTGACGTTAATCGTGGCGTCTTCAACATTCCCCACGATAACGGAGTTCGCGCGAGCGACTCGTAATTTGCCGTTACTACAGTCAAATATATAGATATTTTTCATATAAAATTACAGATGATTTTTTTCTGATTCAATTTGTTTAATTCCGGCCATGACAAGTTTGAGCGCTACCAACCAGGCGATAAATCCGAGCCCGAACCAACCAAAAAAGCCGTAATCTGCAGCTATACCATTCCAGAGCATGTGCAATCCTATGGGAATAAGTGCTATGCGTATAAATCGTATGTCCATGAGAACAGAAAGATTAATGATGGAGTGATGTTCTGATTCAGCGGCTTTACGCTGATATTCTGAATTGTACATCCAATAAGCCCCAGCTGTTATAGCTGTCCACACAGTGTGGGTGCATGGTGACAGAACGGCTCGTAATTGCATGACATAATCCGGAGCATTATAGAACGCTGAGTCGGGTACTTCTGCACCTTGCGCCTTAGCCAAAAGAGCAAGGAAAGGGCGGAGCAGTTCCGCGAAAGTATATCCGGCACTTTCAAACGCGGCAAAACCGCTTCCCACGGCTGCGCCTATGACTAAGCCGGTAAAGGTGTGACCTCGCCGTAGTGAACCTGCTATCAGGATGGCCGCCAGCAATTTGGCTAACTCTTCTATGGGACCGGCCCATATGGGGGATTGAAACTGATTGTTCTCATGCAGTAACAGCGTAACCACGATGGATATCAAACCGCCCCCTACCAGCGCTTTCATGCCATCGTAAAACAGTATATCCCGCCTTACATTCAGTTCGTAAAATAACAGAAAACAGCAGAACGGTATGCCGAAATTTCCCACGAATATCAGTGCGGGGACGAGATTTATATTTTCAAAGCGCCCTAGTGCCCAGCTGAAGCCAACATAAAGGATAATGCAGAATACCATCATGCGTGCAAATATCCAAGGCGTTGGAAAGACGGTGCTTACTTGGGATAAGGGCGGAGTTCCTTCGCGGGTGCCCCCCATAAAGCAGGAGATAATCTCTTCTTTGGGGTGATGTTTGAACACCTCCGAAAAGAAAGTTTTAATGGAAAAACTCTTCAGTGATGGGAGTTTGTCGTTTTCAGGTATTGCTGTATTGCCTGTTACTGTATCGGCCTGGGCAGTTTCAGCTTTTTGAATCAGAGTCTGGTCATCTATGATTCCAACTTGACGGAATTCTCTAATTTCGTTTTCACTGAAAGGTCCTTCCCATGAGTTACCGGCGTCTAGTGAATAATAATAAACTGCCGAGGTGGCTTGGTTGTTTGCAGAGGAGATCATGTTGAATCTATAAGGTTACAGTTTATTCGATTTTGATGGAGCCGTAATGGTTGATTGAGGTTCTTTCGGCGTTTTTTTGTTTGTTCGTATCAGAAATGAAAGTGCTGCTAACAACAATATTCCGCCTCCGATAGAGAGCCCCGTGTTGGATAGCAAGCTGTCGTCGTCATTGTTTTTGTGAATCTTATTGTTATTTGTCTTGCGTTTTCGCTTTACTTTCCCTTTGTTTTGGGCGGTGTTTTGAGCCTGAGGCTTGAGCTCATTTTTAATCAGTTGAGCTGTTGCGGGCGGTATATCGCCAGCTGTTGCCATGTTTGCGATTGTTGTGCTGGCGCCGTATGTACGAGACAGGAAAACCAGACTGATTTGCTTGATATTTCGTGATTTGAATGCCTCTTCTGCATTAAGGTACGCTTCGACATATATCGGTTGGTACAGACTGGGCTTAGCGCCGGCCTTCAGCAACATTTCCACCATTACGGGGTTGTTGCTGTATGCTGCTGCAAATAGAGGTGTTGTGCCGTAATTGCTGTGGGCATTGACATCCGCTCCGTAATCTATCAGCATTTGAGCTATCTCAGTATTTCCGTGGAGTACTGCATGGTAAAGCAATGTCTCATCGAAGCTGAACAGTTTTAACTCATTAATCGTGTTAACGTATTGAGGATAATTATTCAACAGAATGTGTGCTGCCGCTTCTGCCTGTACTTTTTCATTAGTGATAGAAAAAAAATCTTTTAATCCTTCGTTTCTGATGTTAACGGGCAGGCCATTTTCCAGCAGGTAGGCAAGAGCCTCTTTGTCATTGTTGGCGATGAATTGAACCAATCGGTAGAAGCGCTCATCATCGTCTTGCGTCAGCAATTGATTAAGTAAATCTTTTTTGTTTTTTTGTTGTTGCTCAGAATGAATCTTAGCAAAGTTTTCAAATTCCCGTTTGCATGAGGCACTGGTTGTCAGCTCGGCCGCGGTTTGGTTCTTTCTGTTGCGGGCGGTAGTATCAATGCCGCTCACTTTCAGCAGATAAGCAACCAGCTCAGTATTGTTTTGCTGAGCTGCAATCATGAGAGGTGTTTCCAGTGTTTTCGGGTCTGCTGCATTCAAATCAAAACCGGCTTTGGCCAGCACTTGAATGATATCTTTTGGTTGTTTGTTTCGGATGGCGAGAACCGGTAGAGGCTCGCCTCCTTGTGACTTCGTTTGTCGATTATCTACGTACCCGAGCACCAATTCTACACTACGCGCATATGCGGGCGATGTCACCAGAAGTTCACGGAGTATCACATTGGCGTTGAAAAATGGTTCATCCTCTAATTTTACCAGAGCTTCTTTCGCTTTATCAACACGGCCGGCTTTCAGGTAGTGAAGGCATTCGTCAATTTGTTCGTTTTGGTATGTTGTCAGCCATTGCTCTGCTTCCTTATTATGACGCTTGGCTGCAATAGAGTAGTACTGAATCGCCTTTGCTTTTTCGGCTTCAGTGCATTGGCTGTTACTCAACAGGCGTTTTGCAAGGGCCACTGCCTCTGTAGGAGGCTGATTCTCCGCGACATGATCCCAGTATTCCTCATATTCCATGATGGGAGCTTTTGCTATGAGTTCTTTGGCCGTCTCGTGGTTTCCTATAGCTGCACGTATAAGATGAGCCTTTGACTCATCCTTGCTCAATAGCTCATTCATGCGCTTCTCCGGCATTGAGCCTAGCACATACATGGCTTCAATGTCGTTTTCGTTACACCGTTCTTTCAACCAGCTTAAAGTAACGGAGAGTGGTAATTTTACTATGCGCGGATATATGGTTTTAATGGCCTGAGCCTTTATCTTATCCGAGCTATCTTCCGTTGCTTCAAGAGCCTCCTTATAGTAACTGAAGGCTCGCTCCGCATTTTTTTTCACTCCATCACCGGTACGGTATAAATCCCCCAGGTACATCATCGAGGGAGCATCCCCATGTTCAGCGGCTTCTTTCCACCACTTTATGGCAATTCTTGTGCTTTGTTTCACGCCTCTTCCTTGATAACTAATCCGCCCCAATTTGCGCATGGCCTGCACGTTACCATCTCTTGCCAGTTCAGCCAGTTCCTCTATTCTGGTCGCTTTCCGAACCAGAGGCACATCTTCAGACAAAAATCCATCGCGGCTGCTGGTACCTCCCATACTACCGAAACCGCAGGCACAAGGGTAGACGATGCCCAGTATCGAAAAGTATAAAGGTAAGTTGTTAAGGAATAAATGCTTCATGTTTATTGAAGGCTTGAACTTTTTTTAATGTCTGAATCCTTTTTCTCACAAGCGTTTTTAGCTGTCACCGCTTGTTCGCGTTTTCTTTTGTTGCAGAGCCCGAAGAGAATACCCTGCAGAACATCCTGCGGGGCGAGGTTGAGCTGCTCAGCCAGAGCGCATACGGTGCGGCCTGCCGGGGAGTCTGTAGATATCTCGATACGTTTCTTGGTGTAACAGTGGTGACAGTTTTTTTATAATATAGTAACGTGCGTTACTATTGTCAAGGGGGAACTGTGCTTCTTTGCACAAAAATTGTAGGTCGGTTACACTTTTAGCTTGCTTCTGTGACGTGTGGTACATAAAATGCTCCCATGAGTAACGTGGACCAATGGAATAAATGGATGCTGGAGCGCGGTATATCGCAGACTGCCCTGGCTGAGATGTTGCACTGCTCTCGCGGTACGGTGAACCGTATTATGCTGGGCAAGCGTAAGCCCAGCCAGATGGTGGTGCGCCGTATGGAGGAACTGATGGACGGGGACGAGAATCGTATTTCTGCTGCAGTGCCGGATGAAATGGAGGCACAGCTGCGCGAGTGGGCGGCAGAGGCTCACGAGAGCATTGAGCAGTTGCTTGACCGCCTGCTCGCCAATTTGCCGAAGAGCAGGGGCGAATAAGCAGGGGCGGATTTCCTGTGACAGGAGCTGGAACATGGCGAGGAGCCGGGGGGCGCTGTGTTTTCGATTGTTGTGTGCAAATATAGCTTAAACTGTAGCTATAGTCAAGAATAATATAGTAGAACGTAGCAGAAAAGCTATAATCGGCGCTATGGGCTGTGTGTTGGGCTTGCTCTGTGGGGGTGTGGGGGCGGCGGCAGAATCTTGTTTTGGAAATGCAAAAAAAAAGCGAGTCACGAACTTGTCGTAACTCGCTTTTTCATACTCGAGACGGGACTCGAACCCGTACAGGTCGCCCCACTAGATCCTTAGTCTAGCGCGTCTACCAATTCCGCCACCCGAGCATTGGGTTTCGCACTTGGTGCGCCGCAACTATACACGAAAGCAGCGCGGATTGCAAGCCTTTTTTTGCAAAAAATGCAATTTTTTTGCAAAAAGGCATCAAAACGTAGGCGAAAATCAGTGCTTGGAACCGGCGTAAGAGCCGTTTTTATTGTAGTAACGGGTTCCGCTGCCACTCTGTTGGGCACTGCCTGCGTAGGAGCCGCTCTTGTCATAGTAGCGCGTGGTGCTGCCGCTCTGCTGAGAGCTGCCGGCGTAGGCGCCGCTCTTGCCGTAGTAGCGCGTGGTGTCGCCGCTCTGCTGGGAGCTGCCTGCGTAAGCGCCGCTCTTGTCATAATAGCGCGTGGTGTTGCCGCTGCGCTGGGCACTGCCGATGTAGGCGCCGCTCTTGTCATAGTAGCGCGTGGTGTTGCCGCTGGTTTCGGCGCGGCCGATGTTGCTGCCGTTGGGGCCGTAGAAGGATTCCGCCAGGGCAGGCAGGGCAAGGGCGAGGATGATGATGAGGTTTTTCATGAAGTTGAAAATTAAATGTTTGAAATTTAAAGGGATGGTATGGAGCTTTCTCATCTCTTTATACACTGAAATGGGTGCTCTTACAAGAAAAAACTTGCGATGGGGTGTACTATTTGCTAGAATCCCCCTTGACGAACCGCAAACTATGAAACTGGCCGATACGGATTTGAATAAGCGCGACCGCGAGTGGGTGGAGCGTGTGTTGCAACCGGGGGAGGAGCTGCTGGTGGTGTGCAAGCCGCAGGCTCGCCTGTGGCGGAGTGAATATGCGTATGGGGCGTTGTTTGCTGCGGTGTGGATAGGGATGGTGGCTCTGTTTACGAGATTTGTCGTTCCGACTGTTCTGGAAGAGGTGGCGGAAAATCCGAAGGTGCTGCTGCTGGTGCTCTTCATGCTGCCGTTCTGGCTGGTGAGTTTGTGTTTTATGATGGCACCGTGGCGGAACCGCACGGTAGCGCGGCGCACGCTTTACCTGCTGACGAATCGGCGGGCGGTGGTGCTGAAGCCGACTTTTCTGTTGATGCCCAACCAGGTGGATTACCCGATGGGGCCGGATATGATTCGCGATATCGTGGTGCGGGCTGATGGCAGTGGTGATGTGGTGCTGGGGTATGAGACGCACTGCACCAAGCATGGTACACACTATGAGCCGGTGGGGTTCATGCGTGTGCCTTATGTGGAGCAGGTCGCCGCCCTGCTGCGCAAGCACATGCCGGCGGCGCCGCCCCTGCCGGAGCCCGGGGTAGCAGGGGCCGGTTCGCGCCCATTTGAGCTCAGCAGCGATGATGACCGGCCGGTTGAGTTCCCGAATGTGTTGCAGGTAATCGTGGGCTGCGTGTTTGTTTTTTTCGGGGCTGCGGGGGGGGTGCAGGGGGTGCAGCATATTCAGTCAGGAGCCGGAGGTGATTGGTTGATGGTTATTTTAAATGTGGGCTTTCCCGGCTTGTTTGCCGCTGTCGGTTGCCGTGCGGTATGGTCGTGGGTGAGTGATTTCAGGGCGTATCTCAGAAAAAAGCGATGAGAGCGGAGGTGAACGATATCGAGCTGACGGAGCAGGAGCGAGCCTGGCTGGCGCAGGCGGTCGCACCCGATGAGGTGGTGCACCTGCTGCTGCGGCCGCGCACGGAGCCGCAGCCGGGGCAGTTTACCTGGGAACGCATTTTCGGCAGCGTTTGGCTGCTCTTGTGCCTGGGGTTGACTATCCATCTGGTGGGAAGCGGCGACCCTCGCGCCGGTTTGCTGTCGCTGCCGGCCTGGCTGTCGGGTATCGGTACGCTGTGTTGGCCCCGGTTGTGGCGGCTGCGCCGGCGGCGCACGCTGTATGTGCTGACGGCTCGGCGCGTGGTGCTGCGCGAACCGGTGGCGGTCTTTTTCAGCCGTACGCGGGTGTTCCCTCTGCATGTGGACATGGTTCAGGAGGTAGGCGTGCTGCCCGGCGGGTATGGCAACATTGTGCTCGGTTACGCATGGGATGAGCGGAATGGCGCTCGCGAGGAACGTGTGGCCAGGCAGGTGGGGCTGATTGATATCCCCCGCGTCAAATACGTGCAGTCGGTGCTCGAACAGGCAATAGAGGAGGCAGGTCATGAGTGAATATGCGGAAGAGTGGGGGCTGTGCGCGCAGGATGCCGCCCGTGTGAGCTCACTGGTTGCGCCGGATGAAGAGCTGCTGCTGGTGGCGAAACCGCGTGTGGCGCCGCCGGTGGCTCAGACTGTTTTTCAGATGTTACCCGGGTTGTTGGTGACTGCGGGCGCATGCAGTGCGGTGTGGTGGGCGGGGGCTGAGTGGTGGCCGCTTGCGCTTTTTCTCGGCCCGGTCTGGGTTATCGGTATCGTGGCTCTGAGCGCGCCGCTGTGGTACCGGTGGCGTATGGCGCGCACGCTCTACCTGCTGACGAATCGGCGGGTGGTGGTGGTGGAGCCCCGGTGGTCGGGGGTGCGGGTGCTGGATTTACCACTTTACCCGAACCCGGTGAGGGAGGTCGTGCAGGGGAAAGATGGCTGCGGTGATATTGTGTTTACCTGGGCACGCCGCTGGCACCCTGCGTATCTGAGAGAGGTGACTTGCCCGGTCGGGTTTATAGCCGTGCCGCAGGTGGAACGCGTGGCTCGGTTGATTGCGGCTCAGGTGGAAGGTGCGGCTGTCAGTCGCCCGGTGCCGCTGGTCGGGCGGGTGGCTCCGCCGAACCGGGTGGTGAATGCTGTTGTGGGCGTGTTGTTTGCCGGTGTGGCGCTGTGTGTGGTGGCACTGGGGGGCTGGGGGTGTGTGCGGCAGTGGGCGGCTCAGGGGCCGAGTATCGAGTTGCTGGCGCCCCTGCTGTTTCTGGTGGTGGGGGGTGCGATGTGCCTGATTGTTGTTGTCGCTTTTTTCGATAGTAATAATAAGAAAAATAAAAAAACTGACGAACGATGAATACGGAGGAATGGGGATTAAACTCTCGGGACGCCGCCCGCGCTGCGGCGGCTCTGCAGCCGGGTGAGCAAGTGCTGCTGGTGGTGAAGCCGCTGGTCACTCTGCCGCCGCTTACGCGATATCTGCTCATGGGCATGGGGCTGCTGCTGGCGGTCTGGTTGCTGAGTGATTGGGAATCAGTGGATGAGGGGTGGCTGCTGGTCGCGGTGGTGCCGCTGTTGCTCTGTGCGCCGTGGCTGTACCGCTGGTACAGGGAGCGCACGCTCTACCTGCTGACGAACAGGCGGGTGGTGATGCTGGAGCCGGGGCTGCTCTTCATGTCGCGCACTTCCTCTTACTCCCTGCATTCCGGTTTGGTGAAGGAAGTGGTGCCCGGTGCGGACGGCAGCGGTGATATCGTGTTTGCGTATGAGCCGCGCTGGCGCTACGCCAACAATCAGTTTCGCCGCGAGGTGGGGCCTGTAGGGTTCATGGGCGTGCCACAGGTGGAGCGCGTGGTGCAGATGATTACCCAACAGGTGGCCGCTGTTGTGCCGACAGATGCCGCGCCGCTGCCCGCTACTCCCGGTCTGCCGACTCTACCCGTACCGCCGCCTGTTGCCCCCATGCCGGGGCCGGTGGCGGTGCCGACGGACAGCTGGGGGAACGCCCGCCCGCAGGAGCCGGGCCGGGGGGCGCTCATCGGCTTCGGGTTGGTGTTTACACTGTTTTCTCTCACTTTTGCTGTATTCGGTGGGTATAAGATGTATACCGAGAATCGGCTTGAGGCCGAGGGGTGTCACGTCGTGGCCACCGTGGTCAAGGTGAATGCCAAGCGCCGCACGACAAATCACCACAGGTCGCATCACCATGGTACCGGCATTACCATACGCATAGGTGACAGCCGCAAAGACCGCAGTTCGTATGCCTATTATCCCGTTTTTCAGTTTACGGATGCTCAGGGAACGCTGCATGAGTATGAATCCACCATCGGGGGAACTGAGTACAACTACCCTCGGGGTCATAAAGTGCCGGTGGTGTATGACCCGGCCGAGCCTTCGCAGGTGCGCCCCGAGGGGGAGGGGGCGAGCACGGGGCTTGTTTTTACCCTGGCCGGCAGCCTGCTGAGTATTGTCGGGATAGGTATTTTCATAGGTGGCTTGAAAAAGAAGAAGTAAGATTATGGAACCGAATGAATGGGGCTTGAACCGCCGCGATTTTGAGCGGGTGCGCTCAGTGGTGGGTGATTCGGAGCGTGTGGTGCTGGTGGTGAAACCACGGGTGCGCATGTATTTTTCTGCGGCGTTTCCGTCACTGCTGCTGGGAACGGTGATTGCGGGCTTTCTGAGCATGGGGGCGTACATGTTCGGGGAAAAATGGTGGGTGACGGTGCTGTTGTTCTCGCCGTTCTGGCTGCTGGCACTGGTGCTGCTGAGTACACCGCTGCGCTACAGGTGGCGCATGGCTCGCACACTCTATGTGCTGACGAATCAGCGCGCTATTGTTTTTGAGCAGCGGTACATGTGGTATAACCGCTGCATTTGCTGGCCGCTGTTCCCGAGGCTGGTCAAGCGCGTGGCGAAAGATGCCCCCGACCTGGGCAGCCTGATTTTTGATTATGAGGTCCGCTATTCGTTCGGTACCCGCAAGCGCTCCCCGCACCCGGTGGGGTTCCTGAAGGTGCCTCAGCCCGATGTGGTGGAGCAGCTCGTGCTGGAACAGGTGGAGGCCGTGCCGCCGAACGCGGCTCCCTACGCTTACCGCCCCTCCGTGCTTCGCGGTCCCGTGCCTCGGCTGGATGCCGAGGGATTCCCCATCGCAGAACAACCCTGGGAATCGCAAGATGAGGGGCGCAGTCTGGTTATCTTCGGCGCGGTGTGGTCGCTCTTTTCCTCGATATTTGTGTGCATGGGGCTGTGTATGCTCTATACAGAAAATCGCTTGGCTGATGAGGGGGTGCAGACGATTGCCACGGTCACGAAAGTGAGGGTTGAGCGGAACTCCGGCGGCGGCAAAAGGAGCAGCTCATCAACATCCTATTACCCGACCCTGCGTTTTAAGGATACCGCGGGGCGTACCTATACGGTTGACTACCACATTGAAACTGAGAGTTGTTCCCGTGGCGACAAGCTCCCCATCATTTATCTGCCCGATGAGCCTGATACTCTGCGTGTCATGGAAGATGGCATGGGCCCCGGTACGTCCTTTGCGCTGGCAGGCGGCGCTTTCGTGCTTATCGGCTGCGGTATGATAGCTATTGGTTACAAAATGAAGAAGAAAAAATAATTTTTTCATTATATGCTCGCCGTCGTCGCGGGGGCTGAAGTTCAATTTTCGGGGTATAAAGCCCTTACGGTACAGCGCCCGCGCGCAGTTCCGGCTGCGTGCGGGCGATTAATGTGCAGGGCGTGCGCAGAAAACGGGCGCGCGAGGGCGTTTTTTTATTTGTAGGTGTTGCAGCGGTTAAGCCAGCCGGCCAGCCAGCGTTTTTCGCCGCGTGCGGCGGGGGAATTGGCCACACGGCGGCGCATGACAGCCCCTGCTGCGCGCGAGAACTCAGCCGTGGCGGCACGCCCCTGCGGGTAGCCCTTCATTTCTTCCAGCACCTGCAGCAAGCCCCAGCCCTGATTGTTGTAGCGCTCGGTTGGTTTGAGCCCCTCTCCCTTAAAATTGACGTAATCAACCAGGCAGTACCACCCCTGAGTGGTGGCGGCCAGGGCATAGTATCGCGCCTGAATGGCCTGCGGGTCGCGGCTCGCCTGCATCATGCGGGGCAAGGCGGCTCGACTGCGCAGGATGATGAACTCCGTCTGCAGTTCCACATGCTCAGCCAACCAGCGGCGCATGGCGTCCGCCCGCCCGCTGCGGTCCGCCGCGAAGGCCGATTTCGTAGGCCAGGGGGCCGGGCCGTCGAAGAAGGCCGGCACCTGCACACCGCGGGCGCGCGCATAGCGCACAAATTTGGGGAAACTCTCATCGAACGGCCCACTGTAGCCGGCGGGGTACCAGATAAAGTGCCCTATGCCCAGCGAGGGAAAGTCCTCCCCTGCGTTCCAGCTTACCAGCCCCGGCACGCTGCCGGCGCACTCATTCTGCCAGATTCGCCGCCCCAGCCAGTTCAGGTCGATATCGGCGAACGACTTTGCCCGCACGACTTCCGGGGTGGCGGTGCGGGGCGGCGCTGTCATATTTGCTGTCGGCGGCGGGTACCAGAAGCAGGAGGTCAGCAGCAGGGGCAGGCTCGGCAGAATGAGGCTTTTCATGCCCAACATTCTACACGCCGCGCACGTACATGTAAAGGTGGAATTGTGACCTCGCTAAAACAAAATTTCAAAAAATCTGACTTTATCCTTGACTTTACGGCCGTGATGTGCTAACTTGGCGTCCCGCCTTGCCGCCGTGCATTCCTAATCCATATCTGCCGCGGCTCGGGGAACAACCAATCTCATTCATTTTACTATGGTAGCAATCCGTCTCAACCGTCAGGGGTCCAAGGACCGTCCTTACTACAAAATCGTTGTCGTTGACAGCCGCGCTCGCCGTGATGGCGACTTCATTGAACAGGTGGGTACCTACAACCCCATGGCCGAGGGTGAAAACTACACCCTGGATCTGGAGAAGGTGGAGAAGTGGATCGCCAACGGTGCCCAGCCTTCCGAGACTGTGGCTTCTATGATCAAGAAGGCTCGCGCCGCCAAGGCCTGAGCTGCCCGCTGACCAAAGATTTTTCTTGGTTGTTTCTAATGGGCCTGCTGTACCGCGTGTACGGCAGGTCTCATTTTTTTTTGCGTTTTTTTTAGAAAAAAGGCTTGACAAGTATTGCGAGTGTGGTATTTTCTTGGCCGAACTGTAAGCTGAGAGCGCCCCGACCCTGGTGCCGAAGCCGGTTCTGATGAACTTTACCGCAACCCATAAAATTTGGCCTTACCGGTTCCGCGTATGCGGTTCGGGCTGCCGCAAGCCCTTCAACACGGCCGCGGCTTAACCATAATGTGTGCCTTAAGTTCCGGCAACCCCTTTTGCGGGCACACAACCCCAGAGAACTTTTCTGCAAGCAGCAATGTGATATTTCATTGTCGGCGGTTCGACTCCGCCCGGTGGCCCTCTCACACCCACCTAAAATGGTCACCGTAGCTCAGTTGGCAGAGCCTGGAAATCGACGCACCCGGAAGTTCCGGCAACCCCTTTCACGGGTGCATTACTTTTTACTGACTGAATATAATGAATTCGTTTACCTATACAGAGAATGGAGCCACCCAGCTCCGTACCACGGGCAATGCCTGTCTCGACCTCTTTGCAGAGGTCGGGGCGGCGCGCAATATGGTGCAGACGGCGCCCGAGGCGCTGCAGGGCATGTTTGTGCAGGCATATAAGGCGGACCCGGTGACGGCGTTTTGCATTGCCCTGTGGGTGCGTGCCGTGCGGTTGGGGGCAGGGGAGCGCGCGGTGAGCCGGGTGTTGCTGCGTGCGGTACATCAGCTTGCACCTCAGGCACTTGCTGCGCACTTGAAGCTGCTTGGGCAGATAGGCTGTTACAAGGACTATGTGTGGGTGGCAGATGAGTTCCCGGAGTTGCGCCCGGCGGTAGTGAAACTTTTTGCTGAGGGGGTGCAGCGTGGTGATTATTTTGCCTGTAAATGGTTACCGCGCCGGTGTGCTCTCTGGGCCGAGGTTCGTGCCTGCACCGGCCTGAGTAATGGTGACTTCCGTCGCCGCGTGGTTGCGACAGCCGCCACAGTGGAGCAGCAGCTTTGTGCCGGCAAGCTCACCGAGGTGCAGTATGATAAGTTACCCTCGCAGGCCTTCAGCCGCTACAAGGCTCTCTTTGCCAGAGAAGATGGCGAGCGCCTGCGTGAGTGTCTCTTGCAGAAGAAACTCAATACCGGCGCGCTGTTCCCGCACGAGGTGTTTCGCGACTACTTCCGCCGCGGGCGCAAGTCATTCACAGCTGACCAGCAGAGTGAGATTATTACGGCGCAGTGGAAGAGCCTGCCGGAGCTTATGCCCGAGGGCGTCTCGTTCCTGCCGGTGCTCGATACCTCGAGCTCTATGACCTGGGGGCGTTGCATTGTGCCGCGAGATGTTGCTTATCCTCTTGCTCTCTATTGTGCTGAGCGACTTTCCGGGCCATTTCGTAACCGTGTGGTTACGTTCAGCAATCAAGCTCGGTTCATTGACCTTCCCGCTGATGAAAATTCCCCAGTGGGGCGTATGCAGCAGCTGTTGCGCTACGATATCTGCGAAGATACGAATCTCTGCTCCGTTTTCGCATTGCTGCTCGACACTGCTATTGCAGCCGGTACATCGGCGGAAATCATGCCGCGCTGTCTGCTCATACTCTCCGACATGCAGTTCAATCAGGGGGCGTATTGTGACATCACGCTCATGGATGAGTTGCGCCTGCGTTACAAGTACGCCGGGTATGAGTTTCCGGCTATTGTGTATTGGAATCTGGCGGCAACCAACACCGGCGTTGTGGCATCTGCTCTCGATAATTGCGCTTTGGTTAGTGGATACTCCCCGCGGCTTCTGCAGGCCATCTTTGCGGGTGGTCGTGTCGATTTCAGCGAGGAGACAGCCCTCGGGCTTAATCCGGAGGAGGTGATGGAGCGTGCGCTTGCTCCCTTCCGCGAGATGGTTGACCCGGCAGTTTTGCCAACGGTGCCGGCTGTTTTGGCTGCTGCTGACCACAATCCCACGCGCGGGGAGTCTGCGCGCTGCGTCTGAAGTGGCAGATAGGGTGGCGAAGCGCTGTTTCGGAAATTACGTGTCCGCGCCATGCAAGCGTCGAGGATGGCATCGGAGATAGCGTCTGCAACCTTGTCCGGGTGGCCGCAACTGCAAAAAATGCCATTTTGGGCATTTTAATACTCCGTTCGTGTCTTTTTAAACAAGAAATGAAAATTTTTGTTGACAATATGCCCACATTTGTATACATATATTTTCATGAAGGAGGCTTTATTTCAGCCATCGCTCATTAAAGAGAGCAATAGCACGCAGCGAACAAGAATCTACAGACGCCTGTCGGCAGGGAAATTGCAACGAGTCCTTCCCGGGGTCATGGTAGATTCAGATATCATGCTCACAGATGCACATATAATGGGGCTGCTTTATGCCCGACAACCGTCCGTCATCATGAATTTGATTTCCGCTTTGTCCTACCACGGGCTTACCACACAGATTACGGATGTTCTGTCGGTTGCAATTCCACGAGGAGTACGCATGCCCTTCCTACATGACATCCCTGTTCAAGTGTGGTATACAAAGCCCGAGCTGCTCAAGGATTGCTCTATAATCGGTCAGGGAGAGTTCGGGAATTTCCGAGTCACAACACCAGAACGTACACTTGTTGATTGCTTCAAATTCCGGAATAAAATCGGACTGTCGATTTTTCTTGAAGCTGCACGGATGGGAGTAGGACAGCTTAATCCCTCCATCATTCATCACGAAGCAGAACGCCTGCGCGTTCTCAACGGCATTCTTCCCTACCTGAAATCCTATTTCTCATGAATATAAAAGCCGCCTTACAGCAACGAGCGAAAGAACTCAATATTGCCTTGCCTAAATTGTTGCAGCACTATGCAATGGAACGCTTTCTGTACCGTCTTTCTCTTTCTCCTGTTGCAGACAGGTTCTATTTGAAAGGCGGTATGTTACTCATGGGGATTGGCGCAGGAACAGCCCGCACCACGATGGATATAGACCTACTTGGGCGTATTTCCAATTCCCCTGAGAGTATTCAAAAAGCAATATCCTCCATCATTCATACGAAGCCCGGAGTAGCTGATGGCGTGAGTTTTTCTGACAAGTTGGAAGCGACAGAAATAACAAAGGATGCGCTGTATGTTGGGCTGCGTATTTCCTTTACTGGAGATGTTGCGGGCGTACACTGCGATATGAAAGTCGATATCGGATTCAGCGATGAAATATATCCGGCAGCGCTTATGTTGGATTATCCGGCAACCCTCAACGGCATCCCCGGAGCCCGTCTGCAATGCTATTCTTTAGAATCCGTTGTTGCTGAGAAATGGCAAGCGATGGTTCAGCTTAAACAAATGAACTCGCGCATGAAGGATTTTTATGACCTCTGGTTTCTTTCCCGCCGTTATTCATTTACATATGTCACCCTGCATAACGCTATTACTCGAACCTTTGAACGCCGCGAAACAGATACGAAGGAATATGTCATTCTGAAAACAGAAAACTACCGGAAAGCTCAACAAGCAGAATGGGCTGCTTATATCCGCAAACTAAAAGCTGCCACTTTCCAAAAGAAAGATGCTGTTGAAATACCATCTCGTATATTCGCAGAGGTTCTGGACGAAATTATGATTTGGTTAGAACCTGTTATGCTCGATGCTCAGTACTACACGTGGAAACCGGGAAAGGGGTGGCGGTAAGGAAACTCATCCTTTATCAAAATGCAGAACGCAAGAAATAACGCGCTTCTTCTTGCGTTTTGTTTAAGAGAGAGACTTCACCGACCAAGCTCCGATTAAGTTCTGACCAAGCTTTTCCGGTTATGATTTCAACTTATCGAGCTTCTTCTAATCCTGCTTTTCCCAAGGTAGGTCGGCTTTGCCAAAAGTCCATACGTCATAAAGTAAAAAAATCCCGCCCATCGGTATGAAACCTAGGGCGGGTACACAATGCGGGGCTTGGTTACCCCACTCGAACTTGTTGTTCCTTACTTGCGGCCTGTCTGGGCGGATCAGCGAGAAGCCCGACGGCGGCGTGCGGCCAAGCCAGCGAGAGCAAGCAGAGAAAGCGTGGCCGTGGTGGGCTCGGGAACTATCGTATAAGAAGCAGAAATCCCATCAATTACATACGCCGTAGTTGCAGCTCCAGAAAGCCCCTTAACACCAGCAACAATCTTATAACCATCCTCCCATACAAAGTCGGGCGTTTCGAGAATAAGAGTAAGAGCACCTGTCTTAGAATTGAAAACTCCAGTAACATCATTAAGTCCGACAATGGCTTTCCCATTGGCATCTCTTACGCCGAGACCAATGGTAATATCTCCGTCCAACGGATTGTTAGCATATCCGGAAGCCGAGAATGTGAATTCTTTAATGACAGTACCCGCAGCGATGTCTTTGCCAAGTACAAAGCCTGCGCATACGCCGCCCGTACCGCTACGGCCAGCAAGAGTAATGATGCCATTTCTCCAGTCACCTTCGTAATAAACTGTACCATCGATGGTAATCTTAGGAGTATGCCAGTTGTTACCGATAAAACCACCTTGCGGCCCCACATGGTACCCGTAATCAAAGCTAGCTAACTTTGTATCCAGCACATTTGAGATGCTTTGCCATAATTCGGTGTTTTGTGTAGGATTTGTAACCTCATTGGGTAGGGTGAGAGATTCCCCCGCAGCCATCCCAACCAGAGCCATAAGGGCTATAATAGTTTTTTTCATATTTGTAAGATTTGATTCTTAAGAGTTTCGAGCGGCTCGTGCAGGGATACCCTTTCCCACGCGCGTCGGGAGGCTGAGAGACCTGCTCCTAAGCCGCTGAGGTAATTTTACACCATTCCCGAGGTTGAGGCAAGCCTAAAGTTGTTAAAATATCCGAAATTCTTAAATTTTGGCACATTTTAGTGGCTGGGTAGCAAGAAATGTGGGCTCTTTCGCCCACCTCCTCCGGGGGCGAATCAACCTCCGGATTGTCGAGGGCGGGCGAATCCAAGCCAGCGTAAAACTAAACAGACAATCATTATTTTAACGCTGGGTTCATGTCCGTTGTCCGGGATTTCCTGAAAGATTCCTACCTCATGTCATGCAGGCAACGAACACACTGAATCCCGACGAATGAGGCTATTTCCGAAATGAAAATAGCCACTCCGACCTGTCGGATTTTCCGACAAGTTCATTGCTGTACCCATCGCGATTCTGTCGCCTTTATGTGCTCGCTTACTTGGAGCGTTCTCCGGCGAACATGTTGAACCAAATGACCAAACGGAGTCGAAGCAATATTGTATTGTGAAGCGCTTAGTTCCATCGAGTCCAGCGCTTTCAGAATGCTTTGAGTGGTACTCATGACCATCTTAAGAACAGCCTTATGTGGCAGGTTGACCGAATCTGCAAACAGACACCATCTTCTGTGCGAGAGGTAGAAGGATTGACTTTTCCCACCCAGTCGCATGGCCATTCTACGGAGCAACCTGTTACCATAGTAGGTGGTCGTCAGCAAATCGTAGAATGGAGCAAGCCTTATCCCGTTGCCTTCACGCAGCATGGAAAGATTCTTGGCATGAGCATCATTATTGCCGATACACAGATTGAATATTGCCCATTTTACCAGTAGACTCAAATCCACGGCCGGTTGCATGGAATGCCTCCTGATGAGCTTGGCACAATCAGCAAAGGACGGCCCTCCATCACGTTCGTATTTAATTTCTGAAAGCAAAGCTGACATCTGGCAGAAATCTTCCTGTGGCAAACGCTTCGGATGAAAGTCAACGCCTTGTCGGTCGTATCGTTCAATATGCAGCACATTGTATCCACCCAACTGAAGAATGGAACTTTTAACAACAGGTAGCCCTATTTCTCTGCCCAGCTCCAGGCAAAAATGCTCGTTCTCAACAGTATGGGCAAATCCCGGTATAGGCAATTTCAAAATGCAATTACTGGAGGCTCCCTGTAGGGGGAGGTAATAGATCCCATTTTTGTGAAACAGTGGCAACTTGTTTTGAGCTCCTGCCAGAGAGAGACTTGTTCTCCTTTCGCTCGACCCCATCGGGTATACCGGCAACTCATTGAGTAGTTGGTTCAGCCTTTCCCCCGTCAGCTCTTCATACGAGCCGCCGTTTCCCGGACCACCTATACTGAAAGCTCCGGCACAATCTCTTCCTATGTGTCGCAACAATCCAAACACATTGGCTTCATCTGTACCAATCTGGCGAGCTAAAGTGCGGCGTATAAGCCCCTCCGGTAAGATGTTTTCAAAAAACGTTCTTACCTCCGGGCCACTGTGTTTCTGTTGAATGCGAGGTAAGGTTACGGAGATATCGAAGCCGGAGCGCTGCCAGCTCTCGCTGTACTCCAATTCAGGGAATCCGTGAGAATCAAAACTCACGTTAGCTACAAGCTTTGCCTCGTAGTATATGGGAAGTGCATTCATGATTCATTTTCCTCTCTTCCTTTTATATCAACAGTTAATCCCAGCAGCGCAAGCAACTGAAGAATAACGCCGACACTAACTCCTCGTTTTCCTCTCTCAAACTCACCCAGTAAGCGAGGGCTGCATGGCACCATCATCGAGAGCTCCGCGATGGTAAGCCCTTGCTTCTTGCGGCGCTCCCGAATGATGACGCCTAATTCTGATTCGGTTGTAATCTTCATGTTCCCTTTTGGGATTATTATAGGCAATTCGAGTAAAAATGCAAGGATATATTCCCAATTAGGAAGATTTTGTTCAGAAAAGCGCAATAGATACATAAATGTTCCCAAAAGGGAATAATGTGGTACTTAGAGAAAAAAATAAAAGGAGAAGTGTAAAAACAAATGCGACACCGGAACGCCCGGCGTTCAGTATGTCCGGCTCTTTGACGAACAATCACTTGATGGCAAGTTCAAAGCCTCCGAGATGATTGCAAAATGGAATGATAAGGGGTGGATTGCCCGCGCAGATAATGACCACCCGCTTGCTTACATGGCCGCAGCCATGCGGAAGCTCTACACCCTAATCAATCACCACATTGGCCAAGCGCCCAATGTGGAGTTAGTGAAACGAGGGTATAAGACGCTCCTTATTCCCGAGGGTACGCCTGAATCTCAGCTTGGCCTCCTTATCAACAAGTTCACAAGGGGGGAAAGAAAGCGAGCTGACCATCAGCAACTAGTCAGCTCGCGGAAAAGAGTCCAAAATGAATCTTAGAAATCTTGGATGGCTTTAGTATAACGCAAAATGCGGTAATGTCAAGACTCCGACAAGAAAAATAAGCGAAAAAATCAGGAAAGGAAACGCACGCACCCCTGTTGCTGCAGGAGTGCGTACTCGCCATTAGAGGCTCATGATGAAGAGAACAATCTTCAGGATAAGCACTAATAGCTCGATTCCATTTCTAAGATTCATGAAATAGAACTCCTTTCCACCAGCCATGGTTAGCTGCTGTTCCGTATCCTTGCGGCTACGTTACCATCAGCGGTAAGGACTGGCTTACTTCCCGCTGACGGTGCACGTAGACACCCGCCATGCGGCATGTCGGCGGAAAAGCGCGGTGATTCTACCATACAGGCACATTTCGTTCAAGTCTGAAAGGTATTCACTTTTGACATCCCGCCGATGCATTATGGCTATACAAATTCACACTCAATCACGCGAGTGGAAGGTGTAAAAACAAATGCGACACCTGAGAAGGCCTCAAAAAAGTCTCCAAAGGAGCCCAAACTGCCCTAGCCCAGATAGGGGTGTGGGGGAAGGACGGCGACCTCGAATCTCTCATGCTCGCCGCATGTCTGACTGCGCTGGGTATTCCGTTTTCGGAACGCCCGGCGTTCAGTATGTCCGGCTCTTTGACGAACAATCACTTGATGGCCAGTTCAAAGCCTCCGAGATGATTGCAAGATGGAATGATAAGGGGTGGATTGCCCGCGCAGATAATGACCACCCGCTTGCTTACATGGCCGCAGCCATGCGCAATCTGTACACTCTCGTCAATCACCACATTGGCCAAGCTCCCAATGTGGAGTTAGTGAAGCGTGGGTATAAGACGCTCCTCATTCCCGAGGGTACGCCTGAATCTCAGCTTGGCCTCCTTATCAATAAGTTCACAAGAGGGGAAAAGAAGAGAGCCTTTCCTATTACGCTCTAAGGAAAGGCTCTGCGGAAAGAATTTCCATGAATGGGGATGGACTTTCTAGGGAAAGAATACCATTTTGAATGGGTTAGTCAAGATTTTTTTCAAAAAAAGAGCGAATTTGAATGTGCGTGATAGAGGGAGCGACCCTCTATCACGCTGAGCTGTTAAAGCTTCACGACAAATATCACTATTTGAGCGATTAGCAATATCAGCTCAATCCATGTAATCCCATTCATGTACATGTTCTTTCCGCCAGTCAATTCAACTGTTTTCCGTAACTGTAAATGGCTACGTTCTTTAGAATGACCCCTAGCTCATTTTGTGCTGGAAAAAAATCGGATAAGTGCTATAATGAGAGTGCGATATGGGTAAGTACACGCCACCGTTTCAACAGAACACTACAGTTATCAATCTACTGGCTGAGATATGCGAGCTTGTAGGGCGAGTGGAGGTTACGCATCGAGACATCATTTCAGTTCAACTGCGCAGGCAGAATCAAATTCGCTCCATTCATTCATCTCTCCAAATAGAACAAAATACGCTGTCGCTGGAGCAAGTTACGGCTATTCTGAATGGTAAGCGTGTCCTAGGGCCACCACATGAAATCCGAGAAGTGCAAAATGCGGCAGAAGCCTACGCGCTCATACAATCACTCAACCCACTTAGTGAAGATGATTTGCTGAAAGCGCATCGGCTGATGATGAATAGTCTGGTAAAAGAAGCCGGCCGTTTCAGGAGTGGAGGCGTGGGGGTAATGGCCGGAAATCAGGTCATTCATATGGCTCCCCCGGCTCATCTGGTACCATGGCAGATAAAGGATTTATTTTCATGGTATCAGGAATCTGATTTGCATCCATTGGTGAAAAGCTCCATATTTCACTATGAGTTCGAGTTCATTCACCCCTTTACAGATGGCAATGGTCGCATGGGGCGAATGTGGCACACTCTGCTTTTGGCTCAGTGGAAATCATTCTTTGCATGGCTTCCTATAGAAGAACTGATAGCAAAACGCCAGCTAGAGTACTATAAAGCCTTGCAAATGGCCGATGCTGCTTGCGATTGCTCCTGTTTTGTCAGCATGATGCTTGAGGTGATTCGTGATGTGTTGCTGGAAATGCCTCATTCACCAGATGCAGGACATGTTGACCGACCAAGTACCGACCAAGCACCGACTAAGTTGTCACCAACCGAGCAAGAGGCATTACACGAGCTGATTGCGGCATTAGGTTCTGATACGCTTTCCGCCTCACAGCTCATGGAGCGCATGGGGCTGGTACATCGTCCTCATTTCCGCCAGTTTTACCTTGTGCCGGCCTTGGAAAAAGGTATCATTGAACGTACGTTACCGGACAAACCAAACAGCCCACGCCAACGTTATCGAGTCAAAAAGTAAGGAGTTCGGTATTGAAAAAAC
>JAZRKM010000032.1:0-17324 GCA_045646325.1 Akkermansia sp. | reverse complement strand
CATGGCGGTTATGATACGGGGATTGACAGTGCATTCGTGCACGAGGCTGATTTTACCATGCAGTTGGCCTACACCCTGCGAGAGCTGCTGGTCAAGCGCGGCTTTGCCGTGGTGCTGACTCACGAGCAGAACCGCCACCTCTCCGACCAGCAGCGAATCGAGTGCGCCAACGGGGCAGATGCCGCCATCTTCATATCCCTGCACCTCAACAGCGGGCGCAGCGATATTCAGGGTATCGAGACTTATACCGCCGTGCCTGACTCGCCCGGTATTCCCCGCCGCCCGGCCAATAAGCACGATGCGGCTTCCGCCGCGCTTGCCTTCGCCCTGCACAGCTCGATGGTGAATACCACCGGTGCGCACGATGGCGCCTGCCGCCGTGCCCGATTCTCCCTGCTGAACTCCATCGAGTGCCCGGCAGTTTTGGCGCTGGTGGGGTACGCCACGCACAAGGAGGAAGGCACCCGCTTGGCCACGCCTGAGTACCGTGAGCAACTGGCAACTGCCATTGCTGACGGTGTGAGTAATTTTGCCCTGGTTATTAACCCTGACGCTGTGCTCGAGCCCACTCCTGAGCTGCCGCCTGAGCCTGTTGCCACCCCGGAGCCTGTTGCTGCTCCTGAGCCGGCTCCCCAGCCCGCCAAGGCTGACGCCAAACCGAAAAATAAAACCGGCCGCAAGAAGGGCAGCTCGAAAAAGCCGCGTGATAACAAGCCTCGCGACAACAAGCGCCGCCGCAACCGCCGCTGAGTTCGCTTTTCAGATTTAATGCGTAGCCGTTGCCCCGTTCAGGAGCAACGGTTACGCATTTTCGCGGTATTCACGGCGTGCGCGGGCGATTTGCTCCTCGGTGGCACCGAGGGAGCGCAGCAACAGGCCGGAGAGGGTGAGGGCGGATTCCAGTTCGCCGGCAACGACGGTTTGTGCGCCCTCGTTTCGCATGTCTTGCGCCTGCTGCATGTAGGTGGTGTGGGCCATGACCTGAATTTCCGGGTTGAGGGCGCGTGCGGTGGCGGCGATTTCGCGTGCCGGTGCGCCGACGGGGGTGATGATGATGGCGCGTGCGTGCTCCACACCGGCGAGTTGTTGGATGGTGCGCAGGCGGGCATCGCCGTGCAGGGCGGGGCGGCCCTGTGTATTCAGGCGGGTAACGGTGTCGATATTCATTTCAAGCACCACAACCTCGATTTCGTGCTCTTGCAGGATTCGGGAGACCATGGCACCGCAGGGGCCGTACCCTACCACCAGCACGCGGTCACGCTCCTCGTGCGGGGCGGGCAGGTGGTCAGCATCGATTGACGGCAGGCCGATACCGCGGTCTTCCATCTTGCGGATGATGGCGGGCACATGGCGGAAGAGCAGCACGTTTACCGTGATGGTGATGATAGCTACACCGGTGATGATGTTCACGGCGCTTTCCGGCAGCAGCCCGAAGCGCTCACCCGCCACCATGGCTGCCAGAATGAAGGAGAACTCACCAATCTGTGAAAGTGAGGTACCCACCACGACCCCCAGGCTGCCGGGGCGCCGCAGCAGGCGAATGACGCCGTAGGCGCTCAGCGGTTTCCACAACAGGGTGAGCGCCAGGGTGCCGAGTGCCAGCTGCCAGTTGTCCACCAGCCCCATGAAGTCAAAGCCCATGCCTACCGACACGAAAAAGAGCACAGCAAAGGCATCTCGCATGGGCAGGGCGTCCGCCGCGGCGCGTCCGGCGAACTTGCTCTGCCCCACAACCATGCCTGAAAGGAAGGCGCCGAACACCATGCTGGCGTTGAAGACCTCCGCCGACAGTACGGCTACACCCAGGGCGATGGTGAGCACGGCCAGGGTAAAGAGTTCGTTTGAGTTGTTACGCGCCACGAAAGTGAGCACTTTTTCTATGACGTAGCGCCCCACAAACGCTACGCAGAATACCATGAGCGCCAGTTTCCACAGCATGCCCCACAGGGCAGCCCCCAGGTCATCGGCACAGAACACGGCCTTGCCACCGCCCTCCGGCAGCACGAATACGGCCGGCAACAGCACCAGCAGTACGATGGTGAAGATGTCTTCCATGACCAGCCAACCCACAGCCGTGTGGCCGCTGGGGGTGTGCAGCAGGCGGTTGTCCTCCAGCACGCGGGTGAGCACGACGGTGCTGCTCACGCAAACACACATACCGAAAAGCAGGGCGGCTACCCAGTCCGCACCCGGTACCAGCAGGTGGTACACCACGGCCCCGCTGCCTGTCCAGAGCGCCATACATATCAGCGAGCCGGGAACGGCTACCTTGCGCACCGCCAGCAAATCCTTGAAGTGGAAGTGCAGCCCCACGCCGAACAACAGCAATACCTCGCCGATATGCGCAAACTCATGCATGACCTCGTGCGGGTCTTCCGTCAGCCCCCACCACGGTTGCGCAGCCAGCATGCCCGCCACCAGGTAGCCCACCAGCGGCGACAACTTTACCCGCTGTGCCAGCATACCCAGCACCAGCGCCAATATCAAACCTAATGCAAGCGTTCCTATCATAATAGTATGTAATGGTTTAAGTTAACTCCTGAATCGCTTTCGGAAAGCTATTGTTTACTCCATGACTCTGGCCCAAAGCACCTTGAGGTACCGCCCTTCGGGGTAGGTAGAGAGGAAGGGGTGATCCCAGCCGGGGCCGGTCATTTCGAGAATTTGCAGGCGGCGGCCGAGTCGCTGGGCGGCTTTGATGACGGTTTTCTCGAACTCGGCGGGGCTGAGCAGGCCGGAGCAGGAGCAGGTCACGAACAGGCCGCCGCGGCGCACGCACTGCAGGCCGAGCATATTGAGGTCGTTGTACTTCTTGATACCTTCATCTTTTTCTTCATCTCGACCGAGCACGAACTTGGGCGGGTCGAGCAGCACAACATCGAACTGTTTACCGTTGCGCACCATCTGACGTGCGTAGACGAAAGCATCCGCATGCACGAAGTCAATGCGCAGCGGGCCGCCGGAGCTGTTGATGTTGGCATTTCGCTTGGCCATGAGGATGGCTTTTTCATCGAGGTCAACGGCTGTGACCTCTTTGGCGCCACCATGCAGTTTGGCGTGAATGGAGAAGCCGCCGGAGTAGCAGCAGAGGTCGAGCATGGTTTTGCCGGCCACCAGCTGAGAGAGTTTGCGGCGGTTGTCGCGCTGGTCGCAGAAGAAACCGGTCTTGTGCCCCTGTGCGAAATCCACCTCGAAGTTCACGCCGTTTTCCACGATTTTCACACGGTGCACGGGTTCGCTTTCGGGGGCTGTGGCGGGGTCTATGCCCTCCATGCGGGCGATGGCGGGGTCTACGGTGATGACGTGGCGCTTGGTGCCGCAGAGTTTGTGGAGCAAGGGGAGCCACTTGGGCAGGCGCTGCCACACACCCAGGGTGGTTACCTCCAGGCTCAACACATCGGCGTAGCGGTCTGCTATCAGGCCACCCAGGCCATCGGAATCTCCGTGGATAATGCGGTAGGCCGATGTGGTGGTGTCCAGCGCGCAATCATCGCGGCGCCAGCTGACGGCGCGGCGCAGGCTTTCTTCGAGCTTTTGCTCGGTGAGCTGTTCCGGCCCGTGGTAGAGCATGCGCAGCGGCGTGCGGCTCTGCGGGTTCCAGAATCCGCCGCCGAAGGGCTCGCCGTTCTTGTCGTACACGTTGATGAGCCCGCCGGCCACGGCATCGGGGCTGACAGCACCGAGCATGCGCGGGAACACTGCCGGATTGTAGGTGAAGTACTTGAGCTGTACCCAGGGGCGCACCCAGTTTTCGCTGCCTTCGGGAGCCTCTGCCGATTTGAAGGCGCGCGGCTTGGCGACGGGGCGTGCGGGCTTGTCGCTGTAACGGGGTTTGCGGTTGTTATTTCTGTCGTTCGGCCTGGTGTACTGCATAGCGGCAGTTTACACGCTCGCGCGCGAGATGTCAATCGCGATATGTGACAATGTGCGAAGTTGCCAAGCAGCACCGGTTCTGCTATAGTGGGTGCAGTGAATGTAACACAGCAGGAGATGATGTGGGCCGCAGGGGTGGTGAGTGCCACTGCGCTGGGGCTGGGGGTACTGGGGGGGTATGTGCTGGCCCGGTTCCGCAGTGTGCGGCGTATAGCTGAACTGGAGGCCGAGCTGCGTACCCTGCAGAGTGCCCGTGCCGAGCTGCAGTTGCAGTTCAGCGAGCTGGCCGGTGAGGTGCTGGCTCACAGTGCTGCTGATTTGCAGCATAGCAATGCTGAGCAGCTGCGTGCCGTGCTTGCCCCGTTGCGTGAGCAGCTGGCCGGTCTGAATCGAGCCGTGGCCGACACCCGTACAGCCGGTGCAGAAAATACTGCCGGTGTGCGTGAAATGGTGCGCCAGCTGATGAACCGGGCGGAAGAAATTGGGCAAGATGCCGCCAACCTCACCCGTGCCCTGAAGGGTGACAGTAAGGTGCAAGGGGATTGGGGGGAGGCCGTGCTCGCCCGCTTGCTCGAAAGCGCGGGCTTGCAGCTCGGGGTTCATTATGAGCTGCAGAAGAGCTATGATACGGCGACCGGTCGCGTGCGGCCCGATGCAGTAGTGCATTTGCCGCAGGGAATCAGTCTTATCGTGGACAGCAAGGTGTCGCTCACGGCGTATGTTAACCTGGTGGCGGCAGAGGATGCCGCTGCACGCGCCTCGGCCACCCGTGCGCACCTGAACTCCGTGCGGGCCCATGTGGGTGAACTGGCCGGCAAGCATTACGAGCGGCACGAAACGGGTTCGCCCGATTTCGTGCTCATGTTCATACCGAACGAGGGCGCCTATATTGCGGCTGTGCAGGCAGCGCCGGAGCTCCCGGCCACGGCCATGCGGCGTAAGGTGCTCATTGTGAGCCCGGCCAATCTCATGATGGCGCTGCACCTGGCACGCCTGCTCTGGCTGCGCGATACCCAGCAGCAGAATGTGCAGAATATCGTAGAGCGTGCCACCTTGCTCTACGAAAAGTTCGCCCGTTTTCAGGAGTCGTTCGACGCCGTACACCGAGCCCTCGAAACAGCTACCGCCGCCTGCGAGGAGGCGCGCTCGCGGCTCTATACCGGCAAGGGAAACTACCTCAGCCAGGTCGAAAAGCTGCGCGAGCTGGGTATCAAGTAGTGCCTTGGGCCGCCCGGCCATAGGTGGAAGCCCGCTACAAAAAACGGACGCACGATTCACCGTGCGGCCGAAAGTATGGGGCGGCATGAGCCGGTTACCTGCGCCTGCGGCGTGCAGCCAGGGCGGCTGTGCTCGCCAGCATATTCAGCTTGCCCTGAACATTGTTGCCGGTACCGCCAGAATGGCCGTGATATACCGACGAACATTAAGCAAAAATTTCATAACCTTTCAAACCTACCAAACTCGTAGGATGGTGTCAAATGCAAAGATAGACATATCCGTACATAATATTGTTAGGGATTTTTTTACAATTTCGCGTGGCAGAGCAGGTAAAAGGTGATGGCCAGCACCAGCCCCGCAGCCAGTGCCCAGAAACTGACTTTTTCTTCGGCGATGTGCCAATAATAACGCTTGATAATCAACCCTCGCACGACTTGGTACAGGAAGAAGATGCCCATCATCAGGCCGCTCATGACCTCGAATATGTCGTGCAGCCAGGCGGCGAAGAGCACCAGGGCTATGCCGACAAGCAGGGCATAGCAGCCTTTCTCCCAGCGGGCGCGGCGGCGGTCGTCGCCATCATCGGGGAGCCTGAATTCGGGGGCGCTCATGCGGGGGTGGCCGGTTGGGCAGGAGGCTCGCCGGCGAGCCTGCGGCGGTTGTCGGCGCACTCACGGGCGACCTGTTCCTCTGTGGCGCCGAGGGAGCGCAGGGTATGAGCGGCCATGGAGAGCGCAACTTCTTCTTCGCCGGAGAAGACGGTTTCAGCGCCCTGGCTGCGCAGCAGGCGTGCGTTGCGAATGTAGGTGGTGTAGGCCATGACGGAGATGCCGGGGTTGAGTCCGCGGGCGCTCTCGGCGATGTCGTGAGCCGGGGCTGCGGCGGTGGTGACGATGATGGCCTTGGCCTTCTCCACACCGGCCATTTGCAGAATACTGCGCAGGCGGGCATCGCCATGCAGCACGGGGATACCGGCTTTTGCCAGTCGGTTAACGGTGTCGATGTTCATTTCGAGCACCACGACTTCGAGATCGTATTGGCGCAGGATTCCGCTCATGATTTCACCGCAGGGGCCGTAGCCGACCACGATGATGCGGTGGCGCTCATCGCTCGGTGCGGGCACATTGCCGACGACGTTTTTCTTTGCCCCTACGCCGCGTTTTTCGAGCCGGTCAGCCAGGCGGGGTACAAAGCGGTACAGTGCGGCGTTGAGCGTGATGGTGATAATGGCTACGCCGGTGATGACGTTGGCGGCGTAGTCGGGCAGCATGTGATACTGCGTGGCGATGAGGGTGGCGAGGATGAAGGAGAATTCACCGATCTGCGAGAGCGAACCGGCTGTTTTCATAGCCATGCGCAGGGGCTTGCCCAGCACGCGGATGACGATATAGGCCACCACCGGCTTTACCAGAAAAGCCACAGCACAGGTAGCCAGCGCAAGTTCCCAGTGTTCGAGCATGCCCATGAAGTTGAACCCCATGCCCACGGAAACGAAGAAGAGCACGGCGAAGGCGTCTTTCATGGGCAGAGCATCGCTCGCGGCACGGCTGGCAAAGCGGCTCTGACCCAGCACCATGCCCGACAGGAAGGCACCGAACTCCATGCTGGCGTCAAACCCTTTCGAGGCCAGCACTGCAAAGCCCAGGGCAAACACCAGCACCGCCAGCGTGAACAGCTCACTCGAGGCACTGCGGGAGACGTAGGTGAGCACCTTCTTCATCACCTTGCGCCCCAGGAAAGCCACGCACAGCACCAGCAGGGTGAGCTTGATGGCGGCGCTGCCGAGAGCCGGGCCCAGTTCCTTGCCGCTGATGATAACCGGCAGCAGCACCAGCATGAGGATGGTGAAGATATCTTCCACCACCAGCCAGCCCACTGCCGTGTGACCGGTCGGGGTCTGCAGCAGGCGGTTATCGCCCAGCACTCGGGTGAGCACTACGGTACTGCTCACGCAGATACACAGGCCGAACATCACACAGTTCAGCCAGCCTGCATCGCTCCCGAACAGGTGAAATGCCAGTGCGCCCATGCACGTGCTGGTGGCCATGCACACCAGGGCACCGGGAACCGCCACCTTCTGCACCGCCAGCAAATCCTTAATGTGAAACTGCAGCCCCACGCCAAAAAGAAGCAGCACCACGCCCAGGTGCGAAAAATCCTCCACAATATGACTGTCTACCGGTTCCCCCCACCATGGCTGTGCTGCCAGCATGCCCGCTATCAGGTAACCAACCAGCGGCGAGAGTTTGAGCTTGTGCGCCAGTATACCCAGTACCAGCGCGAGTGTGAGACCGATGACGAGTGCGTGTATCATAGACGTGGCAGCAGCTGTTGCTTCACCCGCTATCCTAGCATGTCAGCCCATGTCATGGCAAGAAAATTGCCGTATTATGGCGAAAAGAAACACCTGTTTCCATCCGGCGGCTATTTCAATGCCCGCAACCGTTGTCAAGTTTTTTTTATATCTTCGCGGCGGAATGTCATTTTCGGGAACTCGCCGCGATGGCCATTTTTTTATTGTATATTTTCTCTGCCGGGGGCATGATGAAGAAACGGTACATTCCGTACCGATTCAAAATAAAATTTATTATGTTGAATACTCAAAATACAACCGCCGGTGCCCCCGTTTCTGAGGGCGTGTATTACATTTCCACTTTCAACTTCACTCCACGCGATGAAAGTCGCCCCACGTATACCGCGCCGAACTTGCTCGGCAATGAGTGGGATCCGGTTTATGCCGGTGTTTGTGTGGATGAGGCTAATCAGGGCGCTGCCGATAATCAGCTGGTGTTGGAGGGCGATGTGCTCAAGCTGTCTCACCCCACGCAGCTGGCGTTTTTCCTGCGTGCGGATGACATCGGTGACCTGCTCATTTCCACTGCTGTAAATCTTTCTGCTGATGAGGTGAAGCAGCGTGTGCAGAATACGCCCGTTTACGACAAGGGGCAGCTGCAGCCCGTGGGGGATATTCACCTGCAATTCGATTTGGAGCAGGAGAGATGGCAGGAGGCTGACTCCGGGGCTTCTTCTTGGAAAAACGTTGCGGCTTCTCTCGTGCTGCCCAAGGGTACATTCTACCTTTACGGTCTGGTGACCAACAAACCTTTCCCTAACGGTAACAATATCAACAACCGCAAGCTGTTCCGCTATGCTATTCAGGCCAAGCGTGTTTTGGTGCGAGTGGTCGATGGTCAGCCCGAGCCTGTGCCTGAGGAGGTGAAGTTCTCTGGCGATGTGCGGCGCGTGTGCAATACCTGTGGCTGTGGCAGTACGGATGACGGTGACGCCGACAATCAGGCCGCCACTCAGGCTCCCGGCTGGGAGGGTGATGTCTGCCCGAGTTTCGTGAAGCTTAACCCCGCTAACGGCAAGGCTCTGTACGATTCCCCCTGGCGCTGGAAGGTGGCTATCGAGGAAAAGGACGTCGTTATCACCCCGCCCACGGGTGAGCCGCTGCATTTCTCTGTCCCGCCCGTGGGGTCTTCGGAGGCCGGTACCGCCGGTGCTTCGGCCATGGCACAGAACCGCGTGCAGTATCAGGACAGCAGTTTCAACGCTACCACATCCCGCACTCCCGCCTTCATCATGATGAAAGACCCGACCGGGCTTTGCATGACATTCAACGTGGGTTCCGGTACCGTGTACAGCATCACCAGCCCCGAGGGGCGCAAGGTGACAGCTACTGAGCGAGCTCAGCATGTTCAGACTCAATTTGATGGCGCTGAAAACCTGCTTTCCTGCGCTTCCGCAGAGGGGCGTCTGGTTTGCACCACCGATGAAAACGGGGCTCTCAAACTCGATTGGTTCTCGCCTGATGCTGCGGAGGATGCTACTCCGTTCAAGCAAGAGACAATTCATCAGAATAGTGGCAGCACAACCATCACACGTCAGCAGACCGGGCGTGACCCGCACGCCATCGTGCGCACGGAATCCGATGGGGTGGTGACCATCACCAAGGGCGAGGGCGATGAAGCCATCGTTCACCGCTACGAAACGACGTACCCGACGAGCGGCCTGATGGTGCGCACCGAGTCGGTATACTATGCCACTACGCCCGACAATGTGGCAAGCTGCACCCGCTCGGTGTACAACTACTCCACTGCCGGTTGGCAGCTTTATTCCGAGACGGAGGGCTTCGGCTCCGCTACCACTCGCACGACCTCTTACCGTTACAATACAGATAACCGCCTTGCCAAGATTGAGCGTTCTGATGGCGGCTATACGGAGTATGAGTACGACTCCCTCGGTCGCGTGACCATGGAAAAATCCCCCTGGGGCGAGAATCTCGCCAAAGTGACGCGCACAACCTACGCCGACAGCCGTTTCTATGATGTGCGCCCCGCTTCGGTGGCAGAGTATCATGTTAATGCAGCCGGTACGGAGGTTCTGTTCCGTAACACAACCTACAGCTACGAGGAAACTGCCGAATTGGAACGTGTGACCACCACGGTGACAGCAGGCGGCAGCTCGCAGCAGCAGGTGAGCATTGAGGAAAGCTTCGGCGCTGAGCCCGCATACGCCTATGCCGCAGGGAAGGCCAAGTTCTCTCAGGATGTAACAGGTGTGCAGACTTGGCACGAGTACGAGGCCTCAACCGAGCACGGCGCAATTCATAAGCACACATCCATCACCAAGGCCAACGGAGAGTTGGTAGCCGCACAGAGCCGAAAGAGCGAGAGCTTTATCGCTGCCGATGATACCACCACCTTCGAGCAGGAGTGCATTTGGGACGGCACGCAGTGGTTGCTGCTGAATACCACGGCTTACGAATACGATGAGCAGCAGCGTGTGGTGAAGACGACGCACGGCAACGGACGTTTCAGTACCACCGAATGGATGTGCTGTGGCGTGTTCAATGAAACAGATGAGGACGATGTCACCACCACCTATACCTACGATTCCGCCCGTCAGCTCACGGAAATCAGCCGCGATGCGGTATATGATGGCGAGACCTGCATCACTCCCGAAACCATCACGGAATACACCCGCGATGCCGCCGGGCGTGTGCTCACAACCACCCGCCGAGTCGGCCCGATGGCAACAACCGAATCCACGGAGTACGATGCGCTGGGGCGTGTGACTAAGCAGACGGATATTCTGGGGCGCGAGACCACCACCACCTACAGTGAGGATGGCCGAACCACCACCGTGACAACGCCCGCAGGCGCTACCTCCATTACCACCCGCAACATCGATGGCTCAACCGCTTCCATCGGTGGAACCGCTCAGCGTGAGATGGTATATGTGTACGACATCAATGGCAACAATGAGCGCGTGACTACTAAATTGCCGAGCGGCGAAATCATTGCTCAGAGCATCGCCAACGGCTTCGGGCAGACAACCGTGCAGGCTCAGCCGAATACCCTCGGTGGCTTCATCTACACCCGCAGTGAGTACAATGCCAAGGGGCAGCTGGTGAAGAGTTATCAGGATACCGGTTGGAATACAGAGAAAACCGCACCCACACTTTATGAGTACGATTCCTTCGGCAATCAGGTGAAGCAGACTCTGGCTCTCGTGGATACGCCTACCAAGGACAATTCCCCGGTGAGCGAGGTAGCCTACTCGGTGGAATCTGCCGAGGATGGCGTGTACTCCGTCGCCACGCAGACCCGCTACAATGCCGAGGGTACCGCGCTGGTGAGCACACAGAAGCAGCTCATTTCGCAGCTTTCCGGAACCTTGGCAGACAAATCACTATCTATCAACGAAAGAGGCTTGACTTTCACGCAATGGAGTATTTATAATGACGGAACGAAAAGAGAAAATTACAGCTCCGTTCCCACCTCGAATATCACGGCAGAGTCTATCAGTATAGACGGCTTTACTATTTCGCAGACGGACCATACCGGCATCACCACCACCGCCACCCGCAACTACACCGCCACGGGTATCACGATGGTGAATGTTGATGGCCGAGGCAACGCCACCACCTCCCACACCGACCTCGCAAGTCGTACCATCAGTGTGACGGATGCCGCAAATGCAACGACAACCACGACGTACGACATTGCCCACGACCTGCCCGCCGTAGTGACCGATGCCATGGGCAATACGTCCTGCTACAAGTATGATGTCCGCGGTCGCAAGATTGCCGAGTGGGGTACGGCGATTCAGCCCGCTTGCTTCGGCTACGATGAGCTGAACAATATGACCACGCTCCGTACTTTCCGCGCGGATAGCGAGCTTATCACCACCGACCCGAGCGAGCGTGCCGATGAAGATGTAACCACTTGGTCTTTCAACGCCGTAACCGGCCTTGAAACCTCCAAGACTTACGCCGACAACTCATCCGTGGTGAAAACCTACGATGCGTTCAACCGCCTCGCTACCGAGACAGATGCCCGCGATAATGTGAAATCCCACTCCTACGAGCACGCTCGCGGTCTACAGCTAGGGACAAACTACACATCTGTTGACGGCACCGCCGTTACCTCCGCCCGTAGCTTCTTCTACAATCACCTCGGCCAAATGACTCAGGTAACGGACGATGCAGGTACTCGCACTATCGGCTACAATATCTACGGCGAACAAGAGACGGACAGTCTCTCGATAGATGGCGATATTCACCTCATCACCGAAACGCGTGATGCGATGGGACGCTCTACCGGCTTCGTATACGCCAAGAACGGAGTGGTGCAGCACAGCGTCACGACCGGCTACGGCACGGATGGACGCATTGCTTCCGCCGGCTTTACCCATGGCGGCGCAAGCAAAAACTTCGGCTATGAGTACCTCAGCGGCAGCTCTCTGCTGCACAAGCTCACCATGCCCTGCAACATGTCGCTCACGCAGACCTACGAGTCCACCCGCGACCTGCTCACCGGCATGGCTTATCATCGAGGTTCAACTCTCGTAGCTCAGCGCACCTATACCTACGATATCCTCGGTCGTCCTACCGCCCGCAACACCGCTCGTAACGGGCAAACGGTGAACGACAGCTTCGCCCACAACTCCCGCTCGGAACTGGCGGAAGCCACGGTCAGCGGCAAGGAATATGAGTACACCTACGACAGCATCGGCAACAGGCAGTTCGCGCTGGAGGACAGCAAAGCTACGATGTACGACACCAACGGGCTCAACCAGTACACCGCCGTTGCCGAAAACGGAGCAGACGCCTTCGTCCCGCAATTCGACGCCGACGGCAACCAGACGCTTATCAAGACCGCGACCGGCATCTGGTCCGCCGTCTACAACGTCGAAAACCGCCCCGTCACCTTCACCAACAGTGATAGCAACACCGTGGTCGAATGTCAGTACGATTCCATGGGGCGTCGTGCCTATAAGAAAGTAACGGTCAACGGCAATGTAACGCTCCACCAGCGCTACATCTATCGTGGTTACTTGCAAATCGCCTGCATCGACCTCACCCGCAGTCACCACCCGGCTCTTTGGCTCATCACCTGGGATCCCACTGAGCCCATCGCTACCCGCCCGTTGGCCATCCAAAAAGACGGCACCTGGTATACCTATGGCCTCGATCTCACCAAAAACGTGTGCGAAATCTTCGGCCCCGCCGGCTACATCCGCACCACCTACACTTACTCTCCCTACGGGCAAGTGACCGCCTCAGGCGACCTCACTCAGCCCGTTCAATGGAGCGGTGAGTTTTACGACGCAGAACCGGCTCTGGTGTACTACAACTACCGACATTATAATCCATTTGATGGTAAGTGGGTTACTAGAGATATAGCAAGCAGAGAAGACTATGTGTTTAGTAATAACTCTCCATGTTATATGGTGGATATTACAGGTCTGGCTTCTAAAACAGTAGGAAGGATCTCATCATTGGATGTCAGAGTTGATGTTGAAACTAACGGAGCAAAAGGGCAGTCTAGCATGCATATTCACATAGGAGATGACAAATATGATTATCGTAATGATCGCAATTTACCCGGATTCTACAATAGAGAAACAGGTAAACCACTGCCTAACAGTGTACAGAAAAAATTAGTTAAACACAGAGACTGGAAAAAAATTATGGAAAAGGCAGAACAGGCAGTAAATAACAATGGTGGACTCAGTATTAAGTTTGGAGGGGGTAAAGTCATAAAAGGCTGCGTTTCGGTAGTTGCTGCCCTTGAAGGTGCAAATATGTTGAACAATTATGTGAATGCTATGCAATCGGGAAACATAATACAAATGGAACAGGTGTTTCTTGACTTTATGTCTAATCTACCTGACTTTGGTACTATAGGAAGGTCTAGTATATTCGAAGAGGCAAAGGAGTTTCACGAAGAAATGGTATCATTTGTATCAAAAACTAGAAATAAAGAGTAACTGATATCGCTCCAGCGCACGTAGTGCGCTGGAGCTCCACTTTAAACATTTTTTTTCAGAATGGAAGGTAATATTTTTCATGCAATTGCTGGTAAGTTTTTTAGGAATGCTTCTTGTTATACATTGTTTAAAAAAAATAGCATTGCAGATAAACTAAATACGATAAACTTTGAAGGGGCAACACCACTTGATGTTGCTATAGATTATGAAAATTGGAATATACTTAATCTATTCATACAATTCGATATCAATGAAGAAACTATTATAAAAGCAATTGGCGAACTTCTTTCCCACTATTGGCACATCGGCTCGAGCGTCATCGATAAATTCATTTTTCAACTCATTATAAAGAAAGGTCATTTAAACAAGCAAGAATGCAATTTTTTACTTGAAAGAGCTTTTGATGGAAACGCCTGGCCTTTCGTTCTTCCTCTATTAAACAGTAGTGATTTGCCGCAACAGGGATTCGAAAGATCTTTTCACTGGCAGGTATCCGACAATCCTCTCTTGATGGCAGAATTGGCTAAGTTCCTTACCAGAGTAAGGAGTTGCGATATATTCAAAAAATCTATCTTTAATTATTGCGATAATATGTTAAGTATCGATCGTGCATATTATTTTAGCTCTAATGAGAAACATCTTTTTTCTTTTATATATAGCAAAAGAAGGATAGTTTCAAAAAGAATAAAAAAAGATGTAAAAATAAACCATATTAATTACAGGTTGATTAAACGATTGATGTACATGTATATAACTCCATCTCTCAACATGAAAAGCTGAAATAATAGAAGTATACAAGGCACAGCGAGTATGGCGAATGGGTGACGATTAAGACTTGAGCAGGAGAACGTAAAACTGATTTTTTGTGCCTTGATTTCAGCGGCTTGTAAAAATTGTAACTCATAACGAAAAACGGACTTCCCGGGCTGATTTTGCATCCATTTTACCCCCGTTTTGCAGCCAAAAGGACTCGCTTAGACTCGTGCGTTCACAGTCACATTACTTATACGATATTTACGGCCGCGTCATGGCAAAGTCTTCGCCCTTGCCCGACGGACAGAAGCGCCTGACCACTACGACCTACCGCAAGCCCGACTCCTCCTGTTTCGACCCGGCCAAGGTGGTGTACAGCATCGTGACGGCGAGCGGCAATGTGGTGAACCTGAAGACGGACTCTTTTACTTATACGGAGGCCGATGGGGTGCGCCGTGTCGTGATTAGTAGTGCTGCGGCAGGGGTGTCCGCGCCTCAGGTGAGCATTGATGAAACATGGCTGGCTACTGCTGAAAATGTCTATGCCCACGGTCGCGCCAAGATGAGTCAGGCGGTCAATGGCGCGAACTACGAGTACGTCTATGATAACATTGGTAATAGAGAATTCTCGCTGGAGAATAACACGGCGACCATGTACGAGGCAAATGAGCTCAACCAGTACACCTCTATCTCAGAGAATGGCGGCGCACCCTTCGTACCTCAGTTTGATGCAGATGGCAATCAGACGATCATCAAGACTGATACCGGCATTTGGTCAGCCATCTACAACGCCGAAAATCGCCCTGTCACCTTCACCAACAGTGATAGCAACACCGTGGTTGAATGTCAGTACGATTCTATGGGCCGCCGAGCCTTCAAGAAAGTAACCATCAACGGCAGCGTCACACTCCACCAGCGCTATATTTACAGGGGTTACCTGCAAATCGCCTGCGTCGACCTCACCCGCAGCCATCACCCGGTAATGTGGCTCGTGACCTGGGATCCCACCCAGCCCGTCGCCACCCGCCCGCTGGCCATCCGCATCAACGGCTCTTGGTACACCTATGGCTGGGATCTCACCAAGAATATTTGCGAGCTCTACTCTACATCCGGATTTATATCGACCTCATACTCATATACGCCCTTTGGCTCTGAGAGAGCAGTTGGCAGTATCACCCAACCTATTCAGTGGGGTAGCGAATTTATGGATGACACTTTAGGGATGGCTTATTATATTCACCGTCACTTTAATCATTTTGATGGTAGATGGATCAGTAGAGATAAGGTTAAAGAATCCTTTAATCTCAATTTATATAGTTTTGTCCGAAATTCTCCCATTCTTAAAATTGATAGCTTAGGCTTAATTGATTATAACACTTATCGTGTTACAACGGTAAATAGAGATATTAAACTGCCTATTTTGTACGTGCCTATCAATAGAACAGGAATGGATTATCATCGATTAAACGAACGAGTATCGCTACTAGCCAGAATTAACTTATACAGATCGGGAAATTCTATAATATATGATGCTTTAGTATTATCTTATAGTTACGAAACAAATTGGTTGGATGACATGATAGATACGGAAAGCCGCACTCAATCTCTAAAAACAGCACACTATACCATTTCCTGCAATAAGGGAAAAATATTTTGGGATGGTACCGATGGCTCTATAGATACAAATGATGAATTATCAACCGTGCTTAAGAGCAATCTTACGGAAGAAGGTAAATTAATAGTAATGGGTGAAGCTCAGTTCTATGAGACAGGTATCGAGTGGGATGCTGAGGTATCGCTAAAATATAAAGGATTTGAAGGCAAGATAGGAATTAATCCTCCTGCTACTTATTCTCGCAATAAGGGAACCTTTAAATTTGAGTTAACACTTGAGTGTGAGTGTTTATAATGTAAACTCATAATCAGCGTTATCCGCTATGGCGTTTTACCGCACCCAGCCTGTTGAGCTATTCATCACAGTTGCCTGGGTGCGGTCTTTTCTAGAAGCTCTGTTAAAGTTTTAGTTAATGAAAATGGGCTAAAATCTACAGAACTCTCTTTAAATAAAGATGCGAGCGAAATTGTAGCCGACAATTTCGCTCGCAATAGAATCTCTTTGGCACAACTTAGTCAATTTTGCTAAAGAGGCTATAGCTGAAAAGTCTACAATTTTCAATCGCATGATTAATTATTCACAAGAAATAATTAGATAGCGAGAGATAAGAGAGCAATGCCGATTGTTGTTTAAAATATGACTTAACTTTTCATCATTACATGATAGAATCTTCTTGTAATGACGAAGTATAGAAAATTATGTATGAAAACAAATACAAATATGAGAAGTACGGGGATCATTAGAAGAAGAGCTATCTTGATAAAGACTGGACGTATTTTCTATGTCGTCAGAGACACTTGGCAACTGAAGGGGAAATCGCAACGCTTCGCGAATCTTTTGTAGACTACTATTGCCCTTTGCCTGAACGCTTATATCAATGGAAGGAAGATCGCCCATCAGGATGGGATTCGGATAATGAAAGTCAAAGGTGGTATCTGGATTTTCCTCCGAACGAGTAGAAAGATAATCTATAAATTTTTCTTGATACTCATAAGGAAGAATTATAACAAAACTTGGTTCAGTTTCTTTATATCTGGTTAATGCTATGAGCGTGTAACTCTCCCCATGATTGATAGAGAGATGAGAAAAAGATACGTCCTTGATAATTCTGAGAAGAAACAAATCTTTATGAATTGTATCAATCGATTCTTTTTCTCCGAACAAAGCGACATTGACGAGTTTTAATCTCGCTGGATAATTAAATGAGTGTACCATAATTCAAATATAGCCACAAATTGTTCGAAAAATCAAGTTTAAAATTACAAATAGCCATTCTTCATTGAATGGCTATTTGTTGTACGACCGACGCGATATGCGCACTGCGGTGAAAGTCCGCGCGGAGCCGCGATGATGCGGAATCCCAGACCTGAAGAACAACTGCGGGGAGGTAACAAACCGTGGAAGAGGAAGTTCGAGGGGAAATCCCGACTGTACGAACAGGAATTGCATATAAGGCCGGATGGATGGACGAGGTTGCAGCGAGTGCCGAAATCCGATACATCATCAAGAATCCATAAGGTAGATGCAGACGGCGCGGGAGGAAAGTAGCATATCCATATTCGGTGAGACCCTACTAAAGCGTGAA
>JAZRKM010000031.1:0-14609 GCA_045646325.1 Akkermansia sp. | reverse complement strand
CCGATATGTTTTTCACTTGCTACCGGAGACTTCGCTGCTAACGCAGCCCCGGCTCCGGCTATTGTCTGTCGTCCTACGGACTCAAAATTAGCCCCGCGAGGGGCGGCAGATAGTAGCCGGTGGTGGAGCTGCGTCAGCAGCGAAACCACCGGGAAGAATGAAAATAACGAGAGCCCCGACGCGGAACGCGGAGGGCCGACAGATGACCGTGGCTCAATCCCATGCGGCGGTCTTCTGTCGGCCCGCCATTCGGCGGGGCTCCGATATGTTTTTCCCCGGCTACCGGAGACTTCGCTGCTAACGCAGCTCCGGCTCCGGCTATTGTCTGTCGTCCTACGGACTCAAAATTCCGCTCTCTATCGCTCGCCCTCACTTCGCTAAATTGCCATTTGGTTCTGCCCCGGCAGGGGCTCCTGATTTCCGGCCACCTCCGGCTCGCCCATACAATCCCCCCCTGCTCTCGATTGTAAGCATAATATCAACGGTCTTTTATATTATTGATTATCTGCACGATGGAACCGGAATCATGTTTTTTATCTTGCTTGGTCAACGAAAATTTGGTATTTAATAAAGCATGTACAAGAAATATCTGCTGACGCTGGGTTGCCTGATGGGTACGTTATCTGCCGCCACGGAACCTGCGCCTTATGGGGTACTTCCTACAGAGCAGCAAGTCAATTGGCTGCGCATGGAATGGTATGCTTTTGTTCACTTCGGCCTGAACACCTACACCAATCGCGAATGGGGCTATGGTGATGAATCCCCCCGCCTGTTCAACCCGAACAATTTTGACGCAGAGGCTATCGTGCGCACGTTCAAGGGAGCCGGCATGAATGGCATGATTTACACCGCCAAACACCATGACGGGTTCTGCACCTGGCCTACCCTCTCCACAACGCACAACATCACACAGTCTCCGTGGAAAAGCGGCCGGGGCGATGTGGTGCGCGAGTTTGCCAATGCTTGTCAGAAATACGATTTTCCTTTCGGTACCTATCTTTCGCCCTGGGATAGAAACTGCGCGGAATATGGCCGCAAGGGGTATCTGGATGTCTACTACAAGCAGATTGAAGAACTGTTGACTCAGTATGGCCCTATATTTGAAATCTGGTTCGATGGGGCCATGGGCGGCGATGGTTACTATGGTGGCGCACGTCAGAACCGCAATATCGGCAAGGCCGACACCTACTATAACTACGAGCAGGTGGTTAAAAACATCCGCCGCTTACAGCCCGACTGCATCATCTGGGGCGCAGCCAAGCGTGGCGATGTGATGTGGGGTGGCTCGGAAAAAGGCTTTGTGAAATACCCGCTCTGGAATGTGCAGAACAATAAGTGGATTTCGCTGGAGGGCGACACACCCATCAATCATCGTGGTTGGTTCTGGCACCCCGGTCAGGCCGGCCATGTGAAGACCCCCGAGCACCTCATGCAGGTTTACATGGCAAGTGTCGGCCGCGGTGCCAATCTCATTCTCAATCTCGCGCCGAATCGAGATGGGCGGTTGGATGCCGCCGATGTCGCCTCGCTGGAAGCCTTCGGCAGAATGCGAACCCGCTTGCTGGCCAAAGACTACGCCCTGCACGCGACCGTAGAGGCGTCTCAGGTTCGCGGCAATGATGCACGTTTCGCAGGCCAAGCTCTGACCGATGGTGATATGGAAAGCTACTGGTGCCCGGAGGATGGTAACACTACCCCCTCGGCTGAGATTATTCTGCCCGAGCCGACCACCTTCGATGTCATCCGCCTGCGCGAGCAGATTCGCCTCGGCCAGCGAGTCGAAGCCTTCAAGGTGGAAGCCCTGATCGAGGGCCGGTGGAAAACGATTGTTGAGCCTGGCACCCCCGGGGAAGTGGAGACCCAATTCAACCTGCGCGGCGGCAAAGGCCACACCATCGGCAATCAGGTCATGCGCTGGCTCAGCCGGCCGGTTACTACAGACCGCCTGCGACTTACCATTACCCGTGCGAAGGCTTGCCCCTGCATCTCTGAGTTCTCCCTGCTCAGAATGCCCTCGGCCGAAGACGCCCAGACGGTGGCCGTGAAGGATGAGGCAGATAAGCCGCTGAGCTCTCAGGGCTGGACATACAGCGGTTTTGCAGCAGATAAGGCCCCCCTGGCCTTCGACGGCAAGGCTGACACGATGTGGCACATTGGGCGCACGCCCTCTCATTTCGTCGTGAACATGCAGCGCCCCGCCGTGGTCAGCGGCATTTCCTATCTCCCGCGTCAGGATGGTAAGACTCAGGGCATGACCACCCGCTACCGAATCGAGCTCAGCATGGACGGCACCCACTGGCAGAACGTAGCCGAGGGCGAGTTCGGCAACCTCCGCGCCAACCCGGTAGAACAGTTTGTCACCTTCAAGCCGCAAAAGGCACGCTACGTTCGTTTCTTCTCAACCGCCGCTCTCGATGGCGTGGGCAGCAGCGTGGCTGAGATGAAGATTTACGGCCGACCGGCGGGCAATTAAACAGCGCCTGCTTTTGTAAAAGCACTCGTAGAACAATACGCGAAAAAGCCACTCTCTTGGGTGGCTTTTTCGTTTCTCTACTCCGGCATTCGGGGGCAGACTCCCGGCTGGCTGAGCATTCTCCATAATGGAGATATACCATCCCTCGGAATAGTTGTTACTACCTAACCATAAAAAAGAGCGAAAAGTGCGTGTTATCTCCCAAAAAAAGTCACCGAAACTTTAGCGAATGTTCCCTCTTAGCTTTGCGGGAGTGAGACTTTCGATACTTTACCGCGTTTGAATTCAGCAACTCTATTATTACTTGTTTACTCATTTTGAGCGACACGAGTATATGTTAGTGCCTGATTTGTGAGGCATCCAACTTTTCACGTGTCAGCCAAACTCACAAGAAGTGCAGTTCGGTGACCGGATTTTTGAGGCAATGCGTGAACACAGTTTAGCCGGGTCGGATGGTCGAATGCGCTTGACTAGGCCCGTGCGACATGATAGAGTGGAGTCATGAGTACAAAGTTCAGTTGGGAAATACGCCCGACGGACGGAGGTGTGGACTATGGCGATGAACTGAATCGGCAGCTACCGCTGCTGGTGCGTAGGATTATGTCGCAAAGGGGCATCTGCGGCCGTGAGATGGCAGAGCGGTTCCTGCGGCCGCGATTGGCCGATTTGGGGGACCCTTTTGACATGCGGGAGATGGATGCAGCCGTTGAGCGCATCTTCCGCGCGGTAGATCACGGCGAGACGGTCTGCATATACGGCGACTACGATGTGGACGGGGTAAGCTCCGTCACGTTGCTGCACACCATTCTTTCGGCCTATGGGTTGTGCCCGGCCTGCTTTATACCGGTGCGCACGCAGGAGGGCTACGGGCTGAGCAATGAGGGCATAAGCCATGCCATCGAGCAGTGCGGCTGCCAGCCGCAACTCATTATCACCGTGGACTGTGGCACCTCATCCGTAGCGGAGGTAAAATATCTCAACAGTATCGGAATCGACGTCATCGTACTCGACCATCACGAGGCCAGCCCCCTGGGGCGCCCGCCGGCAATCGCTGTAGTCAATGCGAAACTCGAACCCAACAGCCCGCTGACGTACCTGTGCAGTGCGGGTGTGGTGTTCAAGCTGGCACATGCCATGCTAAAACGCCGCCGACTTCCGGATTTTGACTTGCGCGACTACTTGGATGTTGTAGCCATTGCTACGGTGGCTGACATTGTGCCGCTGGTGGCAGAGAACCGCCTGCTGACCCGCCATGGGCTGCGAATCATGGCACGGGGCGGCAATATAGGGATTCAGGCCATCAATGAGGTAACCGGCCTGCGCAGCGCCCCGAATGCCAGCCATGTCTCCTTCCGCATTGGCCCGCGCCTGAATGCCGCCGGCCGCATGGATTCCCCGCGAGACGCGCTCGAGCTGCTCATGACCCGCGACTGCGACCGCGCCGTGCAGCTCGCCCACTGTCTGGAGGCCCACAACCGCGCCCGCCAGCAGGAGGAGGAGAAAATACGTGCCGAGGCTACCGCCATGCTCGAAGCCGCTGATTTCTCACCGGCCCGTGACAGGGTTATCGTGCTGGGGTCGCGCACGTGGCACCCGGGGGTGGTCGGGATTGTGGCCTCGCTGCTCATGCGCCGCTATCACAAGCCCACCTTCATCATCTCGCTCGACGAAAACGGCCTGGGCAAAGGGTCGGGCCGCTCCGTACCGGGCATATCGCTGGTGCAGGCCATTCACGCCTGCGCCTCGACCTTGGTTTCGGGTGGCGGGCACGAGATGGCGGCCGGTCTGGTCATTCGCGAGGAAATGATAGATTCTTTCCGCGAGGCGTTCGATGCCTTCGTGCGTGACAACTGCTCCGAAGAGCAGCTCAAACCGCGCCTCAACATCGACGCCGAGGTCAATTTCCGCGAGCTGACACTCGATTTGCTCGACCATTACGAACTGCTGGAACCCTTCGGCAACTCCAACCCGCAGCCCATTTTCATGAGCCGCAATGTCATGCTCTCAGACGCCCCGCGCCACCTGCAGGGCAACCACCTGCGCCTGAGCCTGCGCCAAGGCACCTATGAGTGCGACGCCATGTACTTCAACGGCGGGCTCGTGCGCCTGCCCGACCCGCCGTGGGATATTGCGTTCACCATCGACCGCAATGTGTGGCGCGGTCGCACCTCCATCTCTATCTCCATACAAGACATTCGCCCGGCTGCAGCCCCCCGCCCCACCTACGCATGACACAGCACCGCCCGCCACGCCCCACTTCCACAAGTTCCCGCGCACCGCAGCGCGTGTTCGGCGACTGGCGTATACCCCCTGGTTCGCCGGAAGATAAAGAGATTCAACAGCGCGGAGGCTCCCTGAGCATGTGGCGCCAGGCCAGCATACGCCTGAATCAGCTCGAAAACGCGACCTCTTACGGCGCGCTGTGGCGGCAGCAGCAAAACCAGTTCAACCGCCACAATCACCACCACTCGGTCAATGTCACGCATGCCACGGGGCACAACACACTGTCCTCGGCGGATGATCCACCTATCGAGCACATTCACGGTATAAAGAAAATCATTCGCCGGCTCATTGCGGTGTTTCTGCTGCTACCGCTCTCCATCACCATGGTCTATGCCCTGGCCCTGCAGCTCTACCACGCGCTGCCGACCACGGCAGCCAATGTAGGGTTCTGGCTGAGTGACCCCATCTACTTTGCCATACTGGGCATTACAACCTACACCGCCCTCATCATCACCCGTGTTGCCACGCCCCAACTGGTGTACTTCTATGTGCTGGGGCATGAGCTGACACACGCGCTGGCGGCCCTCACCTGTTTCGGCAAAATCTGCGCTGTGAGTGTCGATAGCAGCGGCGGCTATATCGAGACAGATAAGGACAATACCTACATCGCGCTGGCTCCCTATTTCATACCGCTGTGGATGCTCGTGTGGGTTCTGATGGCCTGGGTGGCGGGCTTTTTCTTCACGCCGGAAAGCGTGGCGCCCTGGTTTTTCACCGGGGTCGGGTTCTGGTGGAGTTTCCATATATACTGGACGATATGGGTCATACCGCGAGAGCAGCCGGACCTGCTCGAAAACGGGGTAACGTTCTCCCTGCTGGTTGTAATCATCACCAACATCGCCGGTCTGGTGCTGCTGTTGCGCTTCTTTAATTTCATCAGCCTGCGAGGGTATTGGCAGGATTTCCTGACATGTGCCGACAAATTGGTCGAAACCCTCAGCTGGCTTTTTGCCCTCTGCGTGAATTGACCCACCCGATGTGCAGATTGACAGGATTTTCGATTGCAGAACAACAGGGCAATTGGTATAATGGCGGCAGCACAGATGAAATATCTTCGCACCGTACGTCTGCTGTTACTGCTCACCATACTGCCGGCACTGGTCGTGTGGGGGGTGAACTTGTGGAACTATGTAGCGGACCTGACAGACCCGGTGCTCATGCCTGTCAACAAGTCGTACGAGGGGTATTCGACCGTACCACAAAAAACACCCGGACTTAAACTGGAACAATTTACCTTCAAGGGAAAAGACGGTGGCGATGTATTGGCCGCCATCGCCGTGAAAGAGGGCGAGGAATCCTCACGACAGCTCAATATCATCGGTGACCTGACGGTCAACAAAGCCGGGCAGCTGGGAGTTATAGACTACGCCCTCATCTGTGTGGACTGGGACCACGGCATACGCTCCGCCATCCCTCTGGCAGAAACGCTGACGGCCGCCGGCATCACCTGCGTGCTGTGGGAACCACGCGGGGCCGACAACCGCCGGCGCTACTGCACCCACGGGCTGCAGGAAAGTGCTGATATCCCCATGCTCATCAACGAACTGATACGCCGCAGCGGCAAGAGCGCCCCGGTGATTGTGGCCGTGGGTCAGGGGTACGGGGCCGGGCTCATGCTGCATGCAGCAGTCAGCGAGCCGCGCATTCAGGGGCTTATCGCCATTGATTCGTATGCCTCGCTGCGCGAATCTATCAGCCGCACCATGCCTGACACCCTGCTCACTCAGGCTACCCTCTGGCTTATGGATTTGCGGCTCAACAGCAGCGTGGGGTTTGAGTGTTTTGATGTAGCCCCGGTTGAAAGTGCTGCCAAACTCGACCGCAACCTGCCCGTGCTCATCATTAACCTGGTGCAGGATAACCCCATCTGCACGCTTGATGACGCCGTTACCATCTACCGCCAGCTTCCCTGCGACCGCCGTGATTTGTGGATTCTGCGCGACCAGCACGATGCGCCCCAGGCTACCACTCGCGCTATCAGCCACACCAAGGGCAAACGCGCCGTTAATGTGGAGGCCCGCCTGCTGCAAGATGAAGACAGCACGGCCATAGCCATCGTGCACTGGCTTAACGACACCTTAGTAACTGCACTCGACACCCCTCACGTCCATGTGCCGAACCGCCCGCTTTTAACCTCTGACAGTCAGCTCTGATAACCACTTTCCGAACCCATGTTCTCAACAGCTTCACAACTCGACCCCACTGCCAAACGCAGGAACGTCAGGAACGGCAACCGCAAACGCAACGGCTACGAACTCACGCGCCAGCGCTCCATGTTCCCCATTGCCTTCGGCTCCGGCCTGGCCTCGATATTGGTCTATATCCTGCTCTACCTGTACGCGCCGGACTTCTCCATCATCATCACCAGCCCGCCAACACCGCATGAAGTGCCGATTGAAGATGAGCCGGTAATCGTGCGCATACCGAAGGAAACCGACCTGAAGAAACCTGAACAACTCGACGAACTGCCGCCGGATGACACGAAACCAGAAATTCTGGAAATCAAGGAACCTCAGGAAATTGTCGACGTGCTCGACGTCAAGGTGGAAGAGCTCATCATCGCTCCCGGTCATACCGACCTGAGCGTGCCCGACCCGGTACCGCAGGCAGAGGGCTCACCCGAAGAGAAGGAAAGCCTGACCCCGACACCGCTCGCAGATAACATGTTGAACCTGCCCTCGGTACCGCAGGAGGTCATGAACCTGCCGGATCCCACCCCCATCAACGCGAGTGAGGTTGTCATCACCACCCCGCCGCACTTCGGCAACGGTGAAGGCGATGGCGATGTGGGCAGTGACCTGCTTGACACCGCTCAGGAAAGCGGTGCAGCCGGGCTGCCGGACGACACCCGCACCCTCAGCGAACTCATAGGCGAAACGAATTTGGGCGCCAGCTCCGGTGTAGCCCGCCTGGGTTCGGACCTGCTTTTCGGCTTCAATGAGTGTAAACTGAAGAGCGCCGCCCGCATCACCATGCTGCAGCTCGCCGCCCTGATTCAGAAAAACCCTGAGACACACTTCATCATCGAAGGTCACACCGACAGTATCGGCGGCAATTCCTACAACGCCCTGCTCTCCATGCAGCGCGCAGCCGCCGTGCGTGAATGGCTCCGCGGCAACAAAATCTCGACAGAAAAAGTCTATATTCGCGCCTGTGCCGACAACAGCCCCCTGACCGACACCAAGGGCAACCGTGAAGAGCAGGCCAACAACCGCCGCGTGGAAATCCACATGCGCAAGGCGGATGAACCCCTGCCCGAAGGCTGCGAAAACCATCACTACAAGGTCGACCTGGTGACCAAACTGGGCGTGCAGCTCTCCAAGGGCGTGGCCATCCCCAAGACTTATCCCTCTGCCTCGGCCTCGCTCACCCCTGAACAGAAGGCCAAATCCGCTGAACAGAAGGCCAAGCCGGCTCAGCAGAAAAATAACAAACCCCGCAATCAGCGCAACGGGCGGCGCCGCAAATGACCCACCCGTTTATAGCTGAAGGCTGTGTCCCGCCCGGCACGGCAGCTCCCGCTGTAGCTCCGTGCCGTTGGCTCATATCGCTCGATTACGATGGCACCCTGCAAAACCCTGCGGGGCCGCCCATTGAGCCGGCGTTTTTCGAACAGATGCAGGCGTGGCGGCCCTACGGCGTGCGCTGGGGAATCAATACCGGGCGCACTCTCAACTACCTTTTACAGGAAATCCTGCCCTGCAGCCCTGTGCTGCCGGACTTTATCTGCACTTGTGAACGTTACGTCTACCAGGCAGATGCGCACGGCAAACTGCACCCTGCCACGGAGCATAACACCGAGTGCCACCGCCGCAACCTCGCCCTGCGCGAACAGTTAGCACCACACCTCCACAGCCGACTGGCTGAACTGAAGCGCACCCACCCGCAGCTGCAGTGGCAACTCGCTACGGATGACCCGCTGTCGGTCGAGGCTCTCGACAGCCCGACGATGGATGCCATTATCCCCCACCTGATGGAACTGGTCAGCAGCAGCTGCGCCATACAACGCGCCGGGCGCTACATGCGCTTTGCGGATTCCCGCCACACCAAGGGAACAGCCCTCGCCTATGTCATGCAAGCCTGGCAAGTACCGGCAGAGCATGTCTTTATCATGGGTGACGGGCAAAATGACCTGGATGCCTTCAGCCGATTTCCCGAGGCCTGGTGCGCAGCCCCCAGCACGGCACATGCTGAGGTTCTGGCATGGCTGGCAGCCCACCCCGGCACCCGCACCGCGCCTGAGCCGAGTGTACTGCCGGAGCTGCGCAGGTGGTTCACCGCACGTGTCAACACGGCAAATGCAGAAAAAATGTGACTGTAAATCGCTTTCGGCTTGACTTTTTCCTCAAAAAATAGTTTCATATCTCCCCGTAAATGTCAGGCTCGCCGCTCACCGGTGCAACTGACCATCGCAAGCCCCGCCGCCACGGTGGGCGAACCGATAGACACCTCTCCCACAAGAGAAACAACAAACGAAATCATAAACAATTATGGGATCGCTTAAGAAGAGACGTAAGGCTAAGATCAACAAGCACAAGCGCAGCAAGCGCATGCGCCAGAACCGCCACAAGAAGCGTTTGCGTTACAAGTCCTGAGCTGCGCGCTTAGGCCACGTCCGCAAGCGACGCTGTTCTTTCTCACGGCACTGTTTCCCCGCGGAACAGTGCCGTTTTTCTTCTTACCCTGAGAGTAAAATTTTACGCTTGCCCATCTCGACAAGAGTTGCTACAATCGCCCTGCTGACGGTATGAAACGAGAAATCCACATAGCATTGAGTGCAGACCGCACCTACAGCGTTCCGCTCGCGCTGTGTCTGTATTCGCTGCAACAAACAGCGACCCCTGGTACAGAATACCACTACCACATACTGGATAGCGGTGTGGATCGGCAGCTCATCAGCGCAGGTAATTTTGAACACATTTTCTGGTATCCGACGGCATACCTGCTCAGAGAATTACCCGAAAACAAGCGCTACCCCACGGCAATCTACCACCGCTATCTACTGCCGCAAATCCTGCCGGAGAGCGTTAAAAGGGTACTCTATCTGGATTGTGACACATTCATACGCCGGGATTTATCTGAGCTCTACTTTACAGACATGGGGAGCAACCCCATTGCCGCCACACCCTGGCTGGTGATGGGCGCAGACCGGCCTCGTTACGAAAGATTTTTGCGGAGTTTCCCGGCACGCTTCAACCTACCCGATGACGGTCAGCCGTATTGTTTTTCATCACAACTGCTGATGGATTTGGACGTGCTGCGCGCGTTGAATGCGGCACAGCAACTCACTGATATGACCCAGCATTTTGCGGATAAACTCATCTACCCCGATCAGGACGTCATCAATGCCTTCTTTCGTGGTAGAATAACATACCTGCCCCAGAAATACAACGTCATTCCGGCCTTTGCCACGGAAACCGAACTGAACCATGCCGAAATTCGCAGCGCATACGAATGCCCGGCCATCATTCATTTTGCCTCCGTCAAACCGAATATCCTCACAGGCCCGCGCAATGCGATGGAAGAGGAGTTCTTCCGATTCTGGCAAAAATCCCCATGGCGCCGCCATATACCCTACCCATTAATTTCGCTGACCCAATTTCCCCTGCCCTGTGTGGCAGCTGTGCTGAGAGCTTTTATCAGATTTCTGATACCCTACCCGCGCCTGCTCCGCCTGACGGGGCGCCTGCTGGAACACCTGCGGCAAGCCATCCGAAGGGCCTGATAATCCCCGAGCATAACAATCAGCACTCCCGCGCAGGTGCTGACGCGCATTCACCTTGACGCGCGGGCTTGCGCGCGTAGAATAGAGAGCACGATTTTCACTCAAGCAATATGGCAAATACGCACCAATTTCAGACAGAAGTACGGCAGCTGCTCGATATCGTGATTCACGCCTTTTACAGTGACCGCGAGGTCTTTGTGCGCGAGCTGGTGTCGAACGCCTCCGACGCGCTTGAAAAGCTGCGCCTCAAGCAGCTGACCAACGCCGCCGTCTACGAACCCGAGCGCGAACTGCGCATATCCATCACGACTGATGAGGAGGGCAAGACCCTCACCATTGCAGATGCCGGTATCGGTATGACCCGCGACGAGGTTGTGGAGTACCTGGGTACCATTGCCCACTCCGGCACCAAGAAGTTCCTGGAAATGATGAAGGAAAGCCAGGGTGGCTCACAAGACCTCATCGGCCAGTTCGGTGTGGGTTTCTACAGCGTGTTCATGGCGGCGGATTCGGTAGAGGTCACCACGCGCTCCTGGCAGCCGGATGCCACTCCCGTGAAGTGGACCAGCGATGGCCGTGAGGGCTACACCCTTGAGGATGCCCCGGCCGACACCCCGCGCGGCACGGCCATCCTCATTCACCTGAAAGATGACGCCGCAGACTTCGCCCGCGCGGAGCACCTGCGCCACATCATCAGCAAGTACAGCAACTTCGTAGGGTTCCCCATCGACTTCAACGGCGAGCACCTCAACACCGTGCAAGCTATCTGGATGAAGAACAAGAAGGACGTCACCGCCGAGGAATATGAGGACTTCTACAAATTCACCGCCCACAGCGAGAGCGCTCCGCTGAGCTACATGCACTTCAGCGCAGATGCCCCCATCGTGCTCAACTCCGTGCTCTTCGTGCCCGAGGAAAACCCGGAGGCCATGGGCTTCGGCCGCTGCGAGCCGCGAGTGGCACTCTACTGCCACAAGGTACTCATCGACAACAAACCGGAGAACCTGCTGCCCGAGTGGCTGCGTTTCCTGACCGGTGTGGTTGACAGCGAAGACCTGCCGCTGAACATCTCCCGCGAAATGCTGCAGGACAACTCCCTGCTGCGCCGAATCTCCGGCATCATCACCAAGCGATTCATCAAGCACCTCGAAACCCTGGCCAAAGATGACAGCGACAAGTTCGAAAACTTCTGGCGCCAATACAGCCGCTATATCAAAGAGGGTATCGTGACCACTTGGGAGCACAAGGACGCCCTCGGTAAGCTGCTGCGCTTCGAGTCCACCTTCACCGAGCCCGGCAAGCTCACCTCATTCGCCGACTATGTGAGCCGCATGAAGGAAAACCAGAAAGACGTCTACGTGCTCTTCGGCGCCTCCCGTGCCCAGCTGGAGCACAGCCCGTACCTGGACGCCCTCTCCGCCCGCGGGTTCGAGGTTGCCTTCTTCACTGACGGCGGCGACCAGTTCGTCATCGACTCTCTCATGAAGGTGGAAGACAAGGAAATCAAGGCCATTGACCGCGCGAACCTCGACCTGCCCCCGCTGGAAAACCAGCCCGACCGCCCCGGTCTGGACGAAAAACAGGCCACTGAGCTCACCGAGTGGGTAGCCGCCACACACAAAGATGCCTTCAGCAAGGTGACCACCAGCGACCGCGTGCTCAGCGCCCCGGCCATCGCCCTGCAAGGGGAGAATGACATCTCCCCCGAAATCAAGGCCTACCTGAAAGCCATGGGGCAGCCCGTACCCGAGGTACACCCGGAGATTGCCTTCAACCCGCACAGCCCGATTGTGCAGCGACTGGCCGAACTGCGGACCGAAAATGAAGAGCTTGCCACCCTGCTGGCAGACCAGCTCATCAACACCGCTCTGCTGCGTGCCGGCATGCTCGACGACCCCGCCAAGCTGGCCGACAACTCTCAGGCATTGCTCGAAAAACTGCTTAACAAGTAAAAGAACCCTCCCACGGTTCACACAAAAAGCCGCGCCCCCATCAAAAGGGCGCGGCTTTTTACATTGTGCAACCGAAAAAAATTATTTGTCGAGGGACGCAATAAGGGTCGGCATATCAGGCGCGAGCTTACCGTCGTCCATCATGGTAGGCAGGTTCGCAATGCCGGCACGGGTAATGAGCGGGAACGCCTCATCCGGGTTCTTACCACTTTTCATTGCCTGCACAGCAGCTTGTGTACCCTCGATGAAGAAATCCACAAGCTTGAGACTGCGCTCCACGCTCTCCTGCATATCAATCAGGTTGTTACGAGCCTGGGTCATAATCTCAAGTCGGTGGGTGAGCGTAGCCTCCCCCTGCACCGTAGCGTCAAAAAACTCCTTAATCTGGGCCAGGGTCACGCGAGCCTGCTTCAAGCACAGCGCGCCGATAAGGCAGGCCACACTATCCTCGCCATAGATACGGCGCCCTGATGCCGTGCGCTCCACATGGCGAATGATACCCGCCTTTTCATAATAACGGAGGGTATGAACGGAAAGCCCGGTCTTCTGAGCCAGAGCAGATATGGTATAGCGAACTTCTTGAGCGCTCATAACAGGTCTACGGGCGAATTAAACCACACTTCATCAATAATGTCAAGCGCAAATTTACAAACGGTTTTGTGACGTTTTTGTCACATTATGGCAAAGCGCAGACTTGAAACACGACGTGAAATGTGGCAGTATAAACGGCATATTCGTTATGGACTCCATTCTCAGCTTTTTTCAGACTATCGGCATCATCCTGCTGGTTATCATGTTCTTCAATCTCATGATATTCGTGCATGAGCTCGGGCACTTTCTGGCCGGCCGCTGGCGCGGTGCCTACATTGACCGTTTTCAGATATGGTTCGGCACACCGATTTGGAGCAAAACCATCAACGGCGTCCGCTGGGGCATAGGCTGGCTGCCGCTGGGTGGCTTCGTCTCCCTGCCGCAGATGGAAGACATGGAGGCAATCGAAGGCAAAGCCGATATACCCCGCAACCTCAAACCGCTGAAAGCCATTGACAAAATCATCATCGCAGCGGCCGGCCCCCTCTTCTCCCTGCTGCTGGCCTATGTATTCGCTGTGATTGTGTGGGGTGTCGGCAAGCCCGAGGCCGAGGTACAGGGCACACGCATAGGCTATATCATGCCCGACTCCGCCGCCGCTCAGGCCGGCCTGCTGCCCGGTGACCGGGTGCTGGCCGTAGATGGGCAAGCCGTCAGCAAATGGATGGGCAACATGGAGGGCGTGCGCGAACTCGTTGCCATGAGCGAGAGCGAGAAAATCAAGCTCGACATCGCCCGCCCCCAGGCCGATGGCAGTGAAATCCCCATGCAGATTGCATGCGGCTACAATGTACCCGAAACCGCTTGGTGGCAGCGCAGCGCCCTGCGCCAAATCGGCATCTTGCCCGCCCAGCCCGCCGTCGTGGGCAAGCTGCTGCCCGGTTCCCCGGCTGAGCAGGCGGGGCTGCAGCCCGGCCAAACCATCACCGCCGTGAACGGCCAGGCTGTCTACACCCCCTACGCCGTTGTCGAACAGGCAAGCAAAGGTGAGCCCATGCAGCTCACCCTCTGCAACCCCGATGGCAGCACCGCCACCACCAACATCACCCCCACCCTGCCCACCAACTGGAAAGGAATAGAGGGAGCCCAACCCGTCATGGGCTTCAACTGGCAGAGCGCCGCTGCCCGAATGGAGTTCACCCACCCCTCCCCCCAGGCCCAGGTCAACCAGAGCCTGAAGTGGATGAAAGACACCCTCGCCAAAGTCTGTGCCCCCGGCAGCAACATAGGCATGGAGCACATGAGCGGCCCCGTCGGCATAGGTAACTACATGTACCAGATGTTCCAGGCCGGTGATGGTGTGGGCTGGCGCCTCATCCTGTGGTTTGCCGTAGTGCTCAACGTCAACCTGGCCGTGCTCAACATACTCCCCCTGCCCGTGGTGGACGGTGGGCATGTCGTGCTGGGATTCATCGAAATGCTCACCCGCCGCCCCGTCAAAGGGTGGTTCCTCGACTGGCTGATGTATGGGTTCATGCTGCTGCTGCTCGCCTTCTTCATCTTCGTAACCTTCAAAGACGTAGGTGACATGGTAGGCGAGAAAGAACCCGCCGAGCTCCCCGCCCCCGTATTCTCCACCCCTGCC
>JAZRKM010000030.1:0-9008 GCA_045646325.1 Akkermansia sp. | reverse complement strand
ATACGCACGAATGGACTCGAACCATCACGATGTTACTCACTAGAACCTGAAACTAGCGCGTCTACCAATTCCGCCACGTGCGCTTTGGAATGTCTGCGAGGGGATTAAACCACATTTCAGCGAAGAATGCAAGCTAAATTTTTCAAAAAAGTGAAAAAAGTTCAAAAAAGTGGGTTAAAATCCCCCAAAAAGGCCAAAAACGGGTCGAGAGAGAGGTAATAAATGCGTTGTGGCTTGCGTTGGCAGGTGGAAATGGTATAATAGGTGTGCATGGAGCACAAGTTGCCTGAATCGGCGGGGAGTGAGAGCTCTCGCGCCTTGCGGTTGCGGCCGGGCAAGCCACGGCGGCCGGAGGGGACTGTGCCCGCAATACCGGATTTGGAGATGCAGCGCATCATCGGCCGCGGGGCGTATGGCGAGGTATGGCTGGCGCGCGCGGTGACGGGGGCCTACCGTGCGGTGAAGGTGGTGTGGCGAGAGGATTTTGACGATGAGCGCACCTTTGCGCGCGAGTTTGAGGGGGTGCTGAACTACGAACCGATAGCGCGCGGCAACCCGGGGCTGGTGCACATACTGCACGTGGGGCGGCGCGATGGGGAGCACCCCTGTTATTACTATGTGATGGAGCTTGCGGATGATGCCTACACCGGCATACACATAGAACCGGCCGGGTACATACCGCGCACCTTGCAGAGCGATATTCAGCTGTACGGGCACCGTCCGCTGCCGCTGGATTTCGTGCTCGAGGTGGGCAGCCAGCTGGCACATGCGCTGGTGGGGCTGCATACGGAAGAGCTGGCGCACCGCGATATCAAGCCGGCCAACGTGGTCTTTGTGAACAGCCGGGCCAAGCTGGCAGATGCCGGGCTGGTGGCGCACAACAGCCGCCGCAGTTTTGTGGGGACGGAGGGGTATATCCCCCCTGATGGTCCCGGTACGCCGCGGGCCGATGTCTATGCGCTGGCCAAGGTGCTCTACGAGATGGCCACAGGGCTGGATCGGCTCGATTTCCCTGAATTGCCGCCCGAGCTGCCGGAGGGCGCTACGCACCGCCGCTGGCTGAAGTTCAACCAAATTATCTGCGCTGCAGCCGAACCGATGGTGGGGCGCAACAGTATCGTAACAGCGGCAGAGCTGGCAGAGCGGCTCGATACGCTGCGGGGGTACGGCCCGGCACGCCCGCCCCGGCGGCTGAAGCTGCGCCCGGTACACCTGCTGGTGGCTGTGTTGGCCGTAGCGCTGCTGGCTGCGGTGGCCACTCATTTTCTGCCGGCAGATATAGCGGCGCGCCTGCACGGGGCTGCTGCGGCTCTGGCCGGAGAGCTGCCACCAACACTCGGTACGGCAGCGGGGGAGGAACCGGCGGGCAGCAGCTTGTTTATCGCCTCGGTGCCCTCGGGCGCTTCTATTTACACGGAAGATGGGGTGTATGTGGATGAAACGCCCTACGGTCCGGTTGAAGCTCAGCCCGGGCAGGTGCTGCGATTCGTGCTGCGCAAAGAGGGCTATGCCGATACCCTGTGCAGTGGCGAGGTGCCTGAGAATGGCCTGCTTTCGCTTGGCGGTGACCTTACCCCGTACCGTCCGCCACTTCCCGGGCAGGTGTGGAAAGATGCCCAGGGTACAGCCTACGAACCGGACGGCCAGAACCACCGCGCCACAACGGCTGTAACGCGGGCTATGATGGAGGAGTTCGTGCAAAGCTCGACTGAGGGGGCAGAGGTGGTATATGAGGAGGTGCCCGGTTCTGATTTGGTGCGCACCTCGGCAGAGGGTATCAGTGCCTTCACCCTGTGGTTGAGCAGCAAGTGCACCGCCGGCGGCAGCCTGGGGCATGACCATACGCTCATCGCCCGGCCTGAACCGGCAGAAGGCACCGCCGAGGGGGCACTTTGCGCCTACCGGCTGTGTACGGTCCCGGTGCGCAAGACACCCATCACCATCTACAGCAATCCCGCCGGGGCCGAGGTACGGCTCAATGGTCGCCTGCTGGGGGTTACGCCCATGCAGTCCGTGCGCGTGCCGCTGGCGCCCTACCTGCTTGAGGTACGCCTGCCCGGCCATACGGTGGAGCGCCGCAGCGGGCTGTCACCGCGCGGGCTGTCGCTGAATGTGAACCTCACCCCGAACCATTCCGTTACCTTCGGTACGGAGTGGATTAACAGCCTGGGGCAGAAATTCCGCCCCCTGGCCCCTGCCCTGCTGGCCGGCGCTACCGAGGTGCGCGTGAGCGATTACCGCGCATACTGCCGCGCCACCGGTGTGCCGGAGCCGCAGCGACCGGCCTTTGCCCAGAATGAGCACCACCCGGTTGTCTATGTCAGCCGCACCGATGCTGAAAACTTCGCCCGCTGGCTCACGCAGCACGAGCGCAATCTCGGCGTGATTGAAGCAACTGATTTTTACCGCCTGCCCACGGATGAGGAGTGGAGCGCCATGGCCGGCAAGAAGGGCGAGGAGGGTGGCACCCCCTACGCGCGCCACAGGCGCGACTCGGGGCGCGCGGTACGGGAATTCCCCTGGGGCATGCACTGGCCACCGCCTGAGGGGAGCGGCAACTTTGCAGATGTGACCGCCAGGCCCTATGTGCCGGTCAACCATGTGATTCCCCATTACAATGACGGTTTTGCCTATACGGCCCCGGTCGGGTCATTCACGCCGAATGCCCTGGGCCTGCACGACCTCAGCGGTAATGTGCAAGAGTGGGTCAGCGGCGAATACGGCGGGCCGCCGAACTTCAACTACCGCCACTACGGTGTAACACGCGGTGGGGATTACGCCGCCTTTCGCCCCAACCAACTGAACCCGGCAGGGCGCACTCCGCGCCCGACCGAGGCTCGACGCCCCACGGTGGGCTTCCGCCTGCTGCTGGAACGCTATACGCATTGAGGGATTTACGATTTACGAATTTCAGCGCGTGCAAAAGGGCACATGTGTCCCAAAGATTACAGAAAAAGGGCACCAAACGACATATAATCAGCGTATTCTGCTTTCGTTTCTGCGCAGGGGTATCACGAACCTGACCATCGGTAGTAAGCGTTCGGTTATCCAATATCCGGCGTTAGCCGCTAATCCTTAATTCGTAAATCGTAAATCAAAAATCGTAAATACGCGTGTCCCAAATCTTTTGGACACGTATGGGCAAAAGGGGGCTGTTCTTTGATTTAGCTTGACAGATTGAGCAAGATGGGGCAAGATGTGGGGCGCATGTATATACCTACGCAAGCGGAGCGCTACAGCAAGGTGGCAGGGTACACACTGTTTCTGTGTGTGCTGGTGCCGAGTGGTATCGTGCTGTGGCTGTATGGAAATGAGCAGGATTTGCTCTCGTGCGCCTTTGCCTTTCTGGAACCGCCGGCGGTTTTGCTGCGCGCGAGCGGGTTGGGGAATACGGCGGCCTTCCTGATGTCGGCTGCTATACAGGCCGTGGCTTTTTTCTGCCTGCGGCGCAGCACGCGTCTGACCCCCAAGGGCAAGCTGACACTGGCTGTCACCTGGGGTATGCTGTGGGCGCTTATTCTGCGGCTGTTGATTGCCTGGCAGTACTGGCAGGCGGCACAGCAGGCTGCGAGCTGATGGCGCAGCGGTTCAGGTAGTAGTGGAGGGCCAGTTTGAGTACCGATGTGCGGTCGATATTACGGGCGCGCGCAAAGCGTTCAAGCCGCTCAAACAGTTCGGCCCGACAGCGGAAGGTAATCATCTGCAGTTTGTCCATGCCCATCAGCATAGCGCACCGGCCGCCGCGAGGCAAGGCTTGTTAGGCGTGTGCCCGGTAACATTTGGGAAATACACATCCCCGGCAACCTTTCGATTGCCGGGGATTTCTGCATATAGCCTGCGCCGTGTGGTTAGCGCAAAGATGGTTGAACGGTATTACAGCTCAAGCGTGGTCGGGTTGCCTTCGGGCTGGGGAGCCGGGCGACCGTGGTGCTTGCGCGGGCGGCGATTGCCGTGGGCCGGGCGCTGGCGGCGCTCGACACGGGTGGCGCGGGCGGCCTCTTTTTCAGCCTCGCTGAGCTTACCGTCTTTATCGGTATCAAATTTCTCCATGAATTCCTTGTGGAATTTCTCGACTTTTTCGCGGCTGCGCTCACGGGCTTTCTCACCCTCGGCTCGCAAGGCGGCGTGTTCCTCGGGGCTGAGCTGGCCGTCTTTGTCGGCGTCAAACTTCTTAATCATCTCGGGGCGCTCGCTGTGGGGACGGCGGCGGTTGCCGGGGTGTTCTTTGCCCTCGGGGCGGGAGGGGCGGGCTCCTTTTTCGGCGCGGCGCTTGGCGAACTCGGCCTTCATAGCCTCTTTTTCAGCCTCGCTGAGCTGGCCGTCCTTGTCGGTATCGAACTGCTCCATCATGCGTTTGTGCATGTCGGCGCGGTCCTTACGCGGGGCGGGCATTTCGCCGCGGGCACCCCAATGGCGCGCGGGCTGCGGTTGGGGCGCCTGAGGGAGCTGTTCCTGTGCGGACAGGGGAAGAGCGGCGATAAGCGCCACGATGAGTGTATTCTTCTTAAGCATGTTGGTGTATGGTTATGATTATCGGGCGCCTACCGCCTCTCAGTTGAGAGAACGCAATACCCGCAGAGTTTCTACAGATTTTTTTACAGAAAAAACAGGGGCAGCCAGCCATCATCACCGCGTGCCGAATCCGGGCAGTGAAACGATGTATTCCGTTACACCGTTGAGCACCATCTGCACAGCCAGCAGCACCAAGATGGTGCCCATGAGCCGTGTGAGGGCGGTGGTGCCTTTTTCGCCCAGCAGGTTGAGCAGGTAGTCGGAGAAATACAGCAACAGCGCCGCCGGCCCCCAGGCCAGTAGAATGGAGAGCACCCCCTCCAGGCGTGAGAGCAAGTCTGTGCTGAGGGCAGCCTGCATCATGACCAACGAAATGGCGGCAGGCCCCACGATGAGAGGAACCGAAACCGGCACGATGAACAGCTCGGTGCTGCTCAGGTTCATGTGGGGGCTGCGGCGGGTGGGGAACACCATGCCTACGGCAATGAGGAAGAGCATGATACCACCGCTGATATTGAGCGAACTGGCTGTAATCCCCATCCACCCCAGTATCGACTTGCCCAGGAAAAAGAAAAACAGCAGCAGTACCAGCACAAAACAAAGCTCGCGCAGCAGGACCTTGCGGCGGCGCTCAGGCGGAATCTGCTGCAAAAGCCCCTGCACCAAGGGCGATACGCCGGGGGGATCAAGCACCAGAAACAGGGTGCCCGCTGCAGCAATGATGTGGTTCCAGTCCATGTGTGGGTATGAATATCAGAATTCCTTGTGCGCAAAGAGCCACGCCGAAATAAGCAAATGCATGAGCATGTAGGCGGCAGCTATCAGCGCCAGACTACCTACCATCCCCCAGCTCAGCGGCGTGCCGGCGGCCGCGGTATCCGCCACACTGAACAGGCTGAAATCAGGCAGCAGCAGGCTCACTATCTGCTGAGTATATTGCATGAGCGGGCTGGTACCGGGCTCGCCCGTGGCTGTAACAGCCGTGAAAAGCTGCCCTTGGAACATACCGACGAAATATGCTCCCAGACCGAAAATCATACTCACGATGGTGCCACTGGTGAAGCAGGAGAAGAGTAAGGTCAGGGTGGTAAGCACGCCGTAGCCCAGGAACATGCAGACGATGGCGCGCTGCGTGTCGCCCGAGTTACCGGCGGCGCGAATCTGCTCGAGGTAGGGGCCCATTTCTTCGGGGGCAATCCCCTGCTGCTGCAGGGAGAGCTGCAGCTCCGCGCTCAGGCTGCTCTCCCGCAGCCAGAGCAAGGCGCTCATCAGCCCATCCATCATCAGCAGCATGACTGCCAGCAGCACCAATACCCCGCAGGCTTTCCCGGCCAGATAATCAAAGCGCGGCACCGGTTTGCAGAGTATGGTGTAGAGTATGCGGTCTTCCGTATCGCGCGGGATAAGCAGCGCTGTTGCCCCCACGCAGAAGATAAGGCCGAAGAGCTGCATGCAGCCCATCGCCACATCTTTGATGAGCTGCAGCTGCTGAACCCCGCGAAATTCAACCCCCAACTGCCCCTGATAGGGCACAAACTGTAAGCCCAGGAACCCCACACCGAATACCGCAAGCACCAAAAACAGGCGCATGCGTACCAGTTGGGTAAAGGTTACGCCCGCAACGGCTGCTATGCGTGCGGGCGTACGTACCAAGCTGCCCGGGGTTCCGGTCATGGTGCAGTCTGTATGGGGTGCGGGTTATTTGCGGCGGGCGTTCTCACCGGCCTCAATCAGCTGCCAGAAGGAGCGGCTGGCACCCAGTGCGTGGTCTTCACCGCCGCCCATGTTGGCGCGGAACATGAAATCCTTCAGAGAGTCGGCGTGCAGGACGCGCTGTACCACAACCGCACCGTCTTCAATGGTGAAGTAAATACGGTAATCCTTCGAACGGTAACGGAAGATGCGGCGGCCGTCGCGCTCTACGACGCCGAAGGCGGGGTCTTCCTTCTTACCGGTGAGAAAATCCTCATCAACCTTGAAGCCGGAAATAAGCTCCAGCTGCTCCAGGGTGGGAATGGCCGAGACTTCGCTCGCGCTGATTTCATTGAACACAATTTGATGCATCGGCTTGAGTTTAGTCTAATTTTTTCTCTTTGGCAAGCCTTAAGTGTGCTTGCGTCATTTTTTTTCCGCGCGGGCGAACCGGAGGGACGGGGTATCGTTATTTCTTTCTGAGCCTGAACACTCGCAGCAAGTGCCAGCCTTCGGCGAGCAGGTTGAGCGGATTGCGGCGCAGGTAGTGGCGCTCGCAGAGTTTCCACGGTTCGGCGGGGCGCGGGCTTACGCCATATTTCTGCTCATGCTCGGCGATAACGCTCAGAATCTGGCTGTAGATATTGTAGCGCTCCAGCAGCAGGCGGCGCGCCGCGCGGATGGCAGGCAGCCGTTTTTCGTACTCGTTGTTGTCGATAGCCTCTTGTATGATGGCAAGCGCGCGGGGCGGGTCATCGATAGGTATGCGGATGAAGCAGTCCGGCGGCAACACCTGTTCGAGTTTGGGATCACCGCTGTAGAAGGTGAGGCACAGGCTCATGATGGAATCTGAAACCTTTTCCGTCCAGTGATAATCGCTTACGGTATTTTCGACCGCAATGTGATACCTGAAATCATCGAGAGCCTCATATTTGTGTTTCAGCGGGGAGATATTTTTTCCCTTCCAGACGAAGCCGGGAAGATTAGCCAGCAGGTATTCAAAGAGCGCATGGCGCTTGCTGTGATTGGTATGAGTCATCAGCTTGCGGGCGCAGACAGCCGATATCAGCTTACTTTTGGGGCGTTCCGGCTCCGTAAGGAGCTCCTCGAAGGGGTGCCCGGTCATGCCAATCAGGCTGCCCGCCCCGCGGCGATACCCCGGGTGGCGGCAGATAGCCGGTGACAGGGTGGTGAGCATGTAGCGGAACTGATGGGTGTAACAAGTTGGTTGCACTTTGATGATAGCAGGCTCTTGCGTGACGAGTATGGTGTGCTCGCGCGGGCAGTATACATCGTACGTCTTGTCGCTGCGGGGCATTTCATCATACACCACCAGCCAGTCATAGTCGCGGCAGTTCGGTTCGCGCGTGAACTCCACATCACCCACTTTGGTATATTCCGGCAGGAACTTGCTCCCCCATGAAGATAAAAATTTGATTTTCATGCTGCTTTCGTATCGTTGCTGAAGCCATGCGGGCGGCAGTGGCCTGCCCACGGCACCGAAATCTGTGCTTATGCTCAGTCTAGCAGGATTTTCAGCATTTGCAAGAAAATTTGTGGAGATGTTGAATGTCGGCTTTTGAATCCTCATTTCCATTCTGTATACCGATTCCATAAATGTTAGACTTGCAATAGACATTTAAAATTGATACAATAAAGCCGATGAAACCTGTAACCACCATTCTGACAGGGGTTGCGGCGCTGGTTGCTCTGTGCAGTCAGCAGGCAGCAGCCGACCGTTATTCTGATTACTGGGCTCCGCAGAACATGGCCAAGCGCCAGTGTACTTCGGTTCACATCAGCTATCTGCCGAACATCCCCGCCCACACCGCCGCGTACAACGAAGCCGTGATTGAGAAGAGCGCTCCGGGTACCTACTTTGCGGTCAATAACTTCGGTTGTGGCTACATCGGCGTGCAGGAACTGGGCCATAAGGATGCCAACGGTCGCCCGGTTCGCGTGGCTATTTTCTCGATATGGGACGCCAAAGACAGCGGTGACAATCCCCACGCCGCGCCCGAAGAAGAGCGAGCCAAGCTCGTACAGAAAGGGAGGCTGGTGCAGACGCGCCGTTTCGGTGGCGAAGGAACCGGCGGCAACTCCATGCGCCCGTTCGAGTGGAAAGAAGGCGAGGTCATTCGCACCCTGGTGGTGGAGAAGGAAGATGGCGAAGATTTCCGCCAGCTTGCGGGGTATATATGGGACCCCGAAACCAACCAATGGGAACTGCTGAGCTGCTGGCGTATACAGGCTCTGAGCCGTGGTCTGGGCATGGGCTGCGGTTTTGTGGAGGACTTTAAGCGCGACGTGGAAAGCAAAAAGTACGAGCGCCGCGCCACCTTCGGCCCCGCTTGGCGCTGGACCGGTAGCGAGTGGAGCCAGGCCACGCAGTACCGCTTCACGCGAGATGCCAACCCCAACAATGAAATCAACTGCCGGCTTAACCCCCGCCGCGGCTACTTCTCGCTGGCTACCGGTGGTGACATCAAGCCTGAGTCATACTTCGCCCCGTATCAAACGCTGGAGCTGCACACGCGCGCCACTCAGCCGGGAGCCGAGGTCATGAGCATCATCAACGCTCCCAAACTCGAGCAGAAATAACCCCCTTCCCCGCCCGGCCAACCGAGTGGTATTGCTACCGGTTGGTTCCGCGAACGGCGAAGCCCCAAATCGTGTAGGGGGCTTTCGCCCCCTCACACACCACCGTACGTGCCTTTTATGGCATACGGCGGTTTCCTAACCATTACAGACGACGTTCTGCAATGAGACTAACCCCATTTTCCTGAACCACTCTTTCCCCATGG
>JAZRKM010000029.1:0-1840 GCA_045646325.1 Akkermansia sp. | reverse complement strand
ACAGAACGACATGGCTACGATCCGACTTGGAAAAATGCCGAAAAGCCGCCAACAGTTCACCCCTGCGCGAAACGGAGCCCCTGTTGCCCAGCGGAAACTACTGGGCACGCCCTGCCGCCTGCCTGAGTGCCGTAGCCATTGACCTGCCGGCCTCCGTTGCCCTGAGCGCGGCAAGCCCCGTCATTGTGTTCATCGCTCTGCTCTGCGGTCAGGGACCTCCCTAAAGGTATAAACGGACCAGGAATCGGAAACAGATTTTGTTTGACATCGGTCGCTATTTTCTATATAAAATAGCTCATGGAGAAACACAAGGCAAAGGTCATTCAGATAGTGCGATTCATTGTACAGGCGGGTTTTCTGACCGCTGTGATTCTGGGAGTATCTACCAAAACATTCTCTGCCTGGTTACTGCCGGCAGCCCTGCTGGTGGGTGTATTCTTCTGCGGTTGGGTGTGCCCGCTGGGCTCCGTACAGGACTGGATGTGGAAACTTGGCCGCCTGCTGCGCCTGCCGCAGCTGCATGTACCGTGCAGCCTGCAGCGCTACCTGCAGCTCAGCCGCTATATCTTCTACTTCCTGGCAGCCACCTGGAGCATCTCCTTCGCCCTGCTGAAAGGGCCGCATAACTTCAACCGCCTGCTGCACGGGGATATTCTCACCGTGGCTTCGGGGGTCATCGGGCTGTTTCTACTCGTTAGCTTGTTCATCAAGCGCCCGTTCTGCAACTACTTCTGCACAGGCGGCGCCCGCCAGGGCCTGTGGAGCGTGCTGCGTATCTTCAGCATTAAGCGCGATACCGCCAAATGCGGCGGCTGCAAACAGTGCAACCGCGCCTGCCCCATGAACATCGATGTCGCCAACACCGACTTCGTGCGACACCCCAACTGCATCGGCTGCATGTCCTGCATCTCAGCCTGCCGTAAAAACTGCCTGAAATACGGCATCATGCCCGCACTGAGCGATAAAAAGAAGCAGAGTTAAATTTCCGGCGATGGCAGATGAGCCAGCATCATCGCCGGCATGCCGTTCGGGGCAATTTTCACCCGCCCATATTTCACTCGCCTGCCGCAGCACATATTCATTGCACCAGGTGGCCACCTTTTTGTTGACGTGGTGGCACTGCAATGTCTCGAGGAACAGGCCAAGCTGCACTTGGGCAGAGCATGGTAGGAACAAGCCGGGCCGGGGTATCGCTATTTCCTCGTGTTCCAGGACAAGGATATCAGCATGAGCGACCCGTCCCCCATGAGCGAGTTCCTCAAGATTCTGGCTGAACTATAACCCTATTTTCCCGCCATCGGCAACAAAAATGCAGGAAACGCGCAACAAAATGCCCGCCAAGAGCGTCTTTTTATTAGAAAAATTCGCGTTTCACACCGTGACATGTATTAACATAGATGAAGATAACATTCACCACCATGAACATTTGCTCCAAAATCCTCCTGATAGCCAGCCTGTTTAGCACTCCCATTCTCACGGCTTCGCCGGCTCCTTCCGGCATGATTGCCTCTACCGGGTCTGTAACTATTGACCAACAGCTGGGAGATCTCGTTGCCCGGGATTTTATTTCCCTTTCCACAGATGGCCTCACTCTCACCATTATACGCCTGTCCCCCTCCGGCAACAGCACCCACAGCTTCCGCACCGATATACCCCGTCACTTCTGCATTGGCAGGCACACCTTCATCTTTACAACCGATGAGAAGGGCAATATCACTCGTATCATGCGACACAGCTCCGGCAGTACCCCCGATGGTTTTGTAATCTATCCCAAGCCGGGCGTGCTACCTATGGATGTTTTCGAACTCTGAGAATGAGTCCCGCCGCAAGCGCCTATTGA
>JAZRKM010000028.1:0-11118 GCA_045646325.1 Akkermansia sp. | reverse complement strand
GGTACCGACCCCATCATCTACCACCCGCTTGAAGAGGTGCTCTGCGATTTGCGCATGGGCAAGCTCGTGCTCATGACGGATGACCCGCACCGCGAGAACGAGGCCGACCTCGTGTGCGCCGGTCAGTTCGCCACCCCGCAGAATATCAATTTCATGGCCACCCACGCACGCGGCCTCATCTGCGTGCCTATGGCCCCGGAGCGTGTGGACGCCCTCGGCCTGCCCATGCAGGCTCAGCACAACACCGAAAAACACCACACGGCCTTCACCGTGAGTGTCGATGCCCGCGAGGGTACCACCACCGGTATCAGCGCCTTCGAGCGCTCCATCACCACCATGAAGCTTGCTGACCCGCGTGCCAAGCTCGATGACTTCGTGCAGCCCGGGCACTGTTTCCCCCTGCGAGCGGTAGAGGGTGGTGTGATTCGCCGCGCCGGGCACACAGAGGGCACGGTTGACCTGCTGCGCATTGCCGGCATGGAGCCGGTGGGCGTATGCTGCGAAATCATGAAGGAAGACGGCACCATGGCCCGCCTGGGCGAGCTGGGGTCATTCCAGAAAAAATACGGGCTGAAAGCCTGCTCACTCGCTCAGATTATCGAGCACCGCCAGCACACAGAAAAACTCATTATCAAGGAAGAAGTGGTGAAACTGCCGACTGATTTCGGCGAGTTCGAGTGCCACTCCTACCACTCCAAAGTGGACGGCCAGACCCACCTGGCGCTGGTCCATGGCACCATCGACCCGGAAAAGCCTGTGCTCTGCCGCGTGCACAGTGAGTGCCTGACGGGGGATGTCTTCGCCAGTCGCCGCTGTGACTGCGGCAGCCAGTTGCACACCGCCATGCGCCGTGTGGCGCAGGAGGGCGGCGTGATTCTCTACCTGCGTCAAGAAGGGCGCGGCATCGGGCTTTCGGCCAAGCTGCATGCCTACAAACTGCAGGAACAGGGGCTCGACACGGTCGATGCCAACATTCAGCTGGGCTTCGCCCCCGACCTGCGCGACTACGGCGTGGGGGCCCAGATTCTGCGCGATCTGGGCGTGCGCAAGCTGCGCCTGCTCACCAACAATCCCCGCAAGATTGTCGGCCTTGCCGGCCACGGCCTCACTATTGAGGAGCAGCTGCCCATCAACATCCCCGCACACGAGCACAACAAGCACTATCTCGACACCAAGCGCGAGCGCATGGGTCACCTCATCTGAACCCTTCAACTCTCAATATCGCCCCCTCACAGCCATGACAGCAGCAGAAAAAGCCCTTTCCACCTTCCGTGAACCGCCCTGCATGTACAACTGCGCCCAGACAGTCTGCGCAGCGTTCGACAGGGAGGACCTCATCGAACCCATGAAAACCTGCGGCGGCGGTCGTGCCCCTGAGGGGATGTGCGGCGCCCTCTACGGGGCCATACAGGTAGCCCCTGAGCGTGCGGATGAGCTGAAGGCCGCCTTCACCGCCCGCAATGGCGCCTGGAAGTGCAGCGAGCTGAAGGGCGGCACGCCGCGCGTGGCCTGCCAGCAGTGCGTAGCCGTGGCTGCACAACTGCTCGAAGAGAACTGATTAGTTACCCGCGGTCAGCGGCGGGCGATTGTCTTCTCTCCAGGTTCCACCGCAAATGCTCCAGGCAGCGAATCAGCTGCCTGTCGTCTTCTGTCTGCAGGAGTTGCACGCCGTGGTAACCGCTCTCGTGCAGTTGGCTGACAGCGCGTAACGTGGCGAGCAATTCAGGCCCGTGCTCCTCCTTAAATCGCAGGGACCAGCCCGGGCCCGACTTCCGGGTGTCCAGCTCAAACAGGCGGAAGTACTCATCGAGAAACTCGCGGCACGCTGTCAGATACGCTCCGCCGAGCTGCTGCACACCTGCGGCATCCTGCATGTTATCCGGCATAGCCTGCAACTTGCGCATGAGCTCGGCTGCGCGGGTGTACGAATACGGCACCGGTGGCGTAAATGACGATGTAGGCACCGCGCCCTCGCACTTCACCTGTATCACACACCCGGGCACAGGAAGCGCAGATTTCGCGCCATGGGGTGTCACGGGCTGCTCCCCCACCTGCACGAACATTCGTGTACAGTATTCCCCATTGCCGGCACCCAGCGCATACAGCTCTTGCGAGATGTAAGGAGCAGCTGCCAGCATGCGCCTGAGTTGCGCCTCTGCCGGAAAGCAGGAATACCGGACCTCAAAAGAAGATGACCCCACCACCTCATGCACGTTCAGGCAATTCGGCTCGACCCCGTATTCTGCAAGGACCTTTTTGAGGTACGCCCTCACCTGCTCACAGAGAGAGTGGGTGTAAAACTCCCGGTAGACGCGTTCTGCTTTCAGTGAGCACGATTGGTGGTAGCACGTCAACAGGGCTGCTGCCAGCAGTAGCGGCAGAAGAACGAGCAAACCGGGTAACAGATAATTGCGGGAAGAGGTAGCCATTGCAGCGCTATGGGGGTGTTGTTACGCCAGCGATTGTAGCACGGCAGATATGCGGTGTCAAGATTACAGGGCTGATGCTGAAATACGAAACGGATAAAGGCAGGCTCACTTGCCGCTGCGTTTCTGCTCACGAGCGGCAAGTGAAAGCTGGATGGCATTTGCCATATTGTGGCAGAACACATAAAAGACCGGGCCGATATAGGCCAGAGGGGTGGCATAGCCCTGCCCGGCAATATAGAGAGTGAGGATGGTATTCTTCTGCCCGAGCGCCTGCGAGCACTCGCGTTTCAACGAGGGGTAGCCAATCCGGTAGCCGGTCAGGAAACCGACTGCACAGACCACAACCGCCCCTAGAGCCATGGGCAGCATGTCCCACAGGCTGTAATTCATCTGCAAAATACGGTGTGTGCCAATGGCTGAAACAACAATGAGGTTGAAGTTCCATATACCAAGGGAAACATCTTTGAGGCGGGCCGACCATTGCTTGCTGGCCGGGTAAAGCAGCCGCAGGCAAGTAGCCGCTACGGCCGGCACCCCGAGCACCAGGCCAATCTGCTGAGCCACCATCAGCATAAGCTCGGTATAGCTCAGGCTGTCAGAGTTGACAACAAACGGCAGCACAAAGGGAGTAAGCACCGCGAACACCACCTGGCTGAGCACCATGGCTGTTGTGATAAACCCCACATTCCCTCTCAACAGGTGTACGATGATGGGAGCGGCAGAGGCGATGGGAGCCGCGCCGCAGTAATACACAGCCTCCGCCAGCACCGGGTAGCCGCACAAACGGGCTGCCCCCCAGGCAAGAACCCACACCGCCTGCAGGGCCAGCAGCAACCACAGGTGCAGCCAGCGCGGGCGCAGTTGTGCCGTATCGAGCCCCAAAAAGGTGATGGTGAGCATGATGGTGATGCCGAAGGGCAGCAACCAACCGAAATCACATATCTGCGCGTGAAAAATCCCGCCGATGATGAAAGAGAGCACCATCAGGCAACTGCGCAACTGCTGTTTCATGGCAGAACGTCAGTTATCCCCCTGTTTTTCCTCTGCACTGCGTTTCTGCGCCAACAGGGTGGAGGCATCCCCCGTCTGGGGTTTGGGGTACGCAATGCGGTTATGGTTCATCGTGCGCAGAGTCATGAAGAAGGACTCTTTCATGAGCGCGATTTCACCCAGGGTCAACCCACTGGCTTGCAAATGACCATCAAGAATTCGCCCCTTAAAGATACCCTCAATCATATTGCGGATATCTTCCTCCGTCGGGTGATGCAGGGAGCGCGTGGCGCTCTCGACGGCGTCCGCCATACTCACGATACCGGATTCACGGGTTTGCGGTATGGGGCCGGGGTATGTGAAGATGGACTTATCCACCTCATCCGGGCAGGTATCCGTCAGGCCATCGTCAAACTTTTTCCTGGCTGCCTCATAGTTATCCAACGCCTTGCGGTAGAAGAAATAGGCTGTTGTAACGCCGTGGTGCTCGCGGATGACATCGATGATACTCGGGTTGAGCTTATGGCTGAGGGCAAGTTGCACACCTTCCGTCACATGGCCGGTAATGATACGGGCGCTGGCCTCGGGGGTAAGGTCGGCATGCGGCGACATGGTCTGGTCAATGATGTTTTCGGAGAAATATTGCGGGTTCTTGATTTTGCCGACATCATGGTAAAGCCCGCATACCCCGGCGCGGGTGACATCCGCCCCGATGGCTTCGGCCGCGGCTTCTGCCAGGCGCTGCACATACAAGCTGTGGTGGAACGTGCCGGGGGCTGTAATCTGCAGGCGTTTCAGCAGGGGGTGGTTCATGTCGGCCCACTCAAGCCAGGTAATGTGCGTCGATATACCGAAAAGACTTTCAAGCAGCGGCATGACACCGTTGACTATCACCGCCAGCAGGAAATTCACACCAACCGTCACAAACAGCAGGGTCAGCAGACGCGCGGCCTCGACATTGTGCAGCGATACCCCTACACTCTCGCCCTGCAGCAGCATGAGCACCAAGGTGACCGCAAACACCGCGAGCCCGGTCTTGAACCCGGCATAAAGAATTTGCTGGCGTTTTTGCAGGTGGCCGCAGATAGCCGCCGACATCACACCCGTGAGCAGACTGAGTACCACATAATTCGCCATGAACGCTGCCGGATAGGCAGCAGGGAAAAACATCACCCCGAACAGTGTGCAGCACAGCGCCACATACACCCCCATCGAGCGATTTATCAGCACAGCCGTTACCCCGGGGGCCAGCATATAGGGCATGACAAGCAACTTGTGCCAAGTCTCCACCCCTCGCACTTCGGGCCACAAACTGTTGATGAGGTAGATGATAAACAACTGCCCCAGGGTAACAAGCACACACAGCAGCGTGCGCCCGGTATTGAGCTCACCCTTGCGGTGCCCCAGGGCATAATACCCCGTTACCGCCAGCGAGCAAAGCACAATCCAGACCATGCGGTACACGCTCTGCAGCGGGCTGCCGGCCTGCGCATACACCATGGCGCACACCACGGCAACACCGACCACAGCCAGCAACAGCAGGTGCTGCGAAACTCGCCGTGCCCCGCCGTTGGATGCAGTCTCGCCGCGCTGCCGGAACAATGATGAAATGAAACTTGCCATATTATTATCGCTGTTGCTCATTATACGCAGCCCTCCCTCCTTTGTCAAGTTCGGTTTTCGAGACACAGCAGGGCGGCGCACTGCCCCGGCGCCGCGTTTTCTCGAAACGGATTCATGACTCATTTCAAGCTTGACAAGATGACTGATTTTTTGTCTTTCTATAGATAGGCAAGGCGCTCCGCGCGGAGCGTGCCGACATTTTCACGATTTTCACCATTCAAAGAAGGCATGGCCAAAACGCTCATCATCGCAGAGAAACCCAGTGTGGCAGGGGATTTAGCCCGCGTGCTGGGTAAACAAACCGGCAAGTTCCGCAAAGACGACAGTACGGGCAGCTATGTGAACGATTCACTCATCATCACCTCAGCCGTCGGCCACTTGGTAGAGCAGAAAAAACCGCAGACAGAAGACGGCAAGAGCCTGCCGTGGAAAATGGATTACCTGCCGGTCATGCCCGCCAGCATGGAGCTGGAACCCATTGCCAAATCGGCAGACCGCCTCAAAAAAGTGCTCAAGCTGGCCCGCAGCAAAGAAGTGACCGCCCTGGTGAATGCATGCGATGCCGGGCGCGAAGGTGAGCTGATATTCCGCAATATCATACGCTACGGCAAAATCCGCAAACCGCTCAGCCGCCTGTGGATGCAGAGCATGACGGATGACGCTATACTCGAGGCCTGGGCCACGCTTAAAAGCGATGCCGACATGACCAACCTGGCCGACGCCGCGGTGTGTCGCTCAGAAAGTGACTGGCTGGTCGGCCTGAACAGTACCCGCGCCCTCACGGTGCTGCAATCAGCAGCGGGTGGGTTCAACATCACCCCGACCGGGCGCGTGCAAACCCCTACCCTGGCCCTGCTGGCGGCCAGACAGAAGGAAATACTCGCCTTTGAACCCGAAACCTATTTCGAGGTGCGCGCCACGTTCAAGACACAGGCCGGGCACTACGATGGGCGCTGGTTCGACCCCGAGTGGAAGAAGGACGAAACCCACCCCCAGCGTACCCGCGAGCGACTGTGGGACGCCGAGACCGCTGCCGCCATTGCCCGCCGCTGCGAGGGGCAACCGGCTGAAGTGAAGGAAGTCCGGAAACCCGTCTCCATGCCGCCGCCGTTGCTCTTCGACCTGACCTCGCTGCAGAAAGAAGCGAGCAACCGCTACGGTTTCTCGGCCAGTCGCACCCTGCAGATAGCGCAAGAGTGCTATGAAAAACACAAGGTGCTCACCTACCCGCGCACCGACTCGAAATACCTGCCTGACGATTACCTGAAAATTGCCACCCGCACCGTCAGCGCCATTGGCGAGCACCTGCCCAACCTGGCGCCCTTCGCGACTGATATTCTTGACAATCGCCGGGTGCGACCGAGCAAGCGCGTATTCGACAGCAGCAAGGTGAGCGACCACTTCGCCATCATCCCCACCGGCAAATTCACCACCCTGAGCGGGGATGCCGCCAAAATCTTCAACCTCGTGGTACAGCGCTTCCTGGGCGTGTTCCTGCCGAATGCCGAATACGAAGACACCGACCGCACCAGCATCGTCACCACCCCGGGCGCAAAAGACCACTTCCACACCCACGGCCGAGTCATGCTCAAGGCCGGCTGGAAAGCCCTTTACAACACCCCGGAGCGCAAAAAGAAAGATGAGCTTTGCCCGGTAGCCCCCGGCGAACGGGCGCTGACGGAAAAAGCCACCACTCACGAGGACCGCACCAAGCCCCCGGCAGCCTACACCGAAGCCACCCTGCTCACCGCCATGGAAACCGCCGGTAAGCTGGTGGAGGATGAAGAACTGGCCTATGCCATGAAAGAGCGCGGCCTGGGTACACCGGCCACCCGTGCCGCTATCATCGAAGGGTTGCTCACCCAGGAATACATCGTACGCGATGGCAAAGACTTGGTAGCCACCCGCCGCGGTATCGACCTCATTGACCTGCTGAGCAAAATCGGCCTGAGCACCCTTTCCAGCCCCGAACTCACAGGCGAGTGGGAATACAGGCTCAAGCTCATGGAGAGCGGCAAGCTCGACCGCACCGCCTTCATGAAAGATATTCGCACCTACACAGCCGATATCGTGGCTGCCGTGCGAGACTACATGCAAAACGGCAAAAACCCCGACCTTAACCTCCCCTGCCCGGCATGCGGAGCAGCCCCGCTCAACAGTAGGGTGGACGCCGTATCATGCACAGCCTGCAAGTTCCGCCTGCGCCGCGTACACGCCGGCCTGAGCCTGGGGGATGACGCCCTGGCCGAGCTCATCTCCACCCGCAGCCTGCCTGTCATGGAAGGGTTCCGCTCCAAATTCGGCAAGCCCTTCAAAGCCGGCCTGCGCCTGCTGGAACCCGAAAAACAGGGTGGAGCCTGGAAAGCCGAGTTCTATTTCGATGATGAAAAAGCCCCCGCCCCCGGCGAAAATGCACCGCAAACCAGCCTGGGCAAAGTGTTGGTAAAGGACCAGGGCGAACTCGAACTGACCGAAAATGACAAGCAGTGGAGTGTGCCCGACTTCCGCCAGACCGGCAACAAGACCGGCTTCACCATGTCCAAAACCATACTCGGCAAGGAAATGAGCCGCGACCAGCTTTGCCGCGTGCTGGCAGAGGGTAAGAGCGAACTCATCACCGGCTTCATCTCCCAGCGCACCAACCGCGCGTTCGACGCCTACCTCGTGCTCGATGCGCGGAAAGGAACCGTCGGCTTCGAGTTCCCGCCCCGCGAACCGCGGAAAAAAGACAGCAAAGCCAGCGCCGACAGCAAATTCACCGCAGCAGACGCCACCGTACTCGACCTCACCAAGGCCACCCGCCACGGCGTCATCAAGGTCAAGGGCAAGAGCGAGCACGAACTGCTCGAAACCCCCGAAGCCTGGCACGTGGACGGCCTGACATACGGCAAGAACCGCAAGCCGCTCGTCATCCCCCACACCATGTGCGGCATCTCGCTCACGGCGGATATCGTGGCGCGCCTGCTCACCAAGGGCAAAACAGAGCTTATCAAAGACTTCGTCAGCCACAAGAGCGGCAAGAAATTCGACGCCTACCTCGTCTTCACCCCCACCACCGGCCGCATATCTTACGAATTCCCCCCGCGCAAGTAACGCGAGGCAAAGCGGAACCCGCTGCATGATTCTCAACCGAGCCCGGCAGTTATGCTGCCGGGTTTCCTTTTCACCCGCCCCCCATTTTCTGATTGTTTTTCATCAGCGTTGATACCGGGTGGTGTCTATGACGGGGTATGAAACCTCGACTCACACGCTCACTGCAGCGTTTAACAGCAGTTGTCGTGGTCTGCGCCACAACCCTCGCCCAGGCAGATGACCTGACTTGGAACGGGCAGGCAGACACCCCGATCTGGAACACCCAGGCAACTAACAGCAACTGGTTGAGCAGCGGCACCCCTGCCCCCTTCGCCACCGGTGACAACGTGACATTCGCCACCCCCATCGGCACCGAAGTCACCACCGTGCAGGTCGGTGAAGATCTGCAGGCCGGCACCATGACCGTTAACGATGCCTACACCATCAACACAACGGCCGAAAGCAACATCAACGCAGTCATCGGCGGCACCGGCTCCCTGACCAAAAGCGGCGAGTATCTGTTGACCCTGCAAGCTGCCGATGGCACGACCGAGGGCCCTGCACTCGCTGTAGCCGAAGGCAACCTGGCCCTCAGCGGCACCGCCACCTATCGCGAACTCAGCTCCATGAGCGATGGTACCGCACTTCAAATTAGCGAGGGCGCCGATATCACCTTCGCAAATGCCGCCACCGGTACGGATGTTAGCCTGCAAGGTACGCTGCGACTCAACGAGGGCGACTCCACCCTGCGCGCCATCATCGGCAGCGGTACACTCAGCTTGGCAGACGCTGCCACACTCGCCCTGGCGGCGGATTCCATGTTCGGCTCACTCGACAGCGCCGGCACGGTGAATGCAGCCGGCAATCTGTTCATCATGCAACATGTTGAAAACGGCGGCGAGGTGAACGCCTCCAGACTCATCCTGGCCAACGGCGGCAACTTCACCACCCTGCGAACGGACAACTTGGTGATTGGCAGCGAAATCAACCGCAGCACCGCCGCCGTCACCACCCAAACACTCGGCGCGCTCAGCGGCACCGACATGCAGGTAGATGTAGCCCGCACCGTGCGCGGCTCTGGCGATTACCTGCTCGTACAGGCAGAGCAACTCGGGGAAAGCACCTACACCCTCTCGCAAGATACTGTCGACCGCTACCGCAAAGCCGGTTACCTGACCGACATGAACAGCACCGCCGCCGGGCTCGTGCTCACGCTGGACTCCTTCAACAACGGCTTCTACACCCGCCATGCCTTCTCCCCGAATGGCCGGGCCGGTGCCGCCCTGCTCGACCAAGCCTTCGCCGACCTCGACCCGCAGGCGTACAGAGCAGCCCACCCCGACCTCGCCCGCGTGCTCGATGCGATGGAGGCCTACCTCGTCCGCGGCAACACGCGCAGTGCAGATGCCCTCGCGGCGAACGTAGCCGGTGCCGGGCTCGGCAACCTGAACTCCGCCTGGCGCAGCCAGATGGAGCGCCAGCTGCGCACCATCCGCAACCGCGTAGCCACCATGCAGGGTGGCATGCCCTGCTACGCCCCCGACCCCAAAGCCCCCCACCACACGCCCCGCCCCTACACCCTGTGGGCCAACGCTGAAATGGACTACCAGAACCAGCGCAGCGAAAACACACTTCCCGGCTACAAGCTCAACAGCATCGGCGGTACGGCAGGCTTCGCCATGCTCGCGGCCCATGAACTCACTGTCGGCGCCGCCTTCACCGGCATGGCAGGCAGGCTCAGCTCAAAAGGTTACGGCACCAATGCCTCCGGCGACCTGGACGCCTATTACGCCAACATCTTCATGCGTATGGACACAGGCTGCTGGCAGCACTCACTCATCGGCACCGCCGGCTGGGCCGACATCACCTTCAAGCGCCGCATACACTTCCCCGGCGGCAGCTACGCCACCCGCGGCTCAACAGACGGCATGGGCCTGGGCTTCATGTACGAAATCGCCCGCTCTTACAAAATCTCCGAAGATTGGCTCAAGAGCGCCTGGTGGCAACCCGTGCTTAACCTCGCCTACGTGCACAGCGAAGTCGATGGCTACACCGAAACCGGCTCAGACGCCGCCCTGCGCGTTGGCAAACAGAGCAGCAACAACGTCATCTTCGGCTTCGGTGCCCGCATGCAAGGTATTGTCGGGGAACAATGGCTGAACACCCCCGCCACCATGGAGGCCCGCCTGCTCGGCAAAGCCACCACCGGTGCCCGCCGCGGCAAAGCTCACGTCTCCATACCCGGGGTAGACTGCAGCTCCACCGTTCGCGGTTCGGAACCCAGCGCCATGGGAATCGAGCTCGGTATGGGCTTCAACATCCCCCTCGGCATGAACTGCGGCGCCATCATCACCGATGTCACCGCCGAGTTCTACCAAGACCAAACCTCCGTCAACGGTATGCTCGGCTACCGCATCGACTTCTGATAACACACTTACAACCAACACCTATCACCCCCGTTGCAACCGCCCCACCGGTTGCAGCGGGGGCGCCATCATACCCACCCTCAAAAAAAAATCAACTTTTTTTTAACTTTAGTCTTGCATTCCTCCCCAAAACCTGTATAATAATCCCAGCAACGCTACGTTGTCACAACAATGGTGGGTGTAGCTCAGTGGTAGAGCCCCGGATTGTGGTTCCGGTTGTCGAGGGTTCGATCCCCTTCGCCCACCCGTTATGGGGGAAATGCGTAATATTCGTATTTCCCCCTTTTTTTTCTCTTAGTTCATAGATTGATAAAACAGAGCGAACGCTTTTATGAGTACACAAGAAAAGAGTAAGAGGATAGAATCTCTTTATGTCTTAAAAGCTATCTGTGCTTTTTTTGTAGTTTCTATTCACTTACCTACGCTTCAACGAGTTTGGGTCAACTCCAAAAAGTGTGGAAACGCTGTTATTTGAGTCATCGGCCATGTGAGCACTCTACTAATACCCTTAATTTGTAGTTTTGGAAGTTTCTGTAGCCATAACCTCGGCGTTGAATTCCTTTTATCTTACGATGAAA
>JAZRKM010000027.1:0-25519 GCA_045646325.1 Akkermansia sp. | reverse complement strand
GCATCACCGTACCCCACAGGTGCCATTCATCATATATCCACTCGATGCCTGCATCGAGCAGAAAACCCGCCAGAAGTCGGAGGCCAAGCGGTCTTAGGAAGACAATTAAACTCACCAACTCCTTGGCTCACAGAACGACATGGCTACGATCCGACTTGCATCACCGTACCCCACAGGTGCCATTCATCATATATCCACTCGATGCCTGCATCGAGCAGAAAACCCGCCAGCAGCATGGCAGCCGCCCCCAGGGGTAGCTGATAGCAACTGCCGAAAAATCGCTGCAGAGGGGCTGTCAGTTTGCTGAATCTCATACTTCTGCTATATAGACGCTTCCGGCGGGGTGTTTTGTTGAATGCCGGGCGAGAATTTAGCTCAGAATCTTAACTTTTGAGCATGAGTTGGGCCGCCCCGTTACCGAGCAGGTAGAAAATCAGGCTGCCCACCACGGTGGCGATGATGTAGGCCGAGGCGGTGAAGTAGGAACCCGCGCGCAGCAGCACCGTGTTTTCAAAGGCAAAAGCCGCCAGGGTTGAGTAGCCGCCGCAGAGCCCCGCTGTCACGGCCAGGCGCAGGTTCGGGTTGGCGATGAAGCCACCCGCAGCCAGTCCGCAGAACAGCCCCATGAACAGGCAACCGCCGAAGTTGATGAGCAGTGTATGCCACGGCATGCCGGGAACAGTCACCCCCCAGCGGTTGCAGATAAACCACCCCGTCAGGTAGCGTAGCACGCCGCCCACAAAGCAGCCGCCCCCGACACACAGTAATGTTTTGATGGAGATACCCATAACAGATGCGCGCGCATGGTAGCACCACCCCGCCGATTTGGCAAGCATTATTCTGTCCGTTACCGAAAATAAGCTTGCTTTTCAGTTGGGAGTTTGCCAGAATCTTTCCAGAGGATAGATTGATGAAAGCGAAGCTGTTATACCTACTGTGCGCCTTCGGCTGTTTCTGCTGTTGGGTAAGTTTTTACGACCTGACGGTGTTTACCTACTTCAGGTATTGGGTGGGGCCACTGCTGACGGAGCCGATTGTTGACATCAGCGCCGATAGGGTTAACCCCGAAAATGAGGGAAAAATCGTGCAGTGTGAGGGCGAGCTGCAAGGGCTGGATACGCTGAGAGACCCTGTCTATAAACTCGAACTCAAAGGGCTGAAACTCAAAAGATTCGTAGAAACAACCCGGACAGGGGAATCGCAGCAGGACTATCTTACCCCCATGGAATTCTGCTCAACCGGGCAGGATTTCAGGGTTGGGGCATACCGCCTTACCAATCTCAATGAAGATACCGGTGTGGGTATATCCCGTTCCGTTTGGTTGACTGAGGAGAATATACCCGACTTCCTGCGCGGGCGCTCCACATTGCAAGACGGCTGCCTTTATATCGCTGAAGAAGATGGTTCAACGAGTAAGGTTTCATTCTGGTGCGAATGTGCCGAACCTCAGCTCCGGGGGCATTTTCAGGGCAGGCAAAAGGGCGATTCCATTGAACTGATGCGTTTTACGACAATGGGCCATGCCTCGCAATTGATAGAGAACTATAACTTTCGCCGGGGGCTTATGCCATCCTTGGGCGATGTTTGTTTGCGCGTAGGGTTTGCCTTTTCCATGGCGCTGCTGTCAGCGTTTTTCTGTTTATATTTTATCTGTAAGCTTTTTACAAAGAAAGTGCCGAAGAATGTAATCGTGACATTCTTGCTTCTGGCCTTGCAGGGGACTCTGCTGGTGCTCGTCCGGGAATGGCGGCTGCTGCTGCCCGACTGGACAGAGTATTGCGGTTATAATCTGGCGAAAGCGGCTCAGTGCCTGTCATTCTGCGAACACGTTCTCATGATATGCGGCATGGGCTTGGCCCTGACCTTGATTTATCTTGTTATCGTTGCATTTTGCAGGCTGTTTCGTTCAAAAAAGTTGACACAGAGGGGCAATATGTGATATAACGCTGGTGGATATTCTTCTTGAGGAGGAGCGCTTATCCCTTTAGTTGTTGAACAATTACAAAATAAAATCATTATGTCAAAGATTGGAACATTTTCGACGGTGGCACTTGCTCTGGTGCCGGCTGTAGCCATGGTTCAGCCTGCTTATGCCGGTGCTGCGGAGAGCCATGAGCTGGCGTTGCAGGTCATGGCGCTGATGGATGACGTCAGCGGGAATCTGGAGGAACTTTCCAAGCGCATGGGTGAGCCTGTGGCACGAGTTGTTTCCATTATGGTGGCTTCCTGTGTTATTCAACAAGATAACGCCCTTCGTGCACTGGGCGAGGAAACCGGTTTGTCGAAGCGTGATTCCTCCAGGCTGAAAGCTAAGCACGAAATCGTGGTCAAAAAGAACTCGGCTGCTGTGGAGGAGATTCTCAAACATGAGGATGACCTGACTGCTGAGGTGATTGCCGCTCTCAAGGTGGTCGCCTATGGCTCCACTCCGGAGGACAACGATGAGAAGCAGGAGGTGATGGACTCGGTCGAGGTGCTTCTCCGTTCTGCTGTAGAGGATATTTCCCGACTGTTAGGCAGCATTGCTTCGACCGAAGATGCCAAGAATCTCGGGCCTATCATTGCCAGACTTGATTACCATGTAACCGTGCTTTCCTCATACATGTCCAGGGTAGATGAGGCCCGGTATAATAAGCTGTGCGAAAAGATGACGAAGGAACTGAGCTATACGCTGAGCCTCATAAAGGAACTCAAGGAGGAGAATTACTACGGTGAGAGTACTCTTCGCGATTTCTGTGAAGATAAGCTGAACTGAGTTATCTCATACCACTTTTCGGGAACAGCCGCGATTCCGCCCGGAGTCTCGGCTGTTCGCTTGCGCGCGTCATAATAAGCCGCCGAAAGCAGGGGCGAGGGCTGATTGCTGCTTGACGGCGGGGCGGAGGTCTGGTAGGATAGGGGGTCATGAAGAGATGCCTCACATGCCTGGTGCTCGTTGCGGCCGCTTTGCTGGTGCTTTGCGGTTGCAATCGGGAGGAGGAGAACAGCACGGTTATCCGCATGGGCGGATTTCCGAATGTGACCCATGTGCAGGCTCTTGTCGCCCGCAACATGACCCGCCACGGTGAAGGCTGGTTCGAGCGCTACCTGCCCGGCTACACCATCGAGTGGTATACCTTCAATGCCGGCCCGACATCGATGGAGGCGCTCTTCGGCCGTACGGTAGACCTGACTTATGTGGGCCCCATCCCGGCGCTGAATGCCTATGCTGTTTCGGCCGGTCGCGAGGTGCGCCTGCTGGCCGGTGCCGTCAACGGCGGGGCGGCCCTGATGGTGGCGCCGGATAGCGGAATCACGCAGGCGGCAGATTTCAGGGGGCGCAGTATAGCCACCCCCCAGCTGGGCAACACGCAGGATGTCTCGTGCCGTGCCTGGCTGAAAAAGAATGGCCTGAGCTGCACGCTGGAAGGGGGCGGGGATTGCCGGGTGAGCCCCACGCCGAATGCCATGCAGCTGCAGCTCATGAAGCAGGGGGATATTGCCGCCTGCTGGACGGTTGAACCCTGGGTTTCGACTTTGGAACAGATGGCCGGTGCCCGTGTGCTGGTCGAGGAGCCCGATGTCGTTACCTCGGTGTTGACGGCTCGCGTGGGCTGGCTGCGCCGCCACCCGAAAGAGGCCGCTATCATGATTCAGGCGCATAAAGAGCTGACGCAGTGGATTATCGACCACCCGGAGGAGGCGCAGAAGCGCGTTGTGGAAGAACTCTGTGAGCTGACTCAGGCCGAAGTTGACCCTGCGCTGGTGCGCCGTGCCTGGCAGCGCCTGAAACTGACGGTGGACATTGATTTGCCGGGGCTGGAGCAGTTTGTGAAAGATGCGCAGGACGCCCAACTGCTTGACCGTGTGCCCGACCTCAACGGGATGATATATAAGCCTGAACAGAACTGATGTTATGAAAAAACTCGAACAGGAGATACACGAATACCCCACAGCCAAGCTCAGCGTGGAGCATGTGTGCAAGGATTTCAGAACCAAGTCCGGCACGGTGCGCGCGCTCGATGATGTGTCGCTCACCATCAATGAGGGCGAGTTTGTGTGTTTCGTGGGGCCCAGTGGCTGCGGCAAGTCAACCCTGCTCAATATCATTGCCGGGCTTGAAAAGCCTGACAGCGGTTTGGCGCTCATTGACGGAGTGCCGATTGTTGGCCCGGGGCGCGACCGTATGATGATGTTTCAGGAGCACGCGCTTTTCCCTTGGCTTGATGTCATCGGCAACGTGATGTTCGGGCTGAAACAGAAACCGAATCTCAATGACAAAGAGCGGCTGGAGGTTGCCAAGTATTACCTTTTCCTGGTGAAGATGGACAAGTTCGCCCACTCCAGCATTCACGAGCTTTCCGGAGGCATGCGCCAGCGTGTGGCGCTGGCTCGCTCTCTGGCTCCCAACCCCAAGATTCTGCTGATGGATGAACCGTTCTCGGCGCTCGATGCCATGACCCGCGAGCAACTCTACGGCGATATTCAGGATATTTGGGCCAAGCGCAAGAAAACCATCGTGTTTGTGACTCACAATGTGCGCGAGGCGGTGTGCCTGGGCAGTCGTGTGGTGCTGTTCTCGCCCCACCCCGGTCGCGTGCGCGAGCAGTTCACCATCGGGCTGGACCGCCCCCGTAATATCAATAACCATGACCTCGCTGACCTTTCCCGGCAGATTACCTCTGCGCTGAAGGGGTATCAGAATGCCGCCGAATCTGATTGATGGATATATCTTTGCAACATACATGAAACGTGCACTTAATACCGTTATTTTCTTTTTGCTGCTCATCGGTGTATGGGCGGCGCTGACCGGTGACCTGTTGTGGCTGGGAATCGGGCCGCAGGAGCCGCTGTGGTCGCCCTATGTGCTGCCGCCGCCGTCGACTGTGGGGCAGTACCTGTGGGACAATACGCTCAACGGCAAGATTCCCCTCTCCATGCTTATCACGCTGCGCCGCCTGCTGATCGGCTACGCTATCGGTCTGGTGCTGGGGGTACCGCTGGGTATGCTTGCAGCGCGTTTCCGGTGGGCGAGTGACACATTGGGCGTGCTGGCGCTTGGGTTGCAGGCGTTGCCGAGTGTGTGTTGGGTGCCGCTGGCCTGTATCTGGTTTGGTCAGTCGGAATCTGCGCTGCTGTTTGTGGTGATTATGGGGACACTGTGGAGTGTGCTGCTCTCCACGCAGAACGGGATGAAGAGCGTGCCGCCCATTTATGCCCGTGCCGCGCGTACCATGGGCTCCTCGCCCCTGCATACGCTGGTGTTTGTGACCCTGCCGGCCTCGGCTCCCTTCGTGGTGAGCGGCATGAAGCAGGGCTGGGCCTTCGCCTGGCGCTCGCTCATGGCGGCTGAAATTTATGTGGCCGTGGTTTCCGGCTTCGGTATCGGGCAGTACCTGCACTACGGGCGTGAATTGCAGCGCATGTACCAGGTCATCGGTATTATGTTCATCATCATCATCGTTGGGCTGCTGGCCGATAAGATTCTGTTCTCCCCGGCTGAGAAATGGCTGCACCGCCGATGGGGTACGGATAAAGAGTGAGTTGCGTTACGAGTTTTTTAGTTATGCAGAGTTGGGTTGAGGGTTTGAAGGAGCTGCTGGGGGAGTGCGTGAGCACGGCTCCCGAGGTGCTGGCTGCCCATGCGGGCGATAAATGGCACGCCGCGGCTATGCCGGAGGCTGTGCTGCTGGCTACGGAAACGGAGCAGGTGGCCACAGCCATGCGGTTCGCCGGTGAGCGTGGGGTTCCCGTTACGCCGCGCGGTGCCGGTGTGGGCTATGTGGGCGGCTGTGTGCCGGTGAAGGGCGGGTTGGTCATCTCCGTGGCGAATATGCGCCGTATTGTGGAGGTGAACCCCGCTGACGGCGTGGCCGTGGTGCAGGCCGGTGTGTTGACGGCTGATTTGCAGCAGGCCTGCGCGGAGTTGGGGTGGTTCTACCCGCCCGATCCCGCCTCGCGCAAAGAATCGAGCATCGGCGGCAATATCGCGACGAATGCCGGTGGCCCTCGCTGCCTGAAATACGGGGTGACCCGCGCCTATGTGCTGGGGCTGGAAGTGGTGCTGCCCGATGGGCGGGTGCTCAACTGTGGCGGGCGCACGCATAAGAACAAGCAGGGCTTTGACCTTGTGGGGTTATTCTGCGGTAGTGAGGGTATGCTGGGTATTGTGACTCAGGCTACACTGCGTATCATTCCCGCGCCGCCGGCTCGCGCGGCACTGCATGCCGGGTTCCCTCAGTTCGCCTTGGCGGCGGCCGCGGTGCAAAATGTGCTGCAGGCCGGTCACCTGCCGGCGGCGATTGAGATAACGGACTCCTTCACCCTGCGCGCGGCTCGCAATCACCTTGGCCCCGGGGTGCTGCCGGCAGATGCTCAGGGTCACATCATCATTGAAATAGACGGTCAGGCCGATGCCGTGGCGGCTGAGTTGCAGGCTATTGCCGCCGTGCTGCGCGACACCGGAGCCACTGAGGTGGTGACAGCCTCAACCGAGGCGGAGGTGGAGGCTATCTGGCAACTGCGCCGCGAGTTTTCCTACAGTCTGAAGGCCACCGGACTCACCAAGCTGAATGAAGACGTAGTGATTCCGCGCTCGCAGCTGGTGGCGCTGGTGGAGTTCTGTGCAGCCATGGAGCGCGAAACCGGCATACCTGTGGCCTGTTTCGGCCACTCGGGCGATGGTAACATACACACCAACATCATGGTGCTGAAGGATGCCGAGGGGCGTGATATCCGCGAGCCGGCAGACGCCCTTGTGAACCGGCTCTTCGATTGGGTGATGGCCCATGGCGGCAGTATCACCGGTGAGCACGGTATCGGTATAGCCAAGTCCCCTTGGTTCCCGCAGGCCGTGGGCTCTGTGGCCTTTGACCTGCACCGTATCATCAAGGGGGCACTCGACCCCCAGGGAATTCTTAATCCGGGTAAAATGGGGTTGTAAGCAGCTATGCTGAAAGACGGAGTTAAAGTGATGGGGGGAGAGTTCGCCCGTTTTTTCGTGGTCGGGGTGGGTGCTACCTTGGTACACCTGCTGGTCTACCTGTTACTCAATGCGTTGTTTGGAGTGACGGAGGCCAGGCCGTTGGCGTTGACACTTACCTACGCCGCGGGGTATGTTATCAGCTTTGTATTTAATTATATTGCATCGCTGAAGTGGACTTTTCGTACCGCGGGCAGTGTGAAAAAAGGTGCCGGTTTCGCGTTTTCGCATCTTGTGAACGCCGGCATGCACTTGTTGCTGCTCAATGTGTTCCGAGCTCTTGGCGTGGGCGGTATGCTGGTGGCTCTGCTCAGGTGGCTCTGCCCCTGGTTGGTGGAGTGGTGGCCGGTACTCGGGCAGGCTGAATCTCTGCTGCCGTTCCCGGTCTACGTCATTGTGGTGCCCATCAATTTCTTGATGGTGCGCTACTTCCTGAAGAAGTAGTCATTGTTACACCCCTTCCGGCAGGCGGAAGAAGCGGCGGGCGTTTGCCGTGGTGCAGGCGGCTACTTCTTCCGCCGTCACGCCGCGCAGCTCAGCTATCTTGTCGACCACGAATTTGGTGCGCCCCGGTATGTTCACCTTGCCGCGGTGCGGCGCGGGGGAGAGGAAGGGGGAGTCCGTTTCGACCATGAATCGGTCGGCCGGGCACCAGGTCGCAACAGCCTGCACATGCTCGGATTTATTGAATGTCAATATGCCGGTGAAGGATATCAGCCCATCCAGTTCGCTGAAGATTCGCTCTGCCTGCGCCCCGTCGCCGATAAAGCAGTGGAACACCGGGCGCACCTTGGGGAAGTTGCGCGCGATGGCAAAGGCATCCTCAAAACTGGCCAGGCCCACCTTGTCGCGTGTGTGCAGGGAGATATTGAGCCCCAACTCTTGTGCCAGCTCAAAGTGGCGCTCCAGCAGCTGTTGCTGGCGGGCGCGGAAGTCCTGCTCGCTCCAGCCCTCGGGGGCGTCCCAGAAATAATCAAGCCCTGTCTCCCCGATAGCGGCCTGCGGGTGGCTGCGGCAGAGCTGCACCATGTGCTCGAACTGTTCATCGCTGACGGTGTGTACCTCTGACGGGTGGACAGCCAGGCAGCTCGAAACAAAATCAGGCATGCGCGCTGCCAGGGCAAGCTGGGGTTCCCAGTCGTAGGCCGAGGTGCCCTGCGTCACACAGTGCCCGACCCCCAGAGCAAGCGACTCTGCGCGCACGAGGTCGAGGTCTCCGTATTTTTCAGAAATCAGGTGGCAATGTGTGTCGATAATCATGGCGCGGGCGTTGTAGCACAGAATGCCGGAAAATGCAAGACAAATGGATTGACGAAAACCACACTTTGCGGCAAGATAGTTGCCGCACATGCAGGAACAACAACTACAGCAGATATTGCGCACCTTCGGCGTGCCGCAGTTGCGCCAAGGGCAGGGCAGGCTCACGGAGCTGGCTCTGGCAGGGGTGAATGCTCTGGGGGTGATGCCCACCGGGCACGGCAAGAGCCTGTGCTACCAGGCGGCGGCCATGTTGCTGGGGGGTACCTCGGTGGTGGTCAGCCCGCTCATCGCGCTCATGCGCGATCAGGTGCAGTCCCTGCAGCGCAGGGGAATTGCTGCTGCGAGATTTGATTCCACCCTGGCGGACGAGGAGCGCGCCACTTTGCTGGCGAATGTGGCCGGCGGCAAAATCCGCCTGTTATTTGTAGCCCCTGAATCACTGGAGAGCCCGGCGCTGCGGCAGGCGCTGCAAGGGGTCGATTTGCAGTTGTTTGTGGTGGATGAAGCGCACTGCGTTTCGGAATGGGGGCACAGTTTCCGGCCGGATTATCTCAAGCTGCCGACCTGGTGCCGGGAGCAGGGCTTTCGCAGCGTGATGGCGCTTACCGCCACCGCCACACAGCGCGTGCAGGCAGATTTGTGCCGCGCGTTCAATATAGAGCCTCAGCACGTCGTGCAGCACTCTCCCTATCGGGCGAATAGCACTCGCTTGGTCGCGGCCCCGGTGTCGCAGGCGGAGTACTTACTGCGCTTTCTTCAGCAACCGCAGAATCGCCCCGCCATCGTCTACACCCGCACTCGCAAAGGGGCTGAAGAACTCGCCGCTACCCTTCAGACCGCCGGCCTGCGGGCTGCCTGCTATCATGCCGGGCAGGGCACCGAGCTGCGTGAGCAGTTGCAGGATGCCTTCCTGCTCAATGAAAAAGATGTGCTGGTGGCCACCATCGCTTTCGGCATGGGGGTAGACAAACCTGACGTGCGCTCGGTCGTTCATGTGAACATGCCCGGCTCGCCGGAGGCGTATCTGCAGGAGAGCGGGCGAGCCGGTCGTGACGGGCGCCCCTGTACCTCGCTGGTGCTGCTGCATGGTGCCGATGTGCGCGATGCCCGCAACCGCTTGCTGGCTGCGGAGCCGGACCCCGAGGGGGTGCTGCGCGCTGTGCGCATGCTGCTGCCGGTGGGGGGGCGCGCTGTTTCTCTGTGGGAGCTGGGTACCACCTGTGATGTGCCCGATGATGTGGCGGCGCGCGCGCTGGAGTTGTTGCAGGCTGCGAACTGCGTGCGCATTGAGGAGCGCGGCTACAAGTTTTACAAGGTTAAACCCCTGTTCCCCATCAACTCTATTACCGATGGGCGCTCGGCAGATGAAGCAGCCCGCCTGCGCTGGCTCGATAAAAACCGCGAGGGCGAGGTCGAAACCGCCGCCGAGGCCTGGAATTGCACATACGCCGAAGCGATGGCTCAACTGCGTGAGTGCGAGGCCGCCGGTGAATGGAAACTCACCCTGCGGCAGCAGGCTCTCTACCTGCGCAACTGCGGCGTGGCTGACCCTCGCAGTGTGGCGGCAGCGCTTAGCTCGGCCTATGCCCGCCGCACGGCAGCCGGCATGGAGCGACTGGAGCTGTTGCTGGCCATGTTGAAAGGGGAGCAAGGCTGTCTGAATGCTGCGCTTGAGCAATACTTCACCGGCGAATCCCGACCGGCCTGCGGGCATTGCTCCGCCTGCCGCCAATCCCTGCCGGCCGAACTGCCCCCGGCTCCCGATAACGAGTTGCCCCCGCCGGATTCGGAGCTGCCCGAGTTCGCTCGCCCCGCCCAGCGCCGCCGCTTCCTGCTCGGCCTGTCTTCCCCCGGCAGCATGGCTCGCCGACTCTGGGCTCACGAGCACTACGGCTGCTGCTCCACCGGCGATTGGGAGGAACTCTGAATAGGAAAAAGCCCCTTATTTTTTAACGTAATGGGTTTATTTTTAAGATGCTACATGTAGTGAAAAACGCCCTTTTGTAGTAAAAATAGGGCAGTTTGTAGTAAATCTGCACCGCTTCATCCCGCCGCCCGGCCTTGCTGTGATACTCTGAGGGCTGCAAATTAGAAAGACTGGAAAAACAGGCTGGACAAAAACTTACTGATGCGATAGTCTGTGTGTATGATAACTCCCGAACAAGTAGCAGAAGCGAAAAAGAATGGACAAGCGGTGCTGTATAGCGCACCGGGCAAGCCAGTTCGCATTCTGAGCAAGGAGGAGACAAAGAGGATGGACGACAACTGGGACGAAGAGTATTGCTGCCCGAGAGCGTTAAGCGAAGCGTACAGAAGAGTCTACGCTCGCTCGGAATCGAAGAAGAATTCATCCGAAAATGGATGAACACAGTGAGCTGGCGAAGCTAAAGAACGCGCTGCGTCCTCGCTTGCGTAAGAGTAAATCTTCCCGAACCGGGAAAGATAGCACTTTCTGCGTGATGCGCCACCTCTTGCATAAATTGACGTATCGGCTAATTTAGCCGTGAATTAGCCGTCATTAGCCGATGACTCTACCAGATGAGAGCAATCGGGCTTGCTGCTGATGGCCGTATATGGTAGAATCTGGCAAGTTGTTTACGCCGCCGCACAAGTAGGAGCGACAAAGGGATATAACCGGGTGCGGGTGTACTTGGTGAACATGCCCCGGAGCGAATGAAGAAGCCGCGCCGGGGTGCGTTTTTTGTCTACCTGCCACAGTCAAAGATTCCTTGACAGATGCTCTCTCATGCTGTACAATGCCCGCGCCGCTTGGTGCGGCAAATCATCAGGCGGTGTAAAAACAATGATAAACACCATACTGATACACATGATGGCAGTTGCCCCCGTGGTGACTGAGTACCTTATCTGGATTCTGTTTGTTGCGTTCCGTCTGTGTTAAGAGTCCGCGCCCCTCTCCGGGCAACCGGGGCGGGGCAAATCTTTTTTTCGATAAATGCTTGACTTAACCGCTGCATTCTGTTTTAATGACGCTTGACGGGAAACCGTCCTTCCATCAGTGGAAGTGTTTATCATTTATTTACAAAAAGCCCGCCAGTGTTGCCGCACTTATGGCGGGCTTCTCTTTTGCCCTGATTCCACCTGCATTCCGCGACATCCTGCAAGCCTGATTCCCCGCTGTAGCCTGATGGCGTACGCCATAGGCGCGACATCGAACCAAGCAAAAAGCGGTAAGTTCTCACCGCAAGAGAATTGCAACTCGCTAGAGTAAAGCGTATAACGTAAACGGCTCTTCGTTATAAAGTGTGGGCAAAAATAGGGCAAAGTAAAAGCCCCTTACTTTTTAACGTAAGAGGCTTGTTTTTAAGCTACTACAGACGGGACTCGAACCCGTACAGTGGTCACCCACCGGGAGATTTTAAGTCTCCTGCGTCTACCATTCCGCCACTGTAGCAGAGAGTGCAACGCTATTCAAGCACATCGGGCCTGGCTTGGCAAGCAAAAACGTGGGCCACAGGGGGAGGATGGCACAGAAAATCACGAATCTGCCCAGTGCCAGGTGATTTTCTTTTCGATGTCGGGGTGCAGGGAGCGGGCAATGGGGCAACTGCGGGCGGCCGCTTCGATTGCTTTTCTGTCGGTATGGGGTATGGGTGAGGGCACGGTGACATGCAGCTCAATGCCGCTGATGCCTTTGTCGCCCTCGGTGCAGGCGGCTTTGATGCAGATGCCATCTGCCGGCACATGGCGTTTGCCGGCGGTGTAGGCAATCATGCTCAACATACATGAGGCAACGGTTGCGGCCAGCATGGCCGCCGGGGTGGGGTACTCTCCCCGGCCGCCCAAGGATGTGGGTACATCGGTGGCAAAGGTGGTGGCCGAGGGGGTGAAGTTCGTGTAGCAGCGCATGCCGCCAGAGTGCAGTGTGGATGAGGTGAACTTGTTTTCCATACCTCACCATTATGCAGACCGCGTGGGCGAGGTGCAATCTATATCGCTATCTGTTTGTTGCAGTCGTGATTTGGCTTGTCTCGGCGTAGGTTCTGCCGATGACGGAATCTGTTTTTGTGCCATTGGCAACAAAAATGCAGGCACCTCGCAACAAAAATGCCAGCCGCGAGCGTCTATTTACCGGAAAATCTGCACTTTCTGCAATTTATTGTTGCGGACCGGGGCCGGGAAGTATTATGATAAGTAAAGGAGATAGATATTGATGAAGAACTTTATACACTTGTTTTTGATGAGCTTGTCGGTTCTTTTGATCTCGTGCGAAAAAAGCAGTGATTTTCAAGTTCTGAACTACTCAGATGCTGATTGGGAGAGTGTAGATCCTTTTGAGGCACATAAATTAGTCATGACAGATTTGAAATTGCTGTTGAAGAAGCATCAAGAGAATCCGGATGTCGAACTTCCGGAAGATGAGATGCAAACATTTCATGACCGTCTGCTGCAAAACTTTCAGTTTTTTCATCCCGGTGAAAACACCGACCCCACTATGCCTCTCACCTGTAAAGGAATGCCTGTGAATTTAACGGAAAAGGAGAGCTTGGAAAAAGTGCATTTACTTCAATCATGGACGGATGGTAGGCTGTTACAATTTCAACCCCAAACTTTTAATGAACAATCAGAAGGCTATTTCAATATGCTCGGATTAAAAGCCGATTTGGATGGCATTGCAACTGTTTTGCAGGCGGAGGCCAAAACAGAAACGGCCATGCAGGCAGTTGTACTCTTAGCGATACGACGTGCCCTGACTGATTGGGAAAGCATGGGCGAAGCAAAATTGTATTGGTGGTCGTTTAAGAATAAACGTTCTCTGTTATATATCACTCATCGGACAGCAATTATTTTTTTTGAGAATGAACTCGGGAAAACAGAAATTATTTTTTGTTTAAACAGAAACTACTTTCTGAATCGCGTAAGCACCGGCGAAGAATGAATGAAAAACGCCATGACCATGCCCAGCATCCCGAGAATCCTTGCTACCACAGCCCTGTGCCTTGCTGCGCCGGGGGCATAGACCAACTATCAGAGATGAAAAAAAGCGATGAAATCTGCAACTAGAAGAATCATAAGCATTTACTTGCTGCTGCATCTGACCCTGATGCTTGTAAAATCACTCATTATATGGCTTCCTGCTTTTTTCATTTTGTATGGAGGTATACAGGCGGTTGTATTGCTCACCATGCTGAATAAGAAGACGGTCGATTCCATGTCTGTTACCGGGCGGAGGATAATCTATTTATTGACCTCCATGGAAGTTCCGTATACCATAGGGCTGTTGGCTATAGGAGATTTTCTTCTCCGGGATGTATTGGGGATAGGTGTATTACCGTGGGATTGTTTGAAGGGGACAATTTTCACCAACCCCGAGTTCTTTCACATTATGCCCGGCGCGTCTCTGACTGCTCTTTATCTTTCACTGGCGGCAATATGGTCAGTTGTGTACACCTGCCGCAGAGTTTTGAAGAAAATATAGACGGAACAAGGGTTCGTTGACCCAAAAACAAGGCAAATCTACGATTTTTCCGGGCAAAAAAGCCATCGAGCGTAGCGAGTCGACAAAGCCTTTTAAGCGATTTTTGGATATTTTTATGCAATTCTATGGGGGGGAGAAGTTCACTCTTGGCTTTGCGAGAGAGAGCCTTTCGATATTTTGCTGCGGTTGAACTCAGTAATCGGATTATTGCTTGTTTGTTCAATTTGAGTGATATGTGTATATGCTGGAGCCTGGCTTTTGAGGCATTCGGCTTTTCTCGCGTCAGCCAAACTCGCGGGAGGGGGCAGCTCGGTGAGCGGATTTTGAGGCAATGCCGGTGTCACAATATCGGGGTATGTCTCATCTTGTACTCGACAAACGGGTTGAATTGTGATTTATTATCTGCACGTTTTTACGCAAGCCATGAAGTCTTACACCATTTTCCAGAAGTCGGATGACGAGACCGTCAATAATTTCCTCTCTTGGATGCGCGATCAGGAGCGCGGCGTGTACCGCGCTGCTCTGCGCGAGCTGGGCGCTCTGAAGAAACTGCGCCCCCAGTTCATGCAGCAGAAACCCCTTGAGGAGCAGTTCGCCTGGATTAAGAAGATGCTGGCCTGGAAGCCCGCTGAGACTATCGCTGACCACCTGCTGCAGGTGTGGCTTATTCGTAAGCACGAGGGTATGCTTATCAGCTTCATCGAGGCCCTGGGTATCGAGCACAATGGTCACGGCGTGGTGGATGTACTGCCCGAGTCCCTTGACGCTGATAAGCTGAAGGCTGCTGTGGATGCTCTCTTCGAGAAGTACCCCGCCGGTGCTGTTTCCGTCTACCTGCACATGTTCCAGAACCAGACCGAGCAGGGCTGGCCCGAGCTGCAGGCCATTCTGGACAACGATGAGCGCGTCACCATTCGCTGATGCGTTGCTGATGGCGTCCCCCGAGGCGGTGGACGAACATTTTATGCTGCTGGCTATGCGCGAGGCTGAAAAGGCTCGCGCGGCCGGCGAGGTGCCCTGCGGCTGCGTGATTGTGAAGGATAATCGCGTGATAGCTCGCGGGTGGAACCAGGTGGAAGCCCTCAAGGATGCTACTGCCCATGCGGAGATGCTGGCACTGACTGCTGCCGAGGCCGCTGTGGGGGATTGGCGTCTGGAGGGCTGCACTGTATATGTGACCAAGGAACCGTGCCCGATGTGTGCCGGAGCGATGGTGCATTGCAGGCCGGACCGCGTGGTGTTCGGCATACGCGACCCCAAGGGGGGAGCCTGTGGCGGGTGGATTCACCTGCTGGACTCCAACCCTCCGCTTAACCACAAGTGTGAGTGTGTGGGCGGGGTGCTGGGCGATGCGTGCCTGGAGCAGTTCCAGAGTTTTTTCCGTGCCGCACGCGCCGCGGCCAAACGGCGCAAACAACAGCTCAGAGAGCAGGGGAGTACCGAAGATGACGCCTGAAATAGAACTTTACCTCAATGCTGAGCGCGATTGGGTGAGTGAGGAGCTGCTCGCGCGCTTTGTGAGTGCCCTGCGGTCACTGCTGCCGGAGCTGCTGGCGGCGCCACCCGGGCCTGACCATGTGCTCAGTGAGCTGCCGGTGGTTGAAATCGCCGTGGTGGATGACGAGACTATAGCTCAGGTGCATGCAGAGTTTTTGAATGACCCCAGCGAGACGGATGCCATCACATTCCCCTATGGCGAGATTTTGGTGAGTTGCGATACCGCTGCCCGCTATGCCGCTGAGCATGGCCTGCAACCTGCGGAAGAGCTTTTCCGCTACATGGTTCATGGCCTCACCCACTTGCATGGCTACCTGGACTATGAGCCGGATGACCGCCGGGCTCTCTTTGCCGTGCAGGAGCCGCTCGTCGAGCGTTATTTTCCACGCTGAGGGCTGAGCCTGTTGAGTGAAGCTCCCCCTGCCATTTGCGGGTGGGGAAAATCAGAAATCCTGAGCGCGGCGCAGGAAGGTGCGCCAGGCGTCGACCATGGGGTGAGCCATCAGGCGACCGATGGGTGTGGTCGGAATGGGGGTGCGGGGTATGCAGACTCTCAGGCGCCGGGGCAGGCGCCGTATGGTAGCGGTTTCACCGGGGTGCAGGGTGCCGGCGTAGTCGCCGTCGAGCTGGTAGTCGACTGTGCCCTCGGATGATATTTCGCAGCTTTCGAAGGTACAGAGGTTGGTGAACTGACTGACATTGCTGCTGGTGGCACCGCGCTGGAGCATGCAGCCGAGGATTTCGAAGAGTATGGGCATGCTTTCCTGGTAGATGATAGCGGCGTCGAGCTTACCGTCGTCGTAACGGGCATTGGCGAAGAGATGGGCCTCGCCGCCGTAGCGTTTGCCGTTGCCCATAATGATTTGGGTGCCCTGCATTTCAGTGCCATCCGGCAGGGTGATTGTGATGACGGGGTGGTGGCGCACGGCCACTTTCAGTCCGGTGACGATGTGAGCGGCGGCCCCCATGTTGCGCTTGAGTTTGGGGGTGATGAGCTTCACAATGCTGGCATCGGGCCCGAAGCCGGCCATTTGCAGGAAGGGGCGGTCGTTGACGGTGAAGATATCGACCTCTTGCCGGGCTCCGTTTTTAATGGCATCGAGCGCGACATCGAAGCGGCGCGAGCCGATACCCAGCTCGCGCGAAAAGACGTTCATGGTGCCGCAGGGCAAGATACCCAGGGCAGCATTCGTGCCCACCAGCCCCTGGGCAGCGTTCATGAGGGTGCCATCACCACCGGCAGCGGCGATGACCGGCTCTCCGGCCTCGGCCAGTTCCCGTGCGCGCTCGGTTAAATCCTCGGCGCTTCGGGTGGGCACCAGGGTGAAATCGTCGCGGTGTTCATCGAGCCACGCTTTCAGCCCGGAGCGGAAGAGGCTGCCGGCTTTCGGGTTGATGAGCAGGGGAACGGTCAGGTGCATGGCAAGGGCAAATCAGTGGCAGAGAATGGGCATGGCTGCCGCGAAGAAGGAGACGGTGAATGCCGGGGAGTCAATCAGGTCGAAAATACCGCCGATACCCGGCAGCAGCGAGCCGCTGTCTTTGATGGCCACACCGCGTTTGATGAGCGAGCCTGCCAGGTCACCGGCCACACTGAGAATGAACAGGGCCGGCATGAGCACGCAGAAGAACACAACCGGCGTCTCCGCAAAGCTGAAGTTGGTGATGGGCAGCAGGTACCAGCTGCAGATGGAGGTGATGATGAAGGAGCCGATGATACCCTCCCAGGTTTTCTTGGGGGATACCGTGGGGCTGAACTTGCGCTTGATGAAGCGCCCGCCCAGCAGCACGCCGCTGACGTATGCCCAGATATCGCTCATCTTGGTGGCCAGTACCAGCCAGAGCAGGTTGTAGATGGCGTCCGAGTCTCCCAGGGTGCACAGGGCAAAGGCAAAGAGCCATACGGGGTAGACAAAGGAAAGGATGGTAATACCGGCACTGCTCAGGGCTTGCGCGCCGGTGCTGCCCTTGTAGTCCATGCGGTAGAGCTCGCAGAAGAAGGTGGCCAGCACGAAGAGTACCAGCAGGCTCAGTGCATTCGCGCCGAAGTCGAAGCTGCTTGCCAGGAACAGGGAGGTGGGGCCCTCTTCTCCGCCTACAATGGCGATGGGTTGCTCACTGTTGAGCAGCAGCATGCCCGCTGCCATGTACCAAGGGTATATCAGCCCGGCAATCAGCGCCAGCCCTCGGTTGGATTCCTTGCCGCGCTCGCGCAACATGTTGAACCACTCATAGCTGGTCAGGTTGCAGAGCAGGCAGACTAAGATGGCATAACCGATGGCGTTGTTCCACCAGACGGCACCGCCCAGCAGGCCGAGCAGAATGATGGTGCTGAATCCGCGTTCGAGGAAGGTTTTTACTTTGGGTGTCATGGCTTAATAAGGGGGGAGAATCAGTTAAAGATGGGAGAGATGATGATGTTGAAGGTAAAATTGATAATGCCCAGCGGAGCCAGGCAGGAGAGCGCACTCAGTACGCCGAGCCACCAGCGATTCGTCACGCCGCAGGCTTTGCAGCAGCGCCGGCTCAGCATGGACCACAGGTCAGGGCTCATCAGCAGAAGTACACCCGGAATGACTTCTGCAATCTCATCTGCCCGGAGCCTTATGATGGCGAGAATCCATACTATCAGTGCCAGGCAGAGCAGGTACGGCAGCCCATAGCGCAGAAGTTTGCTGCCGGGAATTCGCGCCGGTATCAGTGTGCGGAACAGGTAGCACACGCCGCCGAAAATCAGCAGAAACGCCGCCATGATAGCCATGACCCTGCCGCTCTCCATGTCGCGCAATCCATAGGGAATAAGACTCAGTGCCCCCACCGGCAGCATGAAGGCTCCCAATCGGTTCCAGCGCCCGGCGCCTGTCACCAGCACGCAGCCGAGCACCAGCAGGGCAAGCGCCAGCGGGGCGTTGCTATAGTTCACCAGCGAGACGATAGTGTTACACCACAGCCACACCAGGGAGCTAATCAGAAAGAAGGTGCGCAGGGGTTGCCCCTGCATGCACTTATACAGATAGGCAAAAATGACGGTGCCGCCCACGCACACCAGGCAGGCGGTTATCGGCAGTACCGGGCCTATGCCGCCCACAACACCGACTGCGGCGTAGCAGGCAATTTGCCTCAGCACTTCTTTCGTTTTATCCGTCATGGGTTAAGGTTTACCCCCGCTGCCGGAGCAGCGGGGGCAGGGGAGGTGCTTAGTGAGCGCAACCGGGGCAGGCCCAGCCGGCACGGATGTCGGCGAAGAAGTCGTGGCCCTTGTCGTCCACCAGGATGTAGGCCGGGAAGTCCTTGACGGTAATCTTCCAGATGGCTTCCATACCCAGCTCGGGGTACTCGATGCACTCGATGGAGGTGATGCAGTTCTTGGCCAGATCGGCCGCCACACCGCCGATGGAGCCGAGGTAGAAACCACCGTATTTCTGGCAGGCGTCCGTCACGCACTGGGCGCGGTTGCCCTTGGCAATCATAATCATGCTGCCGCCATGGCTCTGGAAGAGGTCTACATAGGAATCCATACGCCCGGCTGTGGTGGGACCGAAGGAGCCGGAGGGATAGCCCTCGGGGGTCTTGGCGGGGCCGGCGTAGTAGATGGGGTGATCCTTCACATACTGCGGCAGGTCCTTACCGGCGTCCAGCAGCTCCTTGAGCTTGGCGTGGGCGATATCGCGACCCACGATGATGGTACCGCTGAGGGAGAGGCGGGTCTTGACCGGGTACTTGGAGAGCTCGGCCAGTACGTCCTTCATGGGGCGGTCGAGGTCGATGGGCACACCGGCGCTCTTGGTTTCGCGCAGCTCGGCGGGGATGTACTTGCCCGGGTCGTACTCCAGCTCTTCGATGAAGATACCCTCGGGGGTAATCTTGGCCTTGGCGTTGCGGTCGGCGGAGCAGGATACACCCAGAGCCACCGGGCAGGAAGCACCGTGGCGCGGCAGGCGTACCACACGCACATCGAGCGCAAACCACTTGCCGCCGAACTGTGCACCCAGGCCCAGCTTCTCGGCTTCTTTCTTCAGCTCGTTTTCCAGCTCCACGTCGCGGAAGGCACGGCCGTGCTCGTTGCCGGTGGTGGGCAGGCTGTCGTAGTACTTGGTGGAGGCGAGCTTCACCGTCTTCAGGCAGAGCTCAGCGCTGGTGCCGCCCACGACGAACGCAACGTGGTAGGGCGGGCAGGCGGCAGTACCCAGGGTGCTCATCTTCTCCACCATGAACTTCTTGAGCGAGGTGGGGTTGAGCAGGGCCTTTGTCTCCTGATAGAGATAAGTCTTGTTAGCAGAGCCGCCGCCCTTGGCGATGAAGAGGAAGCTGTAATCCATGCCGTGATCGGTGGCAAAGAGGTCAATCTGAGCGGGCAGGTTGGTGCCGGTGTTGATTTCCTTGTACATATCCAGCGCCACGTTCTGCGAGTAGCGCAGGTTGTTCTTGGTGTAGCAATCATAGGCACCGCGGGAGATGTACTCGGCGTCGTCGAAACCGGTCCAGACCTGCTGGCCTTTCTTGCCCACGCAGATAGCCGTGCCGGTGTCCTGGCAGAGGGGCAGCACGCCCAGAGCGGCTACCTCGGCATTGCGGAGCATGGTGAGGGCCACGCTCTTATCGTTCTCGGAGGCCTCGGGGTCGCTGAGGATGCTCTGCACCATCTGCAAGTGCTCCGGGCGAAGGTAGAAAGCCACATCGTGCCAGGCGGTTTCTGCCAGCAGTCGCAGACCCTCGGGCTCGACCTTGAGTATCGGTTTGCCCTCAAATTCACTCACACTCACGTAGTCCTTGGTGAGCAGGCGGTACTTCGTGGTGTCTTCCCCCATGGGGAACATTTCCTGATAGACAAAAGGAGGTGTTGCCATAACGCCGTTATTTATAGCATGATTCAGCGAGTAATTCCAGCAAAAAAAGCTCATATCGCTATCAGCTGGCTGATTTTGTGCTTGCAAGTCACGCCGCAACATGGGATGATAGGGGCATGTCATGTTTTTCCACGGTGGTTATCACGGGGGCCTCTTCGGGGTTCGGTGCGGCGTTTGCCCGGCGCGTGGCGCAGTATTTGCAGAGCTGCGGTCGCGTGCAGGAGAGCCGCTTGGTGCTGATTGCCCGTAGTGTGGACAAGTTGCAGACCCTGGCCGGTGAGCTGACCGCAGAGTTCGGTTGCGAGGTGCAGGTATGGGGGTGCGACCTTGCGGATTCCGCTGCCCGCGCGGAGCTGCTCGGCCGACTGGCGGAGCTGGAGAGCGAGTGGATGATGCTCATCAACAATGCCGGGCTGGGCGATTACGGCGAGTTTATATCTGCCGAGCCGGAGCGCAACCGCCGTATGATAGAGGTGAATATGACCGCCCCGGTGGAGATTACACGCACCATGCTGCCTGCTATGGTGAAGGCCGGCCGGGCGTATATCATCAATGTGGCCTCCCTCGCCGCCGACCTTGCCATACCCGATTTTGCCATGTATGCCGCCAGCAAGGCGTTCGTGGCCTCATTTTCGGAGGCGCTGCGGCTTGAGTTGGCGAAGTCTCGGGTGCATGTCACCGCTCTGTGCCCCGGGCCGTCGCACACGAACTTCGGGGACGTGGCGCGCCGCACCGGCAAGAGCAAGAAAGAGGTGCCTTTCCGTAAATGGTTTTATACGTCAATCGATTGCGTGGTTAAGAGCGGTCTGAAGGCCGTGCTGGCGAATAAACCGCGCTGTTATCCGTCACTGAAAATCCGGCTTGTCGGGTTATTTGTGCGCAATGCGCCGCTGTGGCTGCTGCGCCTGATTATGAGTTCCCGTCCCCGCCGAGCCGTACCTGCCGAATAAACCGACATGCAAGTGAACCACAAAAGGAAGAAGAGAGGGTGTGCGCTGACCTGGTTCAAGGCCGGTTTGCTGGTGGTATTGGGTGCGGCAGCCTGCTCGCTGTTCACCCCGTATCCGGCGCAGCTGGTGCAGGCTCTCAACCCGCCCCCTCCCGCCCCGAAACCCACTGAAACGAAAGAGAAAACTGCACCGAAGCCCAAGGCCAAACCCAAGGCTGAGCCCCGCAAACAGGAGCCGGCCCCGACTGCCGCCGCCGAACTGGTAGCCCCTGAGCCATGGTCACCCGCTGCGGCTTTCGCCATGCCTGATGTCGTGCTGCCGCCATTCCCCCCGGCGCTGCCCGAGCGGGTCGAACCCGGCAATTATGAGCACATCAACGAGCTTACCCGCGGCCTGAACAACCGCAGCAATGTGCACTTCACTCCCGGTACGACTGCTACACAGGACCGAGTGAAGAAAGATGCCTATCAGGTGCGCGTGAGCATGAATGCCCTGCTGCCGCAGGCGGCTCAGGGGGATGACTTGTTGAAGGCCAACCCCGACTTGCCCCGTGTGCTCACGGACTTCGCCGGGCTGATGAAGGCGGCCAGCGTTTCCCCCTGGTATCACAGCCTTTACCTGCACAAGCAGAACCGCGTGCGAAAGAATACGGCGTTGCTTACCCAGGTGCTCGACCGCCACAATTTTTACGATACCGACACCATCCTGCAAATCACCGCTCCCGGCAGCAACCGCCGTGTGCTCTGGATTCAGGCGGATATGGATGTCGTGTCCGACGGCTCCGATGGCGACCGCCTGCCCACCATGCCCGAGAGCATTCGCAAGAGCGATTTCTACCAGCCCACTACCTCTTACCGCTGGCGCAAGCTGGGCACTACACCCAACCCCTTGCTGGAGGGGTGGCAGGGGCGCCTGGAGCGCTACCGCAAGGAGGGGAAGAAGGACTCCGAGGAGCATGCCAAGCTCGTTATTGCTGATTTGCAGCGCTACAGTTTCCTGCTCGCGGAGTATGATTCCTTTATCGTCATTCCCCTGACGGTGAAAGAGGGCAAGGATGACACCTACCGCCCCACACCCGGTGACTATGCCGCTGTGGTGGTGGGCAAGCGTGTGTTCCCCGCCATTGTGGGCGATTTCGGGCCCAAGTTCAAGACGGGCGAGGCCTCACTGCGCCTGTGCAAAGAGGTTAATCCCAAGGCAAAGGTGTATGCCCGCCCGGTGTCTGACCTGGGGGTGAGTTACATCATATTCCCCGGTACGAAAGAACCCGAGAACGGCCCCATCAACTATGACCGCCTGAACTCCCGCGTGCGCGAGCTGCTGCAAGAGGTCGGCGGTCTGGGGGCCGAGGCTGAATTCGTCGAGATGCACGACCTGCTCCCTCAACCCGCACCGGCCAATCCGGCGCAGTGATGGTAAGGTACAGATGAAGCCTATTTTCCACGGAATCCTGACCACAGCAGCGGCCCTGTGCCTTGCGGCGATGGGGCTGAGTGCCTGTCAGCAGCTGCCGAAGTCGGCCTCCCTCAGCGGAAAAATCCTTGTACTGGATTACCCGTCGAGAACGCAGCAATTCATCTTCCCCGATTCGGATACTGTCAGTCATGATGTGCGGCAATTACGCAAGGCGGCAGATTTATCGGAATCGGATATGGTTTACCCTGTAAGAACAACGAGGGTGAGCTATTCTTATTCGCCCGACAAGAAAGAGTTTCACGAAGAATCTCAGGTGTTGTATCGTGGTGAATCGGCGGTAGATGGTTATGGGTACACCACATGGAGACTGGCTTACAGAACCGCTGAAAGTGGCACGGCTACGCTTATAGCCAAACATCCCACCTCCCTGCGGCGATTCAAAGTGGGTGACAGCGTCCCTTTTCAGCTCAAACCATGCCCTCAGTTCTCCATGCAAGGTGACTTGACTGTGCAGAATGAAACATGGATTAAAGCGCTTTTATATGAGTACCTGCATGACTTGCCCGCCTTGCAGGTGAGCAACAAGGTGCGACTGCACCAACGGGATAGCATGTTTGCCGTGCTGGAGATTTCGCCCAACACAGCCCCGTTTGGCGGCGTTTCCAACTACGTTGTCTTTACCTACTCTCCATGGGGTACGCACAAACTGTGTTGTACGTTTCAGCTGGACACCGTGCCGGGTGATAAACTCCAGGTTGATTTAAGCAAAGACAATAAATTGCAGATTTTATATGATTCCCAAACCTGCGTGTTGCCTATACGACCGCTCGCTGCTTCATCGGAAGCTGAGAACGCTGCTACCTGGCGCATTGTAGAAGGGCAGGCAGAGAAGGTGATTACTCGGTGAAAAAAATGGCGCCGGTATAATATGCTTCATGTTCATTCTTTTATTTTGTCGGGAGAATAAAATAACAAGAAACTCATTCTGCTGCGCATTTTTGTTTTGACACCGGCCTTCTGACTGATGTAGAATGGCCGGGCAATGATGGTGTGCCGATTTGTTGCGCAACGCGCACGAATATGGGGGGCTCTCTCCAATCAGTCTAACATCATCTTAATTAATCTCAAAGCATATATGAAATCACGTCAATTCTTAGGACTTCTTTTCAGCGCACTACTGATGGTTTGCGGGCTGGTATCCTGCCACCAAACGACTCCGTTTCACCAGATTCCCCGTAATGGGTTTATCACTCACTTCGAAGAAAGTGATGGTTCTCGCATGCCCTTTGCCTCCTATTGGGACATATCCGATAACTCAGACTGGAACGAACGCGTGCAGGGTAGCCGCAATAAGTCTCAGCCAGTCTACGTAAAACCCATCAGCCTGTCATACTTCTCGCCGGGTCCCTCCCTCAAGGCTCAGTCTCCCGAGGTTATCCGTCTTCGCAACTATTTCCAGGATACTCTGACGGCTGAACTCAAACGTCAGGATGTCTCCGCTAATACGTTCCACTTGCTCGACGCCCCCGCACCCAATGCTTATACTGTGGAAATCGCATTGCTTTCCGCTACACCTACACGCCTTATCAACAATGCAGCTGCCGTCGCCGCCGGCGTTGCTGTAAGGGGCGGTAGTTTCCTCGTATCGCGTCGGGCAGACACGGGCTCGCTGAGCATGGGAATTCGCTTTTACGACCCGAGTGGCCGCCTTGTCGCCGAAACTGCCGACTTTGAATACGGTATGCGTTCTATCCCCGGTATGATTCTCGTTGACAGTAAGGACTTCCGACCCTATGTCTACCACCAGCGTATCATCGATGAATGGGTAAAGGAAATTTCTACCATTTTCACCACGGTTCACGAGCATCGCATCAAGCGCCCGTGGTACTCACTGAATCCCTTCTGATAAGTCACTAAGCCAAACGCCGTGTGGCATTCGCGGCATTTGAAATCGGCACTGCGATCAGCATCGCCCTCATGAACGAATGGGGGCGGTGCTGTCAACTTTCCGGATGTCGCTACAGGATTTGGCGCCATCGGCAACAAAAATACAGGAAACGTGCAGCAAAATGCCCTCCACGCTTGAACCGCGGGGCGGGAATTGATATAATGCCATGTAACTGATACACGCTGAGTCATGACCATCTTCCGTAAAATCCTTGCCACCACTGCCCTGTGCCTTGCGGCGATGGGGCTTAGTTCATGTGTATTGGAGACGCATCAGCGAGTACTAGATACCGCAAAGGAATACGATGGCATTGTCGTGCTTCACGATGCCGTGTATCAGGTGGGTTCCCGCCTTTACGTACAGGGTGTGCGGACGACTCTGCGCCGCAGCGACCGCAACCTTATGGGTGGGCCTTATGCAGAAGCCGTGAGCACCCGGGCGGAGCACTCAGGGGTGTATAAGATTCTGTCGGATGCGCCTCGCAAGACGGTGTATCGAGAATTCAGCCTGAAGTATGAGCGCAAACCATTTGACGTAAGATGTTATGCGCGTTATCCTATGGGCTATAGCAATGAGCCGCCGGGTGATGATGCCCCGGTATGGCCCAGGGAAGTCGGGGCAAAGTATGAGCAAGCGGGCTGGCACCCCTATTACAACAAAAGAGGAGAGGTGATTGCGTGGTGCGAGTATGCCATAGAGGATATACACGGTCGTCAGTATAAGGGCCCGTGGAGGAACGAACTGCCCATTGGAGCTCGCCCAATTTTGCTCTCCGCGCAGCAGATAGCTGAGCATCCCGTGCTGAGTGGCAAGGAGGGAGTAGGCATGCACTTGGTGTCGGAACGCAGCGAGGCATGCGTGAACAAAGCTCGGGCACTATACGCCTACCCGCTGGCAGGTGTGTGTTGGCTGGTGCCGGATGCGCTCGTGACAGGCGTCATCAACCTGCCTTTGATATGCTTGATTATCGGAGATGCGCTCAATTGAGCCACTCTTTGCGCCATCGGCAACAAAATGCAGGAAACTCGCAACAAAATGCCATCCGGGAGCGTCTATTTATTAGAAAATCTGCGCTTTCCGCAATTTTTTTGTTGCGGATTCGCGGCTGGGATGTGTTATCTTATGTAAAGGAGATAGAGAATAATGAAGACAATTTTCCACAAAATCCTCGCCACCACAGCCCTGTGCCTTGCGGCGATGGTT
>JAZRKM010000026.1:0-5776 GCA_045646325.1 Akkermansia sp. | reverse complement strand
TCATATTCGCTTTGGGAATCCCCGGTGTGTACTTGCTCTATAAGCACGCAGAGGAAAGTACAGCGCAACAACTGCGCGATGAATTCGCCCGGCTGACGGTGACCGAGAGCGGCAGCGAACAACCCTCAGAGGGTGAGGCCGCCGAAGAGGAAGAAGCCACCGAAGAAGAAGAAGCCACCGAAGAGGAAGAAGCCGCTGAACAACAGACCCGCACAGTCTCCACCCCAAAGCAAGAAGAATCAAAACGTAACGCCGGAGAAACGAAGCGCACCCCCCAAATCGGGCAAACGACCCGCCAGGACGCTCAACTCAAACTCCAGGAGGCAGGCATCTCTGAATCTCAATATAACGCAAAAATCATTGATGCAGTATACTTGAATAATACCGAACAGCTGGCTCTGCTCATCGCCGCCGGAGCTGATGTCAGCGGCACGCCCCTCTGCATGGCGGCAGGGAATGGCCACACCGAGTACGTGAAGCTCCTGCTGGCCGCGCCCGGTATCGACGTCAACAAGAAAGACTCGGATGGCAGAACGCCCCTCTACCGGGCGGCTTCGGAAGGCCACGCCGAGTGTGTGCGGCTCCTGCTGGCCGCGCCTGGTATCGACGTCAACAAGTGCGTGTATGGCAATACACCCCTCTACTGGGCGGCCGGGAATGGCCACGCCGAGTGTGTGCGGCTCCTGCTGGCAGCACCCGGTATTGACGTCAACCAGACGACGCCCCTCTACTGGGCGGCCTCCAAAGGCCACACCGAGTGCGTGAAGCTCCTGCTGGCAGCACCCGGCATCGAGGTCAACAAGGCGGACGGTGAAAGCACACCCCTCAGCCAAGCGATCTTCTTTGGTCACACCGAGTGCGTGAAGCTCCTGCTGAAAGCCCCCGGCATCGAGGTCAACAAGGCGAACATGAATGGCAAGACACCCCTCTACTGGGCGGTCCTGCAAGGCCGCACCGAGTGCGTGAAGCTCCTGCTGGCCATGCCCGGTATCGACGTTAACAAGGCGGACGAGTATGGCGATACTCCCCTCACTGAGGCGGCTTCGAAAGGCCGCACCGAGTGCGTGAAGCTCCTGCTGGCCGTGCCCGGCATCGACGTCAACAAGGCGGACAAGCAGGGCAAGACACCCCTCTACTGGGCGGTCCGCTGCCGCAACACCGAATGCGCTGAGCTGATACGTGCCGCAGGGGGAAGCTAAAAGGAGCGAAACAGAGTGCCGAAGATTTGTACCGGACGAATACCGATGTACGAAACGGATGATGCCCGGCGCGCTTGTGGGAGCAGATTCTACGAATGCGCCGGCCGGTGGGCAGACATGCTTTTTATTTGCAATTTCGCTCAAAATCTGTAGAATAGCTCGCGTGAAGCTTTCGTCCCTCAAATACAGCACGATAAAGTTGCTGGTTTTCGGCAGTGTGTTGCTCTACCTCGGTATTGATTTGTTCGCCTGGCACGGCCCGGTGTGGCATGCGATGTATGGTGACCGCCCCCCTGCACCGGAGCCGGAGGAACTGGTGGCTGTGGTGTATGGCGAACCGCTGACGAAAGCCCAACTCGACCGCCACGAGGCTGAGCAGAATGCCCTGGCCGGTCGCGCGACCCCCGAGGCCGCCCGCCGTGCTTCCATGCTCATGGATTTGGTGCGCGGCAAGCTGCTGCACATCCGCACGCGCTACAATGACACCCGCCTGCCCGATTGCCGCGCAGCTGCTGAGGCTGAGGTGGAGCGCCTGGCCACCCGCGCGGGCAGCCCGGCAGAGTTCGAGGCACAGCTGCGCGCTCAGGGTTACGCAAGCCGTGCTGACTACACCGACAAACTTGAGGTCACCCTGCAATCCGTTGCCCTGCTGGAGCAGGCCATTGCCCCCCACTGTCAGGTGACGGATGCCGAGGTGGAGCGAGTCTACGAGCAGCTGAAGCACGAACTGCCCGCCCCCGCCCGCAGACAGGTGAGTCATATTTTCCTCGAAACCCTGCACCAAGACCCCGCCGCTATCGAAAAACAGGCGCAGGACATCTTGGCGCGTGTGCAGAACGGCGAAGACTTTGCCACGCTGGCCCGTGAGCTCAGCCAGGATTTGCACAGTGCGCCGTTGGGTGGAGCGCTGGGGGTGATGGAAGATGTCGCGGAGCGTCCGCTGCGCGAGCTGCCGCTCTTCGGAGAGGGCGCCATACCCGCCGGTGTACCCTGTGCCGTGCAGAGCAAATGGGGCTGGCACATCCTGCTGGCCGGCGAGATAACGCCTGCCGGCAAACGCAGTGCCGATGAGGTGCGCGAGAGCATACGCAGCGCCATCGAGAGCACGCGCCGTGAGCAGGCCGTGAACGCCTGGTTCAAGGGAGCTGTGAGAGAAGGATTTATCAAGAAACGCATACAGACCGATGTCAAGTGATACCATCAGCGTGAGCCGCGCCGTCAACGGCCTGCGCGGCACCATTACCGTGCCGGGCGACAAGAGTATATCGCACCGTGTCGCCATACTGGGCGCGCTTTCCCGTGGCAGCATGCAGGTGAGCAATTACCTGTGCAGTGAAGACTGCCTGAATACCCTGCGCGCCATGCAGCAGCTCGGAGCCGCAGTCACCCCGACCGACAGCCCGCAGAACTTTACCCTGACCGGCACCGCCATGCAGCCCGTGGCCCCCGCTCGCGATATCGACTGCGGGAACTCCGGCACGGGCATGCGCCTGATGGCCGGCGTGCTGGCCGCGCTGCCCTTTGCCAGCCGCATGTACGGCGACCCCTCGCTGAGCAAGCGCCCCATGAAGCGAATCATCGACCCGCTCGGGCAGATGGGCGCACGCCTGACCGCCTGTGGCGAGAAAACCGGTTGCGCCCCGCTGGCTATCGAGGGCGGCAAGCTCACCCCCATACGCTACGAGCTGCCCATGGCCAGTGCTCAGGTCAAGAGTGCCGTGCTGCTGGCCGGCATGCTGACCGAAGGCACAACCGCTGTACACCAGCCCGCCATCACCCGCGACCATACGGAGCGCCTGTTCGCCCACTTCGGCATACCCTGCCGAGTGTCCGCCGATGGTCTGGATATCGAGGTGGACGGCCCCGCCGTGCCGGTGGCAAAGGATATTGTGGTGCCGGGCGATATTTCCTCCGCAGCGTTCTGGCTGGTCGCGGCAACCGTGGTGCCGGGCAGCGAGGTATGCCTGCGCCATGTGGGCCTGAACCCCACGCGAGACGCCATCATCACCGTTCTGCGCCGCATGGGGGCCGATATCACCATCACCAACGTCGAGCATGAGGGCGAGCCCTACGGCGATATCACCGTGCGCACAGCCCCCCACCTGCGCGGCACTGTTGTCGAAAAGCACGAAATCCCCAACCTTATCGATGAAATCCCCGTGCTGGCCGTTGCCGCAGCCTTTGCCGAGGGCGATACCGTCATCCGCAACGCCGCCGAGCTGCGCGTGAAGGAAAGCGACCGAATCGCCACTACTGTGGGTAACCTGCGCGCCATGGGCGCCACGGTGCAGGAGTTCGACGATGGCATGGTCATCACCGGCGGAGCCCCGCTGCACGGCGCCGTGATGGACAGCTACCACGACCACCGCATTGCCATGGGATTCCTGATGGCCGGGCTGCACGCCGACGGAGAAACCACCCTGCTCAACTGCGCCAATATCAACACCTCTTACCCCGGGTTCGAGGAGCACCTGCGCACCCTGACACGCTGACGCCGCCACCCACCCCATGCCGCGAATTACGGAGGAATGCGTTGCGCGCATTAAAGACTCTGCCGATGTGGTGGAGATCGTGGGGCGCTATGTGCAGCTGCGGCGCGCGGGCAATGCCTGGAAGGCCTGCTGCCCCTTCCACAATGAAAAGACCCCCTCATTCAGCGTCAACCCGGCGCGGCAGACCTTCAAGTGTTTCGGTTGCGGCGTTGGGGGAGATGCGGTGAAGTTCATCATGATGTTCGAGAACCTCGACTACCCCACGGCCCTGCGCCGTGTGGCAGACATGAACGGTATACCCGTCATCGAGGAAGAAGAAAACCCCGAGGCCGCCCGCCGTCGCTGGCTGCGCAGCCGCGTGGTGGAGGCCAACACCCTGGCCGCCGACTACTACCACCGCCAGCTCTGCCGCAGCCGCGAGGCCGACCACGTGCGCGCCTACCTGAAGCAGCGCGAGTTCAACATCGACATCGCCAAGGCCTGGCAACTCGGCTGGGCGCCGCCTGATTTCCGCCCGCTGCAACAGCAGGCTGCCGCCGCCAACATGGATTCGCGCCTGCTGCTGGAGGCAAACCTGCTCGGCAATGGCAGCCGCGGCAGTTACCCCGTGTTCCGCGACCGCCTGATGTTCCCCATTCACAACGTGCGCGGCGAGGTTGTGGGGTTCTCCGGCCGTATCATGGCCGAGGGGCAGGACCCGCGCAAGTATGTGAACACGGCGGAAACCGTAGCCTTCCGCAAGGGTGAGCTGCTCTTCGGGCTGTACAAGGCCACCGGCCCCATTGCCAAGGCCGGCATGACTGTTGTAGTCTGCGAAGGTCAGCTGGATGTTATCGCCTGCCATGAAAAAGCCGACATCCGCAATGCCGTGGCGGGTCTGGGTACCGCCTTTACCGATGAACACGCCGGCATGCTGCGCAAATACGCCAAGCGTGCCGTGCTCTGCTACGATGGCGACAACGCCGGTATCAAAGCCAGCGAGAAAACCTTCCGTAAGCTCGCCGCCGCCGGGCTCGAGGTCTACATGGCCTCCCTGCCACCCGGCGAAGACCCCGACTCACTCATCAAGGCTCGCGGCGCCGAAGCCTTGCAACAGGCCATAGCCGATGCCCGCCCCTACCTCGAAGTGCGCGCCGGCATCGAAATGCAGGCTGCTCAGGGGGATGCGAACGCCCGCGCCGCGCTCATTCCCCGCATGGCTGACCTCGCTGCGGAAATCACCGACACCATCCGCCGCGGTGTGGCTGTCACCGACCTCGCCAGCCGACTGAACACCGGGCTGGAAGACATGCGACTCACGGTCGAGGAAATCATCCGCTCCCGCAAAAATGCCCCCAAGGCTCCGCAACCGACCGAACCCGATTACCCGGAGGACGAAGAGCCCGACATGAGGCAGGCCCCCGCCACCTTCACCCCCAAGGCACCGGTGCGCCCCATCCGCCTGCACCTTGTCATGCGCGACCTCATCTCACTGGCGGCGGGTAATACCGCTGTGCAGCATGCGCTGGTCGACAGAATCGAGGAGTTGCAGGAACCCATCTCCCTGCTCGCCGGTGGGCCCATCTTGCAGCGCCTGCTGGAGCTGCTGCCCACCCCGGGAGATTCGGCCGAATGGCACGCCTTCGCCGCCAGCCTGCCGCCGGAGCAAGCCGCCGCCCTCGACCGGGTGAGCAATACCCCGCAGGATTTAGCCGACCCCGAATCCACCGCCGAGCAAGCATGCTCCCGCGCCGCACGCGAAAGCGTCAAAGCGCGCATTGACATCATCAAGGCGCGTATCAACAGCGGCAACCTCTCGCCGGAGGAATTCAACCGCCTCAGCACCCAGGCCACCGAGCTGCACCGCATGCTCAACCAAGGGTGATTACCGTCCGGTCGCTCAGATTCCCCAAAATGCCATCTCACTCGCGACCACGCGAAACGGCTCCCTGCAAATCTGCTGCAGCGCATACGTGTCCCAAAGATTTGGGACACGCGTATTTACGATTTTTGATTTACGATTTACGAATTAAGGATTAGCGGCTAACGCCGGATATTGGATAACCGAACGCTTACTGCCGATGGTCAGGTTCGTGATACCCCTGC
>JAZRKM010000025.1:0-7698 GCA_045646325.1 Akkermansia sp. | reverse complement strand
GGTAGAGGAAACCCCGACCGTTATCGTTGAGCCTACCCCCGAACCCGAGCCCACCCCTGAACCCGAACCCGAGCCGGGACCCGGGCCGGAACCCGCCGTTCCCTCTGCCGACGACGAGGCAGCCGCCGCCGAAGCCGCAGCTCAGGCCGAATACGAGCGCCAGATGGAGGAATACAACCGCCAGATGGAAGAGTACAACCGCCAGATGGCCGCCTACGAAGCCCAGCAGCAAGCTGAAGCCGCCGCAGCAGCAGCAGCCGAGGCAGCCGCAGCCGCCCCTGCACCGGAGCCTGCTGCCGAACCGGCACCCGAGCCCGTCATTGCGACCACCCCTGCCCCCAAGGCAAAGAAACCCGCAGCTGGCCTGAAACCCGCAGCTGGCCTGAAACCCGCTGCCGCTAAGCCTGCCGCTGCTGCAAAACCTGCAGCCGCCAAAAAGAAAGCGGCTCCCCAGGCTGCCCCTGCTCCCACAAGCGAAGAGGACGCCGAAGAAGAGCGCCTGAGCGCCCGCGATGCCTACCTGCAGCAGCTCCAGACCATGGCCGAGAAAAAGCCCTTCCATAAGACACCGGGCTTCTTCATCGGCATCGGTGCCCTGGTAGCCATCGCCGCCGGCTGTTTCGCCTACGTCAGCAAATCAAATGCCGAACAGGCTGCCATCAAAGCCCGTGTGGATGCCACCAACGCCATCCTTCAGCGTGCCGCCGAAATCAACAAGCTGCAAATTGAAACCTACGCTGATGCCCAGGCCAAGGGCGTGGACGTCAAGTGCAGCAAGGAAGACGCCGAGTGCCTGCTCGACATGGTGGTCAATCCCAATGCCAAGGACGAGAACGGCCGCGCACTCTATGGCGCCCGCCCCAAACAGACAGCCCAGCTCGCCTGCCTGCTGCTCGGCATTGCCTCTGAGATGGACCCCTCCATCGACAACCTCATCTTCAGCACGCTCGACAAAAATGCCAGCAAGATGGATGCAGACCTGTTCCGCGCCCTCGTACAGCGCATAGCCGTATCGAACAACAAGGGCATTAACAGCAAGTTCCGCAAGCTCGCCGACAGCGTATCGCAGAAACCCAAATGGCCCAAGAAGGCTCAGGTGCTCTCCTACATCTGGGAAAGCATGGGCCTGCGCGTCTCCGAAAAAGACATCCCCGACATCATCGGGCTGCTTAAGAGCGACGACCTCGAAGCCACCTTGGCAGACGCCCTCGTGGTCTGCCTGAACAACATCATCACCATGGAAGAAAGCGTTGAAAAACGCCAGAAACTCGGTGATCAGATTTTCGACGCCCTGCCCGAACAATACCGCAAGAACATGCAGGCCCCGCTTGGCCGCTCCTGCTCGCCCAAGGCTCTCGAGTTCTACAAGAGCGCATGTGAATCCGCCGACAAGTGGCACGATTCCAGCACCTTCTTCGCCAACTATTACAGCGATGACATCATCCCCTACCTGCTCGAACTCAAAGCCAAGGCTCAGCAGATGGTAGATGAGGCCGGTGAAGAAAAGGCGGCTGCCCGCCAGGCCGCCGACATGATGCGTGCCGTGGAGTTCATGATTTCAGGCGTAGTATCCCAAAACCGCCCCCGCGAGCTTGCTGAGGCCAACAAACTCATCGAGCTGGTGTACGACAAGATTAATGTCGACACCTCGGGTTATGCCGATACGGAAGAAGGCTCCGAAGCCCGCGCCGAAATGGACGCCTGCTTCAAGCAGAAGGAGCGCCTGATTTCCAACCTCTCCTGCATGACTGAGCACGAATGGGTGACAACCTGGCTCGAGAAACTCCGCGCAGATGACGACCCCGACATCTCCAACAAGGCACGCCTCGCTCAGCAGAAGGTGAAAGAGAACACCGCTCACGATGCTACCTTGCACGCCAACTACAAGGCACGCCAGCAGCAGAAATAAATCACCCTTCTCTCAACTCTCCGGTGCAGCCTTACTACCGGATTTTCCAAACGCCCGACCGTATTCGGTCGGGCGTTTTCTGCCATAATCCGCAAAAAAAATCATTTTAGGCTTGCAATGCTTGATTTTTTGTGTAAAATTGCGCCGTCAACACGACATCGAGCTGTAGCGCAGGCTGGTAGCGCGCTTCGTTCGGGACGAAGAGGTCGCAGGTTCGAATCCTGTCAGCTCGACTCTTAAAACCCGCAGATTGTTGCCGGATTCATTAAGGCAACACGTTGATTGGTGCGGTAACCGCTGCAAATTGAGCAAGCGGTGGCATATCAGGCAACTGTGCGGGTTCCGCCGTACTATGTCCAACCGGAATGCGGCCCTCAGGTAGTCTTTTCTATCACCCACATACCTCAACATTATGTCAGGTCATAATAAATGGTCCAAAATTAAGTTCACGAAGGCAGCAGCCGACGCGAAGAAAGGCAAAATATTCGCCCGTTTCTCCCACGAAATCACTCTGGCCGCCAAGAGCGGCGGTGGCGATATAGACACCAACCCGCGCCTGCGCGCCGCCATCGAAGGCGCCAAGGCCGCCTCCATGCCCAAGGATAACATCGACCGTGCCGTCAAGAAAGGCACCGGCGAACTGCAGGGCGAGACCATTCAGGAGGTCACCTACGAGGGCTACGGCCCCGCCGGCACAGCTTTCATCGTTGAGGTTGCTACCGACAACACCAACCGCTGCTCCTCCGAAATCCGCACCATTTTCTCCAAGAACGGCGGCAACATGGGCACCCCCGGTTCCGTGGCCTATCAATTCGACCGCAAGGGCGAAGTGACCGTCAACGACCCCGCTCTCGATGAAGATGCCGCCATGGAGCTCGCCATGGACTGCGGTGCAGATGAGTTCGAGGAAGGCGAAAACGAAGGCGAGTGGGCCTTCATCTGCGGGCCGACCGATGTTCAGGCCGTGTCAGAGGCGCTGACCGCTGCCGGCAAGAGCGTAACCGGCATGAAGCTCGTCTCCATCGCCCAGAACCCCACCGACATCACCGATGTGGAGACAGCCCGCAAAATCATGCGACTCTTCGAGCGACTGGATGATTACGATGATACGATGAACGTATTCTCCAACTTCGAAATCGCCGAAGACATACTCGAGCAGCTGTAAAAATTTCCGGACAGCGAGCTCGCCCCACACTTCAACATCGGCGGGCGGTACTGCAACAGACCACCCGCCGCTCTTGTTCCCTGCCACTGATAACATTTTTTGATTTGCCCCCGCAGTATGAGCGCCATGGATGACAACAAACGCCCCACGCGGCCCCGCTTTGCCCGAAATAACCGGCAGTCAGATGACCGTAACTCCGGCCAGTCCGCACGCCCCCGCCGTGATTACCAGGGCAATCGCAGCGAGCGCCCCATGCGCAACGGCAACTCCCCCCACCAGCGGCAGCAGCAACAAAACCGCCCCAAACGCGAAAAAATCGAACCCATCCCCAAGACAGGTCGCGCCTACGTCCCCGTGGGTGAGCCGACTGAGCTCACCGGCCTGCTGGAAATCACGCCCAAGGGGTTCGGGTTCATCCGCGTGCAGGAAAACAACTGGGCCCCGTCGAACCAGGCCGTTTATGTACCGGCCGACATCATCGCTCAGCACCACCTGCGCCCCTATGTTCAGGTGACCGGCATGGCACAGCGCTACGAGCGCGGCCACCAGCTCACCACCGTAACCGCCGTCAACGGTCTGCCGCCCGAAGAGGCCGCAAACGCCCCCCACTTCGATGACCTGAAGGCAGTCAACCCCAGCCAGCGCCTCGCCTTCGAGACCGACGCCAAACACTTCACCACCCGCACGCTCGACATGATAGCCCCCGTGGCACGCGGTCAGCGCGGGTTAATCGTTGCACCGCCCCGCACCGGCAAAACCACCCTGTTGATGGATATTGCCAAGGGAGCTATGCAGAACTACGGCGAAGAGCTGCACCTGATGGTACTATTGGTCGATGAGCGACCGGAAGAAGTCACCGAGTTCAGCCGCGAATTGCCCGGGGCGGAAATCTTTGCCTCCAGCAACGACAGCGGGGTGAAAGAGCACTGCCGTATGGCCGAAATGTGCATTGAGCGCGCCAAGCGCCTGGTCGAAAACGGCCGACATGTGCTCATACTCATGGACTCCATCACCCGCCTGGCCCGCGCCTACAATAACGCCGATCGCGGCAGCGGTCGTACCATGAGCGGCGGTATCGACGCCCGCGCTCTCGAAACACCCCGCCGACTTTTCGCAGCCGCCCGCAACACCCGCACTGCCGGCTCACTCACCATTCTCGCCACAGCCCTCATCGAAACCAACAGCCGTATGGATGAACTCATCTTCCAGGAGTTCAAGGGCACCGGCAACATGGAGCTCGTGCTCAGCCGCCGCATTGCGCAGATGTACGTCTACCCCGCCGTCGACATCAACAAGAGCGGCACCCGCCGAGAGGAACTCATTCTCCCTGAGTGGATGCTCACCAAGATTCAGCTCATCCGCCGCGCGCTCGCCAACCACAAGCCCGAAGAGGCCATGGAGCGCCTGCTCTTCTTCATGCGCAAGTTCCCGAACAACGCGCAGATGCTCATGGGCATCAAATCCCGCGGCTGATTTCCCCGACCGCCCAACTACCCCCCCCTCATGGAAGCCCTGCTCAGGTTACTGGTAGAGTTCATCGCTGAGCTTTTGCGAGGGATTGCGGAAGCCATCGTGCGATTCGATGCGCCGCACCACCTTACCCCGACACAACGTGCCGCCCTGCACAACCGCACCGCCCCATGGCGAATCACGGCGCTGACCGTCACCATCATCTACGGGCTGTGGCTCATAGTGCTGATTGCCGGCGTATGCGTGGCACCACAGCTCCCGCTACCTGCATTCACCTGCGTGGTTCTGGGCCAGCTGAGCTACCTGACCGTGATTGGGGGCGCCATCGCCCTGCTCTGCCTGCTGAGCAGCCGGCGCCGTTTTGGCGACTTTCATGCCGCCGTCGGCCTGGTAATAGAGCTGGGGCCGCGCGGCTTCGCCATCGCCCTTACCCTGCTACAGGGGTTGCTGCTGTTCATCGCCATCATGGTAGCAGCTGAATAAGACAAAAAAAGGCCGCAGGCTGTAGCAGCTGCGGCTCTTGCATGTGCGGGTTATACCAACACGCCCGATTAGTTGAGGCGGAAGGTAATACGTGCCTTGGTCATATCGTAGGGGGAGACCTCAATCTTCACACGGTCACCTACCACCAGGCGGATGAAACGCTTGCGCATCTTGCCCGAGATATGAGCCAGGAACTCGTGACCGCTGGGCACCTTCACGCGGAACATCGTGCCGGCGAGCACAGCAGACACCACGCCCTCCATCTCGATTTCGCCCTCACCGTCATCTTCAACCGTCTTCTTCTGCTTAATGGGAGCAGAGTTCTGGGGGCGTGCACCGCCGCGGGCATTGTTGCTGCCGCTGCGGGGGGCGTTATTGTTGCGCTGCTGCGGTTTGCCACCGCGATTATTGGGGGGATTTGCCATTATGAATACGTATGGGTTATATAAACGTGCACCACACGGGTGCGCGGGTAGTTTATAGCGCCGACGCTCACTTTGCAAGCGTTTTTTACTCAAAATAAGCAAAATTCGAAAAAAAATTGCCATCAGGCTGAAAAAGCGATTGACAAAAAGGCTCAAAAAGTGTAGAGTATGCGCCCCGAACTAAGAGGTTCGTTGGCGAAAGCCTAAACAGGAACAAAAGAAATCATCATGAAAACCTTCTCTGCCAAAGCCCAGGATATTGAGCGCAAGTGGTATGTGATCGACGCCGCCGACAAGGTGCTCGGTCAGCTTGCTGTCGAGGCAGCAAATCTGCTGCGCGGTAAGAACAAGACCATCTTCACCCCCCACGTTGACTGTGGTGACTATGTAATCGTTGTGAACGCCGACAAGGTCGTGCTCACCGGTAACAAAGAGCGCGCCAAGATTTACACCCGCTACACCGGCTACGTTGGCAATCAGGTTGTAACCACCCCCGCCAAGCTGCGCAAGACCCACCCCGAGCAGATTGTTGAGCACGCCATTCTCGGCATGGTGCCCCACACCCGTCAGGGTCGCGCTCAGGCTGTTCGCCTGAAGGTCTACGCCGGCGCTGAGCACCCCCACGCTGCTCAGACTCCCACCGTTGTTACAATCGCCTAACCCAGTTTCTTAAATCATGAGCTCTACAACTCCGTTCAACGCTACCGGTCGCCGCAAGGAGGCTATCGCGCACGCCTGGCTCACCCCCGTCGAGGAAGGCAAGTCCGGCAAGATTACCATCAACCGTCGCGGTTTCGAGGAGTACCTCCCCACCGACGCCCTGCAGAACGTTGTCCTGCAGCCCTTCTATGCCACTAACACCATGAAGAAGTACGATGTACGCATCGTCTCCAAGGGTGGTGGTATCCACGGTCAGACCGGCGCCATGAGCCTGGCTATCGCCCGCTCCCTCGTCATGATCAACGAGGAGTACCGCGCTCAGCTCCGCGAGCAGGGTCTGCTTACCCGTGACTCCCGCATGAAGGAACGCAAGAAGGCCGGTCGCCCCGGTGCCCGCAAGCGCTTCCAGTTCAGCAAGCGCTAAACCGCGCCAAACGGCTTTCAGCCAATACTATCCCCTCTTTTTTCAGAGAGCGCCCCGCAGTTCAGCCTGCGGGGCGTTTTTGATTCCGGGGCAGAAGCGAAAATCCGAAAGTTGAACTGTTTAAGACGAAAGAGCAAGACTTGTTTGTCTAGTACATGATTCGGGCTTGACATCGCGCGTGTGCGTGGTAGTATGGGCATACTTATGACGGAAGAAGCGCTTCTCAAGATATTGGAAACGGACGCCCGCCTGAGCGACCAGCAGATTGCCGACCGCCTGGGGGTGAGCGTTGCTGAAGTTGCAGCCGAGCGAGCTACTCTGGAACAAGAGGGGCGTATCGTCGGCTACCAGACCATCGTGAACGATGACCGCGTGGGCGTAAGCGCCTTTATTGAAGTGCGCTGCACCCCGGAGCGCGGCGGCGGCTTTGACCGCTTGGCCGAGCGTATATCGCGCTTCAACGAAGTGCGCAGCTGCTACCTGATGAGCGGTGGCTTTGACCTGCTGGTGCAGGTGGATGCCGAAGACCTGCTGTCGGTCGCGCGCTTTGTGAGCGAGAAACTGGCCAGCCTGCCGGGCGTGCTCTCCACGGCTACCCACTTCCGCCTGAAAACCTACAAACTCAACGGGCTGCACTTTACAGAAGAACCGAGCCACCAGCGCATCAGCGTAGCCCCCTGACCTGCACCACTCACACCTTTCTCACTTATATCATGGACTGGAACCGTACTCTTGCCAAACAGGTCGTTGACCTCCCCCGCTCGGGAATCCGCGAATTCTTCGACCTCGTAACCGGCAGCAAAGACATCATCTCGCTGGGTGTCGGCGAACCCGACTTCGTAACCCCCTGGAACATCCGCGAGGCCGCCATTACCTCCCTCGAAAAAGGCCACACCACCTATACCAGTAACTACGGGCTTGAGAGCCTGCGCCGCGCCATCGCCCGCTATGTGGAAGGCTTCTTCCACGTGAGCTATGACCCCCTCTGCGAAATTCTGCCCACCGTGGGTGTGAGCGAGGCTATTGACCTCGCGCTGCGCTGCCTGATTAACCCGGGCGACGAAGTGCTCTACCACGAGCCCTGCTATGTAAGCTACGCCCCCTCCGTGCTGCTGGCTTACGGTACCCCCAAGGCAGTGGAGACGAGCATCGATGACCTCTT
>JAZRKM010000024.1:0-20532 GCA_045646325.1 Akkermansia sp. | reverse complement strand
CCATGGGGAAAGAGTGGTTCAGGAAAATGGGGTTAGTCTCATTGCAGAACGTCGTCTGTAATGGTTAGGAAACCGCCGTATGCCATAAAAGGCACGTACGGTGGTGTGTGAGGGGGCGAAAGCCCCCTACACGATTTGGGGGCATATTTCCCAGCGGCCCGGCTGCGACATGCCGAAAACAAGATGGCTTCTTCTCGCCTGTAAGCGGGCAGGGTGCGTGGTTGATACCTCACTATGGATGTTTGCTTTTATTTTTCCTTGAAAAAAATTATATATCTGTCAGAATAGCGTTGTTACTATGTTTAATTTTATTCGGACATTCAGAGAAAAATTATATTGGGAACGACTTGTCTACGCACTTTTTGCTCGTACCAAGAGTACCGGCGCGTGGAAGTTGATGACAGGCATTCTTTCTATCGGTAGTATGACGGCCAGCTTATTTCCGGGATTGTCAGGAAATGATGAGGTGCCATTCGGCTCTATTGTATGTGGGATAGCCTCTTTTGCATTTATTTTCAGCTTTTTTTTGATGGCTTTCAAGGACTGGGTGGATTTAACCATTTACATTCCTCCTGTGCAAGATGAAGCCGGAAAATATCGCAAGAAGGTTAGTGTTTGTCTTAGAAATATACTGGAACCGGTTGAGAATATTGAGGGCGAAACAAGAGACATAGTATTGATGTACAATGCTAATAATATCATCGGCGGGTTAGAGGATACTCTCATCGGCAAGTTCCTTTCCAAGTATTTTCCGGAGGCCGATAGCAAGAGTGATGGCAAATCGAAAGCCTCAGGGTTTGATTTTCAAAACTTCCGCGAGTGTTTGGCTCACGTTGACAGCATGGTGTATGAGGATGATAAGGATTGGAGCGAGGAAAAACTAGCAGAATTGAAGAATAAGGTGCTTTCTACCTTGAAGGATATTCGGGATGAGCACGCGAAAGATAAAGAGGTAAAAGAGAGCTACATGGCAGCATTGTGTGAGCCGGTACTGGAATGGGGGAAGGGTACGGTCATTGCGCTGAAGCTGCCGGAGAATCCGGATTATGAATATGCTTATCTTATTTGCGCTTCCTATTATAAATCAGCACCGAATACCCCACAAGGTGTTGAGAAGCGCTATTCTGCACACTCAGATATAGAGGAACTTGTCCGTTGTATTAATGTCATGTGGAAAGTTGCTGTCATTAAGCATGGAAATGAATTTTCCAATTTGAGAATATGCTTACCCTTGTTAGGGAAAGGCTATACTAAGCATTCCGAATCTTCTATGGGGCTTCTCTGGGAAATTGTCAGAAGTTATCGGAGTGTCACTTCGAAAGTGGAAAATAATGTTTTCGGTCTTTCCATTTATCTGCCGCGCGAGATTCTTTGGCTGCACAAACTGAAATTATCATCAGTGCTCACTTTCCTTCGTACTGCTTTATTAGAATAACTTGAAGCAACATGAAAAGATATACTGCATTTATTTCCTATGAGTCTCATTGTGAGCGCAGTGTAAATCTTGCAAGCAAGTTGTACAGTTTTTTGTGTGGGTATAAATTACCTCACTCGCTCAGGGATGTATATCAGCAGGAACAGATAGGGAAGATTTTTGATTATAAGAAGTATAATTTTCAGAATGACTACAGGAAGGCCTTGCGCGATGCTCTAGCAGAATCGGAGTATCTCATCGTCATTACTTCCAAATCCAAGAGTGAGAGTTTAAATGCCCATAATGCTGTCGACTATCGTTATCCGAATGCAGCTATTAAGCTGTTTCTGGGATTTGAGGTCGATATGAACCTGAGTGGAGATGAAGATCTCTCTGTGAAATTCACAGATGAGCAAATTAAGGAAATTGAGGGAGCAGGGGGAGAAACAAAAAATATATACAGGGAGAAGCTGGATAGAATTATCCCTTTCGTGATAGATGATGACCTGCAGGGCGACCCGGAGGCCTGGAAAAATCGTTTGCCCGATAATCTGAGATGTTTTGTAGCCTCCGGCCGGCATGATAACCTAATAGAAAAGCAAATATATCGGACTTCGCAGTTGGACACCCTGAAGAGCGTGTGCGTGGCTGCTCATATTCTGTTAGGAAATGCCGCTATCCAGAATGATGCTGCGACTCCGTTGTATATACACGAAGAGACGCTGAGAAAAAGGAAAGAATTGATAAAAAATATCTTCCTGTGTATATTGGCAGTTTTGATTCTATATGGAGTTGATAAAGGAATAGAACTATACGATTATTATAAGGAGAAAATTCTATATTATTATGATTACCTTGAGAGGTTTGATAAAATATATCCCTATAATGGAATAGATGCGGACGAAAAGAAACAGGCATCATCTTTTTATCAGGTAAAAAAACGCGAAGGGCGCGTATTTCATCTCGAAAGGAGTGAGGTTATATCGGCAATGCCGTGGGCTGCCGTTTTTCCGAATGTGATTGAGTGTCGGCATGATGATAATAAAACCGAGCGTTACTATGTGAAAGCTGGCAGCCCTGTATGCTGGGTAAAGACAGATGAGGATGTTTATAATATCATCGACAAAAATGAGAAGGAGTGTGCGCATGAATTGAATGTAGGTATTGAAAGATATTTTGATTTTTATGAAGGTAGCTGCAGCGTGGCGTCTTCGCCCCCTGATTTTGCCGCGCCTCGTTTTTTCCGTATGGAATACGGTAATAATAGTTCGAGAATTCGTCGTTATTTCATGGATTCAGAGGGCAATACTGTGCTGAATGGTGAGCATGCGGCAGGGTTCGAGTATGAGAGTGATATGGCGGATATTCCGCGTATAACCGGAATATATCTCATCAATGCTGTTGGAGAACGGATAGAAAACGGAAACGGTATATCCGGTGTGAAATATCAGTACGCCGGGGATGGAACACGTGTTGCGGAGGTTTCACTGGTCGATGGCGAAGGGTGCTTGTGTAATAATTCACAAGGGGTGGCGGTTATCAAAAACCGGTGGAACGGTCGTCACCTCACATCCTACAGTTATTTTGATGAAACCGGAGCTCCTGCCGAAAATACTAATTCAGGTGTGCATAAGGTTACTTTTTCTTATGGTGAGGATGGCTCGCTTTCAGAATTTTTCTTCCATGATAAAAGTGGGAACTTATGCACGAATCAATTGGTCGACTATGCCGGTTTGACATATTGCGAAGACGGAAATATCAGGACTATCACCTATCATGGTGCAGATAAAAAGCCGGTCATGCTGAAAGATGGTTTTGCCATTAAAAAAGAAAAAGTCGAGAATGGGCAGATAACGGAAACAAGTTTTTTTGATGTTGGTAATAACCCGTGTTTGAATAAGGGCGGTTATGCTATAGCTCGCTATCAATATGACGATAAGGGGCGTTGTACCTCCAAATCCTATTTCGACGTGAATGGTAAGCCTTGTCGGCTGGATAATGGTTACTCCTCCATCGTATTTAAGTTTACGGATTTTGATGATGGTAGTTGTATAGAGGAAATAACCATGTACGAGCCCGATGGCAAACCCTTTGTGTGTGATGAGGGCTATGCGTCAGAAGGTCGACAATACGATGAATATGGACGTTTGATTTCTCTCTCTTATTACAAAGAAGATAAATTATGCCATAATGAGCGAATGGGGTGTAGCCGTGTCTCTTATCATTATTCGGATAGTGGTGAGAGGACGGAGAGGTATTATGATGAAAATAATAAAACAATTGATTTTAAATCGGAGGGCTATCATATGTTGTCTCGAATCGTTGAAAAAGATGCTTATGTTCGGGAGCGATATTTTGACCGCAACGGGCGAGCATGTCCACATAAAAACGGTTATTATTTCAGACGATATAAAACGGATGGAGCAGGGAGATTGAAAGAGGTATATTTCTATGACCAGAATAACCGCCCTGTGGTTTCAGCGGAGTATTCCAGCTATGGATTTTCTGTAGAATACGATGGAGATAACACCTCAACATGTATTCTGCTCGGTAAAGATGGCTGCCCCATGCAGATTGACCGGGGATATGCAGCCATTCGCACATCGTATGACCCCGCCAAGCGCACAACGGAAACCTCCGTGTATGACTGCGATATGAAGCCTTGCGTGGTTCAGGGTGGGTGGCACAAGAAAATAAGACGCGTTAATGAGCAGGGAAATGAGGAGGAGGTCCACCTGTTCGATGTGAATAATGAACCTGTTGAAAGTTCAGATGGTTTCCATCATTGTGTGAAGCGAAATTATGAGGAAAATGGTGTGATGATTCAGGAGGATGCCTTTGAGCGTTTATGGGAAAATAGTTCGACAAGGTATTACAGGATGGTTCAAAGGTCGTATGAGGCCGGAAATGACAAGGTATGTGAAACTTGTTATTATGATAGGAATGGTGCTCCCTGTAAGAATGACGATGGATGGTACCGAGAAATGACACGCCGAGACGTATGCGGAAATACTGTTACATCGTATTTTGATTCAGATGGTAAGCCTTTATTGTGCAATGGGGGGTATCATATGAAAAAGTATGAGGTGCTGGTCGACGGAGAGTACAAGACCGAAACATCTTCGTATTATGGCATAAATGGTGAGAGTTGCATTAATGCAGATGGTATATCTGTTGAGAAAATTACTACCGCATATAATGTGCTGCAAAAGGTGGAATACACGGATGCAGAGGGTAAGCCGGTTAGGGGTAAAGATGGATATGCCAAGAGCGAAAGTTCGGATGGCTGTCTGATTTTTTCTAATGAATCGGGGGCACCGGTGATGTCCATGTTTGGTTATGCTCGACGTCAGATTGAAGCTTACGGCGAGAAGAAAAGGTTTATATTTTACAATGAAGAGGGTAACGGAATAGGCTCGCAACTGGGAGCCTGCATAAGTGAGCATTCTTATGGGGAAGTGTGGCTGCAGAGCTCGGATTTTTTGGCAATGGATAACTCGCATGTTAAACCCGGCAAATTGAGTACAAGATATCGGGACTATCTTGAGTTGGGGTTCGAGGCTGATCCGTCATGTTATGTTCCGGGGTATTTTCTTGAGGAAGTGTATACGTTCAACTCTTCTTCGTATTCAATTCATCGCGCAGGGTTACCTTATCAGTTTATTCGTTACAAGTCTGACAAAACTCCATATGTGGGTGGATTTGAGGGCGTGAAAAGTTTCTTCTTGGCGGATGGGGCGCCTGCGGTGATGGATGTTGGGTATTCGCAGCTTGCAAGGCGGTCTGAACCTGATGAACTACGATGGGAATCAACCGGTGAGAGCTGCTATGTCGTACGGTATCTCGATGCTGCGGGGAAACCCTGTGCCGATGCGGAAGGGTGTTATGGGCGGCGTTGTTATCATAATCGGAATGATGAGTTACTCATGGAAATCTATTTTGATAAAGAAGGGGGGAAATGCCGTAACAGGACTGATGGCGTAGCCGGTAAACGGTTTGAATACGATGCTTTCTCTCGTTGTGTGAGGACTCAATTGCTGGGTGTAGACGGTAATCTGATACGTGGAACTCGTGGTTTTTGCTCTAAGAAAATCGATTATCAATGGAAAGAGCGCTGTATAGAGGTGTCATTTTATGATTTTGCAGACATGCCTTGTTGTATCAAGCCTGATGGTGTGCATAAGATTAAGGAGCGTTTTGATGAGCAATTCAGGTTGATTGAGCAGATTTGTTATGGTGTGGATGGTGCCGAGTGCAATAACAGCCATGGGTATTGCAGACGCCTTATTGAGTATACCCCCACAGGGGTTCTTATGCACTATGTTGACGTAAACGGAAATAGGGTCGAAACGCCAGCCGGGTGAACCGGAAAGAGGGCAGGGCGCGTGATGCAGGGCGCGTGATGTCAGCTCTGCCTATTTCGGGCTGCGCATTTCGGCCCTGACCAGGGTGATGACCGCTACCTGTTTGACCCCGGGCAGCTGCAGCAGGGCGTGGCTGCAGGCGCGGGCGGTTGAGCCGGTGGTGTACACATCATCCACCAGTACCAGGCGCTCCGGCAGTGTGCGGTGTCCCTTGACGTAGGCGGGCAGGGGGTGGAAGGCATTGTAAGCGTTCTGCCGGCGTTGGGCGGCGCTCAGGCGAGTCTGGCTGCCGTAGTTGGTGTCGCGGCGCTGAAGTGCGTGGATGACCGGTCGTTTCAGCAGTTTGCCGAGTGCCTGGGCGAGCACGGCGGCTTGGTTGTAACCCCGTTGTTGTTCGTGAGCGAACGTGGTGGGCACGGGTACCAGTGCGGCGGCGGCAAAATCGCTGTTCAGTTCGGGGGTGTGGTGCCAGAGTTCGGCGAGCGCCGGTGCAAGGGCGGCAGCCAGGTAGTTGGCGTGGTGGTACTTGAGCTTGTAAATGAGCTGCATGTTGCGCTCATCGCCGCGCAGGGCTGAGCGTGCCAGTTCAAAGGGGCGAGGCAGGCGCGCGCAGGCCGGGCAGCTCTCCGTGCCGGCCGGTGTGCCGCTCAGTATGGCCCCGCAGTACAGGCAGATGGGGCGCGGTACCCGCTCCAGCCCGGCCAGACAGTCGGGGCAGAGACTCAGCTCGGCGGATTCATGGCAGAGCTCGCAGATGGTGGGGTAAATCCAGTGCAGCATGGCAGGGCGAGGTTGGTGCCCCGCTGCTGTCAGCGGTGGCGGCTCAGGAATTCCTTGGCGGCATTCTGGTAGGCGAGGGAGGCCTGCCCGTAGGGGTCGTGCTCGATGACGGTTTTGCCGAAGCTGGGGGCCTCTGCCACGCGTACGGAGCGGGGGATGACGGTGGTGTACATCTTGTTGGGCAATACCTCCTTCACCTGGGCAATGACCTGATTGGCCAGGTTGGTGTTGCTGTACATCGTCATGAGTACGCCCTCGTGTTTGAGGTCGGGGTTGGCGCCGCTCTCACGAATCTGCTCGACAACGTAGAGAATCTTGGAAAGACCGTCCAAGCTCAGGAACTCGCACTGCATGGGGGTGAGCACCTCATCGCACGCGCACAGGGATGAGGTCATGAGCACGCCCAGCGACGGCGGGGTGTCGAGGAATACGTAATCATAGTAATTGCTGCTGCGCAGGCCTTCCATGGCATCTCGCATGCAGGTGATGTGGGTGCCGTTCTGGGTAAGCTCGACCTCCACGCCTGACAGGTCCATGTGCGCGGGGATGATGGAGAGGTTGCGGCGGTTGGCCGGCATGATGAGGTCTTCCATGAGCTTGTTGCCGATGAGGGCCTGGTAAAGGCTCTGCCCGCTGCTGGCCTCGATACCGAGGGCGGACGAGGCGTTGGCCTGCGAGTCCACATCAATAAGGAGCACCCTGCGGCCGCGCTTGGCAAGTGCGGCTGAAAGGTTAACAGCGGTGGTGGTTTTGCCCACACCACCCTTCTGGTTGGCAATAGCTATGACTTTCACGCGCGCCATTCTAGCGTATTCGTTGACCGATTTCAAGCGATAATTGTTGCCACGGCGCCCCGGATGTGCTAAACTCATGTCATGCAGGCAGAACAGCTCATCGCCGCCGCTCGGCAACTTTGTGACGAGATGGAATCTCTCACCTTCTCGGCCCCTGTGGCCTATACCTATAACCCGCTCACTTACGCGTGGGCCGGGCACGAGCAGTATATTCGCCGTTTCGGCGAGGGGACGAAAGACGTGCTCTACCTCGGGATGAACCCCGGGCCTTTCGGTATGGCGCAGACGGGGGTGCCCTTCGGTGAGATTGCGGCTGTGACGCTGTGGATGGGTATTACCGCCCTCATCGGTCAGCCGCCGACTACGCACCCCAAGCGGCCGGTGCAGGGGTTCAGCTGCCCGCGCTCAGAGGTGAGCGGGCGGCGCCTGTGGGGGCTCTTCGAGTCGCTGTATGGCCCTGCGGATAAGTTCTTTGCCCGCTCCTATGTGGCGAATTACTGCCCGCTTATCTGGATGAGTGAGAGCGGTTCCAACATTACCCCCACGCAGCTGCCGGCGGAGCAGGTCGCGCAGATAGATGCCGCCTGTCAGCGCCACCTGGTGCGGCTTATCGAGGTGCTGCAGCCGCGCTGTCTCGTGGGTGTGGGTGGCTACGCCCTCAAACAGCTGCATCTGGCTGCCGCTGCCCTGCCTGACCGTGAATTCACCCTGGGCACGATTCTGCACCCCAGCCCTGCCAGCCCCACGGCGAACAAATGCTGGCCCGCCCGCCCCCTGCAGCAGTTGCAGGATATCTTTGCTCAGGCCGGGCTCAGCCTGCCCTGATAGCGATGGGGGCATATATATTTGCCGATAACCGCCAGCCCGAACTCAAAGACGGAGCTCTGTTTTTTGCGCCATCGGCAACGAAAATACTGGAAACGCGCAACAAAATGCCCGCCGTGCTTGAACAGAGGGGCGGGAATTGATATAATGCCCCGTGGCAAAATCTGTGTACAATCAATCAAAGATTATTTTATGATGAATCGTTTTTGCACCAATCTCCTGACGTTTGTCATTGCGGTAGCTATTTTGGTAGCTGGAATTCTTGCTTGCAAATCCGGAATTATGGCTCCCGACTGGGAAACAAAGTCCAGAATTCAAGCAGTTCTCTTCGGGGGATTGGCTGTACTGGCCGGACCTCTTTTAATCTTTGCTGCCTTCCTTGGATGGCGTAAAGCTTGGGATGCGGAAAACCTGTTCGGCAAGCCCATTCCGAGGGAGGATTATTGGCATGGCTGCGCGATTCTCTACACAGAACTTCCACTGGCTCTCACTTGGGAGGAGCTCTCTTCACTTCCCGGAGCCAAACAGAGCGAAGATGGTGCCATAATCCTGCCCGCGAATCAGGGAAAAGCCCACCTGCTGCTCTACCCGGCCTCTTATGAATACCGCCCCAATGCTACGGTGACCAGCGATGACACTCGCCCGAAACGCTCCCGGAGTCGTAAAAAATCCACCACTGAAGAAGAGTTCAGCCCGTGGAAGTGGTGCGGCATTCTTCGCTCCGATGGCTGGTTGCCTATGCAGGACACCACGCTCTCCCACATATACTGCGGATTGCACATTAAAGGGCTGGAGGTTCTCTTCGGTAAGAAGGCTAATGCTGTTCTCATCTCGAACGGCAGCAAGATACTCGTCTACACCCCGCGCAAACTCGCAAGTGTGCAGTCAATTCTGCAACATCACGGCCTTTGCTAATAGCCATCGATAAAACGTCATAACCTTGCAGCCTGGGATTCCTCCTAGGCTGTTCGCATGTCAGCCCCGGCTCTCTCCTCTTACCTTTATATTGAACGAGTATTCGCTTTCACTCCTCATCCGGAGAGTCAATAAGCAGTTTTCTCATTTCTTCCATATCGGGCAGAGATTGGCGTATGTGCTCCTCCATATCGGCAGCCGTTTTGTAGGTGGATACCCCCATAGGGCTGTTATAATCGCGGATAACATATTCCACAAATGCCTTGTCTGCACTCTTTACTAAGAATTTCTATGTGATGCGAAAAGCTCAGACTCAAAAACTCCTCGCGGTTAATTTGAGCCGTCAACGGTTGCCAATTCTGCAAAGAAAGATTATCGATTTTTTATAAGCTGTTCATTATCCGATGCTTGAAATTCGCCAGCCACGGGCTGGCGAATTAGGAATGATGCCCAGTACTCATAAAAGAGACGCATATTTTTAATGCTGCTGGCAGAAAATCCGCGCAATCCGGGTAACTCCCTTCGCAGTTGTCCACTAATTCGATTAATGACACCGGTTCCCCACGTCTCCTTCCGAGAACGAGTAGATACATAACAGCCGATGCCGAAATAGAGCGACAACTGCTCCCCCGTTATCAGCTTCGCCGCGCGGTACTGACTTTGCAATATCGCGTGTTTGATAGTACTTACAGCGTCTTGGAGTGTAGATAATTCGCTCATCTGCCCACTTTCAAGATAAAAGTAGGCAGATACACCATTATAGTGGGCTGAAAATCCGGTGGTGGCATCGCAATATCGCGCATTACCCTTTTATCTTGATGATGTTAAAAAGTCTTGACATCGTTTTATCATAAATATAGACTGTCGCTGTTATGCAAGAAAATGGTATGAGGCAAACCGGGAGTGATAGAAGAGCTGTTGGTATGGATTTATTTCGTATCATATTGTGCTTAGGTGTATTTGTATATCATTTAACTCCGGTACGTTGTTCGAGTGGGCCGTTATCAGTGAACGGCTTTCTTGTTATGAGTGGATTTTTAGTTGGGGTGTCTGTTTTTTGTGGATGTGAATTTAATACTGATATTTTTTATAGAAAGAAATGTAAGCGCTTGTTACCGATGTGCGTACTAGCTTTCCTCATAGCTGTTGTCGGACGTCTGGTAGAAGGAGGTGTATTTCCAGAATGGCTCCCACAACAGTGGGGGCATTTTTCTCCAGTTAGATTCGTGATGCATTATAATTCACCGATGTGGTACATGGTGGTTGAGATTCTTCTTTTGTTGCTTGTTCCTTTTTTCGTATTTCTGTCACGAGTTAAGTACCTTCTAGAGCTCTATTTTGCAGCCTTAGTAGTAGTGGTTTATTTCCTCTTTACTCGAGTTCCGGATAATACTTTGTTTGGAGCCGGGTTGTATTATTCTCCTTTTGTGCGATCTTGGCAGTTTTTAGCCGGAATGCTTGCTGGTCGATATGCAATCAAATGGCAGATACAACAGTTTTCAACGAGTGCTGTGTATAAATGGAGTTTTGGTATTCTCTTTTTTCTTTTTATTGTATCAGAGATTGTCTTGATGGTGCTGAAACAGAATGCAGACTTACGAGGTTGGAATTATTCCTTCTCGTTCGATGCCATAACAACGATATTTTATGTGATCTTTATTCCTGGTTTGTATTTTGCACAAACCAATATTTCTGGTCGTTTATCTTACTTGTTGGCTAAAGGTGCAGCGCTGACATATCCTGTATATCTTATACACGTAGTTTCCCGTGGAGCCTGCGAGTTAATTGTGGGTAAGTTCGTTGGTAATGTTTCTTATGTTATTGTTGCGTGTATGACATTTTGTGTAAGCATCGTTTCTGCCTGGGGCCTGTTGTGGGCAGACAAGCGTATACAGTCGATGCTTAAGTAGAAGTAAGTTCTTGTTTAGTCATCAGCTTTTTGTCAAAAATAAAACACTCTGTTAAACAATGTTACAAAAAGCGGCACTGCGTCAAAAAAACAGTCACCGAAAAGTGGATGCCTCAAAATTGCGGTCACCGAAATTTTAGCGGATAATTGGCTAAAAAACAAGGCAAATCCACCATTTTTCTGCCCCAAAATGACAGCGAGCGTAGCGAGTCGGCATTTTGGGGCAGAAAAATTCGCCGGTTGGGGGGGGATAGCTTCAAAAATGCTCTCGGGTTTCATAAGGTGGAATTGACTTTATAAGCTCGATGTCGTTGGCGTGCAATTTGGGCAGACGCCCTCTCTTTTCCACACGCTTGCGTTTTCGTGTGCGCGAATAGTACCTAATAATGCTTTTAGACGACTTGTAACCAGTTAGTTCCATTAGTTGCTTCAGAAGTTCGCCCTTAGCTTTACGTGAGCGTGTCTTTCGATACTTTACTGTGTTAGAATTCAGTAACTCTATTATTGCTTGTTTGCTCATTCTGAGTGACATGTGTATATATTATGCTTGATTTATGAGGCATCCGGCTTTTCACGTGTCAGCCGAACTCGTGGGAAGTGTCAGTTCGGTGACTGGATTTTTGAGGCAATGCGGGCAACGCGCGGCTATGGCAAATTCCTGCACATGTGTCCCAAAAATTACAGAAAAAGGGCACCAAACGACATATAATCAGCGTATTCTGCTTTCATTTCTGCGCAGGGGTATCACGAACCTGACCATCGGCAGTAAGCGTTCGGTTATCCAATATCCGGCGTTAGCCGCTAATCCTTAATTCGTAAATCAAAAATCGTAAATACGCGTGTCCCAAATCTTTGGGACACGTATGAAATTCCTGTCACACCGCTGCTTTTAGCTTGACAGGCGGGGAGCGACTTCTTATACTACCCGCGTATGGGTGCGCCGTTGCGTGCTCGCAAATGAACGGCCTGGGCTGTACCGGCACATGGGCTCATCCCCTGAAAAGGAGGGCTCGCCGATGGCAGAACAGTGGTTGCCCATAGCTAAACCCCACATCATCAGACTTTACAAATGTCACGTTTTTTAAAGAAATTAGCCGGGTGGTTCTCGTATGACATCGGGATCGACCTCGGCACAGCTAATACGCTGGTCTATATTAAGGACCAGGGTATCGTGCTGCGAGAGCCCTCCGTTGTCGCCATGAGTGGTGACAGGGTACGGGCCGTGGGTGAGGATGCAAAACGAATGGTAGGCCGCACGCCCGGCAGCGTGGTGGCTATTCGCCCGCTGAAGGACGGCGTGATTGCCGACCTGAACGTGGCGGAGGAAATGCTTAAGTATTTCATCCAGAAGGCATGTTCGCGCAGGAGCCTGCGCGGGCCGCGCATTCTCATTGCTCACCCCTCCGGTATTACGGAGGTGGAGCGCCGCGCTATCGAAGACAGCGCGGAACACTCAGGCGCTATTGCCGTGCGCCTTATCGAGGAGCCGATGGCCGCTGCTATCGGCGTGGGTCTACCCTATACCGAGCCTATCGGCAGCATGATTGTTGATATCGGCGGCGGTACGACCGAGGTAGCCATTATATCCCTTTCCGGCATCGTTTACAGCCAATCTGAGAAGTGCGGCGGCGATGCGTTGGACGACACCATCACCCGCCACATGCTCGCCGCTCACAACCTGTTGGTCGGCCCCCGCACGGCGGAGGACATTAAGATTCGTGTCGGTTCGGCCCACCCCTTGCAGCAGGAGCTGCAGATGGAGGTGAAGGGCCGCGACCGCGGCACGGGTCTGCCCAAGACGGTGACCGTGAGATCCGAAGAAATACGTGAGGCCCTGAAGGACAAGCTCGACGTCATTGTGAGCGCTGTGCGTCAGACATTGGATCACTGCCCGCCTGAGCTGGCAAGTGACCTGTATGACCGCGGTATCGTGGTGGCGGGTGGCGGTGCCCTTCTGCGTGGCCTGGCTGACCTGCTGCATGAGCAGACCAGCCTGCCTATCACCATAGCGGACGATCCTTTAAGTGCTGTAGCAGAAGGTACAGGCAAGTTCTTACAGGAAAACGACGACGTGTTCGAAGAAGAGTGATAGGGGCATGCCTATGCCTGCCCCGGGCACTCCGGCAATTGCAAGCACCGGTCGCGCTTTCCTGGTAAAACAGGGAGAGCCGCCGGTCTTTGCGCTTCGCGCCGAGCCGCCATCGGGAACAGGTACAGGTATGCGGGCTATGTTATCATGACTGTTTTTCATGTGTACAACCCCAAACTAACCTGAAACTTTGTCCATTATTTCCAAAATGATTCATTCCGTGAAACGCCTCTTCGGGTTCGGCCAGTGCAACCCGAAAGAGGGCACAACCATCGTCATCAACTCCGAGAAACTGGAACGCCGCGTAGCACTGCTCGAAGACGGCGTGCTTGAGGAGTACAGCATTGAGCGTGAGGGCGAAGATAATATCGTGGGCGGCATCTTCAAGGGCCGTGTCAAGAACATTGAGCCGGGGCTTAAGGCCATGTTCGTCGACATCGGTTACGAGAAAAACGCCTTCCTGCACTTCTGGGACGCGCTGCCGCTCGCTCTGGACTCCTCGCTCGAGGAGATTCAGAAAGAAGGCCGCCCCCGCAAGCAGCAGAAGAAGATTACCAGTAAGGATATACCCGATATTTACCCCATCGGCTCCGAAATCATGGTGCAGGTGACCAAAGGGCCCATCAGTTCCAAAGGTCCCCGTGTGACCACGAATATCTCGCTGGCCGGGCGTTATATCGTGCTGATGCCCTATACCGACCAGTTCGGTATATCGCGTAAGATTGATGACCCCAAGGAACGCCAGCGCCTGCGCCAGATTGTGCAGAAACTCAACGTGCCCGAGGGTATGGGTATCATCATGCGCACGGTGGCACAGGGCCAGCGTTTCCGCCATTTTGTGCGTGACCTGGCTATGTTGCTGCAGCAGTGGCATGAGGTGGAGGAGAAGTACGCCTCGCGCCCGGCTCCCCTGTGCGTGTACCGCGAGCCCGACCTCATTGAGCGCACGGCACGTGATTTCCTGACGGACAACGTTGACAACATCGTCTGCGATAATCTCGAGACCACCCAGCGCATGCAGGAGATTGCCGGCAAGATATCCCGCCGAGCCAAGCGCCACATTCAGCACTATCCCTGCCGCCAGCCCATCTTCGAGGAACTCGGCGTAGAGAAGCAGATCAACGAAGCCTTCCAGCGCCAGGTGCTGCTGCCCTGCGGCGGCTACCTCGTGATTGATGAGACGGAGGCGCTCATCGCCATTGACATCAACACCGGTCGCAACAAGGGCAATAAGGATCTCGACAAAACCATTCTCGAGACGAACCTCGAATCCGCCCGCGAGATTGCCCGCCAGCTGCGCCTGCGCAATATCGGCGGCCTGGTGGTGGTGGACTTCATCGACATGCGCCACCGCAAGGACCAGATGGCTGTTTACAAGGCCATGAAGGATGCCCTCAAGCGCGACAAGGCCAAGACTCAGGTCATGCAGATAACCCCTATCGGCCTGATGGAGATGACCCGCCAGCGCATCAACGAATCACTGCTCGACTATGTGAATGACCACTGCCCCTACTGCCATGGGCGTGGCCGCATTAAGAGCGTGATGACCATGAGCGTGGAGATTCAGCGCCAGCTGAAAGCTACCATTCTGCGCTACCGCGATACCGTGGGTGATATGGTGGTGGTGGTGAACAGTGACGTGCTCTCCCGCTTTAAGAATGAAGATTCTAAGCTGCTTATGGAGCTTGAGCGCCAGTGCGCCGGTCGCCTTATCTTCCGCAGCGACCCCTCCATTCACCGAGAGGCCTTCGCCATACTCGACCCGGCGAACAACAACAAGACACTCTACCAGGTCAATATGTAAACTTCACCAAAACCCCGCACCGAAACGTGCGGGGTTTTGGCTGCCCCTCCGCGCGAGAGGGCGGCGAAGGGGACAGGTTCTTCTTTCGGAGCTGAAAAAACGGGGTCTGTTATCAGCCGAGGGGCGGGAAGTCCTCCGGCCGGGCGATGTAATATGGAGAGCTGCACACTGCCACATGGTGGGGGTGGTAGCGCATGATGTCGATGCCGATGGCATCTGCCCGGAAGTTGTGCAGTAGTTCGCAGGGTGTCCAGTTATAGGCCTCCCTCGATATGTCATAACCATAACACATGCCACAGCGGTCGATTTGTTCTTCCAGCCAATCGGGGCAGTACAGGGAAGTATCGTCCGGGTAGTGGGAAGGAACTTCGCAGGCGTATTCGTACCACATCAGGCCTTCATCATAATAATCGATGAAGCGCCCTTTCAGTCCGCGGAACGTAAGGGCGTGAACTGCACTGTCTTGGAGCAGATGGCGGGTGTAGTGGTTTTGGGGTTCAGATATCGGCAATATGGGGAACTGCCGGTAATCTTTCAGCTGTAGTGATTGAGACTCCAGGTACTGCAGGACGTTATAGTCATCGTGCACGGGCAGGCCGCACCAGTCCACCGGTCGGTCGGGGCAGGCGGCAGCGATGTCGATAGCGATGGCGGTGGCATAGGATTCAGGCCCGTAGGGGGAGATAGGGTGCTCCCACTCGGTTTCGAGGGCGTGGCTCACCCAGCGGTTCCAGAAATCGCAGCGCTCGTGTACATGGGCGGGCAGGGGGAAAGCCTGCGGAAGCAGGCGCTGGCCGGCATCATCCAGCACCAGCTGTGCGCCGCCGGTGGGTGTCTCCTCGCAGCGCAGGGAGAGCGGGCGCTCGCTGTCTTCGGCAAAGGTGGCGAAGTGGCGGCGCGGGTTTTGGCAGCCGGCGAAACGGCGCATGTTGAAAAGGGTGCGGATATTGAACATGGCGGGAAGTCGGTATGTAGGGGGGGGCAGAGCCCCTGCGGTTCACGTCGGGTGTGATATCATATTTTCAGCGGGGAGTCAACCCGAAATAAGAGCGTTTTGTGATTATTCGCGGGCTGTATGAGGGGGAGTTATGGCTTTACACTGTGAAAATAGCACAATAAGATTGACAAAGAGTGCGCAAGGGTGTACACTTCCGCGCGTATGAGTACACCCACCAAGAGCTATAAAGATACAATCTTCCTGCCGGACACCACGTTCCCCATGCGTGGTGATCTCACGACCAAGGAGCCGGCTCGACTGGAGAAATGGGAGAATGAGAAGCTCTACGAGCGAATTACCAATCGCCGCAAAGCTCAGGGTGCACCGAGTTTTATTTTGCACGATGGCCCTCCCTTTGCGAATGGTGATGTGCACATGGGTACCGGTCTGAACAAGGTGCTCAAAGACCTGATTGTGAAGAGCAAGACGATGGCCGGCTACTATGCGCCGTTCATCCCCGGCTGGGACTGCCACGGCCTGCCGATTGAGGCTAAGGTGGTGAAGGAATTCCAGGGGCTGGAGCCCGCTGAGATTCGCCGCCGCTGCACGGAGTTCGCCCTGGGCTACATTGACTAGCAGCGCCAGTCATTCCGCCGCCTGGGCGTGTTCGGTGACTGGTTCAACCCCTACATCACCATGGAGCCCAAGTACGAGGCCGACATCCTGCGCGTCTTCGCCAAGCTCGTGGAGAGCGGGGCTGTATACCAGTCCATGAAACCCGTGCAGTGGAGCTATGCTCACCACACCGCCCTGGCTGAGGCCGAGGTGGAGTACATGGAGGATACCTCGACCGCTATCTATGTCGGCTTCGAGATGGTGGGCGATGTGTGCGGGATTGAGGGCTGCGAGATGGTGATTTGGACCACAACCCCCTGGACCCTGCCGAGCAACCTGGCTATCGCCCTGAACCCTGATTTCACCTATGTGGTCGGTCGCTATGCGAAAGATGGCGCCGAACGCAAGTTTATCGTGGTGCGTGAGCTGATAGAGATGTTCACCGGCAAGACCGGTTGGGCGCTGCAGGAAGAGCTGGCCACCTTCAAGGGCAGCGAGCTCGAGAAACGCAGCGCCCGTCACCCCTTCTTGGACCGCGAGTCCCTCATTATCAATGCCGCTTATGTAACGACCGATGCTGGTACCGGTGCCGTACACATTGCACCCGGTCACGGTGCGGACGACTATATCGCCGGTATGGCCTACGGCCTGCCTGTGCTTTCCCCGGTGGATGACGATGGCAACTACACCGCCGAGTGTGGGCTGCCCCACCTGGTGGGCAAGCATGTGTTCAAGTGCAACGAGGACATCATCACCCTGCTGACAGAGGGTAACCGCCTGCTGGGCCGCGAGGAGTTCACCCACCAGTACCCGCACTGCTGGCGCTCCAAGACCCCCATCATCTTCCGCGCCGTCAAGCAGTTCTTCATCAGCATGGACAAGCTGCGCGGTATGGCTCTTGAGCAGATTGACAAGACAGAGTGGCTGCCTGCCTGGGGCCGCAACCGCATTTACAGCACGGTGGAAGCCCGCCCGGACTGGTGTATTTCCCGCCAGCGCACCTGGGGTGTACCGCTGCCTGTCTTCTTCGACGAGAACGACAAGCCGGTGCTCTCGGCTGAGATCGTGAACAAAGTCGCCGACCTGGTGGCTGAGCACGGCACGAACATCTGGTTCGAGCTGAGCGATGAGCAGCTCTGCGAGCGCCTGGGCCTGCCCACCAACCTGAAGAAAGGGCGCGACACGCTCGACGTCTGGATTGACTCCGGCTGCTCCCACGTGGCTGTACTGGAGCGCCACCCCGAGCTGCAGGCTCCCTGCGACGTGTACCTGGAGGCCACAGACCAGCACCGCGGCTGGTTCCAGAGCTCGCTCATGCTCTCCTGCGCCTGGCGCGGCGTGGCTCCGTACAAGAAGGTGCTCACGCACGCCTTCGTGGTGAATCAGGACCGCTCCAAGCTCTCCAAGAGCGCCCAGGGGACCTACACCAAGCCCACCAACGCCAAGTACTTCTACGAGAAATACGGTGCCGATATCGTGCGCCTGTGGGTAAGCTCCGTTGACTGGCAGAACGAGGTGCCCTTCGGCGAAGACCTCTTCAAGCAGATTACCGACCCCTATCGCCGCCTGCGCAACACGCTGCGCATTCTGCTGGCGAACCTGAAGGGCTACACCGGTGAGCAACCCACCGAGCTCGACCCGCTCGATGCCTGGGTACTGGAGCGCAGCAACGCCCTCATCCGCGAAGTGCGCGCCGCTTACGATGCCTACGAATTCCGCAAGGTGTTCATGGCCATCAATCAGTTCTGCACGAACGACCTCTCTGCACTCTACATCGACATCACCAAGGACAGCCTGTACTGCGATGCCGCCGGCAGCACCCGCCGCCTGAGCCGTCAGTTCGCCATCTCCCGCGTGTTCGATGTGCTGGTGCGCCTGCTGGCCCCCATCCTCGTCTACACCGCTGAGGAAGCCTGGGAGCACGCCGGTCACACGGATTCCGTGCACGAGCAGGATTTCCCGAGCGTGGAGCCCGCCTTCGAGCGCGGTATGACGGCCACCTTCGCCCGCCTGCAGCAGATTAAGGGCGCCATTCAGGTAGCCATCGAGTCGCAGGTTAAGGCCAAGGCCTTCAACAAGAACAACGAGGCTGTGGTGACCCTCACCCTCCCGCAGGACGAAACTGCCGAAGTGGTGGCCCTGCTTCAGGATGCCGAGTTCGCCAAGACCTTCTTCATCGTGAGCGAACTGAAGGTAGTGCGCGGTGCCGAGCTGGCCGCTACCGCTGAGAAGACCGCCCACGGCATGTGCCCGCGCTGCCGCCGCTACGAACCCGCCGTGAATACCGACGGGCTCTGCGAGCGCTGCGCTGACATCTGCAAGTAACCTCCCCCCATACCGAGCTTCCCGGCCGCCTATCGGCAGGGAAGCTCGGTGAGCATTTTTACCATATCGTTATGAAGCGCGTCACCCTGTATCTCATTATTCTTATTGTTCTGTTGTATGTGCTCGACCAGGTGTCCAAGTGGTACATCGTATTCCATTACAACCTGCCCACGCCGTACTACCTCGATATCACCCCTGTGATAACCGATAGCAGCGTGCTCAATTTCAATATATTGCGCATACACAATACAGGCGTGGCCTTCGGCATGGGCAACGGCACCGCCTGGGCCCCGTTCCTGTTCCTCGGGGTGCAGGTCGTGGCACTGATTGTGCTCACCATCCTTTACCGCCGCAACTTCTTCTACAACCGCACCCTCAAGGTCGCTTGGGCCTGTATCATGGCCGGTGTGTTCGGCAACATGACCGACCGCCTCACGCAAGGCTTTTTCCTGCCCGGAGCCGAGAACAAGGGCTTCTTCGCCAACCTCATCAACGGCTACGTGGTAGACTTCCTCGACTTCTCCTTCCCCTGGTTAACCACTCAAACCTTCCCCGGCGGCTACCACTGGCCGGCGTTCAACGTGGCTGACTCCTGCGTGTGCATTGCAGCAGGGCTCTTCCTGATAGCCTCATTCATGCCCCAGCCCAAGCCTGAGCAGAATGAGGAACAGCCCGCGGAGAAACAAGACTGATATACCGCTTATGTGGCGCGCTATCCTGTACCTGCTGGCCGCCCTGCCGGCCCTTGCCGGGTTCAGCAAAACCGAACAAACCGCCCGGCTGAAGTGCGGTCAGAAGTCCGTGGAGCTTACCTTTGTGGCAGACAGTACCATTCGCCGCGCCAAAGCCCACTGTGACTGCACAACCGTCCGCATACAGGGAACCCGCCTCATCGCCCACGTCGATACTTCGACCTTCGAGGGCAGGGTGGAGAAAACCATCGATGCCACCACCGCCGATGGCAAGACCACCCGCCTCACCATGCGCTTTGACATGCCGCCGGCCCTGCTGCTGAGCACCCGCAGCATGCAGTGGAAAGTCGGCGCTCCCGCCACACCGCAGACCCTGCGTATTACCCTGCCGCAGGGCTCACCCGTGCGCAACGTCACCCGTGCCTCACTATCGGGCGAAGACTTCGACTATGACCCTCGCAAGGGCAAACAACCCGGCGAATTCACCGTCACCGTCACCCCGCACAGCACCGCTGCGCGGGCCCTCAACCGCCTCATCATCGAAACGGATTCCCCAGACCCCCGTTTCGCCCGCTACATTATCTACTTGCAGGTGAAACGTTGACGCCACCCCGGCCCCGCCTCCCCCACCCACCCTCGCAACCTGGGCTCGGTGCTCATCGTCGCCTCTCTCCACCTCCCTTTGCCCCCTATTTCTTTCTTGCTGCCGAAAAATATTCATTTTTTGCTTGCCAAACGCACCGCAACCGTGTATACTTCGCCCGTCCCCTCCAGGGAACAACAACACAACGGGGTATTAGCTCAGTTGGTAGAGCGCTTCAATGGCATTGAAGAGGTCAGCGGTTCGAACCCGCTATGCTCCAGGCTTCGTAAAACAGCGTATCAGGTCACCTGATACGCTGTTTTTCTGGGTCAACTCCAAAAAGTGGGGTCAACTCCAAAAAGTGTGGGAACGCTGTTATTTGAGTCATCGGCCATGTGAGCACTCTACTAATACCCTTAATTTGTAGTTTTGGAAGTTTCTGTAGCCATAACCTCGGCGTTGAATTCCTTTTATCTTACGATGGAA
>JAZRKM010000023.1:0-4459 GCA_045646325.1 Akkermansia sp. | reverse complement strand
TGCGGTCCACTACATCCAGCCAGCCCTCGGGCAGCAGGTACTGCGGCAGTTCAACGAGTATGAAGTCCGGCTCCGCCCCCTGCCTATCCGCCTGCGCGGCCCCAGCAGCCGTTTTCCGCTCACTGTTGCCACCAGACCCTGTGACATGTGGGCGCAGGTGGCTTGGTGAGCGGCTTGGGCATGGAGAGGCCGGCCGATGTTGCAAAATTTGTGCAAAAAAAAATCCCCATTCGGTTGCTGGCGAATGGGGGTATACCGCTTTTGGTGCTTGGTGCGCTTTATAGTGTAAGTTTTTCTAAAATCGGGTAGTATGTGGTGGATTCAATGAGTGTCTCCATGTGCTCTATCAGGGCGCGTGTGCTTTGCTCCGGGTTGCAATCCAAGCGCAGGTAATGGCGCTGCTCGATGGTGCGCGGTGTATGGCCGACGAGGTAGTTAATCTTGACTTCACTGAAATCGGCTTCGGTCAGGTGGGTTATGGTGCTGCCTCGCAGGGAGTGCACACTGTAGGCATGCATGTTCAACTGGCCTCTGCAGGTGCTTTCGGTTAAGCCGTATTTGAGGCGCACTCGCTCGAAAAAAGTTTGCACACTGCGTGCGGCGGCAGCTCTGAAGTTCCGCGTGCTGGCAGAGCGGTGGCCGAATACATACTCTGCCCATGAGCTTCTGGCGGCGTGGGTTTGCAGGTGCTGCAGCAGCCAAGCCATGAAGTCTGTTATGTAGATGGAGGTCCGTATACCCCTGGCGGTGGTTTTGGAGTGCTGCAGGGATATGCAGCGCTGTTCTGTATCTATTTGCTCCCATTTCAGGGTTACAACATCGCCCAGTCTCCAACCGGTGACGATGAGCAGGTAGATGATACAGAAGCGCTGCAACCGCTCGCTGTTGCTGAGCCTGCGGCCGCTCAGGCTTTCGCGCAGCAGCAGGCGTAGCTGTTGGATAGTGAGTATTTTTTTGCGGGTCGGTTCGGTTTTGCCTACGATGTCCGCGAGTTTCAGGCGCTCGAAGGGATTAGTATACTTCAGGGGGCCGGCTTCATATTTCAGAGCAATTCGCCGAAAGATGAAGGAAAGGCGATTGCAGATGCATTTTTTTGTCCCGTAAGCCAGCGGTCTGGTGCGCAGGTGTTCATAGTACCCCAGCACTATGCTTGTGCGCACCTCATGTAGCAGCAAATCAGGGTGATGGTGGCATAGATAGTCTGTAAAGTCTCGCACTACTTTGCGAGCCCGTCGCAGCACCGCCGGAGAGAGGGTTGTGGCGAGCTCATCATCGCTGAGGTGCAACAAGTAATCTACTGCCGGAATAGGGGCGGACTCTCCAGCTGTTGCAGAGTGAGCATGAGCCGCGCTGCGGGCCTCTTGCTCGGCCGCCAGCCCGGCCAGCGTGGCCAGCATGCGGCGGCGTTCGCGGCAACTGGGCGGGTACGGTCCGCGCCATTTGCAGCTTTTGCGTATGTAGGGGTAGTTGCTGCCGCGCGCCTCTTTGATGTAATCTTTCCAAATGACGGAAAACGTGAGTTTCTTTGCGTTGTATTTTACTGTAGCCATGTCGCGCATTGTAGGTGGGGCTGAACTGAGTTGTCAAACTGATTTTTTACACACTGTCCGAATAGACAGAATCGGTGCACGGTATGGAATAAGCGGCGAAATTTGCCGGTAGGTAACTCTTGTTAGAAACATGTTTTGTTAGCAGACTGCATCGCCTGAGCTTCTTATCAGCTCGCAAGAAATACAAGCCCTCTCACAATAACACCGTTACGCATTGATAGATAGCGTGTTAGAAAAACAGGGGGGGGTAACACCCCTTCTTTTGATAGGATTATTCCGTATTACCATTTCACAATTTTCGGGCTTTTGTCGCTAATCTGCAAATATTCTTTACAATCAATGGCGCACGACAAATGCTGCATATCCTTACGTATTGAAAGTTAATCATTTTGCATGTTATTTTGTGGTTGTATTCATATTCGTATTAAAAACAAAAAAAATAAAGATTAGGCTGGACATAACATAAATAATGCGGTATAGTGGCCGAGGTTGCCGAGTGAAAGTTAAAAATTGAAAAAATGGTAATTACCCGGTCAACTAAAAACAAAAAGTAATACTAATCAAAACGTTATGTTCCGTCACATCACCGGCAAAGTTCTCCTGGTCGGCGCTATGGTTGCCTGGCTGGGCCTGGGCAGCTCGTGCGTGAGCCCCAAGGAGGTTATCTACCTGCAGGATGTTCAGGGTACCACAACTGAGACCCTGAAATCCAATTACCAGACCACCATCCAGCGCGATGATCAGCTCGCCATTACCGTGAGCAGCAAGCAGCCCGAGCTTACCGCTCCCTTCAACATGACCGAGATGAGCTCCGGCGGTAACGGCTCTTCCTCCAACAATAGTCAAGGGTACTTGGTAGATGCGAACGGCAACATCGTGCTGCCCATCATCGGTCGCGTGCGCGCTGCCGGTAAGACCTGCACCCAGCTGGCCAACGATATCGCTGCCACTCTGCGCGACAGCGGCTACCTGAACGACGCCTCCGTCAACGTGCAGATTCGCAACTTCAAGTTCTCCGTCATCGGTGAAGTGAGCAACCCCGGCGTGTACACCATCGGCGGCCAGCGTATCACCATTCTCGAGGCTATCTCCCAGGCCGGTGACCTGACCATCGACGGCAACCGTGCCGTTCAGGTAGTGCGTGAGGTAGACGGCAATCGCCAGATTGCTACCATCGACCTGCGCAGCAAGGAACTCTTCAACTCCCCCTTCTACTACATTCAGCAGAACGACGTCATCTACGTGACGCCCTCCGACCGCAAGGTTAACACCCGTTCGGACGCCGCTCAGTGGTATGGCTGGGGCCTCTCCGGCGTGGGTGTCACCCTCGCTATCATCGCTCTCGCTGCCTCGTAAGCAAAACTTTTCCACAGGGTTGCTCCGCGGGGGCAACCCTGTGATTTACCCTCCCGCCCCTATATCGAGCTGACACTCGCACCAAACCTTCACCCACATCAGATACCATGCAGGATCTCACCAGCAAAAACACACCCGCCACAATCACCCCCGAAGCCGAGGAAGACTCAGCTCTCTCGCTCGACGCTGTTTTCAGCGCCCTGCGCCGGTTCTGGTTTCTGATTATCCTCTGCGCCATCGCCGGTGGTGCTGCGGCTTATTACTTTGCAGGCAAACAGGGGTATGTCTACAAGAAATCCGCCAGCGTGATGATGCGCGACTCGAAGGACAAGAGCGCCGCTTCCTCCGACCGCATTCTTACCGAACTGGGTGTGGACACCGGTGCCGTGAGTCTTGCCAACGAAAGCTTTATTCTGAAATCCACCGCGCTCATGCAGCGCGTTGTGGAGAACCTGGGCCTCAATACCAGCTGCTGGACCCAGCAGAAACTCCGCCGTATCGACCTGTACGGCAAAAGCCCGCTGCTCGTGAAGTTCAGCAACGTGCTGCCCGAAACCTACTGCTCACTGGGCATCACCATGAAAAACGAGAGCGAATTCACCCTCTCTTATCCCAACCGCGAGGGGCAACCCATCTTCGTGGACGGCAAATGCGGCGAGCCTGTGCAGCTGCCCTTTGCTACCGTACTCGTACAGCCCACCGCTCACTACAATGAAACCTGGCTCGGGCGCGAGGTGATTGTACAGCACGAACCCGAGCTCGCCACCGCTCGCGCCCTGCTGGGTGCTCTCACCGTGACCCGACCGGATGAGAAGGAAGCCTCCCTCCTTGAACTCAATATCACCTCTTCCTCCCCCGAAAAAGCTGAGGATGTGCTCAACACCCTCATCGACGTCTACAACCAGCAGTCCAAGGAAGAAAAGAGCGAATCCGCCCGCAAAACCGAAATCTTCATTCACAACCGCCTTGCAGAAATCGGCCGCACCCTCGAAAACGTAGACAAACAAATCGCCGACACGAAATCCGGTGTAGACGTGGTGCAGGATACCCAAACCACCATCTCCGCCGACTTCACCGCATCCCGCGAGCTCAGCCAGGCCATTTTCAACCTGCAAACCCGTATCAAGATTGCCGCCACTCTGGCCGATAACATGGACGAAGCCGGCGACAAAGGTGCCCTCATCACGGTGGAAAGTGGCGATGTGGACGCCGCCCTCAGCTCCACCATCGGCACCTACAACGAAGCCTGCCTTGAGTACAAGCGTATATCCGGCAGTGCCGGTGAGCGCAACCCCATCGTTGTAGCCCACCGCGAGCAGATGTCCGCCTCCCTTACCGCCGCTCGCCGCGCCCTGAAAAACTACCGCGCCAACCTCGACCTGGAGCTCAAGCAGCTCGAGCAGAAGAAGAAGGACCTCGACCAGCGCATGGAAAAGCTCGCCGACAAAGAGCGAGAGCTCACCCCCCTCATCCGAGAGCACAAAGTGCGCGAAGAACTCTACATGCTCCTTCTCACCAAAGAGCAGGAGAACGCTCTTGCCCTCGCTATTGCC
>JAZRKM010000022.1:0-22259 GCA_045646325.1 Akkermansia sp. | reverse complement strand
ACCGCACCTCTCTTACAAGACCCTATTATATGTTGCCCACAGATAGTCTTCGCCGTTGGGAAGAACTGAAATTCATCAAAAGAGTCAGGGCTCGCGAGGCTGAATTGTATGCAACATTTGATAACTCTCACTCCGAATCTTGAACCGCGGGGCGGGAATTGATATAATGCCTCGTAACAGATACACGCTGAGTTATGACCATACCCAACTTCCCGAGAATCCTTATATCCGCAGCCCTCTGCCTTGCGGCGGTGGGCCTGAGCTCTTGTTGCTTTGAGCAGCCTCTTACCTGCAACCTGCGCGAACTGGTAACGCCGCCGGATGCCCGAGTGGCTATGGTTGACCACCACTTTCCGCATCGGCCGGCAGAAAGCTTGGATGGATTAGTGCGGTATGAAACAGGTTCAAAAGCTTGCTCCTTTGAGCCATACCTTTATCAACTGAACGGTATCTATTACCAGCGTCGCACCATTCAGTATGCCAAGGCGCATCGCCCCATCATTCGCCGTGCCGATAGAGCAGACCATTTCTTGCGTTATCCGCTGACGTATCAGCAACTCGAAGAACAATTCACCTTTGATACCTCCATACCCGAGGTTGTTTGGATGCAACCGGTGGACGTCACCGGGGAGGAAAGGGAATACAACAAGCTCAGCTGTATTCCTGCCGACCGCTTTGATTTTGCCAAAGCCCGAAAAGTGGCGAAAAAATCACTATCCTCATCCCTATGCATTCCGCTTTGCGATTTACCACTCAAGGATAAACCCGGCACCTCTTCCACATGGCGCACCGTGGCGGCTGCCCCGCTTGCCGTGGTAGACATGGCTGCCACCGCCACCTTATGTGTGGCAGAAGGTACAGCTGACATCTGTACGTCTGTCATCGTCCTGCCCGCATATCCCTTCATTCTTTTCGGCCAGCAACAACAACGCCAACAACAACAACCTTCCCATATTGAAGACGTTGATTTCTCAGCGTTGAAATCAGCGTTGAAATAGTAAATCATGCCCATGCCCCCATTCCGTAAAATCCTTGCCACCGCAGCCCTCTGCCTTGCAGCAACGGGGCTGAGCTCGTGCATATCCCGCATGCATCGGGTTGCTTATGAATACCCCCGCACTTATGAAGGCGCCGGGTTAGAAGACAACAGCGTTTCCACAGGTGGCAACGCCGCCAACATGAAGTTGACAAAACGCCTGTATGTGTATGAATGCGACGGTCAATGGTATCTGCCCGTTTCTCGCATCTGCTACACCAAGAAAGTGATACAATGTGAACCGGATACGTCACAGGCTTATCAGATAGCCAATGTTTCTCGTGAGGACAAACGGCAGTATTATCTTCCCATATCCCCCGAATTCGCAGGCAAGCTGCGCACCGCTTCCCGAATCAGGAGAAGACAAGACGAATTGACAGACTATATTACGCAGCCCAAGTTGTTGACGTCTCTGCCGCAGCAGGCCAAGGCATATCCTATTCTCATGCCTATAGCCCATGGCAAAAATGGGGATTTGTTGGTACAGACAGATACCCATGTCGGTCCATCCGCCATTCTGGCCTACCCTATGGCGGCGCTTCTCTTTGTGGTAGACATTCCGATTACGGTGGTATCTTCCACCGTTGCTTTTACTGTAGCCGGTACCTATATTCTTTTGACCGGGAACATTGTCTACTAGGTCTAAACTCATCATTCAATGATGATAGATAAAGGAGATGGAGAATGCCCAAAATCTTTCCGATTATATTGAGTTTGCTGTGTTTCATGTGCTGTGAAACACAGGCAAAGGTTGGTCCGCCGAAGCAGGTGAGCCGTATCAGTTTTGAGTGGGGGGAGGCAGCGGTTGAACTAAGCCTGCATCGTGAGCCATGGAAAATGCCGAGAAACAAGCCTATACGCCAATTTTTCCGTGCAACCGTACGTTCCGGTGGCAAGACTCTGAAATTGCAGGAGGAGGCCGCGCCCATTTTACCCTCACGAGAGGCGGATGTGCAAATGATTCGCTACGGCGATATTCGCGCGGAGTTTTCGGTAGGGCGAGAGGAGCCGCAGGTGCAGCTCGGTAAAAATGCCCAAGTGCGTTTGGAATCACCCCGTGGGAATGAACCAATCATCGTGCGAGCTAACGGTCTGAGAATCAGCTTGCATACGGAACTCTCCGATGGGAAAGAATATCTATGCGCCACCATTAAGCCGCGCAAAGGGGAGCCCCGCACGGTACGTACCTTTTTGTGGAAGGGGACGGGTACCCCGGCTCAGATTGTAGCCATCGAGCCCGGCCTGATGCAGCCGGCTCATGAATTGTACCTGAGCCTGCAGGTGGGCTCTTTGCGCTGTGTATTGACTGAGGATGGCAGCCTTGTTGAGTGTCAGCCCCCTGCCATACACTTATGAAAGAATGGGGGCGATGTTGTTTGCATTGCGGCTGCCGTGGGCGTGCGGAGTGTGACAGAATGCGGGCTTCTGTCGGTCGCCATTCGACGGGGCTTCAGTGGATTCGGAAGCTGACTAACTCCCGGTGAAGACGGGCTTACGGTTGCTCACCTGCACTCCTTTCCAGAATCTTTTCGCTTCTTTTCTGCTTGCGGGTACCATGTAGCGCGTGCGCAGAAGTGAGGTATCGCGGTGCCCCATCTCCAGCTGTAGCTCCGGGAGATTTCGGAACATAGCGGCGTGGTACGTGGCGAAGGTGTGGCGGCACACATCCGGTACCCAGTGGCTGAACCCGGCAGCACGCCGTAAGGCCTTCCACTTACGCTTCCAGTTGCGGGGGATGCGGCGGTCGCACTTGCGGATGTCCCTCACGCCTCGCAAGGGAACCGCCCGCCCGCCTCCCGTCTTGCTGGCGCGGGGGCGTATGATGACTAGCCCTTCCTCCCAGTTGATATCCTCATCTTTGAGGCGACTCACCTCGGTGGGACGAATGCCTCCGTAGAGCAGCAGACTCAGAGATAATCGCATATCCCGGAACTCCGGGAGGCTGGCAGCCTCCCGCAGCTTTTCCACTTCATCCGGCGTCAGCGGCTCGATGGGCTTCTCTTGAACCGTGGGTACCTCGATACGCGAAACAGGATTGACGTCTACCCACTCATGTCGTTGGCCAAAGCTGAAGATGCTGCTTAAGATGGCACGGCCTTTTTTGTAGCTGCTTGGGCTGCGGCCGAAGGCCTGTTGCAGCAGCATACGACACTCTCGCGTGCTCATGGCTCGCAAGGGGCGTGAACGTATGCCCTCAACTCTCAGCATTCGACGCACAAAATGCCGCAGATCCCTCTTGGTAGCCTCCCGCCTGTCAGCTCGTGCCTGTACGCTGGCCCAGGCGGCTTCTTCGAAACTAACCGTATATTCCTCCTGTGCAACCTGCTTAATCCCACACCTGATAACTCGCCGGATTAACTGCAGTAATTCCGTTCGGCCAAGCCCCTCTGCTCTCTGCCCGAGTTCCTCTGTAAATTCCTGAATTAACCGCTCCGCATCTCCCGTCATCAGTGCAGGTCGTTTGCCCTTTTCGTTTGTAGTGTTCATGTTCATGGTGGTGTGCATTCCCAATGCAGATGTCAAGCATTATTTTTTAAAAATGCATTATAAGCCCGTAAGTATAGTGAATAATTGTGAGAAATAGCATCTTATATAAGGAATAAAAAAAACGTTTGATATTACTGATTGATAAATAAAGAATTGCATATTTGTTTCGGAGTTGGTAGAAGTATCTGCATTGGGAATGCTGTATATTTGAGCCATTGATACATGTTTGGCGTTCTTATCTGTATTAACTGTATAGAAAGGTTCACCAATATGTCTCATGGAATCAATTACTTAACTTTAAAATCTACAATCATGAAAAAAGACATACTCGATGTTTTGAAAGTTGTTTTCCCGATATTGACTTTTAAGTATCTGGGGAAAGCGGTTGGTAATATCTGGCGACTGCTGATTCTGCAATGGAGGCATTCTAAAAAATTCGCTTTTGAGACTTCTGTTGCTGAATCTAAATCTCGTTCTGCGGGTGATTTTTTCCACCTGCAACAAAAGAAAGAGGAAAGCGATCGTGCTCAGCAGCGTACTGCTGCAGAAATTGCCCAAGGTAAACACGGCTTCTTTATGAGCTGTGTGATGCTGGTGGTCAATTTATTTATGTCTGTATTTTGCACATTGCCCTCTATAGGAATCATGGTGCTGGTCTTCGACATGGAAAGAATTGTTTCCATGCTGCCTGCTCCTGAGCCTCCGGCCGAAGCTCAAACAGTAGAAGCACATGCCGATGCAATACAGGGAGGCGTCATCAACTCCCAAGAATAATAGGCTTGAGCTAGATGCAGAGTAATAAAAACGGTGTATTCTTCTATGTGTGATACATGAGCTCAGCATTCCGCCAGGCACGAACCGAGACACAAGTCATGGTGTTTGTGCCTGGCATGTAGAAAGAGCGGTCATCCGGATATTGGTCGTTTGCTCATTAGCTCGACGGCTATGTCTGTTTTTTTTGATATTTATGAGGGGCTGCTGTTTGAGACATTGGCTCCTTACTAGCGACTTCTTCAGACATGTAAGTGTTTGAGGTATTCTATGTTTTTCAGAAATCCACGTTAATAACGTTAATACAGATATGTTCATTTTTACTGTAAAACAAGGTCATTGTGCAATCGTTGAAATGTTCGGCAAGCCTTCATCCGTCAAAAAGAGTGGCTTGCAGTTTCGCATTCCCATTCTTCAGAAGTTGAGAGATGTTTCGCCTGCTTGGGGAACCAAAACCAATAAGGGCGGTTATTTTATTGAGCTGACAGAACAGTTGTTGGATACCCAGCCTCGCTCATGTATTACTAAGGATAATGCTACAATGCAGATGAATTGCATTGTTCGCTGGCGAATTACCGATCCTATTAAAGCTGTTTATGAAGTCGAATGTCTGCATAAATCGCTTATGGAGCTTGTACTCAATGAGATGCGCTCGCTGGTCGGTAGTAGGAATTTGGATGAGATTCTTTCATCTCGATCCGAAATGTCAGAAAAGGTGACACTGGCGGTTTCTTCTACTGTTGCACGCTGGGGGATTGCTATTACTTCTATTGAAATTAAAGAGCTTACCACAGACTCCGAAACCAGGGAAGCCATGCTGCGCCAGATGGAAGCAGAGCGCATTAGTCGCTCTACAGCACTTCAGGCTGAGGGTGAAAGTAAGGCTAAGATTTGTCTGGCCGAAGCAGAACGCCAGGCTCTTGTGCTTCGTGCTCAGGGGGCTGCAGAAGCATTACGTTTGGCCGCAGAAGCAGAGGCAGCCTATATGGAAAGACTGACTGGTATCATAGGTGCAGAATCGGCAGCCAAGGTGTTGATGAACCGCCAAGCGTTGGAGGGGTATGTGACGATATCCTCCAATCCGGCATCGACAGTATATCTGCCCAACAGTGTACCTGCGGTCGTTGATTTAAAACGATAATAGACCTGTTATGCTTTCCCAGTTTCTTGCTAGCGGGTTTTTTGGCGTCTCTAATGGCGTTTTCCTTCACTGGATGCTGGCTATCAGTCTTACTTTGTTGGTGCTGGATGTATTCTGCAACACAGAGATTCTTTCGTGGGCCTCTATGTTGATATTTGCACTATGGGGTATTATGCAGTTTGATTTGCCTATGCAGTGGATGGTACTGGGATTTGTACTCATTCTTATCTTATGTGCCGTATTGTATTATACCCTATGGACTCACTGTTTTCGTCGGGTCATTATGGGGGTAATCATGCGTCGGTCTCCCATGGAGGCACAAGATTCTCTGAGTGGTACACCCGGGCGCATTGTGGGCACAGGCGACAGCCTGTGTGTGAAATATGGAGATCAGTTTCTTCCACTAGCGCAAGAGTGTAGAGAATCCGTTGCTCCGGGGGATGAAGTCCTCATCTGTGAAGTAAAATCCGGATATGCTTGGGTGAAGCCTCGGGAGAAATAAGGACATGGCTCAGGAAACAGGAATCAGCCCGCGGCTGCCGAGGGCGTGCGGAGTGTGACAGAATGCGGGCTTGCATTTTGCGGTGGGGCGGGCTAGTATGGGGGTATGATTGCATTCCTGCGAGGCAGAGTAGCCGAGGCCATGCCACAGTGTCTGGTGCTCGATGTCAATGGTGTGGGCTATGAGGTACAGGTGCCCCTGTCGACCTTTGATAGAATCAACCCTATGGAGGGGCAGGAGGTTACGCTCAAGACCCACCTGCATATCCGCGAGAATGCGCAGGTGCTCTACGGTTTTGCGACGGATGCGGAGCGCGATATCTTCCGCCTGCTCATCGAGCGCGTGTCGGGCATAGGCCCGGCGACGGCTATTTCGATACTCAGCGGCCTGAACGTCAGCGCGTTCAAAGCGGCGGTGGTTGGTGGAGATGTGCAGTCTATTGCCCGGGCCAAAGGGGTGGGCAAGAAGACGGCTGAGCGAATCGTACTGGAGTTGAAGGATAAAGTGGGTCTGGCCGCTACCTGGGAGGCCCAGCAACAGGGTACCACCAGCCCGGCTGCGGCAGATGCCGAGCTGGCTCTGGTGGCGCTCGGTTTCAAACAGGTCGAGGCCCGCAAGGCGCTCAAGGAGCTGCTGAAGAACAACCCCAGCGCCGATACGGACGAACTTATACGCGGCGCACTGCGCCTGATGACCCGCTGAGATGCTCCGCCGCCTACTCTACCCTATATTGCCTGAGCGCCGCGTGTGGGTGACCCATGTGGCGGCGCTGACCACTGCCGGCTTTGTGACACTGTGCGCGTTTGTGGTCAATGCGCGTAGCTTGTGGCAGCAGGCACGCCTGCGTGTGGACGAGCAGGTACACCGGCTGCCGTTTGAGTCGGTCTGCCTGGCACCGTATACGGCGGGGCAGAATGCCCCCGAGGCCCTCACCTCACGCCGCCCGGTGCTGCGCTTGCGGGAATATGCCCCTCACCGCTATGAATTGCTTTACTGGGGTAACCCGGTTCGGCCGCGCTATGCTTTTTCCGTGATGAGTCTGGCAACCGGCAGCAGTGCTCTGCTCGGTGCAGATGGTCGACCGCAGCGCCAGCAGTCGCTGCCGGTCACCGTGCCGGCTCGCTCTGACCGCAAGTTACCCTTGCAGCCAGCGGTGCGGCTCGATTCGCTGGCCGGCAGGGAAGGGGACCTCTACGCTGCGCGCATATCGGTGCACGATGCCGACAAGGGCACGGTGCTCTGTACGGAGCTGTTCGTCATCTGCGGTACACAGCCTCGATAAAAAACGGTACGCCGTCTCGCGGAAAAACGGACAAGCAGAAAGCCCGACCTCGAAATGAGGCCGGGCTTTGAAATAATATGGCGGGGTGTCGCTTAACGGACGGGCAGGAACATGAGCGGCTCCGTACCCAGCCAGATGAGGGCAATGGCGCAGCCGGTCAGCACAGCGGCTGTCACGACAGGCACCTGCAGGGGCTTGTCGCCTTCCTGCGGTTTCTCCCAGTACATCTCGCGCAGAACCTTGAAGTAGTAGTAGAACCCGGCGGCTGCACCCACAACCATGAAGGGCAGCAGCCAGATAAGACCGCTCTGGTACTCCATGGCCTTGACGAAAGCCTCGAAGGAGTAGTACTTCACCAGGAAGCCCTGGGTCAGCGGCACGCCTGCCAGAGAGGCGAAGGCGACCGTGATGAGGAAGGCCGTGCGGGGGTTGGTCTTGCCCAGCCCGCGGAAGGCGGAAATCTCCTCGCTGCCGCGCTGCGTGCGCACCATGGCGATGGCGAAGAAGGCAGCGACCGTGGCCAGCATGTAGGCGGTGAGGTAGGAGGTCACGCAGTAGATGGTGTTCTGAGCGGCGATGTTGGTGAAGAACACCAGAATGAAGCCGGCCTGGCCGATGGAGGAATAACCGAGCAGGCGCTTGGCGTTGTTCTGGCTGATGGCACCCAGGTTACCAACCAGCAGCGTGGCGGCGGCGGCTACGGCAATGCCGCTGGCAATCACACCAACCCTGGCAGGGAATGCGGGGTACAGACGGGCAAGCGGCATGACAATGGCTGCCAGTACCGCAAAGCCGGCGGCTTTCGAGGCTACAGCCAAGAAGGCGCTGACCGGGGTCGGGGAACCCTGGTAGACATCGGGAATCCATATCTGCATGGGGGCGGCACCGGCTTTGAAGAAGGCACCGAGCAGCAGCAGACCTATAGCCAGGTAGAAGCCTGTGAGCAGCTCCGCACCCTGGCGGCTGAACAGATCGGCAATCAGCCCGGAGTTCAGGGCGAAGGTGCCGGTGGTGCCGTAATACCAGGCAGCACCGAATACCAGCAGACCCGTGCTCAGGGCACCCAGCACCAGGTATTTCACACCGGCCTCGATGGAACCTTGATTGCGGCGGAAGTACCCGGCCATCACATAGGAGGACAGAGTTACAACTTCCAGGCTCACGAAGAGCATGATGATGTCGCGGGCTTTGACCAGGCTGCAGATACCGGCGCAGGCAATCAGCAGCAGGGAATAGAGCTCCGTCGTACCGTCTTCAACATCGGCCCCGCCGATGGAGGCGCAGGCTACCTTGTGGTAGTCGTATGCCAGCAGCAGCACCAGGGCGGTGGCCAGGCAGGCGATGGTACCGAAAGCGCTGTTGTAGGGCGCGGAGTTCATGAAGTAGGCGCAGATGGTGGCACCCACTGCTGCCACGATGGCATACACACGCTTGGGAAGGCGCGTGAAGCAGTCGGCCATCAGGATGAGAACGGCCAGAACCACCAGCGCAATGGCCGGAGCAAACTGTCCCCAGCTGTAGAGGACTGAAACGTTGTCGGTTATCATAGTATTTCAGTGATTGGGGATAAGGTTCAGAAGAGGAGGATAGGCGCTACACCGAAGAGAACGATGAAGAATGCCAGGAAGGCGGCGGATACTTTGTCGGCGCGGCTCAGCCCGGTGGCTCGCTCGGAGGCCAGCCCCACGTTACCCTCGAACACGCGGCGGAAGGCACGCAGCATGTAGATGGCGCTGATAACCAGGCCCCACAAGGCGAACACCGTGGCAAGCTGCACGGCACTCAGGCCGCCGAACCAACCGGCAACAGCGGAGAGGGCGCAGCTGATGGCACCGAAAATCCAGCCGAATACCGGCCCGATGAGCCAGATGCTCTCCAGCCCGCTGATGATGCCGCTGAGGGCATCGGGCGTGGCGGGGGCTGCAGCAGCACCGGGCTGCCAACCGATGAAGGAGGAAACGAATACCGTGAACTCACCCACGAAGTTGGCCAGCAGAGGCAGGCCGATGCTGGCAAGACCGGCCAGGGCAAACATGAAGCCAAGGCCCGGCAGACGGCGGGCCAGGCCACCCATGGAGTCGAGCTCCAGCGTGCGGGTCTGGCTCTCAATCTGACCGGTGAGCAGGAACAGCAGAGCAATCGTCAGACCGTGGGCCAGCATGAGTGCGGCAGCACCCTTGATGGCCAGCTCGTTGGTGCCGGCGGAGTTCACAAACACGGCAAATGCCAGGAAGATGTAACCCATGTGCATGACGGAGGAGTTACCCAGCATGTCATCCAGGCGGGTCTGAGCCACGGTTACATAACCGACCCACAGCACGTTACCGAGCAGCAGGAGCAGCAGCAGGTTGTTCCAGTAGCCGAAGAAGTCTTTGCACACAGGCCCCATAATCCAGGCCAGGGTGAACAGGCCGTACAGGCCGAACTTCTTGAGCACGCCGGCGTGCAGCATGGCAATCGGCGTGGGGGCACTCGCATAGGCAGGGGCTGCCCAGGCGTGGAAGGGGAAGAGCGATACCAGCGTGCCGAAACCTGCCAGCAGCAGCCCGGGGATAAGACCCGTGGACGGAACAGCACCGCCTGCAATCGCAGCGTGTATTGCCGTGAAGGTGTAGGCATGCAGCTCGTTGCAGAGCATCAGCAGACCGACCAGCAGCACCATCGACGCCAGCCCCAGGTAAACCGTGGCGGTCCAGGCTGTGGTGCGGCGGTCGCCGCGGCCGTAGAAACCGATCATCACGAAGGTCGGGATGAGGGCCAGCTCATGGAAGGCGTAGAAGGAGATGATGTTGTCGGAGATGAAGGCACCGATGGCACCGGTGGAGAGCAGCAGGGTCGAGATAGCCCAGCTGCGCTCGGCGTCTTTGTCGGGAGCTTTCAGACCGACAATGGCGGCGAAGGTCACGATGGAGGCCAGCAGCAGCATGATGGGGCTCAGCGGCAGCCCCAGCGAGAACCACAGCTCGCGACCTGCCACCTGAGACCAGCAGGAAAGGTCGCATTCAGGGCAGAATGTCGCGCAGATGAACGCCCACACACCCATAATCAGCGTGAAGGTGGCGCTTACCAGCGCCGTGGCGCGGCCCGGCGCTTTCAGCAGCCCGATGAGGGCGGCTGCTATCACAGGTACGATAATAAGCCAGATAAGCATGGTAGTGATTTTGTGTTAGTGTGTGAATGTTGCAGAGGCGATGAGGAACAGGAATACAAGCGCACCCAGAGCGGCTACAACAGCGTAGCGGCGCAGTACACCACCCTGGAACCAGGTGAGCAGCTTGCCAATCTTGCCGATGAGCCAGGCGGTGCCCAGAGTGCCGATTCCGCGCACGCCGGCGTTGTCCGTCAGCTCGATGGCGCGAGCCAGGCTGCCCTGTACGAAGCCGATGAGCCCCTTGTCGTAGATGTCATCGATATAGAGGCGCTTGCGCAGGGCTGTGCTCAGGGCGTTGCCGGCCAGCGGGTCCTGCGTGCGCTTGCCCGGAGCGTAGACCAGGTAAGCCAGCAGCAGACCACCCACCAGTGAGCCCATGCTCACATAGAAGGGCAGCCCCAGTTCGAAACCGTGAGCGTGGAAACCCTCAAACGGTACCAGGCTGTCGGCAACAAAACCGTAGCCGGATACAATGGCCATCACGGCCAGAATCAGCAGCGGCAGCAGCATGCTGGGGCCGGCTTCCTTCGCCTCGGCCGCACCGTGAGCGCGGGCCGTGCCCCAGAAGGCCACCAGGCACAGGCGTGCCATGTAGAAGGTGGTCAGCGCAGCCACACCGGCACCCACCCAGAAGAAAATCGGGTTCTTGGCCAGGGCGGCATCGAGAATGGCCTCTTTCGAGAAGAAACCGGAGAAACCGGGAATGGCAATGAGAGCAGCGGTACCCATCAGGAAGCAGATAACCGTCAGCGGCATGCGCTTGCTCAGGCCACCCATCTTCCAGATATCCTGTTCGTGGTGGCAGCGTACGATGATGGCACCGGCACCCAGGAAGAGCAGGGCCTTGAACCAGGCGTGGGTGTAGAGGTGGAACATGGCAGCCTCACCGGCCAGCAGACCGACGGCCATGACCATGTAACCCAGCTGGGAAAGGGTGGAGTAGGCGAGCACGCGCTTGATGTCGTCCTGCTGTACAGCCATGAGAGCGGCCAGTACGGCGGTGATGGCACCCACGGTGGCGATGACCGTGCAGGCGGTGTCGGTGAAGGCGGCTTCACCCATGCTGACCTGCAGGCGCACCATCATGTACACACCGGCGGCCACCATGGTGGCAGCGTGGATGAGGGCGGATACGGGCGTGGGACCCTCCATGGCGTCGGGCAGCCACACATGCAGCGGGAACTGGGCGGATTTACCGACCGCACCGCAGAAGAGGCAGATGATGGTCGCCGTGAGCACAGCCGGGGCGATGGTAGCAGCCTTGCCGCCCATCTCACCGAAGCTCAGCGTGCCGAACACGGCAAGAGTGAGCAGAATGCCGATAAGGAAACCGAAGTCACCCACGCGGTTGGTGATGAAGGCCTTTTTAGCGGCATCAGCAGCGCTTTCCTTGTGGAACCAGTGGCCGATGAGCAGGTAGGACGAGAAGCCCACCATTTCCCAGCCGATGAAGGTCATGGCCAGGTTGTCGGCCAGCACAATCATGGTCATGCTGAACATGAATATGCTCAGGCCGGCGAAGTAGCGGCTCAGGTTCGAGCTGTCGCCCTTCATGTAACCGATGGAGAAGATGTGTACCAGCATGCCGATGCCGGTTACCACGAGCATCATGCGCATGGCCAGCGGATCCATCAGCAGCCCCACACTCAGAGAGGGCATCCCCTCTATGACGGTGGGCATCCAGGTATAGGTGTCGGGCGTGCCGGTCTGCCAGCCCATGAGGTAGGCTACGCACAGGCCGAATGTGGCCATGGCGGACAGGGTGGACAGCGTGGCGGCCGTGCGCGGGCACTTGTTGAAGCACAGCCAGTCAATGGCGGCTACAACCAGCGGCAGCAACAGGAATAACCAGGGAAGATTCTGAATCATAATTCTTGAGCCGTGGGGTTAATCTTCTTTGAGTGTGTTGAGCGCCGCGCTCGACACCGTGCGGCGGGCGCGGAACATGGCAACGATGAGGGCCAGGCCGATGGCGACTTCCGCCGCGGCAATGGCTACGACAAACAGGGCAAGGACCTGCGGATCATACACCGGTACACCGTCTACACCGTTTGCACGGGAGAAGGCTACCAGTGAAAGGTTGGCTGCACTGAGCATCATCTCCAGGCACATGAAGACCACGATGATGTTCTTGCGAATCAGCACACCGGCAAGCCCGATGGAGAAGAGCAGGCCGGAGAGGATGAGGTAATGAGCTAAAGGAATATCCATGGTGATGTACCGGGGTTAGTCTTTGCGGATTTTGCGGCTCAGGGCAACGGCACCCACCGTGCCGGCCAGCAGCGCAAAGCTGAGAATGACGAATGCTACGTTGTAGTCGGTGAACAGGCGCTGGCCGAGCAGTTTCACGTCGGGCATGCTCGTGGCAGCGGCGGCCTCTTCATCGCTGATGGCGGGGTTGAGCACCTTGGCGGCTGCAGCGGGATTGAGCTTGGGCAAGGCGGCACCGTATTTGCCGCTCTGCTGTACCTGAGTGGGCTTCTGGTCGCCGATAGCGAGCTCGCCGATGGAGTCGCAGGCGGTGCAGAGCGGGTTGTTCCACTCCGTGGCACCGGGCAGCTTCAGCGCGGCAATGCAGATCATTGAGCCGAACACGCCGGCTACCAGGGCACCGGGGGCCATGCGTACCAGGCTGCGGAAGACGGAGAAGCTGTTGTCTTCTTCCTCGGTGCGGATGTCAAGCATCATCACCACGAAGAGGAACAGCACCAGAATGGCACCGGCGTAGACGATAATCTGCACGATACCCAGGAACTGTGCACCCATGCCGAAGAGCAGGGCGGCTGTGCCGGCAAAGCACAGAGCCATGTTCATGGCCGAGGTTACCGGATTGCGGGAGAATATCACTGCGCAGGCGCAGATGAGGGTCATCGCCGCAAAGACGTAGAACAGAATGGAGGAAATGGCGAAATCCATAGTCTTGATTTATTTGTATTGATTCCACTTGTTGACCAGCCCCTTGCGGGTGCCGCCGAGTTTGTAGAGCGTAGCCTTGTCACGCACGGCCTGCTTGCGGTCGGTGACGGTGATGAGGTACTCTTTGGAGAGGAAGATAGCCTGCTCGGGGCAGACCTCCTGGCACATGCCGCAGTAAATGCAGCGCAGCATGTCGATTTCGAACTCAGCGGGTGCCTTCTCCTGCTTCTGGCAGGCGGCCTCGGGGCTGACGGCTCCGGGGGTAATCTTAATGGCGCGTGCCGGGCAGATGAACTCGCAGAGCTGGCAGCTCACGCAGCGCTCGCGGCCGTCCTCACCGCGCACCAGGGTGGGGGCGCCACGGTAGTAGGAGGGCAGGTGGGAGTCCCAGCGCTGCTCGGGGAAGGGCATACAGGCGCCCACGCCCTTGCCGTTGAAGTCTTTCTTGGCCGGGGATTTACCCAGCAGGGAGAGCACCAGGTGCTTCAGGGTGATGGCGAGCCCCTTCACCAGCTCAACAATATAAATCTTGTCGAGCAGGGAGAACTTGGGTCGCTTTACAGGTGTATATGACATAGCGTGAAATTCTCAGGTTTTGCTTATTTGACGAAATAGAGAACAGCTGCCGTCAGGAAGATGTTGGCTACGGCGAGCTCCAGGAATACCAGCCAGCCCAGTTTCATCACCTGGTCCCAGCGGAAGCGCGGCAGGGTCCAGCGCACCCACACGAAGAAGAAGATGAAGGCGACAAGTTTGATGAGGAACATGATGAACTGGCAGAACACAGCCAGCCAGCTGCACACGGAGTGCAGTGCAGCATCCGCCCCGAAACCGATGGACCAGCCACCTAGGAACAGGGTGACCACCAGCGCGGAACCGATGACCATGGCAGCGTATTCACCCATGAAGAAAGAGGCGAACTTCATCGACGAGTACTCGGAGTGGTAGCCGCCCACGAGGTCAGTCTCACACTCGGCCATATCGAAGGGAGTACGGTTAGCCTCGGCAAAGACGCAGGTGACGAAGATAATGAAGCTCAGGCCCAGCGGCAGCATGAGTGCCCAGCGCTGCCAGCTCAGACCCTCACCCCACAGGGGCAGCAGGGTCCAGCCGTTGTCGGCCTGGTACTGCACGATATCCTGCATGTTGAGCGTGCTGAACATCATGAGCAGCGGGATGATGGAAAGCCCCATGGCCACCTCGTACGAAATGAGCTGAGCCGTGGCGCGCAGACCACCCAGGAAGGGATACTTGGAGTTGGAGGACCAGCCGGCCAGGGTCAGACCGTAGACGGAGAGACCGGAGATGGCGAAAATCCACAGCGGGCCAATGCCGATGTTGGCCACCACCATGTTGATGGTGCCGAAGTCGGTGCTGACGCTGGAGGCAAAGGGAATAACGGCTGCTGCCACCATGGGCGGGCCCAGCACCAGCATGGGGGCGATGGTGAAGTACACCTTGCGCACATAGCTGGGGGTGAGTTCCTGCTTCAGGAAGAGTTTACCGCCGTCCAGGCAGGGCTGCATAAGACCGAAGGTCGGAATTTCGCGGTCGAGGCGCAGCCAGGTGCAGAGCTTGGCAATCCAGCAGCTTTCGGGTATGCCGAAGAAGTGCAGCCACTCTTTCAGCGGCTGTTTCTCCTTGCTGCCGAAGCGCTGGAAGAGCTGCAGCGGTATACCGGCGCGGTTGGGGCCGGGGCGATCCTGAATCCAGCCGGCAACACGGCGCTCAATCCACACGGAAAGAACGACGAATGCCAGAATCACGGCAAACATGAGTACCAGCTTCACAACCGTTGTAATCAGGTAGAACCAGATATCGTTGTGCAGCAGGTCCACGCACCAGTTCCAGATGGTATCGATTAGGGACATGATGTGGTTATGGTGTTAAGTTATTTCTTGCCTTTCTCGCGCTCGATGAGCGGGATGGTTACGCCGGTGTCCATGATGACAACACCGCCGTTGCCGATATTCCCCCAGGTCAGCCCCTTCATGGGCTCGAATTCCTGGGCCATTTCTTCCAGTATAATCATCGGGCTGGGGCAGGCAATCACGCGCGGGCAGTCGCAGCCCAGTAGCTCTGTGAGCTGGCGCAGAATGTCCCAGTCGGGGCGGGCATCGCCCTGCGGCTCGATGGCTTTGTTCAGGCGCTGAATACGACCGGCCACGTTAATCATGGTGCCGTATTTCTCTGCGAAGGTCACGCTGGGCAGCACAACGTCGGCAGCCTTGGTGGTGGCGTTTTCGCTGTGGCTCATGGCGAGGATGTAGTCGAGCCCTTCGAGGTCTTCGGCTTCAATGCCGGCCTCTTCGGTTACGTCTTCACCCAGGGCGATGAGGAAACGAATGCTGTTGTTCTTGATGCCGCGGCGGATAGCGGCCAGACCGCTGCCGTTCTTACCGAGGATGAGCTTGGCGCCGTTGGTGTTCGGGTTGCGGTCATCGCTCACGAGCATGCCGTCATTCTCACCCTTGCGGGGCACGATGTCGAGCTTGGTGACACCGAGCTGGCGAGCCAGGGCGCGTACCATGTAGAGCTCTTCGTTCGTCATGCGTGCGGAGCAGATGATGGCTGTCTCGGTCGGGGCGCAGGAGTGCAGCTGTTCCACCACCATGTTGAGGGTGGCATCCCATGTGCTGGGGCGCTGGGGAGCACCGTGGTCGGTTTTCACCAGGGGGGTGGTCAGGCGCTCCGGGGCGTTGATGTACTTGTAGTTCAGGCGGTGGCTGTCGGGCATCCAGCAGCTGTTCACCTCGTCATTCTGACGGGGGGTGATACGGTAGACCTGCTGCTCGCGGGTCCAGATGTTGATGTTGGTGCCGGTGCCGCAGTTCACATCGATGGTGGGGGTGCTCTTCAGGAACCACACGCGCATCTTGAAGCGGAAATCCTTGCTGGTCATGGCACCCACGGGGCAGATGTCCACAACATTCATGGAGTAATTGCTGTCCAGGCTGGTGCCGGGGTAGCAGGCAATAGCGTTGTGCGTGCCGCGACCCACAACCCCGAGTACATCCTCACCAGCGATTTCCTTCATGAAACGCACGCAGCGGCGGCAGAGCACGCAGCGTTCCTGGTCGAGGTTGACACGCGGGCCGATGGAGATATTCTTGCCCTTCTTGGTCTTGTCTTCGGTGAAGCGGTGAGTGCCGCTGCCGTAGTCGGTGGTGTACTCCTGCAGTTTGCACTCGCCAGCCTGGTCGCAGATGGGGCAGTCAAGCGGGTGGTTGGTGAGCAGGAATTCGAGCACGCCGCGGCGAGCTTCGTTGCACAGCTTGCCATCGGTGCGTATGCCCATGTTCTCGGCCACGGTGTTGGCGCAGGCAATCACGGCACGCGGCATCCACTGAATGGGCAGGTAGCCGTCCTCACCATAGGTGGGGGTGGCACCGGGTGCCAGGCGCGGGGGCATGCCCTGTTCCACCAGGCACATGCGGCAGGAACCCGCTACCGACAGCTTGGGGTGGTAGCAGAAACAGGGTACGTGCACGCCTACGGAGTTGCAGGCGTCGGCAATGCGGGTCCCCTTGGGGAAACGGTACCATTTGCCGTTAATCTGGACGTTTACCTTGCCCTCGGCAGCGGCGGCGTCTTTCGGCAGTATTGTAGGATTATTACTCATGCTGGTTTCAAAGGGGGTCAGTCTTCACGTGTCAGGAACTTGCGAGCCTCGGCGGTCTCGGCAGAGTGGGCTTTGAGGGCGTTGATGGGCTTGGTGAGCGCCAGGAACTCCTCACGGAATTTGGTGGTGAATGCTTGCGTGGGCCAGGAGCAGGCCTCGCCGAAGGCGCAGACCGTGCGGCCGCAGATGTTGTCTGCCACGGACTTGAGCAGGTCGACATCCTCGGGCGAACCCTTGCCTTCGCAGATTCGGGTGGAGAGCTTGTACATCCACGGGTTACCCTCACGGCAGGGGGAGCACTGACCGCAGGATTCCCAGGCGAAGAAACGGTTGAGGTTGTTGAGCACCTTGGGCATGCTGCGGGTGTCATCCATCACGATAACGCCGCCCGAACCGCTCATGGAACCGAACTTGGCAATGCTGTCCAAATCCATCGGTACGTCGAAGATGGTCATCTCGCGTACGGTGCCGTCGGGGTTACGGTCTTTGAGGATTTCGTCGCAGCGCATGACCTTGGCAGAGGCACCACCGGGAATGATGGCCTTGAACTTGCGGCCGATGCGGGGACCGCCGCAGATGTCGTAGAGCAGCTCGCCGTAGGTGATGGAGCCGGAAATGATTTCGTACACGCCCGGGCGCTTCACGTCACCGGAAACACCGATAATGCGTGTGCCGGGACTGCGCTGAGCACCCTCGGCGGCGTAGGCCTCGCCACCCATCAGCATGACCTGGCGTACCTGGCAGAGCGATTCCACGTTGTTCACAATCGTGGGGCAGCCGTACAGACCGATGGCAGCCGGGAAGAAGGGGGGCTTAATGCGGGGGTAGGGGCGCACACCTTCAATGGAGTTGATGAGGCCGGTTTCCTCACCGCAGATGTAGGCGCCGGCACCGCGGTGCAGCACAATCTGCAGGTCGAAACCGCTGCCCTGAATGTTCTTGCCCAGGAAATTCTTTGCCTCGGCTTCCTTCAGGGCGTTCTGCATGATTTTGGCTGCCTCCGGGAACTCCTCGCGCATGTAGATAATGGCGTAGTGAGCCTGCACGGCATAGCAGGCAATAATCATGCCTTCGATGAGCTGGTGCGGGTCCTGGTGGACGATGAAGCGGTCTTTGAAGGTGCCGGGTTCGGATTCGTCGCAGTTGCAGACAAGGTAGACGGGCTTGGTGTTACCCTTGGGGATGAAGGTCCACTTCACGCCGGTGGGGAAACCTGCGCCGCCACGGCCGCGCAGGCCGCTCTTCTTCACCTCGTTGGTGATATCGGCGGGCTCCATCTTCAGGCACTTTTTCAGGGTCTCGTAGCCGCCGTCTTTCATGAAGCACTTGATGGAAGGGTCATAACCCTCGCGATCAATGTTTCGGAAAATACGGCGGGTTTCCCGCGGGTGCGGTTCCTTGCCGGGTTTGTAAGTGATGTCGCTCATGATTCGCTAAAAGGGTTACTTCTTCTTGGGAGCTGCTTTTTTGGTCGTGGCCTTTTTGGCAGCGGGTTTCTTGGTCTCGGGCTCGGGGGCAGGGGCGGGAGCGGGGGCCTCCTCGGCAGCAGCGGCGGCGGCCTTGGCCTCCTTGCGGGCGGCGGCGGCTTCCTTCTTGGCGGCGGCGGCCTCCTTGCGCTCGGCGGCGAGCTCCTTCTTGCAGGCGGCCATGATTTCGTCAATCTTGCCGCGGGTTACCTGAGAGTGCAGGGTGTCGTTCACCATCACATTCGGGCCGAAGCCGCAGTTGGCCAGGCACTCCACAGCCTCCAGGCTCCACAGACCATCGGGGCTTACTACCATGGGTTCCTCATCGGTCATCTCAGCGGGGTCCACACCCATTTTGCTGCAGATGTAGGGCAGCAGCTCCTCGCCGCCGGACAGGGCACAGGCGATGGTGCGGCATACGCGGAAGTGGAACTTGCCCGGGCACTTGCGGTGAATGCCGGGGTAGAAGGTGACGATGCCGGCCACGTGGATGGGCGTGCTCTTGCACATCTCGGCAATCCAGGGCATGGCCTCGGGGCTGACGTAGCCGAATTCTTCCTGCACGTGGTGGATGATGGGCAGTACGGCGGATTGCTCCTTACCCTCGGGGTAAAGGGCGACCAGCTCCTGGGCTTTGGCGGTCAGTTCGGGCGTAACCTCAAACTTGGGGAAGAACTTCTCGCCGGGGGAGGAAACGGGGGCCGTAATGGCGTCTATCGCGTTCGGTGTTGCGGACATGGTATAAGTTTCTGTTTAAGGTTTTAGCGGTCACATTCACCCTGTACGAAGTCGAAGGAACCCAGAATGGCGCCAACGTCACTCACCAGGTGGCCCGGCATCAGCTCGGGAAGGATGGAAAGGGTGCAGAAGGAGGGGCTGCGCATCTTCAGGCGGTTGGCAATGCCGCCGCCCTTGGAGTCGAGGAAGAAGCCCAGTTCGCCCTTGGGGTTCTCTGCTGCGAAGTATACCTGACCGGCAGGGGCGTTCACGCACTCGGTGCTCACCATGAACTGGCGGATGAGCTCCTCGATACCCTGCATGGCATCTTGCTTGCGGGGGAGTATGCCCTTGTCGAGCTGCACGCAGATGGGGCCGCCGGGCATGGTGGCCAGTACCTGGCGAATGATGCGCACGGACTGGCGAATCTCCTCCATACGTACCTGGAATCGGGCGTAGCAGTCGCCCTCGTAGGCTACGGGTACATCGAACTCGTACTTCTCGTAACCCAGGTAGGGGTTAGTCTTGCGCAGGTCACGCTGCACACCGCTGGCGCGCAGGTTGTTGCCGGTCATGCCGCAGTTGAGAGCCATCTCTTTGCTGATGACACCCACACCCACCAGACGGTCGATGAAAATCTTGTTGTGCAGCAGCAGCTTCTCCATCTCGTCCACCGTGCGCAGGGCGCTGTCGCAGAACTCGAGTATCTGCTTGTCAATGCCCTTGGGCAGGTCGCGGGTCATGCCGCCGATACGGGTGTAGCTCGATGTGAAGCGGGCACCGCAAATCTGCTCGTAGAGGTTGTGCACCTTTTCCTTTTCCTCGAAGGCGTACAGGAAGGCGGTCATGGCGCCGGTGTCCATCGCATACACACCCGTGCCCAGGAAGCAGGAGGATATGCGGGAGAGCTCGCAGCACAGCACGCGGATGGCCTGCCCGCGCTCCGGCAGTTCCCAGCCCAGCAGTTTTTCGACCGCGCAGGCGTAGGCGATGTTGTTGCTCATCGGGGCCAGGTAGTCAAAACGGTCGGTGTAGGCCACATACTGGTTGTAGTGGCAGTTTTCCGCTATCTTCTCCATGCCGCGGTGCAGGTAGCCAATCACAGGATCGCAGGACACAATCACCTCACCATCAATCACCAGCTTCAGGCGAAGTACGCCGTGTGTGGCCGGGTGCGAGGGGCCTACATTCAGTGTCATCAGCTCGCCGTGGTCGTCGGCATCATTCTTCAGATAATCCGATGCAGTGCTCAAAGCATCAGGCACTTGTAAAAATTTGGTCGTGTTCATAATCTCGAGATTTATGGCCACCTCAGGCCACATTGGTGCCCAGTTATTAAACACCCTTTTTGCCCGAATTTCAAGCCTAAAGTGTAAGCATTCCTTATTATTTACGCTTTTTGGAAGTTAGTGGGAACTAATTGTGTGGCAAGAATAAAGCCCGATGTGCAGCGGCACATCGGGCCATGGAATGAAGGGGGATTGTTAAGCCGTGTATGGGCAGGGGAGGGGTTGGAGCTACATCGGGGCGTCGATGAGCACCTCGCGGGGGCGCGAGGTATTGCCGGAGGCCGGGCCGATGACGCCGCGCGCCTCCATCATATCCATCATTTTGGCGGCGCGGCCGTAGCCGATGGAGAATCGGCGCTGCAGCATGGAGGTGCTGGCCTTGCGCTCTGTGACAACGAGGTTGACGCAGCGGGTGTAGAGCTCGGCGTCTTCATCGTTCATGCCGTTGCCGCCCAGTCGGCCGCCGCCGTCACCGCCCTCGACGGTGCCCTCGGCGTTGTTCATTTCGGCGGCTACGCCCTGCACGAAGTTCTGCTTGGCGTGCGAGGCGCAGAATTTGACGATGGAGGCAATCTCGGGGTCGCTCACGAAGGCGCCCTGGGCACGGGTGAGCTTGGTGATACCACCCGGGGGCAGGAAGAGGAAGTCACCCTTGCCGAGCAGGTTTTCGGCGCCCTTGCTGTCGAGGATGATTCGGCTATCGAGCGGGCTGGCCACCTTGAAGGCGAGTCGGCTGGGGATGTTGGCCTTGATGAGGCCGGTCAGCACGTCGGCGCGCGGCGTCTGGGTGGCCGCTACCAGGTGAATACCGGCGGCACGGGCTTTCTGGGTCAGGCGTGCGATGTTGTTTTCGAGGTCTTCCTTCACCACCATCATCAGGTCGGCAAGCTCGTCGATGATGATGACGATGTAGGGCAGCTTGGCGGGGATGGGCTCATCTGCCTCGAAGTCGAACTCGCCCTGTTCCTCCTCACCGGGCAGGTATTCCTCGCCCTGAGAGTCTTCGATATCACGCACGATGGCATCTGCCGCGTCGTAACCATCGGGCAGCTGTACGTAGTCGTTCACTTCTTCTTCCTCCGGCTCGGGTTCAAAATCCTCCGGGCGGTTGTTGAAGTCTTCGAAATTGCGCACGCCAATCTTGGCGAAGAGCTTGTAGCGGTGCTCCATTTCGTTCACAGCCCAGCGCAGCGCGCCGATGACTCGGGCGGGGTTGGTAACCACGGGGCAGGCCAGGTGGGGGAGTTTCTTGTAGGGCTGCATTTCCACGACCTTGGGGTCGACGAGGATGAGCCGCAGTTCATCCGGCCGGAACTTGTAGAGCATGGAAAGGATGATACTGTTCACGCACACCGACTTACCGGAACCGGTGGTACCGGCCACCAGGGTGTGGGGCATGGCTGCCAGGTCACCGATGACGGGGGCGCCATACACATCTTTACCCAGGGCTACGGGTATGCGGAACTTGGGTGAGTGGAATGCTTCGCTCTGCAGCAGCTCACGCAGGAATACGGGGGCTTTGATGTCGTTTTCCAGCTCGATGCCTACGGTGTTTTTGCCGGGGATGGGGGCAAGTATGTTGATGGACTTGCTCTGTGTGGCCATCTTCAGGTTGTCGGCCAGGTTGGAAATGCGGTTGAGCTTCAGCCCCTTGGGCGGGTAGAACTCGTAGCGCGTGATGGACGGGCCGCGGGTAATGTCACCTGCCTCTACGTCAATTTTGAAGTAGGAGAAGGTCTCGATGATGTTTTGCTGCGTGGCGTACATCTCTTCGCGCGCTGCGGCGGTGTCTTCCTCTGCCGGGGGCCTGTAGTTAAGCAAATCGTAGGGCGGCAGGGGGTAATCCTCGTACATGTCGCGCGTGTCTTCGGGAAGCTCG
>JAZRKM010000021.1:0-34939 GCA_045646325.1 Akkermansia sp. | reverse complement strand
GCAAGCAGCAGGCGTTTCATGTGTCGATTGGGGAATGGTGAAATATGGTGTAATCAGAGGGGCAGTTCGCCCTGGGCGCGCGTGAGGAGCGCGCCTATCTTCTGGTAGGCGGCGGGCATGGCTTCGCGTCCGCGCGGGGTTCGCTTGATATAACCCTGCATGATGAGGAAGGGCTCGTGGACGTCCTCGATGGTGCTTTCATCCTCACCCACGGCAACGGCTAGCGAGGCTAGCCCCACGGGGCCGCCGCCGAACTTGTAAATCATGGTTTCAAGCAGGCGCTTGTCCATTTCATCCAGCCCGTCTTCATCGATGTCTATCATGCTCAGAGCGGCCTCCGCCACGTCGTCAGATATGCGGCCGTCGCTGCGCACCTGGGCATAGTCGCGCACCCAGCGCAGCAGGGCATTCGCCACACGGGGAGTGCCGCGTGAGCGCCGGGCAATGGCCAGCGCGCCGCCGTCTTTCAGGTCGATGTCGAGCAGCCCCGCCGAGCGGTGCAGAATTTGGCAGAGTTCCTCGGGCTTGTAGTAATCGAGGCGGTTGATGAGCCCGAAACGCGAGCGCAGCGGCCCGGTGAGCATGCCGGCTCGTGTTGTGGCCCCTACCAGGGTAAACTTGGGCAGGTTGAGCTGAATAGAGCGTGCATTCGGCCCCTGGTCGATGATGATGTCGAGCCGGTAGTCCTCCATTGCGGGGTAGAGATACTCCTCAATGGCGGGGTGTAATCGGTGAATCTCATCGATAAAAAGCACATCGCCCTTTTCGACATTGGTGAGGATGCCGGCGAGGTCGCCGGCTTTCTCTATCTGCGGGCCTGAGGTGGTGTGGAGCCTGTGCCCCACGGCATTGGCGATGATGTTGGCAAGAGTGGTTTTCCCCAGACCGGGCGGGCCACTGAGCAGCACATGGTCGAGCACGTCACCGCGCATGCGGGCGGCTTCCACCATGAGCAGCAAGCGCTCCTTCACTTTATCCTGCCCGCAGAATTCACTGAATGCCGGCGGGCGCAGCGAGACGTCGTAGCTGCCCGACGTCTCGGCCATGCGGGTATAAACGGAATCAGCCATTGGCTTAATTCTGAATCATCACGACCCCACCCATTGCCTGCGGAGGGGGCATCGGGACTCCGGCCTGCATTTGTTGCTGCTGGCAGGCTGTCAGAGCGGCGGCGGTGGCTGCTACGGCAGCGGCTTTTACCAGCGTGGGATACTTCGGCGCGGTTTTGTTTACAGCTTCGATTTTCATGTTGGTATCTGTTAATGTGAGTTACTTGACGTTCTGAACAGGCGGGGGGAACACAGGCGGTTCTCCTGCCAGCTTTTGCTGCTGCTGCTGGCAGGCGGCCAGTGTTGCGGCAGTAGCAGCCACGGCAGCAACTTTCACCAAGGTGGGGTACTTGGGCGCGGTCTTGTTCTCTGCTTCGATTTTCATGCTTCGAATTGGGGGAAAGCTAGGTTATTTGGTCTGGACCTGCGGGGGCAGAGGAGCTCCCGGGGGAGTCATGCCCTGCTGCTGTTGCTGCTGCTGGCATGCGGCCAGCGCGGCGGCGGTGGCAGCCACGGCAGCGGCTTTTACCAGAGTGGGGTACTTGGGCGTTTCTTTCTTTTCGGGGGTGATTTTCATGGTTGTATGGGGTATGTTCAGGTTAGTGAGTTTGGGGGACAACTGCTCCGGGGGCGAGCTGCGGAGCCGGGGCCGGTTGTTCAACCGTATCGGGCTTGTCAGCACTGTCGGTGTTGTTGAAAACGGCATCGACCTCGGCGGCTACTTCTTTATCAAACACGGGAGGCAGTTTGATCTCTTCGGAATCAGGCACATAGGGAACATCTCCGGCCAGCAGCTGCGGCTGCTCCTCCGGCTCATCCGGCTCCGGGGTGCTTTGTCCGGTGGGGCGGTTGTCGGGGGCATTGCTCGGCACACTGCCCGGTACATGGCGGTCGCACGATACCAGCGCTGCAGCACTCGCGGCAACAGTGGTAAGCACCCTCTTAATGGTCGGGTATACGGGGATGCCCCGTTTTTGTTCGGGTGATATTTTCACAGGGTGAGTTTAGCACATATCACTCGGGAATGTCAATGGCGTTTTCCTTCATGAACTGAATGATTTTGTCAAATTTGGCAAGTCGGCTCTTGAGCGCCTTCGCGTCCTGTTCATTGGTTATCCTGGTGTTCAGAATGCGTGCCTTTGTTTCTCCGGCTCCATACTTTTTAATGTTGCTCAGAAGTCGACTTTCCGATTTGGTCAGCTGGTTTTCCGGCAAGTCGATCGGCATGACGACTCCGCTGCATTTGTTGAAGCGGGGAGGGGCCGGGATGACGGGGTATGGTTCGCCGCCAAGTGCAGGTGGAGCCGTGCCGTCAAGTGCAGGTGGAACTGTGCGCTGTCGGCGCTTCTTCGGGCGTTGTGGGTATTGCGGGTCGGGTGTAGTTGGTTCGGGGGTGATGTCCATACACATACATTAGCACTGATTGCTCCTTTGTCAATGGTATGACACGAAGTAAGTTGCTATTTTCATATATGAGCTTGACCAAGTGACTGCCGGGGCGTAAACTCAGCCCTGCGACTACCCGTGATTCGCTAATCTGTCGTGAGACAGAGTACAGACAAAAACCAAATACCAACATCATACTCATGAACCTTAAAATCTACACAGATGAAGTAGAAGAACTGGCTTTGCGCCAAATTCACCGCCTGCTGGCCCAGCCTGCGTTTGCCGGGGCCAAGGTGCGTATCATGCCCGATGTGCATGCGGGCAAAGGCTGTGTCATCGGCTTTACGGCTGACCTGGGCGATAAAGTCATCCCCAACATCGTGGGAGTGGACATCGGCTGTGGTATGCTCACGGTGGCACTCGGCAGGCAGAAGCCTGATTTCGCGGCACTTGATGATATCATGCACCGCAATATTCCCAGCGGTATGGATGTGCACCGGGAGATTGTCGAGCCGTTCCCGGAGTTTGAATCGCTGCGTTGCCTGAGCGCTCTGGAGCGCCATGAGCGCCTGCAGCGCTCGCTTGGTACGCTGGGTGGCGGTAATCATTTTGTGGAGGTTGATGCTGATTCGCAGGGCAACCACTATCTTATCATCCATTCCGGTTCGCGCAATCTGGGTAAGCAGGTCTGTGAGCTTTACCAGCAGGCGGCCATTGACCGCCGCAGCGGTATAGGTGATCGCGGCGCGGCGGAGGCTGCCCTTATCGCCGACCTGAAGGCCCGGGGGTGCCAGCGTGAGATTCACTCCGCGATTAAGGAGCTGCGCGCCCATTGGAGCGAGCTCTCGCCCGATACTCCTGCCGACCTCTGCTACCTGGAGGGGGATGACCGCGCCAATTACCTGCATGATATGAAAATCTGTCAGAACTTCGCCCTGCGTAACCGCGAGGTCATGGCGGATATCATCATCCGCCGCCTCGGGCTGGACGTGCAGGATATGTTCCACACCACCCACAACTACATCGACCACGACAGCAACATCGTGCGCAAAGGGGCTATCTCGGCCCGCCTGGGCGAGAAACTGCTCATCCCCATCAACATGCGCGACGGCTGCATATTCGGTACGGGCAGGGGGAATGATGACTGGAACCAGTCCGCACCGCACGGAGCCGGCCGCCTGATGAGCCGTGCACAGGCTTTCCGCGAGCTCTCTCTGGCTGAGTTTGAGCAGCAGATGCAGGGTATTTACACCACGTCTGTTACGCAGCGTACGCTGGATGAATCGCCCATGGCTTACAAGGGGATGGACGCCATTCTTCGCCATATCGACCCCACGGTGGATGTCATCGATATCTTCAAGCCGCTCTACAACTTCAAGGCTGAAGAGGCGGCCCCCTCTTACCGCCGGTAAGGATAGCAGTCGGTTATCGGGCGTTCCCGGTTCGCCGAGTGAGTACTGACAATTTGCCCCCACCGCGGCGGTTGCTGCGGTGGGGGCTTTGAGTTATACGGCTGTGCGGATTCTTACTTTTTGAGCTGAATCTGCATGCGGATGGTGTGGGTGGAGCCGTTGATGGTGGAGACGGCATCCACACGGTCAATGAACTTGGCTACATTTTCGAGGGTGTCCGCCACGTCATCAGCGGTTTCAGCGCGCTCTTCAGCGGGGCTGGGGCGGTGGAAGGTGTAGCGGTCTTCCTCTTCGTAGTCTTCCTCTTCGATGTAATCCTCACTGTCCTCGTCTTCTTCTTCGGTCACGGCAACCGGCGATTCGTCTTCGAGTGTAAGAGGTGCCTTTTCAGCCTGTGCGGCAGCGGCCAGCTCGTTTGCAATACCGCGGGCAGTGGTGGCCAGGGGGCCGAACTTGATGGTGCTCACGCAGCCGGTGAAGGCGGTATCGCCCGTGGCAGCGGTAGCAATTTCGGCGTTGTAAGCGCTGGAAGTACCGGCGGTGAAGGCGGTGTCGCTCACGGCTACACAGGGTACCATGTCAGGCGTGAACCAGGGCATGGCAACGGTGTAGGTGGTGAGGTTGGCCGTCTGAGCGGGAACGATGGGCAGCATGTTGACGATGGCGGGGTCTTGCCCGATTTTCCCGGCTACGTTGCCGGCTATTTTTACAATGCTGTCCCAGCCAGCGCTCAGCTTGCTGCGGTCTGTCACGCCGGAGTAGAAGCAAATGCGGGGGATGGCGGTCTTGTTGCCGGGGGCACCACCGAGCACCATGGGCATGGAGCCGGCGCTGTCAATGGTCACAGCCATGCTGTTGCCCATACCTTCGCCGATGTTGCCGATGGCGGCGCAGAGTTCCTTCACCTCGGGCAGGAATTGCTTGGCCATGGTGACGGTCGGGGTGATTTCTGCCTGGGCTTCAGCGGGTGCGGTGGCAATCAGGCCATCGGCCACACTGACGATAGCGTCTACAATATCACCACAGCCGGCACTGCAGTTGTAGGTGGTGGGGGTGCTTTCAGCGTAGAAGATGGTACCGGGCTTGTCGGCCACGGAGGTCAGGCTGAGCTTGCCGGGCTGGTAGCTTGCACCCTGGGTGTTGCCGTCATACTGCAGCTGCAGGGTTGAGCCATTACCCCAGATTTGTATGATTTCGGGCATGGTGGACACAGGCATCAACAGGGATTTGGCGGTGTTGCCGAGCAGTTCGGTGCCCTGTGCGGCCTTTGCCCAGGTGGCCTGGTGGTCACCGGGCTGGGCTGCCAGCTCGGTAAAGATGTCTTTCATCAGGCCGGGCAGGCCGACAAAGGGTGCAAGGCGAATCTCCGTGTTGGCGACGCCGAGGCCCGGGGTGGCATAACCCAGCAAGTAGGGAACTTGGTTCAGGTTGGCATCTGCCTTGCTCACTTTGTCTGTAGCGAGTACGGATTGCTCAGCGGTTGTCGGCAGGGCAAAATCAGCTTCATTTTCGGTAACAACGGCGATGAGCTTGGTGCCCTCGACCTTGATGCCTACATAGATGGTGCGGTTGTTCAGAGCCTCGCGAGCGGCGAGCTGTATATCGCTGAGCGGCTTGCGGGTGATGTTGCCGGTCTTGTAGTCAAAATCAACATCGGGGTGGATGAGGTCTTCGCCCTTCAGCGTGATTTTGATACCTTCGTAACCGTTGTTGCTGTATACCTCACGCATGCCGTCATCGTATTCCTCGCCGATACCTTCGCGCATGCCGTCCACGGCGATTTCTTTCCATTCGGCAAGCATTTGAGCACCCTCGGGCTTGGCGGTGAGCACACCGTACAGGGGGGCGGCTTTTACGCTCTTAATGCTGTCGACGGCGGCAGCCTTGGTCGCGGCGACATAGGCCTGGCTCAGCTTACCGATGATTGCCCCGGCGGGAGTGGTGGCCTTGTTGCTCCAGTGGGTGAAGAATTCCTGCACTTCCTCGCCTTCTTCACCGGCGCCGGCGTAAATGGCTGCGATGTGTTTGCAGAGCTCAGCGGAACCTTTGCCGGAGGCAATGGCAAAGCTGTCAAGCATGCTCAGCTCGGCCGGTGCGTCTTCGGGGTCGGCGCCGAATGCAACGGGAACGCTCTGGCATATCTCAGCAAGGCGGTTTACCGTGAGTACGGCTTCAACATCCGCGGGCAGAACGCTCAGGGCGGGGTAGGCAGCAGCACGTTGTTCAACCGTGGCGGTTGTAGCCGCGGCCGGGGCTGTCAGGCGGGCATAGACCTGAGCGGTGCTTTCTGCAGGTTCCTGGGCATAGAGGGGCGCCATAGTGGCGGCCATCATCATAAGGGTGGTGCGCATATTCATAAGTGCTCTCATTATAGAATTTTTTCCCTTCATGTAAAGATAAAAGTGCGTTTACACCACGTAAAAAAAGAGCTCTCCGGGACGGAGAGCTCTTGCGATTGAAATGTGTTGTGGAGTGGCTTTACTTCTCGCAGTAGCTGCGCACGGCGGCGGCGATGCGGGCGGAGACGTCCTCAGGCTCGCCTTCTTCCACCACGTCAATCTGAACCACCTTACCCTGGGCGCGGTAGTGCTCCACCACGGGGACGGTCAGAGTCTCGTAGTCCTTACGGCGCTTGGCGAAAGCCTCGGGGTTGTCGTCGGTGCGCACAATCATGGCGCCACCGCACTTGGGGCATACCTCCTCACCGTTGCGGGTGGTCTCGCCGCAAGCGGGGCAAGCCTTGCGCTTGAGCATGCGGGCTTCGATGAGCTCGGCGGACACGTTGAGGTAAATCACGATGTCAACACCCAGGCCCATGGAGGTCAGGTTGGCGTCCAGAGTCTCAGCCTGGGAGACGGTGCGGGGATAGCCGTCGAGCAGGCAGCCGCAATCCTTGTTCTCGCCCAGCCACTTAGCCACGATGCCGTTCACTACCTCATCGGGTACGAACATGGCGGCGTCCATGTACTTCTTGGCCTCCAGACCCAGCTCGGAACCGGCAGCAATCTCAGCGCGCAGCAGGGCGCCGGTGCTCAGCGGCTTGAGGCCGTAAGTCTCGGAAAGGAAGTTAGACTGCGTACCCTTGCCGGAGGCCGGGGCACCTACAAGTACGAATCTCTTGAGCGTTTTCATATTTATGTAAGATTGAGCTCTGCTGCCCGTTCTCTGGCAGCTGCTGCGCTCATTATGCCTGATTTTTTCAGAAATGCAAGCACATAATTTGAGTGCCGTTAAAATCTGAGGCGCGAACGCCGTGTGTGTTACCCACGGAATTTGGCCTTATTGTGTTGCCAAATGGCAAAAGCGGCGCACAGGATGTTCGGCAGCCAGAGCACGATATAGGGCGTGATACCGCCGGCTTTGCGAGAAAGTTCGCAGAAGACCAGCGCGACGAAATAGACGGCCGCTACGATAATGCCGAGTGCAAAACCCGTGGAGGTGTCCTTTCGGCGGGCAGTAATGGCCAGCGGTACACCGATGAGCGAGAACACGAAGCAGGCGCAGGCAAATGAGGCGCGCTGCAAGCCTTCTGTGCGGAAGGCTCGCTCCGTTTTCTTGTTCATGTTTTCATGGTAGTAAGATGTGTCGCTTTTAGCTGCTGACCATAAATTGGCTGCACAGGGGAACAGGGGGGACTCCGCGCGGGATTCCGCAGCCAGCGTATAATGTGACATTACCCCGATAGAGGTTTGACGGACAATCTCCCAGTGAGCCATTTCGTCTGCAATTTGTGAGTTGGTGAAGCGATTGGGCTTCAGTTTGCGGCGCGTGCGGATGGGAACGTGAACCTGCAGGGGCATCTCTTCCGTCATGACCAGGTTGGTGGCGTTTCCATCTGCGTGCTCAATCGTGGCATTGTACAGCACCAGGCTGAGTATACGGGTTTTTACATCGAACTCACCGACCGTGGCTCTCTTGGCATGCATGGCTGCAAAACCTCCCATGCCGGTTTTGGAGGCGCCATCGTCGTTCAACGGGTATATGTGTACCCCTTTCATCACATCACCGTCGCGTCCTTCCACATACAGGCGCACATCGTTGAGCTTGGTCTCACCGCCGCCTGCTGTGAGCAGGTTGCGAGGGTTGTCGATAGCGGCTTTCATGACCAAATCGCTCATGGCGTTCTTGCCCCTGGGGGCAACCTCGATGTTGATGTAATAGCACAGCAGCGAGAGCGCTACACCCATGCCGATAGCCGGCATGCTCAGGCGCCACAGACTCAGGCCGGCCATGCGCATGGAGGTCAGCTCATTGTCGGCAGCCAGGCGCCCGTACACCAGCAGTACAGCGGTCAGGAAACCCCACGGTACGGAGAATGTCAGCGAGAAGGGTATCACCTGTACAATGAAGTCGAACACGATGGAGGGCGGGGCCCCGCTTTCCACCAGCAGGGTATGAAGTTCTTTGAACAGCTGACCCAGCAGCATGAGCAGCGTGAGTGACATCACGCCCAGAAAGGTCACGGCAATGAGCTGTTTGAGTATGTAGCGATCGATGGTTTTCACGGTAATAAGTCAGAGAGAGAGAAAGTTGGACAGAAGTCTGAGCCCGAGTTGCTGGCTTTTTTCGGGGTGAAACTGCGTGGCTATCAGTCGGCCACGGCACACCGCAGCCGCAAAGGTGCTGCCGTAGTGTGTGGTGGCAGCCACTACGGCTGTGTCCTCCGGCTCAGGGTAATAAGAGTGAACGTAGTAGAAATAAGGTGCTTCACCCATGCCCTGCCATATAGGGGCCTCAGGGTGCAGGGGGGTGACGGCATTCCAGCCCATGTGCGGTATCTTCAGGCCGCAATCGGGAAAGCGGCGTACATGCCCGCGGAAAATCCCGAGTCCGGGCGCGCCGGGGGTTTCCTCGCTGCTTTCAAAGAGAATCTGATAGCCAATACAGATACCCAAGAAGGGGCGGTCTGCGGCAATCCATCGGCGTATGGGCTCTGCCAGCCCTTGTTCGTGCAGGGCTCGAGAGCAGTCGCCGAACGCACCCACGCCGGGCAGTACCAGATGGGTGAGCCCCTCCAGGTCGCTTTCACTGCGCACCAGTCGCCCTTCTACGCCGACGGCGCGAAAGCTGTTGCAGACACTCGAAAGATTGCCTGCTCCGTAGTCGATGATGCCGAGAGTGCTCATGGTTGTATAGCCTTCAGAGTGTGCCTTTGGTGGAGGGAATCATGCCGGCGGTTCGCGGGTCGAGCTCCGCCGCCTGTCGCAGGGCGTGTGCCAGACTCTTGAAAACAGCCTCGGCAATGTGGTGGCCGTCCATGCCGTAGAATACCTCTATGTGCAGGTTGCAGCGTAAGTTGTTGGTAAGGGCGCGCAGGAACTCCACCGTGAGCGAGAGCGGCATGTTGGGGGCATCTGCCGCGCCGGGGAAGGCCCGGAACTCCAGATAGGGCCGGTTGGACAGGTCGATGACGCAGCGGCAGAGCGTTTCATCCATGGGAACGTAGGCGCAACCGTAGCGGCGAATTCCTTTCTTATCGCCCAGAGCGGCAAGCAGGCACTCACCCAGCACAATTCCGGTGTCTTCGATGGTGTGGTGGGCATCCACCTCCAGGTCGCCGTGGCAGGTCAGGCTCAGGTCAATCAGACTGTGACGGGCCAGGAGATTGAGCATGTGGTCGAAAAAGGCATGACCGGTGTGCACATCGGCGCGGCCGGTGCCGTCGAGGTTCAGCTCCAGCGCAATATCGGTTTCTCCTGTGGTACGTTTACAGTCGGCTGTTCTCATGCGCCATTATTCTAGCACATTTATTTAACCTTTGCCAACAGAAAAAAGCAAACTGAGGCTAAAAACTTACTTCGGAGAAGTTTTTTTGCTTGTCAACGGGGGGCGAATATGGCAGATTCTCAGTTAATGAAAGTTCTCATCCACCTGTTGTCTGTTATGTTGCTGTTGTCGGTGTGTCCGCTCACATCGGCGCAAGAGGAATCCGCCTATACGGAAAACAAGCTCGAACAGCGCGAAGTAAAGAAGAAAAAGAGCAAGAAACGCAATGTCGGCAAGGCCGCTCAGCAGAAGAAAAAGGAGCTTCGCGAGCAGGGGGTGCGCAATGTGCGGGCCAAGTCCCCGTCCGGCTGGCCCACCAAAGTTCCTGTGCCGGATGACACGACCCTGCAAGAGAGCCCCAAACAGGGCAATATGTTTGTCTATGAGACTAATAATTACATCTTCTTCACTCCGGTAGCGCTCGACCCGAATGCCTGCACCACTGTGGGGCGTCTTTTCGAGTGCGCGTACGAGGCGAACAAGGCCGTAGGTGAAGTGCTGCCGGTGCCGCGTACGGAGGAGGAGCGCAGCGAGAAGAAATACCGCGTGGAACTCTGGCCTACGATGGCGGCCTATTATCAGAATGGCGGCCCGCAGAACTCCTCCGGTGTGTTCAGTTTTGCTCTGCGCCGTCGCCCCGGTCAGCAGGGTGCCATTACTGCGGCCGATGTCGCACAGGATAAGGTTATTGTGCCGTTTCCCTCTCTGGGGCTCAATGAGAAGGGGATGGTTGTGAGCAATGATATTCAGACCCATACGCTGGTACATGAGCTGACTCACCAGAATTTCCTTTATAACAATATGCCCATCTGGTGCAATGAAGGGTGGGCCGAATATATCGGTTTCGTGCCTTATGTGGGTGAGGACCTCGAATTTTCGCGCTGTTTTTCAGTTATTCTGAACCGTGCTGAAGAGCGCGCCGAGCAGGGGGCTCTCGATTTCCCGTTTGCGCTCACGGATTTCTTCACCATGAGCCAGCAGGATATGTATTCCTACATGCCCCGCGGCAAGGATACCTATTTGCTCGCTACCATGATTGTCACGTTCTACGTGCACCTGGACGGCAAGAAGGGGGTCGAGGCTATCAAGAAATACATGCAGGCCCTGCTTGATGGTGCCTCTCCCGAGGAGGCGGCAGAGCACCTCATTACCCCGCACAAAAACGCTAAACAGCTCCAGAAGGATTTTGTAAAGGCCTGGAAACGAAAGAAGGTCGATATCTCCTTCTCCGAGGAAGATTAAGTTCTGAAACAAATCGGCAACTTCAAACGAAGTTGCCGATTTGAGTTCAAGGCCGGGGCTTTTTAAGCGGGAGTTAAGGCCGTGCTATGCCGTAGCGTGCGGCGCTGCCGAGCTGTTCTTCAATGCGCAGCAGGCGGTTGTACTTCGCCAGGCGGTCAGCACGAGAGAGGGAGCCGGTCTTAATCTGCCCGGTGTTCGTGGCAACTGCCAGGTCGGCGATGAATGAATCCTCCGTTTCACCGCTGCGGTGCGAGATAACAGCGCTATAGGCGCTCCCGGTCGCCAACCGCACGGCCTCGAATGTTTCACTCAGGCTGCCGATTTGGTTGAGCTTTACAAGGATGGAGTTCGCCACTCCGGCCTCGATACCGCGGCGCAGGAAGTCGACATTCGTCACAAAGAGGTCGTCACCCACAAGCTGGCAGCGCTTGCCGAGGCTGTCGGTGAGCAGCTTCCAACCATCCCAGTCATTTTCGGCGCAACCGTCTTCGATGGAGACGATGGGATAGCGGTCGAGCAGTCCCTTGTAGTATTCCGTCAGCTCTGCGGCACTCAGGCTCTCCCCACTACTCTTGCGGAAGACGTACAGGCCGCTCTCCGCATCGTAAAACTCCGAGCTTGCTACATCAAGTGCCAGTCCTACCTCATCGCCGGGGCGGTAACCGGCGCGCTCAATGGCGGTCATGATGGCATCCAGCGCGGCTTCTGCACTCTTCAGGTTCGGGGCGTAGCCGCCTTCATCGCCCACGGCTGTGCTCAGTCCCTGCTTGCGCAGTACAGCTGCGAGCTCATGGAATATCTCCGCACCGCAGCGCAGGGCTTCGCGGAAGCTGGGCAGCCCTCGCGGCACTATCATGAACTCCTGGAAGTCGATCGGGGCGTCTGAGTGAGCACCGGCGTTGAGCACGTTCATCATCGGCACGGGCAGAATGTGAGCATTCGGTCCGCCAAGATAGCGGTAAAGAGGTTGCCCTGTGGCTTGCGCTGCGGCTCGCGCTGTGGCCAGCGATATGGCCAGTATGGCGTTGGCGCCCATCCGCGATTTGTTCGGGGTGCCATCCACCTCGCGCATGACGGTATCGAGGATAATCTGCTCGCGGGCATCAAGGCCGATGAGGGCCGGTGCCAAGTCTTTGTTGGCGTGCGTAACTGCCTGCTGCACACCCTTGCCGCGGTAGCGCCCTTTGTCGCCGTCGCGCAGCTCGCAGGCTTCGTGTTCGCCCGTGGAGGCGCCACTCGGTACCGAGGCTACGCCCACGATTCCGCTGCTTAGCTGCACCTCTGCTTCTACCGTCGGGTTCCCGCGGGAATCCAGTATCTCCCGCGCCGTTATTTTTGCTATGGTTGCGTTCATGTTTACGGGTTCCTTTCTGTTTAATGTTTGTCGAAGCTAACTCTCTGCGCAGAGATTAGCATAATTCGGAATCGTTGGCAAGACTAAAAGTAAGAATGAACTAACTTTTTTATAAAAAAGGAAAAATATCTGATATTGCCCAACTGTTTACGATAACTTCTCGCGTGCCCTTGTCGTTAGAGTTACAATGTGCAGCATGAAAAAGTACCTGAAAATTTCGGGGCTACTACCTGTGGCCGTGCTGCTGTGGGGCTGTGCAGAGCATGCTGAGCAGGCTCTTGTACACAGGGCACCCGTGCAGGCGAAGGTCACAACCTCGGGCAAACTCGGGGGCTGGTATGTGAGCTCGCGGAGCGGTGGCGCTCTCACCGGGTATAAATTGCAGGGGGTAGCGGGCGAGCTACCGCCGAGTCATGCTGAATTCACAGCACTGCCTACCTACCCGCTGACACATAGTGTGTGGATGAACCCTGCGCTCATGCAGCAGGAAGGCGCGCGACAGGTGAAGATTCTGCTCGGTTCGCAGCGCGGGCTTTACTTGGTGAATGGTCAGGTGGCGATGGATTTCCCCGTCTGTACCGGCCGTGGGCGCAAGCGAACCCCTACCGGTAATTTCAGTATATTGCAGAAACACATCGACCATCATTCCAACCTGTACGGCTGTCCCATGCCCTACTTTATGCGCCTGACTTGGTGCGGAGTGGGGCTGCATGTGGGCGATATCTACCGCAGCCCGGCCTCGCACGGCTGTATCCGCCTGCCGCGTGTGGCGTGTGAACCGCTTTATCGCGCCCTGCCATGCGGCAGCAGGGTGCAGATTTGTGAGTAACATGGCTCCGTCGCCACGTTACAGCATGCACCAGCTGTTGAGCTGCTCGGGGAAGTAGCAGTCGCGGCAGGGATGCAGGGCGCAGAAGTCGGTGTCTATCTGCAGCAGCGCCTGCTGAATGTACATATACCGAAGCAGGGGCCGTATATCCTCGCGTTCACCGAACAGGCGGCGGGCTGTGAGCTGCACGCGCTGCGGGATGTCGCTGTTCTTCAGGCTCAGGTAGGTAGACCATGCGAAGGGCGCTTCATCCTGCACATAGAGATGGTTAACTAGAAAATCCTTCACGCGCTCTTCGCCGATGAGAGCTACCGATTTGCTCAGTTCTGCGGAGGGCAGGGAGCAACGGTGGCTCCAGTAGGGGTGCTGCAGGCCGGTGAGCAGTCGGCTCAGTTCACGGGCTGATTCCGCATGCAAGAGGGGCTCAATGTCATGCCAGCGCGAGGCGATAATCGACAGCGCTGCCACGCGTCGGTGCGGGTGATTGGCAGGGCGCAGCGGGGCATAGCGCCAAGGCAGTGCCCGTTCTTCTGCCAGTTGATAACGCTCACGCAGCGGCCACCAGGCATCCCACACGCGGCGGTGGTAGCTGCGGGCGTCGATATCAGCCTTTGCCGGCAGGACCGGAACCAGAAATCCGGCTGTACCCAGCAGTAGCCCTTCGGCATCTGCCCGGCGAAGGGCGGCCAGCGGTGCCCGGCGCGCCAGCAGCTGCATGGGCACCTTGTTGATTTTGTAGCCGAGCGTCTCGGCGAAGGCTTCGAACCACGCCTGAGATTCGCCTAACACATCGGCCTTGCGGCTGAATACCTTGCGCTTGTTCTGAGCACGATAGGCGGCAGCCGAGCGCAGCAGCAACTCTAGCTGCGCGGCACTTTTGTCGGCCAGCGGTTCGCGGCATAGCCCACCGCAGTCGCGCGGTGGCGGTGTACCCAACCCCATGGCTGTGCGGATTACCTGCGGCGGTATGGGCAGTACGGGAATGTCGCGGTGCTCTGCGTTGCGGGTGTACCACCCGGCCGGTGGCGGGCTGAGCACCACATGCAGCACAACGTTGGTGTAGGCAAGGTTTGCCCCGTGGCCGTGGTGCTCCCAATCCTGCGCGCAGGGGTCAATTTCGATATCCCCGCGCATGCGCGCCCCATTGATTTCAATTTCGGCGCGTTGAAAATCCGGTCCGGCGCCGCGGTTCCATTCCCCGAAATCGAGTATGCGCACAACCCCGTGGCGCAGCGTCTGCCCATCATGACCCAGCAGGCCGCCATGCCAGAGCGCCTGCACCTCCAGCTCGCCGGGCAGGGGCAGTTCATCATCTGCCTCGGCACAGCCGTAGCTTATTTGCACCTGCTCAAGCAGGGCGCGGTAAGCATCTGCATAGAGCTGTCGTTCCGTGGGCATCAGGTGTCATCGTCACCCTGGTCGATATGGCGCTGCAGGTCTTCCTCCAGCGTCTCGCATACATAACCGAATGTTTCGTCATTCTTCTTGCTCATTGAGCGCAGGGTGTTGTGAGCTTCGAGCACGTGGCGGGTGCGGTCAATTTCGCTCATGTCGCGGTGTTCTTCTTCTACCGCAGCCTCGGTATCTTGCGCCAGCACACTGCGGCGCTCCATGAGGGTGGCATACCAAGGCGCATCTACCGGATCGAGCTCCAGCAGCATGTCAAGCCCCAGGCTCTCCATGGCGTCCCGCGTGCGCAGAGTGGGGCTGGCTATCTGCACGCAACCACCTGCCGCCATGCACTTGCGTGCCAGTCCGGCCAGGGTTCCCATGAAGGTGGAATCCACCCCCGGGCAGACTTCGAGGTCAACCACGATGGTGTTGCCTCCGCTTTCGAGGTAGCGTTCGGCAAGATTTTTGAGAGCCGGGCTGTTCACGAAACAGCCACGGCTTGCGCAGCGAATCCACAGGCAATCATCGAACTTGTGATAGGTGAGTGTGGTTACGGTCATGGACGAGAGGGGGGATAAAGGTGATGAAAATGCTTCTCAGCTCAGGAATTGCAACAACTTGGCGTGAGCATCGCGCCCGAGTTGTTCGGGGTCATCTGACGGGCCGCGGTGGGTTATGCGCACCGGCATGCCGTTCGGCGTGAAATAGATCGCGCGGAACATCATGAAATCGCCGTTCACTGTCGCATAACCGGCTACCGGTACCGAGCAATCGGCCTGAAGCGCCGCCAAAAAGGCTCGCTCAGCGCGCACCTGCAGCGCACTTTCCCAATCGTTCGCAGGGGCAACGATGGCGCGGGTCTCGGCATCATCCCGGCGGATTTCCAGTGCTATGGCACCCTGACAGAGCGCGGGCATGAAGGAATCTTTCCCCATGTCGACAATGCTTAACTGAGTGCCGTCAATCGTGAGGGAATCTCCCGTGTACCCCAGGCGGTTCAACCCGGCACGGGCGAGAACGACGCCATCCATGGTCGGGTCAGCCAGCAGCTTGCGCAGGCGGGTGGTCACATTGCCGCGAATGTTCACGGTTTCGGCCGTGCCGCTCCAGTATGTGCGCACCATCTGCGCGCGGCGCACACTGCTGGTGCCCAGGCGCAGTCGGTTCATGTCGGCACCGGGTTTAAGCACCAGAGCATCCCATATCTCCTCGCGGGGCAGGATAGCTGCCAGCTCGAAGGCTGAATCCTGCTCGCCGGGCATGTCTTTGAGACTGTGCACGGCACAATCGATTTCACCCGCAGCCAGAGCGCGCTCGATAGCGGCTACAAACACCCCTTTGTCTTGCGTGCCGGCAGCCCGGTTAACCTCACACAACGGTATGTCGGTGCGAGCATCGCCATCGGTGTGAATAACCACGACCTCAACATTCAGGTCAGGGTTTGCTGCTTTTATTGCTGCTGTGGCAAGTTCTGCCTGCTTCAGTGCAAGTTCGCTGCCGCGTGTACCCAGTCGGATGCTCTTCTTCATACGTGTCATTCTACCCTTTCACCCGCTTGCCTGCAAGCAAAATCGCAACCGATGCGCAAAAAAAACAGCTTTCCCATGGCGGTAATATGCCGAGGAAGCTGCATTCCGGTAGGAGGATTTTTCACATTTTCTTGAGGTTGATTCGATAGTTTTTCCTGACTGTGTGAACTGAAACTGCTTGACTTTAATGTCGGTATCTGGCAATATGTGCGCGAAGATTAAGTGTGGATTATTCTGCATACAACTTTTACATTCATTCTGAAATACTATGAAACCGCTCGCATACCTGATGCTGCTCGGCCTGTTTGCATGCACCCCGATGGTGTTTGCTCAGGATGACGCTGAACCCGCCACCACTGAAGAGACTGCTGCTGAGGAAGAAAGCGCAGAAGAAAAGGAGCCCGAAGTGGACGAGAAAGCCCTCAAGAAAGCTGCTAACCGCTATTGGAGCACCAAGATGGCTCGCAAGAAGAAGGCTCTCTCTATCCTCAAAAAGGTGAAGGACAAGAAGTCCGGCAAGAAGGCCGGTAAGCAGCTGGTGAAGCTTTACAACCTTGACGGCAAGAGCAAGAAAGAAACGCCTAAGCCCGAGGATAGCGAGTTCATGGAGGCTGCTGAAAAGCGCTTTGCCCCCCACATCGAGAAGCTCGATGCCAAAATTGAGGAGGAACAGGAGCGTATCTCTGAGCTTGACAACACTGCCATGGGGATGTCCGATAGTGACTCCGGTGCGATGAACGATGAGCTCCAGAAGGGCATCGAAGCCGCGCTTAAATAAGCATGGTTTGAAGGATTTTCAAAGCACAACACCTCGGGCACCGCAGGCGCAAGGGGTGTTGTGTTTTGTTTAATGAAAATCCGTCGTTCTGCTATGGGAACATTGAAATAATATGATATACTGGGATAACAATGCCACCACCCCTCTGGCGCCGCAGGTGCTAGAGGCAATGTTGCCCTTTTTGCAGGGCGCCTATTTCAACCCCTCGGCAGCCTACGGCCCCGCGAAAGAGGTGCGCCGCGCCATTGAGCAGGCCCGTGAGCAGGTCGCCGCTCTGCTGGGGGCCGACCCTGATGAAATGATATTCACCGCCGGCGGCACGGAGGCAACGAATGCCGCGCTGGCTCAATTCAGCTCGGTGCTGACCACGGCAACGGAACATCCGGCCACCCTGCGCACAGCCAAGGGCGAGGCCGCCCCCGTGCTCTCGAATGGTCAGGTGGATGTGCCTGAGTGGAAAGAGGCGCTGCCCGGTCATGATGGGGTGAGTTTTGCCTGGGCAAACCATGAAACCGGCGTCATCCAACCCGTGCGTACCCTGTGTGCAACCGCGGCGGCAGCCGGAGCCCGCGTGCATGTGGATGTGGTGCAGGCCGCCGGTAAAGTGCCGGTCAATCTGCATGAGTACCCCATAGATTTTGCCTCGGCTTCGGCTCACAAGCTGCATGGCCCCAAGGGGGTAGGCTGCCTGTACGTGCGCCGGGGAACAGAGTTCCGCCCCTTGCTGACCGGTGGCGCGCAGGAGGACTACCGCCGCGCCGGTACGGAGAATGTGGCCGGGATTGTCGGTTTCGGGAAGGCGGCCGAGCTGGCCATGGCTGCCGCTGAACAGTGCGCGGCGATGTCAGTCTTGCGAGAGCGCTTTGTGCAGGCGCTGAGTGCAGCCGGTATCGAAATAGTGGTGAATGGAGCCGGAGCTCCGCGCTTGCCGCATGTGCTCAATATGCGCGTGCCCGGCTGCAGTGCACAGTCGCTGTCACTGCTGCTTGAACCGGCCGGTTTCATTTGCTCGACCGGTTCAGCCTGCACCAGTGCTGAGCCGCACCCCAGCCATGTGCTGCAGGCCATGGGCTTGCCGGATGCGCAGATTCGCGAGAGCCTGCGCTTGTCATTCAATCGCTTCACCACAGCTAACGAGGTGGATCGCGCCGCAGCGCTTTTCGCGGGTGTTGTGCGGAAGGTGCGCGATGTTCAATCCGCCATTACCGGCCCGGTGATGGTGTATCGCTGATATTGTTTGCTCTCATCGCCCACATGCAGGGGAACGAAACACTGCTCAGCTCGCTGAGACGCCTGTGCGTCAGTGCGCCGCTTTTATTGCCGCTTTTGGCAGTGGTGGGGTGCTTGCTGGGCGGGCAGTGGTGGGCGCTGACGGTGGCGGTTCTGCTATTGGCTCACAGCCTGAAATTGTGGCGGCACTTTATCTGCACGCTGCTGTGCACGGGGATTGCTTTTCTTCAGGCCGATATTCAGCAGCGCGGGCGCGAGGAACTGCGCGACCGCCTGCAGCAAGATGGCTATGTGTATCTTGAGGGCGTGATTGAGCGCAAGTTGTCGCGCGGTTGTATACTCGATACCGGCTTGACGGGAACCCGTGTTGCCCTGCGCGGGACAATTCCCGGCTCTACCGGTGACCGGATTGCGGTCTATGCCGAGCCGCGAGAACTCCGCCCTGCACCCGTGAAGGGTATGTTCGACAACGCCACTTGGCAGCACAGTCAGGGATTGGCCGCTGATTTGAGGGTGCAGAGTGCGGAATATCTCGGTTTATCCTTCTCATTGCATACGGTGCGAGGTCTGGCTGAATCGGTGCGTGAGTACCTGTTGAGCAATCTGATGCCGCCCGGTACGGAGTCTGATTGGCGCCGCCAGGTGCTCTGTTCACTTGCGCTGGGCGACAAGAGCGGTGCCGATGCAGAAGTGTTGAATACCTTTAAGCGCGGCGGGTGTCTGCATGCTTTTGCGGTGAGCGGGTTACATGTCGGTATCGTGAGTGGTTTGTTGTATCTGCTGGGGCGAGTTTTACGCCTTCGCATGCGCACCCAGGCGTTGCTGGTCATCATCGTGGCCGGGCTGTATGTGCTGGTTACCGGTTTGGCGGTACCGGCGTTGCGAGCGTATGGCATGGTCGTTCTGGTGTTGCTGGGGCGATGCATGGCGCGGCGGGTAAGCATGCTCAATATCTGGTGTTTTTCGGCACTGTCATTGCTGCTGCTGGAGCCTTGGCAGCTGGGCAATGCGGGGTTTGTGCTTTCGTTTGCCGTGTATGCCGGTATCGGCGCAGGGGTGAGAATTTGCATGAATGAGTCGCCCTGGCTGCGGCCCGACCCCTACCTGCCGCGCCGTCTTTACTCGCGCCGGCATGACTGGCTGTGCGGCTTGGATTATGCGCTGCGAGGCAATGTGATTGTGTCGCTGTCGGCCTGGGTGGTGTCGCTGCCTATCACGGCGGTGTTTTTCCACACGGTCACGCCGTACAGTTTCCTGACCAACATGGCGATAGCGCCGCTGTTGGCACCGGTGATGGGTGCCGGCTTGCTGGCTGCCATAGGCGGTGGTATCCCTTGGCTGGGGGCGGTACTGGATTGGTGTGCGCTGAAGTGCTGCTCCGCGCTGCTGGCGGTGGTGGGCTTTTTCGGTTCGCTGCCCATGGCCTATATGCCGCTGACGGATTCCGCACCGCCTGAGACGATGCTGGTAGGCAGTGCTTCTTATGGTGAGAGCTTTGTGATGCTGGGCAACCCCGGTCTGGTTATCAACATGGCCGGCGGTGCCTCAACCCGCTTCACCACGGAGCCGATGCTCTTTTTCAGCGGCTGTCAGCCCGCGGCCCTTATCACGCAGGGTACTCCGAAAGAGCAGGCCGCTGCCGCCCGATTGGTAAAATATAGCTGGCCCGGTGTTCGTGTGCTGCAACTGCCTGAACACGAAACCTCCGTGCAGCGCTTCGAAACACCGGCCGGTGTGTATACCGTTTATTCTCCACCGGCGTATTTGTCGCGCGAGCTCGTGCACAACAGCTCACCCGTTGTGCTATGGCAGCGGCCGGACGGCAGCAAGGTGCTTTGCGTGGGCCATGCGGCGGCTCTGACCTACAACCGCCTGTCGCCCGAGGAGCGGCGGGCCGATGAGCTCATTTTCGGGCACAATGAAGACTTGGCGCCGGAGCTCGCGGATGTGCTGCGAGAGAGCGGGGCTTCCCGCTGTATTTTACTGCCCGGGGTGCCGGAGGATGTGCGCCAATCCGTGAGTGGCGAGGCGGTCACCGTGGTGCAGGTGGATGACGCTCAGCCGGTGTACCGCCTGCCTGAAACCCCGACAGCCCAGTCGCCGTGATGAGAGCGCTTACACCCCGCCCATCAGCAGCTCTGCCAGGCGCTGCAGCGGCTCTGTGAGATCTCTGGCACCGTAGCAGGGCGGGTCTACCTGGGTCAGAAGGTCAATAACCTTGCCCAGTGAGCGCTCAGCGATGTCGGCGGAGTCGAGTTTGGAGAGTTGCTCTGCCACATATTGCTCGATTTCCGGCGTGGGGGGCGGGAGCTGCGCCATCTTGTCGAGTATGGCGGCCAGGCGATTGACGATTATTTCTGCCTGTGGTGCTGCTTTGTTGGCCGTGCTCCAGTCCGTCACCGGCTGAAGCAGTGTAGCCAGTTCTTCGCAGGTCATCGCGAACTCCAGAGCCGGTTCCAGGTGGGCTGCGCCGGGGTGCGGCTGGGTGACAGCCGGTTCCGCGGCAGGTGCGGCGGCGGTGGGCTCCGGCTCGGTTATCGGTTGAGGGATCTCGTCGGTCTGAGCCGAACTGACAGATACAGAGAGAGCGGCAGAAAGAATGGCGAATAATTTTTTCATGATGTGGCGGTACTCAGGCAGCCCGGGCAATTCCTGACCAAGTGACCGGGCGATATTTCAATGAGGGGCGGTATGCTCTCTGTCAGGCAGAGTTCAGGCTGGCCCATGATATTGCGTGGCTTGAAGGCGCAGCCGGTAATGGGGCGGCGCAGCGTGGGCGGCAGACCGGGAATCGTCTGCAGGCGCTGCCCGCGCGACTGCATGCCGGGGCGGGAGGCCATCAGTGAGCGGGTGTAGGCATGCCGCGGCTGCAGCAGCAGTTCTTCGGTCGGAGCACTTTCCACCACGCTGCCGGCGTACATGACCTGAATGCGGTGCGCATATTGCCGTACGACGCCGAGGTCGTGGGTGATGAGAATAATCGCTGTGCCGAGCTCCTGCTGTCGGGCTCGCAGCAAATCAAGCACTTGCTTTTGCACCGTGACATCGAGTGCGGTGGTGGGTTCATCGGCAATCAGGAATTGCGGGCGTGTAATGAGCGCCATGGCAATCATCACGCGCTGGCGCATTCCGCCGGAAAACTCATGCGGGTATGCTTTTGCCCGTTCGGCCGGGTTCGGTATCCCGGTGCGCTCCAGTTCTTCAATAGCGAGCTTCAGGGCTTCTTTGCGGCGCATGCCGCGGTGAATGATGAGCGGTTCTGCCACTTGGTCCCCGATGGTCATGCAGGGATTGAGGCTTGTCATGGGGTCCTGAAAAATCATGGAGATGCTGTTACCCCGCAGGCCGGCCAGTTCGCGCTCGGGCATGCGCAGCAGGTCGCGCCCACCGAAAAGGGCCGTAGCCTGTGGCGCTATGTGGGCCGGCGGCCGCGGCAGCAGCCCCATGAGGGCTGAACAGGTCACCGATTTGCCGGAGCCGCTCTCGCCCACGATACCCAGGGTTTCGCCCCGTCGCAGCTCGAAACTCACATCGTTCACGGCATAGTTCACCCCGGCGCGGGTTCGGAATTCCACGCTCAGATTGTTCACCTTGAGTAGAGTCTCGCTCATTGCTGTGCGGATTATACCGTGCGCTACCTCCTGCGTCAAGAACGCGCTGCGTCAAAACAACGCAAACTATCAGAAAAAAGACTCCTCTCCAACCACCGCGTAAAAATCCCCAAAAAACAAATTAAGACTTGCATTTTGCCGGGCTCAGGCGTATACTCTGCGCAGTATTCTTCATTTCATGTTCGGTGGTGTAGCTGCCGATAATTGAGTGTCTGAATTTTGAAAGCAGTGAACGCTCCGTATCTCGAGTGAGATTACGGGGCGTTCATGTTCAAGCTTGAGTGTTAATGGTTGAGGGCGTGGCGCAGCGTGAGGGCTTGGTGCAGGGGGGCGATGTCATGCACGCGGTGCAGGTCAGCCCCTCGTTCAGCCGCCAGCAGGGAGAGCGCCACCGTCGGCAGCGGGTCGGTTTTTGCCGGGGCGTTGCTGCCCAGAATGCTGCTGATAAAACGCTTGCGCGACAGTGCCATCATGAGCGGCAGGTCATCGACGCGAAGCTCGGCCAGGTGCGCTATAAGGGCGAGATTGTGCTCGGTGGTCTTGCCGAACCCGATGCCGGGATCCAGGCAGATACGCCGCCGGTCTATGCCGGCTTGCTCTGCCAGTTTCACTCGGTGAGTGAAGAAGTCGCGCACCTCGGCCACCACATCGTTGTATTGCGGTGCCTGCTGCATGGTGGCGGGCGTACCCTGCATGTGCATGAGGATGATGCCGCAGGGGTGAGTGGCGCAGAGCTCGCGCATGGAGTGCTCTGCCAGACCGCCGATGTCATTCACGATGTCGGCACCCGCCTGCAGGGCTGCGGCTGCGACCTCGGCGTGGCGGGTGTCGATGGAGATTCGCACGGCAGGGTACTGAGCGCGCAGCGCTTCGATGACCGGCAGCACGCGGCGCATTTCTTCGCTTACCGGTACCGGTGTGGCTCCGGGGCGGGTGGATTCACCCCCTACATCGATGATGTGTGCTCCCTCCGCCAGCATGTGAGCCGCATGGCACAGCGCGGTATCGGTTGTGGCGTGCTGCCCGCCGTCTGAGAATGAATCGGGTGTGACGTTGAGTATACCCATTATACCGCCCATCGGGGGCAGTTGCCAGATTTCATTGCGCAGGTGCCAGCATCTCATAGCTTACGCGCCTGAGTATAGCGCTTGCGGTCGGGGGGTGCAAGTGCAAAATTCCGACTTTTTGAAAAATCGCCCGGGGTTTGGGTTGACATTCCCGCGGTTTGTGTCAGAATAGGTGGCGAGATGAGCACATACGGCTATTACAGGTTGGCTGCAGCGGTGCCCCGCGTGCGCGTGGCAGATGTTGAGTACAATACGACGGAACTGATTGACGCCGCGAAAACGGCGGCCGGGCAGGGGGCTGCTCTTGTGGTGTTCCCCGAGCTGTGTATCACTTCTGCCGGTTGTGCTGATTTGTTCTTCCAACCCACATTGCTGAAATCTGCCGAGAGCGCGCTCAATCGCTTTGCTGCCGAAACGGCGGATTTGCCCATCGTGGCCGTAGTCGGTTTGCCGTTGCTGATAGATGACAAGCTCTTCAATGTCGCTGCCGTGGTGCAGGGGGGCGCGGTGCTGGGCTTTGTGCCCAAGAGCGTGATACCGAACAAGCGCGAAAGCTATGAGCGCCGCCAGTTCTCCCCCGCAGCCTTGCTTACCGGCGACGAGGTGTGTATCTCCCCGGATGGTAGCCGAATCCCCATCGGCACGGACCTCATATTCGAGGTGAACGATGAATTGAAGTTCGGCGTGGAAATTGGGGATGATGCCACGGCACTGCTCCCGCCCTCCACCCGACTGGCCATGCAGGGGGCTCGCGTCATCCTGAACCCCGCTGCGGCTATCGCCATTGCAGGGCGCGCGGAGTACACGCGTACACAAGTGCTGGCACGCAGTGGCAGCTGTGTGGCGGCTTATGTTCACGCCGGTGCCGGTGTGGGTGAGAGTACGCAAGACGGCGTGTGCGGCGGCTCTGCCATGCTGGCGGTGAATGGTCGCCCGGCCGGGCAGAATGTTCCTTTCTCGCGCAGCCTGAGTGTGGTGTATGCCGATGTGGATATGCAGCGCCTGGCTGCCGCGCGCCTGAGTGAGAGTAACTTCTGCGACAATTTGTTGCAGGCCGAGTGGCCGGCTCCGCGCCGAATTTGCTGCGGCTTCAATGTACCTGCCTGCAATCTGGCATACGCCTACCTGCCGCCGCGCCCCTTCGTGCCCGAACCGGCTGAGGTCGCCACGCGCTGCGAGGAGATTCTCAATATCCAGGCGGCGGCCCTGGCCAAGCGTATTGAGTGCGCGTATGCCAAGACGCTGGTTATCGGTGTTTCCGGCGGGCTTGACAGCACACTGGCGCTGCTGGTGTGTGACCGCGCCTGCAAGTTGCTGGGGCGCAGCAATGACTGCATTCTCGCGCTCACCATGCCGGGCTTCGGTACCACCGGGCGTACTTACAACAATGCTGTCAGGATGATTGAGCTGCTCGGTTGCACCTTCAAGGAGGTTAATATCAAAGAAGCCTGCCTGCTGCACTTCAAAGACCTCGATTTCGACCCCGCCCTGCGTACGAATACTTACGAGAACGTGCAGGCGCGCGAGCGCACCAAACTGCTCATGAACCTGGCGAACAAGACCGGCGGCATGGTAGTGGGTACGGGTGACCTTTCCGAGATTGCACTCGGCTGGGCTACCTACAACGGCGACCACATGAGCATGTATGGTGTGAACTGCTCCATCCCGAAATCGCTCATCCGCTGTCTTATCGAATACGCTGCCACTCAGGCCGAGCCTGAACTCGCTGCCGTGCTGCGGGATGTGAACGCCACTCCCGTGAGCCCCGAGCTGCTGCCGCCCTCAGATGACGGCAAGATTGACCAGAAGACCGAGGAAATACTCGGGCCATATGACCTGCACGACTTCTTCCTCTACCACTTTATCAAATACGGGGCTGAGCCGGACAAGCTGCGCGCTCTCGCACTGCATGCCTTCGCCGGTGAGTATGATGAGGCCCTGATTGAGAGCACGCTGCGTACCTTCCTGCGCCGTTTCTTCACCCAGCAGTTCAAGCGCACCTGCGTGCCCGACGGCCCCAAGGTCGGCACCATCGCCCTCTCCCCGCGTGGTGACTGGCGCATGCCCACCGATGTCTGCGGGGTGCTGTGGAACAAGTGATTGTCTGATGTCGTTTTACGAAACCTTGTTATGAAACGGATATCTGTATTCACTCTTTCGGTGTTAGGTCTTCTACCGCTCAATGCTCTGGAGATGGAGAAGGTTACAGTCACACCGCAGCAGATGCCGCAGATGCCCACACAGGAACTGGTGCAGTTCATGTTGGTGTCAGCCCAGCAAGGTGACCGTGGCGGCATGTATAATCTTGGCCGTTTCTATGCTCAGGGGCTGGGTGTAGAGAAGTCGTGGGAGAAAGCTGCCGAGTGGTACCGCCGTGCAGCGGAGAAAGGACTGCCGGAGGCTATGTTTTGCCTGTCGGAGTGTTATGAAAACGGTTGGGGTGTTGAAAAGTCGGAGAATCGGGCTGTAGTGTTGCTGAAACAATCGGCAGAAGGCGGCTTTGTGCTGGCTCAGTTCAACCTCGCTATTGCATACGAGAGCGGTAAGTATGGCTTCGCGGTGCAGTTGCCCGAGGCTGCTAAGTGGTACCGAAAGGCCGCTTTGCAGAAATTCCCGCAGGCTCAGTACCGCATGTACTACCTCTGCCTGCATGGAAAAGGTGTGCCGGAATCTGCCAAACAGGCGGCGGGGTGGTTGCGACTGGCTGCCGGCGGTGGGTTGGCTGAGGCTCAGTATGAGCTGGGGTGCGCTTACCTTATCGGCAAGCTCTTCGAACAATCTGTCAGCGATGCTGTGCATTACCTCAGGCTTGCTGCTGCGCAGGGGCATACAGATGCTCAGTATGTGCTCGACCAACTTCCACAGTAATCCGGTTCGCGTTGCTGATTTCCTTCGCGGAATCAGCCGGGGAATGATTCTGCTTGCAATTCGGGTGAAAGCGGGGTAGAATAAGCGCGTCATGAGTAACGCCAAATCCGAACTTCTGCAGATCTTGCTGGATAAGTCCATCAAGACGGGTCATTTCATTCTCGCCTCCGGCAAGGAGAGCGATTTGTACTGCGACTGCCGCATCACTGCTCTCGATGCCCGCGGTGCCAACCTCATCGGCCAGGTAGGCTGGCAGATGGTGCAGGAGGAGATTCTGCCCCAATTCCCCGAGGCTTGCTCCATCGGCGGTATGACCATGGGTGCCGACCCCATTTCTCTGGCTATCGGTATGTACTCTGCGGGTGCTGAGAAGCCGCTCTGTGTGTTCACCGTGCGTAAGGAGGCCAAGGACCACGGCCGCGGCAAGCGAATCGAGGGTAACTTTGCTGCCGGGCAGCAGGTGATTGTGGTGGATGATGTGATTACCACCGGCGGCTCCACGCTGAAGGCTATCGACGCCATTGAGGCTGAGGGCGGTAAGGTTGTGGCTGCTCTGGTGCTTGTTGACCGCCAGGAGGGCGGGCGCGAGGCCATTGAGAGCCGCGGCATTCCCGTGTTCCCCATGTTCACGCGCGCCAGCATTTTCGGCGATAAATAACCTGCCTGATAAGCCGAGAGCTTAATCTTTACCATGTTGCCCGTTATTGCCGGTATTGAGGGCACCGTACTGACGGCGCGGGAGCGTGAGCTATTCACGCGCCTGCAGCCGGCAGGTTACATCCTCTTTACCCGCAATATCGTGGATTATGAATTGACGCGCGAACTGACGGATGAGTTGCGCGCGCTGACCGAGGGGCCGGATGTCCCCGTCATTGCCATTGACCAAGAAGGCGGGCGTGTGGTGCGCACGGCCGATATCGATGTGCGCCACCCCTCGGCGGCCGAGCTTGCCGCAACCGAGAGCAGCCACCTGATTACCCAGGCTGCCTGGTACAATGCACAGTGCCTTTACACACTTGGGGTGAACACGAACTTTGCCCCGGTGCTGGATATCGGTTCCGCTCATGCGAATGCTCTGCCGAGTCGTTGCTGGGGCTATGATTCACAGTCAGTCACCACTCATGGCGGGGTGTGGAACCGCGCCCACCTGCGCGCCGGTATTGCCACTTGCGGCAAGCATTTCCCCGGCATGGGAGCGGCGGAGTGTGACCCCCACTTTGATTTGCCGGTGCTGCATGGCAGCTGCGACTCTTTCTTGATGGGGGCGGCTATTCCCTTCAACGCCCTCATGCCGGAGCTGCCCTCGATGATGATAGCCCACCTGCTTATCCCCGAGATTGACCCGGAGCTGCCTACCTCGCTTTCCCCGGCGCTGGTGCAGCAATTTCTGCGCGACCGGCTGGGGTACGAAGGGGTGGTGTTTACGGATGATTTGTGCATGGGGGCCATTGCCAAGCGCTACACCCCGGCGGAATCAGCCGCGCTGGCTCTGCGTGCCGGTTGCGACCTGCCGCTTATTTGCCACCATGTTTGCGACCACCTTGAGGCCGCCGCTGAATCTATCCTCAGCCTGCCGCAGCATATTCTTCAAGCGGCCGGGGCTCGTATTGAGCGCTTCCGCATGGGGCTGCATACCCGCCCGCCCATGCCCTTCATTCAGTGGCGCGAGTACCTGGCTGATTTGCGAAACTTCAATGCACAGGTTCCGGCCCTCAGTGGGCCCACCCCCGGTTCCCCTGTGCAGAATTATTGAGCCGGTGCCGACCGGGATAAAGCTCTGCCCGGGTGGGGAGCCTATGGGGCAAGTGGGAGTTTTTGCAGCTCTTTCTGCAGGTCCGGCGGGCAATTATAGCGAGCAGAGTCGAGAGATTCCTGACTGATGGAGGCGCCGGCGCGGGCCAGTAGGGGCAGGAGCTCAAGGGCATTTTCAACGGCTTGCCGGTTCGGTGTCTCTACCGCTTCGAACACGAGTTCATCGCGCGCTACCATGGCATCGATGATGTAGTCGACAGGTATGCCGCGGGTGAGTAATTCATGTGCGCGCTCCAATGCTCCTTCCGTCGGCCCTCGCAGTGGGTCCGTGGCGGCGAGCACTGTTTCTTCAAGCACGCTTCGCATGTGGTCACGGTATGCTGAGCGAAGAATGAAGGCACCCATCGGTACCATCACGAGCAGAAAGGGGATACTGAAGAAGATGAGTACCATGCTCGCCGGCGGCATATAGGCCTCAGTATCTTTTACTTCGGCACAACCTGCCAACTCCAGCGCTGCTATGCCGTAGAGCAGCACGCATAGCCAGCAGAGCGACAGCAGTTGCAGCCACCCGCGCCGCGGCCAGTACTGCAGTGCTGCCGTGCCGGTGGCTCCCCACAGGGCTGCCGTGGCGGGGTGCGCGGTTGAGCCTTCCACCAGCAGCAGGCAACCGACGATATAAAAAATCACCGCTGTGGCAGCAATGGAAATGAGCTTTTTCATCTTCTGTATGGAGAGACGGCGAAACGCTCCCTTTTGTTCAACCTTTATTCAGGTGGCAGGAACCCCTTGGCCGCCCGAAAAGTGAGCCGAGGGCGGGTTTTGCTGATTTCGAAGGTGCCGAAACGCGCGATATGGAGCTTCTCTTGCTGCGTGGCCAGCCGAATGGAATGCAGCACCGCCTCTACGGCGGCAGAGGCGGTGCTGCGGGTGGCTCCCGGGCCCATATAGCGCTGAACCCGGGCAATGAGTTGTTTTTTATTCACCGGGAGGGGTGATTTCAGATTTGCTTGAAGGCTTTCACGCCCCATTCGCGGCACTGCCAGGTGGCGCCGTCTTCACTGGTGAAGATGCACACGCCACCGGTAGCGACCTTGATGTCGTGCGTGGCGCAGAACCCGGCGTAATCGCCTGTGATGTGCGGGGCAAAGCGAATGGTGCCGTTGGAAGAAACGCAGAGCAGCACCTCGCCCTCCTGAACTTCGGCGGCCAAGGCGGTCCAGTTGTCGATAATCTGCTGCACGTCAACCTTCCAGCCCGGGGGAACGATAGCTTCGGCGTTCCATTTGTCGATGGCGCCGACGCCGATGGCGTCGAGTTCTTCTGCGCTGAGGGTGGCGGGGTCTTTGCCCTCGGCTGCTGCGATATCGGCTCCCAGGCGAGCCTTGGTTTCCTCCTCGCTGTGGTTTTCATCGGGACCGTAATCGACCTCGATGAATCGGGCATCGGGCTGCACGGGGCAGGGGTTGCCGAGTTCCTTCGCAGCCAGGGCCGCCGTGCACATGGTGCGCTGCAGCGGGGCGGCGAGTATGCGGGTGGGGGTGAGGCCGAGTTTGGCCAGATATTTGCCGATACCGCGGCCGCGTTCCTCCTCCACCAGGGGGAGATCGGTGCGGGAGCCCACGCGGGTGGGAGTTTCGCCCTTGCGGAAGGTGTTGCCGTGGCGTGCTATGATGAGTGTTTTCATGGTTGTTTCGGTTGGTTGTAAGTAGTTCAGGCTAAGTCTTCCTCGATTCTCAGGTTGTCCATGATGTACTGGCGGCGATCGGGGGTGTTTTCACCCATGTAGAAGCGCAGCAGGTCGCGCAGGCGGCGGGCATTTTCGAGGGTGACTTCCTCCAGGCGGATATCCTCGTTTATGAAGCCCTTGAACTCCTGCGGCGAGATTTCACCCAGCCCCTTGAATCGTGTGATTTCCGGGTTCTTTCCGAGTTCCTTCACGGCCTTGTCGCGCTCGTTTTCGGAGTAGCAGTAGATTGTTTTCTTCTTGTTGCGCACGCGGAAGAGCGGGGTCTGCAATATATAGAGGTGCCCTTCCTGGATAACCTCGGGGAAGTACTGAATGAAGAAGGTGAGCAGCAGCAGGCGTATGTGCATGCCGTCCACATCGGCATCCGTCGCAATCACCACCTTGTTGTAGCGCAGGTCCTCGATGTTCTTGTCAACATTGAGCGCGAGGTGCAGGAAGTCGAGCTCTTCGTTGGTTTCGAGTATGGCATTTTTATTCATGCCGAAACTGTTGGCCGGTTTGCCGCGCAGGGAGAAGACGGCCTGGGTTTCGGCATCGCGGGCGGTGGTGATGGAGCCGGAGGCGGAGTCACCCTCGGTGATAAAGAGCATGGTGTCTTTCGCGCGCTTGTGCTTCGTGTCGTAGTGCACGCGGCAATCGCGCAGCTTTTTGTTGTGCACACGGGCTTTTTTGGCGCGCTCTTTCGCTACCTTACCCTGCACATCGGCCACCTTTTTGCGGGTTTTCTCGCTTTCCTTGATTTTGTCTTCCAGCACTTCTGCGACCTCGGGGTTGCGGTGCAGGTAGTTATCGAGTTCACGCGCAAGGAAGTTGCCGATGAAGGTACGGATGGTTTCCTTGCCCGGCCCCATGGTGTTGCTGCCGAGCTTGGTCTTGGTCTGCGATTCGAAGATGGGGTCAATCACCTTGATGCTGATAGCCGCCACGATACTGGCGCGGATGTCGGTGGCGTCGTAATTCTTCTTGTAGAAGTTCTGCAGGGTTTTGACGATAGCCTCACGGAACGCGCTCTGGTGGGTGCCGCCCATGGTGGTGTGCTGGCCGTTGGCGAAGGAGTAGTATTCTTCGCCGTACTGGTCGCTGTGGGTCAGGGTGATTTCGATATCCTCATTCTTCAGGTGAATGGGCTGGTAGAGCGGCTCGGTGCTCATCTCCTCTTTCAACAGGTCGAGCAGGCCGTTGCGCGAGACAATGCTCTTGCCGTTCAGATTGATGGTCAACCCGGTGTTCAGGTAGCAGTAGTAGCGGCACATGCGGTTGACGTACTCCAGGTTGTACGCCGCATTTTCCGCAAATACCGTGCGGTCTATCATGAAGGTGACCTTGGTACCATCGGGCTCGTCTGTCGGTTCGGTGATGTCGGTACCTTCAATCATCACACCCTCCGAGAACTGAATGTGGCGGCACTGCCCCTCGCGGCAAGCGCGGATTTCGAAGAAGGAGGAGAGCGCATTCACCGCTTTCAGACCCACGCCGTTGAGGCCGACTGATTTTTTGAAGGCCTCGCTGTCGTATTTGCCGCCGGTGTTGATCTGGGCGGCGCAGTCATAGAGCTTGCCCAGCGGTATACCGCGGCCGAAGTCGCGAACCTCACACAGACCATCGGGGGATATGCGGACGATGATTTTCTTGCCCGCGCCCATCACGAACTCGTCCACACAGTTGTCAATCACCTCCTTGAGCAGCACGTAGGGGCCGTCATCTGCCATACTGCCATCACCCAGCTTGCCGATGTACATGCCGGCGCGCGCACGTATGTGCTCTTGCCAGGCCAACGATTTGATGTCGTCTTCCGTATATTCTGCTGCCATATTCCGCTGAATATGATACCACACCGCGCGCCCTCCCGCAAGCAGAAATCACCCCTTACTGCCCCATACTGTCCGAAAAGTGCGTATGCAGCCACGATTTTGGCTCCGCTTTATCCTTTCAACATTAAACTTTATCCTTCGCCTCGACCATAGCCGGTATGGGTTGGCCATCGACGATTATCTGCAAGTGGGTACCCGGTTCCGTGTGCGTTGCGCTGACATAGGCCAGGGCATAGCTGTGACCGTTGTCGGCCGCCTGAGTTGCGCTGGTAAGGCAACCGACGTGGCCGCCATCGAGGTTCTGCACTCTGTCACCCGGCGAGAGCCGGTGGCCGGGGGTACTGCAGCGCAGGGCAATGAGCCGCGACCTGGGGGGCGGGGCCTCTTGCAGAGCGCGCGAGCCGGTGTAGGGCTTGCCGGTGGAGCAGAGGTGGGAGAGAGAGGCTGCAGCGGGGCTGAGCCCGTGATTGTCGTGGTCCATGTCGCTGAGCCCGCGGCTGATGCGCAGGTACTCGCCGGTTTTGTGCCCGCAGGGAATGGCGCCGGCGGCTAATAATTCCTCGAACCACGCGATACCTGCTGCGGCGGGACAGAAGAACTCGAATCCCCCCGCGGCCATCAACCCGCAGTGTGATAGGGTGAAACGCTGCCCGCAGCGGCGAATGGTGCAGAAACTCCCTTCCGGCGGCAATTCAACATCATGCAGCACATCCCGGAGCACCCGGGGGGAATCCGGCCCGGTGATGGCGATACCGCATAGGCGGTCTGTCTCATTGGTGAGCACCAGGTTACTGTTGCGCAGGTTGCGGCTCAAGTGGTCGAAGTCGGCATCCGCCAGCGAGGCTGAGCCGAGCAGGAAAAATCGCCCCGCGCTCTCACGCAGCACAGTCATGCGGTCGAGAATGATACCGTTGTCTCGCAGTATGAGGCTCTGCATGGTGCGGCCGTCACAGCAGTTACCGATAGTGTTGGTGAGGTGTTGCTCCAGCCAGTCGAGAGCTCCATGCCCCTGCAGGCGGAATTTGCCGAGGTGCGAGATGTCGAATATCGCGCAGGCCGAGCGAGTCGCCAGGTGTTCATCGATGAGGTCGCGGAACTGCTGCGGCATGTTCCAGCCGCCGGTTTCGGCCATTTGTGCGCCCAGTCGGCGGTGCAGGGGGTGGAGCGGGCTTTCTTTCATACGCCCGCCATTGTGCCTCATTTCATGCTCTGCGGCAAGAGGTTAGTTCCATCAGTTATTTTCAGTCTTTTGCTGAGCGCGGGTCAATGGCATCACGCAGACCATCCCCCAGGAAATTGAGCGCCAGCAGGGTCAGGCAGAAGAAAACCGCCGGGAATATCAGCAGCTCCGGGCTAACCTCCATGCGGTCAGCGCCTTCCTTAATCAGTGTGCCCCACGATGAATTCGGCGCTTTCACCCCCAGCCCGATGAAGGAGAGGGTCGATTCCGTGAGCATGATTCCCGGTACTGCCAGGGTGGTGTAGACGACCACGGTGCCCAGCAGGTTGGGGGCTATGTGGCGGAAGAGGATGTTCAGGTGCCCCAGTCCGAGAGATTGCGCCGCCATGATATATTCCTGCGACTTGATTTCCAAAGTTTGCGTGCGCACAATACGTGCGAGGGTCAGCCAGCCCAGCGCCCCGATGGCGATAAAGAGCGGTACCAGGCCGAGGATGGGTGCCACCGCTTCGCGGCGCCAGCCGGTGAGCTCCACGATGGCAGCCGTGAGTTGGCGGCTGGGTTCCTCGATACTCAGGGAGAACACAATCACCAGCACGATGAACGGCAGCGCAAAGAGCACATCGACCGTGCGCATCATCAGCGCATCCGTTCGGCCACCTACATAGCCTGATACCAGCCCGTAAATCAGACCAATCACGAGAGCAACCGTCGTGGCTACCAGCCCCACCAGCAGCGAGATTCGCCCGCCGTAGAGCACACGCGCCAGCAGGTCACGCCCGAGCTGGTCGGTACCGAAGGGGTGAGCCCAGCTACAGGGGGCGGCGATGTTGTTGAGGTCGGTGGTGTTCGGGTTGGCTATGCAGGGGAAAAGCGGCAGCACAAAGCAGGCCAGTACCATGAGCACCAGAAATGCCAGTGCGGCCATGGCGGCTTTGTTGCGCGACAGGCGCAGCCAGGCATCTTTGCTCAGCGAGTTCCCTTGAGTGTATGTCGGTGTGGCCATGGCGTGGTGGAATTATGCGGCACCTTGCGAGCGCAGGCGCGGGTTGAGGGCTACAAGGGCGAGGTCTACCACGAGATTGGCGGCTACAATCAGCACGCCGTAGCAGAGCACCAGCCCTTGAATCAGGAAATAATCTCGGTCGGTCGTGGCGTTCACGAAGTGCAGCCCCATGCCCGGCACCTGAAAACAGGTCTCAACAACGAATGACCCCGTAATCAGCGCCGCAAAGGCAGGCCCGAGATACGATACCGCCGGCAGCAATCCGCTGCGTAGCGCGTGGACAAATAACTGTCGCACGGCGCCGGCCCCCTTGGCACGCGCGGTGCGCATGAAATCCTGCGAGAGCACCTCAAGCATGCCGCCGCGTGTCAGGCGTGCCAGATACGCCGCATTGATAAGCCCCAGCGTCAGCGCCGGCAGCACGGCACACAGCGGGTTGTCCCACCCGGCGACACTCAGCCCGGGCACGTGCATGCCCAGAGTCTTGCCGAAGAGCGGCCCAATGACGAATGCCGGCATGCAGATGCCCAGCATGGCCAGGAACATGAGCAGGGTGTCGGGCCAGCGGTTTTTCCACCACGCCGAGAGCATGCCGGCCGGTATGCCCACCACAATCGCAATTCCCATGCCCAGCACACCCAGCCACAGAGACACCGGGAACGCCGTCGCAATAATATCGCTCACCTGCAAGCCTTCACGCACCAGCGAGGGGCCGAAATCTCCGTCGGTGAGGATGTTTTTCCAATAGTTGAAGTATTGCACAAGAGCACTTTTGTCGAGCCCGTAAAGGGCATTGAGCTGCTCCATGACGTGCTGCGGCAGCTTGCGCTCACCCAGGAAAGGATTGCCCGGCAGCATGCGCACCAGAAAGAAGGTAATCGTTTCCAGCACGAAAACCACGAGCGCACCTTGCGCCAAGCGTTTGAACAATAATTTTATCATGGCTTCACTTCTACGGCATCGAGGGGGAAATTGTCCAGCAGGCGGGGTTGCCAGCCGCTCACATGACGGTTGCTGCGCAGGTAGGTGCGCTCACTGTGGTAAAGGGGGAGTATGGGCAGCTCATGCAGCATGCACTCCTCGGCGTGTTGCAGGTGGGCACGGCGCTCGGCGGCACTGCCCGTGGCGCGGGCTGCTGCCAGCGCGGCATCGCAATCTGAGTTACCCCAGCCGGTGCAGTTGTTGCCGCCGCCGCTGCGCCACAGCTCCACGAAGGTGGCGGGGTCGAGGTAGTCACCGCTCCATGAGGAGGAGGATATATCGTACTCCATATTCTGCTGGGCGGCCTTGTACGCCGTCCATTCGCAGGAGTGAATATCAACGTGGATACCCAGCACCTGCTCCCACATGGCCTGTATCGTTTCCGCCATCACTCGCTGCACATCGCGAGAGGTGGTCATGAGCTCCAGCACGGGGAATCCCTTGCCGCCTTCAAATCCGGCTTCTGCCAGCAGGCGGCGGGCTTCAGCCTCGCGCTCAGCCTGAGTGGCGGGTTCGGCGGGGGCATTCACCGCGTACCCGACCCCGGGCGGGGTGAAGGTGGTGGTGGGGGTGCCGGCACCGCGTACGACTTTGTTCACCAGGGCTTCTCGGTCAATAGCCAGGTGCAGGGCGCGGCGCACGCGGGCATCGCTGAGCGGCGGGCGGGTGGTGTTCAGGCGGTAAAAAATGGTGCAGTAGTAGGGGTCGCGGCAGAAATCCTGCTCGCGCTCGCTGCGGGCATAGGCGAGCATTTCGGGCGGTACGTTGTTGGTGATGTGCAGCTTGCCGCCCAGGTACATGCGGGTTTCGGTGTAGCCGTTGACGATGGGCAGGAATCGCACCCCCTTGTTTTTCAGTTCGTTTGCGCGCAGGTACAGCGGGTTCGGGCGCACACTCAGGTAGTCATTGAAACGGTGGGCATCTATCACATACGCTCCGTTGCCTA
>JAZRKM010000020.1:0-28123 GCA_045646325.1 Akkermansia sp. | reverse complement strand
CAAGCTTGGTGATGTAACCCTCAGCAAGCTCCAGGTAGCGCGGGCCCTTGGCCAGCGTGCCGTACAGCGTACCAGTCTGAGAGCGAAGGCCCTTACCAAGGTCCTCAAGGCCGGCACCGATGGGCAGACCACCCTCGGAGTAGGCGCTCTGAGTGCGACCGTAAACGATCTGCAGGAAGAGCTCGCGCATGGCGGTGTTGATGGCGTCGCACACCAGGTCGGTGTTCAGAGCCTCCTGAATGGTCTTGCCGGGCAGAATCTCACTGGCCATGGCGGCAGAGTGGGTCATGCCGGAGCAGCCGATGGTCTCCACCAGAGCCTCCTGAATAACGCCGTTCTTCACGTTGAGCGTCAGCTTACAGGCACCCTGCTGGGGAGCGCACCAACCCACACCGTGGGTCAGGCCGGAAATATCCTCGGTCTTCGTGACTGCGGTCCAGGCACCCTCCTGCGGGATGGGTGCAGGGCCGTGATTGCAGCCCTTCTTGACGCAACACATCTGTTCTACTTCGTGTGTGTACTGCATAGTTTCGTTTGTTGTTTTTGGGAAAACCTTGCTTGCCCCCGCGGCCGTTTATGCGGCGGCACTCTCAGTCAATCAGCATTTTACCCCGACTACCACCTGTTAGGCAAGACTAATTTTATTTTTTATACAGCATTTTGGATTTCGGGCTTGTCATACGCGGTACAATGTTCTTGCCAGCTGTGGGTTAAGTGCTATACTAGCAGCATGAGCACCCCCTGCCCACGCCCTGAAAAGAAGCACCCGATTCTGCGCAGAATAGCCATAGCTGCCACGCTGCTGCTGTGCTGCGGAATGGGCTCCTGCATCAGTATGTACACCGGCCGTGCCACCATAGTCGACACCGGCGGCGCCATTGCCAACATCGGTCAGCAGCGCCCGCGGCTGCACCCCGAGCCGCAACCGCAGGCAAAGGGCGAAGCTGACTACCGTTTTCACTTTCGCGCCTGGAAAAAAGGTGATAGCTACCTTGTTGAGTACCCCGTCTGCTATGCCCCCGCCAACTATTCGGTACTGGTGCACTTCGCCGGGCACTTCACATGGAAAAAAAACACCCTTGAAGGTGAGCTCCCCGCCCGATACAGCTATGCCGAGCTGTCCCGGTATCCGGAGGAGCTTTACTATGCGGAGCTGACGGAAGAGCAATATAAAAAGCTGATGGCACCTGCAGACAAACGCATAAAGGTCTCGGGGCCCTCCCCCTTCCGCGATGTGCGCCTGCGCCCGGCAGCGGAAATTGACCTGAGCGGAGCCGAACCGGTGCTCGACATTGAAGGCGCGCGCTACCACCGGATAACCAGGGTCTGGGATAGCAGCCGCGAATTACCACCCGCTCGCCGCACCTGGTACAACTACACCCTCATGCCGCTGAGCTGGGTGGCCGAGGTGGTGGATATACCGCTCACGCTGGTGGCCACGCCCATCGGCTGGTTGGCGGATGCTGTTTACGAGCCGCTTGCGAACTGATCATCATGTTCATAGCTCACATACCGGCCGGGTATCTGGCCGCGCGCGGAGCGCAACACTGCGGGCTCAGGCTGCGAGGGCTCATGGCGGCGTGTATTGTCGGCTCCATCGCGCCCGATTTGGATTTACTGTATTTCTATCTGGTGGATTCCTGCCGCCACCACCACCACAGCTACTTCATTCACTGGCCTGTAGTATGGCTGGGGCTACTGGTGCTCAGTCTGCTATGGCTCGCGTGGCGCCGCAGTAGTGCTGCGGGATTGGCGGCCGTATTTGCGGGCAGCGGGTTGCTCCATATCGCCCTCGATGGCGTGGTGGGCGATGTGCAGTTATTTGCCCCATGGAGTGATGAATACTACGCACTTGCCACGGTACCGGCCCGCTATCAACCCTGGTGGCTAAACTTCATTCTGCACTGGAGCATGGGGATTGAGCTGCTTATCTGCGCCGCAGCGGGGTATTTGTACCTCAAGAAGTTACGCAAACGACCATAAAATCAGTCTATATTGACGGCAACCTCATCCGCACCTCGTAGACACACCCCCAGAACACGCTAAAGACACAATAAAACCTTGCGGAATGGTTCCTGTTAGTGTTTGATATAGGGAGCATGCAGAATTCAGGGAACCAGTGGCGGAACGCACAGGGGAAAGTAGCCCTGCTTTGTATTCTGCTGTCACTGACCGCGCATGTGGCGGGGGCCTGGCTGATTCTGCAACTGCCGGAGTCTCAGCAAAACAGGCAAAATAAACAAGCAAGCGCCGTCACCACCAGAGCGCTCCAAATCAAGCGCGCCAAGAAAAAGGAGCCGGAGAAAACGGAAGCCCCGCCCCCCAAACCCTTCGCTAAAACAGATGCCGACCGCCGGGAAGAACGCCCGGAGGAAGCCGACTTCGAGGGCAAACGCAACTCGCGCGCGGAGGGGGTGACGGATGGTCCGCAGCGCCGCAGCGATGCCCCCGCTCCCACCATGGCCGGTGAGGAAAAAGAGGAGCTCAACACCGTGGAGCGCGAGCGGCAAGATGGCCCCATCGAGCACGAGGGCAAAAACCGCCCGACTCCGGCACCGCCCCCATCCCCCGAACCGCTCCCCGGCACGCCGGATTCACCCCCTACTCCGCAACCCGACAAAGGTAACGACAGCACCACAACCCCGGCGGAAGCCACAGCAACGGCTCAACCCGTGCCTGAGAATCAGGACGGCAAGACAAAACTGCACCCCGCTGAGCCTCAGCAGCTACCAGCCGAGCAGCCTCAACAGGCCGCACCCGCCCCCGGCCAACCGGACTCCGCCGGAAAAGCCCCGGCGCCGCCGCGACCGAAGGTTCACCGCCCCATCTATGACCCCAGCCTGGCCGACCACGCCCAACCCGGGTTCCGCACCTCGGAGCGCCGCAGCCGCAGCACGGGGCGTTTCATTCTGGGGCGCAGCCCGGCGCTCAATGTCAGCTCCACCCCCATGGGGCGATACGAGGAACTCATTTACCGCCTGGTGGCCCGCCGCTGGTACATGGCATGCGATGAACACCGTGGTGACATCATCCCCGGCACCATCATCATCGCCTTCCGACTCAATAAACGCGGCAGTGTGGAAACCATGAACCTCATCACGCGCCGAGGTGCGAGCGTCATCCAGCAATCCTTCACCTTCGGTGCCATTCGCCAAGCACAGCTGCCGCCCATGCCACCCGCCGTACAGAAGGAACTCATCGGCGAGCAGCTCGAACTCATCTTCACCTTCAACTTCGATTAACCTCATCCCCCATACCGACATGACCGAAACCCTCCGCCAATTCTTCGATGCCTGCCACCCCTTCGGCTATCCCCTGCTCCTCTGCTCCATCGCACTGGTGGCAGCTATTTTCTATCACCTCTTTTTCCGAGTAAGCGAGCGGGAATTACGCCGACTTGGGGAACTGCTCGCCAACGTGAAATCCGACAGCCCCCGCGCCGTGGAGGTGCTGCAGGAGCACTGCCTGAAACACCCCGGCTCGACAGCGGCAGAAATCAGCTATGTGCTGAAAGAAAAGGAGAACCCCGCGCTGCCCTCACTTATTGAAAGCCGACTGCGACTGTTGGTGGATTCTCAGCGCTGCGGCATGACCACCATCAGCATCGTGACCAGTGTGGCTCCCATGCTCGGTATTCTGGGAACCGCCTGGGGACTGGTCGATATTTTCGGTGTCTTCGGGCAACCGGGGGCAGAGGCAGGAATCGCCGTCGGAATTTCAAAAGCACTCTACACCACCATCTTCGGTCTGGCCATTGCTGTGCCGGGCATTATCGCGCAGGCCTGCTTCGAGCGTACATTGGAAAGACGCGCCACTCTCATCGATGAGCTTTTCACCGATTTACTCGCCAACCGTAACAAGCTCTGAATTTCACTCGCGACAAACCATGAATATCTACTCCCGCAAACCTGTACTGCAAGGCATCCCCATTGTGCCCATGCTCGATATTCTGACCATTTTGCTCATTTTTTTCATCGTGCAAACTGAATTCAAGCGCCAAGTCAACGTGCTCAATCTCGATTTACCGAGGACTGAAAGTCTCGCGGGCGAGACCGGCAAAAGCGATGATGTGCTGCTAGAAGTAGGCGCAGATGGGCGCATTGCTCTCGCCGGAAAAGAGCTCACAGAACAGGAAATTCCCACGGCAGTTCAAGAACTCCTCCTCAAAAATCCCTCCGCTCGCCTGCAAGTTGCCGCTGCAGATGGCTCCTCGATGGGTCATTTTATCCATGTGCTCGATATTCTCAGCGAGGCCGGTTTCAACATCGATGAAATCCCCGTAAGAATTAACTATAACGATTGATATTACGTCGCTTACATAGCATATAGCCATCTCGCTTAGTAAAGCTTGTTTTATCTTTTTAGCTGTATTTTAGCCTATTTTAAGGCATTTTATTGCCATTTTCGCTGAATTTCCAACATCTCTAAACAGGCAATTTTTAGCCATTTTCCACCCCGTATCATCAAAATACGACTAACCAAACTTTAATAAATTTAGCTTTATTACCGAATTTTAGACTTTCGGGGACCTGTTTGCTGGCAGATATTCGGCACAAATTGCGCGTGCAGATAATCAATTTAGTTTATCAAATTTCATGCTCTCTCAAAATGGGATTTTCCCGATTGTAAGCAACAGTCAAAGCAAACTGCGTGGAGCAAGTCAAAAATCAGGTGGAAAGGTGCCGTTTAGAGTAAGAAATTGCCCTTTTTTAGCGTCCTTGAGAATCGGCTTGAGGTGTACAGATGTAAGCGGAGATGTATTTACGCTTGTGGTATTCCTACTATTTTGCAAGGTGCATTTTTACAATATTTCTGTCTTTCAGAATGAACAATGGAACAAAATTCAAGTTTAGCGCCGAGCCCAGCCGAATGGATTCCAATTCAACTTTTCCGGAAGTATGTTCATGAGCCCTATGCCGTGAGCTGCTTACCAACGGCAGGCAAAACATACCTTATCACATATAAATACGTACACAGAAGTAAACACAAAAACAAATAGATTCAGAATGATGATATATAACGATATTCAATTCAATAAAATCATCATATCGTTATTCCAAACCTAAAAAGCTACTACTTTGCGTAACGTGTTCTAATTTCGTGTTTGTTAGACACTTTTCACAAAGCAATTCATTCCATAATTAGATAGCACACAAAAACCATAAGCGTATCAATATACACGCGGCAGTCTTGGCCCGAGCCCCGTAAATATTGTCCACACAATTGTACCGGCTTTTTCCGCCACCTCAGAAACGGAGATATGAGGCCCGATGAGCTCCACCTCATCCCCCGGGGCTACTCCGGGCACATGGGTTACATCTGCCATAATCTGATCCATGGTCACGCGCCCGAGCATGGGACAATAATGACCGTTGATGTAGACACGAGCCCCCTGCCCCGAAATACTGCGGGGCCAGCCGTCTGCATAACCAATCCCGATGGTCGCCACGCGCGTGGGCGCCTGAGTAACATAAGTACGGCCGTAAGCCACACCATGTCCGGCGGGCAGTTCGCGCACCAGCGACACGCGCGAGGTCAGGCGCAGGGTCGGGCGCAGCACACCATCATAGATAGAGGCCATGGGAGCCACGCCGTACAGCAGCAGTCCGGGGCGGGCCAGGTTGGCGATGGGCACTTCGTAAGCCAGCTCGCCGGCACTGGCCGCAATGTGGCGGTAGCGCAGGTTGAAGTGGGGTTGAAGGCTTTGGACACAATCCGTGAACAGGCCGATTTCAGCCTGCGTGAACGGCACATCTTCATCTGCCGAGGGGAAATGCGACATCACGCCGTCAACCACCAGGTTGGGCATGGCCTTCAGCGGCTCAATAGCGCCCCCCAGTTGGGAGGGCAAGAACCCCTCGCGCCCCATGCCCGTATCCACAGCCAGGTGTACGGAGAACGGCTTGCCATACAGGGCGGCAAGACGCTGAAAATGCTCCGCCTCTTCGATGGTTGAAATCGTGCAACACCAGTTATTCTGCACTATTTCCTCGCGTTCTTCAGGGAAAGTCGGGCCCAAAATAAAGGGGCGGGTGCGCACACCGGCCAAGCTCAGGCGGCGGGCCTCACCCGCATTCGCCACGCCGAAAAAGGCAATGCCGTGAGCATCGAGCCTGCGCGCCACGGGCTCCAACCCATGACCGTATGCGCCGGCCTTGATAACCGGCATGAGCTCCGTATCCGGCAGGGCCTGGCGCGCAATGTCAAGATTGTGCGCTATGGCCTCCAAATCCACATTTACCCAAGCTCTTGGCGGACTCTCACTTGTCATATCAGGCATTACTATAGCACCGCCCCACTCATTTTACAAGAGCAAATCTGCAGAGCAGCCCCCATGCTTCACAGGCAAGTAACATTTGCGCGAAGTAAAATGTTTGCATTTTATAATAATTTTACTGGACATTTAAAAAAAATCCGCTAGAATGTGCGCCGTATGGAATCTCTCCCTAAAAAACCGCACGAGTATTTTGTCAAGCTCATCAGCGTGATAGACGACATGCGCCGTGCCAGTTTCAAGACATATCCTGAGACACAGCAGAAAAAGATGCTTGGGTTGACCTTCCGTCAAGGTTCGGCCATGTCGCAGATTAAGTTGCTGACGATGGAGGAGCCGCAGGGTGTGGCACTCAAAACGCTGGCCGGGCACCTGAAGATGACCGTACCTGCGACTTCTCTGCTGGTAGAAACCATGGTGAACAAGGGTTTCTTTGAGCGCAATCCGAACCCGGAAGACCGCCGCGCCGTCTGCATTCGCCTGTCCGCCAAGGGGCATGAGCTCTGCAACGATGTACAGGCCCGCCTGCTCAACGAAATTGACCGCGTGGCAGATGTGCTCACCCCTGAAGAGCTCGAGACCATCTCGCAGGTTGCAGCCAAGCTGGAAAGCAAGTTTTACAGCTGACCGAGCCGCCAAAACGCCGTAAAAATATATTTTACGGCGTCATTTGCTTGACTAAGCTCGAAGATATGTGTATGATATAGACGAACCCCGGGGCGGGCACTGCTAATGCGCGCCCCACATAACTTTTCCATATGTCGACAAAACCGAATCTTCTGGCGCATGTTCGCCAACACCTCATCTCCCGTGGCGAGGACTACCAGTGGGTAACCATGGGGCCCGGCAGTGAAAAAATCGGGCTGGCTTACCTGCCGATAGACACGACCGGGATGCCCTGCACCTTCATGTTCACCGAGTTGCACGAACCGTGCAGCTTAGTGTTCGATGTACATTTTGCCACCAAGGTGAACAAAGAAGACATGCAGGAACTGAGCATGTTGCTGCTGACCATCAATGCGAACCTGCCCGAGGGCCAGCTGCTGCTGGATATGGAGGGCGGCTATGTATACTACCGCCTGAAGTATGTTGTCACCAAACCCGACATCACGGATGAGGAGATTCGCAACCAGATAGCATATATGGAACGCAACGGCGTGGGAATCTCCATGACTTATGCACGAATCATTGGCCGGGAGTTCCCCCTGCTCGGCTGAATCTGTTTACCCCCCCCATACACATATTATGACACTCGAAAAACCCTTAGCAGGAAAGGTAGGCATCGTCACCGGCGTTGCTAACAAGCGCAGTATCGCATACGGCATTGCCAAGGCCTGGCATGAGGCCGGCGCCAAACTCATCTTCAACTATCAGGGCGACCGCCTGAAAGACGGCGTCATTAAGCTGGTGAAAGAGAGTTTCGGTGAAGACACCCCCGTCTGTGATTTGGACGTGATGAGCGACCAGAGTATCGCTGACTTCTTTGCATTCGTTGCATCCCACACCGACCATGTGGACATGATGCTGCACTCCATCGCCTTTGCTCCCAAGGCAGAGGGCACCCTTGAGGGCCACTTCTCCGACATCCCGCGCGATGCCTGGAATGTCTCCCTGCAGGTCAGCGCCTATTCGCTGATTGCCATGTCGCGAGCCGTGGCTCCGCTGATGGTGAACGGCGGCTCGATTATGGCCATGACCTACTATGCCAGCCAGAAGGTCGTGCCGAACTACAACCTGATGGCTGTTTCGAAGTCTGCTCTTGAGACCTGCTCGAAGTACCTTGCCTTCGATTTGGGCCGCCGCGAGGCCCCGATTCGTGTGAACTGCATCTCCGCCGGCCCGGTGCAGACCCTGGCTGCGCGCGGCGTAAGCGGGTTTACCGGCATGTTCAAAGTCTACGAAGAGAAGAGCCCGCTGCAGCGCTCCTGCACGCTGGAGGAACTGGGCGCCACAGCCACCTTCCTGGCCAGCGATGGTGCAGCCAGCATCACCGGTCAGGTGCTCTATGTTGACGGCGGCTACGAGATTGTGGGCATGTAAGGCAGCCTGATTGCAAGCACACGCTATTCATCATAAAACTTTAGCGGCGGCAGGTCATGTAACCTGCCGCCGCTTTTATGTTCTGAGCTGATGGTTGCGAACCGGCTCAGCAATGAGCTACGCACTTATTTACGCGCCGCTTTGATAAGCGCACGTATTTTGCCCTTGGGGTCGTTGCCAATACAGGTTTCGACTGATACCCCCTTAGCCGTCTTCGCCCTGACATCTGCGCCGTTCTCCACGAGCCATTTCACGATTTCGTAGTGGCCCAGGCCGCAGGCGTTGTGCAGAGCGGTCGTGCCGTTGGATTTGGGCATCACGGTATCGACCTTCATGTTGATGTCACCACCATCAGCAATGAGGGGCAGCACGGCCAGCAGACGGCGCTGGTACAGCTTCAAGGCAGCATTGCCATAGGTTGTCCCCTCCAGTTCGCTGATAAGGGCGCGCAATTCACTGTTCAGCTCCGGCTCGGGCTCGGGTTCAGGCTCGGGTACCGGGTTCTCCTTCGGTGCGGGCGGGGCCACAGCCAGGCGCATATCGCCGTTATCGAGAGCCACAGCAGCGGGGCGCTGCCCGCCACGGGTCAAATCAAGCACGCGACCCTGCACGCTCTTGTAAAGCTCAGCGGCGTCAAGAAGCTCGTTTTCATCCGTATCTGCCGGGGTGGGTGACTTCAAGGTCTGCATGACAGAGGCACTGAACACACCGTTGTTCCACTCCTCAGACTCGAACGCGAACTCCGAACCAGCGGAAGCCGCAATGACGTTAATGCCACGATAGGCAGGGTCAGCGGCGAACATATCTTCAATGTAGCGCTTGCTCTGGTTTTCGGTGAGTTTAGAGGCGCTCTTTTTCACCTTCATGCCACGGTGCTGCACCGCGCGCACACCGGGCGGCAACTCCGCGTTGTTTGCAGCCAGTTTATCCATATCGCGCTCACCCAGCGAGCTGCTGTGGCAGGTATCGAGCAACAGCAGGCGGTGGCGCGCCGGGCACTTCTGCAGGCAGTCGGCAAAGGTCTGCATCGATACACCGGTTCCGGAAATATCGTCCGCATTGAAATCCGAGGGAGCAAAATGATATTCCAGCCGCTCATCAAGCATGCCGTGACCGGCGATGTAGAGTATTACACGGTCATCTTCCTTCGCCGTAGCAAGGAAATCGCTTATCTGCTGCGCCAGGGTGGTCGACTTCACTTCTTTGTCTGTGAGCAGCAGGGTAGCCGTGTGGGCAAGGCAGCATTGCTTCACACAGTCAGAGATATCCGTGGCATCTTTTGTGGCAAACTGCAAATCCAGCTCATCGTCATCATAATCCGACACGCCGACAGCCACCACATACAGAGAGGATTGCTCTGAGCCCTTGTAGATGGTTCTGAATGTCGCTGAATCTCCGGAAATACCGGCGGAATCGACGGGTGTGACTTCGATGTTGTTCTGCCCGACCACAAGCGGCACCTGAATCTCCACCTCGCGCTGACCGACAGCCGCGGCGTCCTCCTGAATATCCGGCTGTGGAATCAATACACCATTTGCACGGACAATCAGCTGAGAAATATCATTCTTCGCAGCATGCAGTGTAACCTTGCAGCTCAGCAAGCGCTCTTGGGCATACAGGGGCGGCAGCGCCACCTCCACATGCGGCAAATCGCTCAAAGAGGGTTCATCCGGCATGCTGTCGGGGTCGAACCCGAGCTTCCGCAACCAGCGCTCGGTCGTCGCCTGCAAGGCTGCTATATCCTCAGCCTCGGGGTTCAGGGCCTGCAGAACCTCCGCCGGGCGGTTACGCCACGGAGCCACGGCTCTGCTGCTGCGCAGCCATTCCCCATCGCGGGCATTCAGCAGGCTTTCACAGCCCGGTGTGCCGGCATAGTGGCCATTCGACAAAACAATGGCACAGCCCTCACCGGGAGAGAGGTACATTTTGGCGATTTCCTGCGCGCCCTGAGATTCATCCAAACGCAGCACACGGTAGTGATACTCACTCGCCGGCAGCAACAGCAGGTTCAGCTTGCCAACCCACAGCGGTTCCAAATAAGATTTGACACAATCCCATTGCTCAACGTCTACGACCTGCTTCTGAGCGAAATCGATACGCAGGCGGTGTACACCGAGAAATTCGGTCCCTTCCTCATGGCCACCCACCAGAATCGTCACGCCGTTTTCATCTTCGCTGACAACCTGCAACAGGGAACAACCGGCCCAATCGAGGCGCAGCTCTGCATCCTCGGCCGGGCTCAGCAAACGACCGTTTTTCCCGATGTAATAAACATCATCCCCCTTAAAAATGCCAATTCCATGCCCGAAAGTGTCGCCTTCGCCGTACTCAACACTGCTGAAGAGCGCGTAGGTACCATTTGGCGAAACCTGCAGGTTGACGCTGCTACCGCCCGGATATTGCTCAAAATGACTGACCAGCAGCTCGGCCCATTCCTTTTCAGGGTGCGAGGCCAGCATCTCTGCCTCAAACCAAATCATGGTTTCAGGCGTATTCGGGTCATTTCTATCGAAACCGGCATCTGCCTGACGAGTGAAAGAAAGTGACTCAAGATTAATATCTAAGCGTTCTTTCTGCGGGAAATGACAGACAACACCGTCAGACGTCGCACGAGTGATGAAATGGCAGGGCTCCCAGGCCAGCAGCGAGCTCGCCTCGCCGGGATACGGCCATTCGAAACGCACTTTCAGGCCATCTGCGGCAGAGGCAGACTTCGCCAACTTCAGGCCGGCTGATATTTTTTCAGGGTCATTCACCCCCATCGGCATGCCGAGGTCATCCACATTGGCATACGGGAGGAAATATTTTTCGTAATCCGACTGTTCCGTGAAGCTTTTCTGAGACTGTGAGACACGTTTGATAAAGGGATTGATAAGAGGAACAGCCGTAGCTTCGCTTTTTCCGGAGGAGGCATGCGGTACCATGGCGTAGTTGCCATCTGCCTGAGGTACAGGGTATTTGTAGCCGTGCGGCCCTTCGGCATCCAGATTATAGCGAGCGATACACAGGCCCGTGCGAGTATCCCAGAAACTGTAGGAATAATTCGTGCTGTAATCCGCAGGAGTATATGTACTGACCAGCACCTGCTCATCGCCATAGCTGAAAAGCTCTACCGCGCGCGAGGCAGTCATGCGGTAAACGAGGCTTTCCCCCTCCTCATCCGGTGAGAGGGGGTATTCACTCGCCCCGGCGGGGGGCAGGCTCTGCCCCCCGACCTTCACCAGCACGGGGGCAGGCGGTGCGGGCGGTTCCTCGGGGGACTCCGGCTGGGGCTCCGGCTCGGGCGTCTCGGCGGCATCCGGCTCGGGGGTGTCCGTCGGCGGTGTTGTGCTTTCTTCGGCCGGGGGCTGCACCGTCTCCGCCGCTTTGGCTGCGGAGTCCTCGGGCTGAGTCTCGGGTGACTTCACAGCAGCGCCCTGCTCCTCTTCCTGCCCGCAGGAAACGAGGAACATAGCAGCCGCCAACAAGCTATAATAACGGGGATGCAAAGACATGGTACAGTTTGCATCATAACAGAACACCGCAGATTTACAAGTTTTTTTCACCGCCATTTTTACGATTTACGATTTACGATTTGCTATACCGCTTTTAGCTTGGAGAACACCTTTTTTTGAGCCCTCATGGTGTCGCATTTAATTTTGCCACTCTCAACGATGGCCGGGCGGGTATTTTTTTCTTTACATGACAGCAGAAAACAGTAAAATAGCTGAGTCTAATTTTACTCTCAGAAGATGAAACCTGTTCTCTTATCACTCACATTAGCCGCGCTGGTGTTCGGGGGTATACTTCCTACGGCAGAGGCGCAGCAGGCAGCCCCGGCCAAAATGGAGCTGCCCGGAACCGCCGCTTGGAAAAACCCTGAAAAGCTGCGCGAACAATTGGCAAATGCCATCATCAAGCGTCTGGACGGGCTTAACGGCAAGAAAGTGCAAGCATTCCTCAAAAATGAAGATAACCTGAGACTCGTGCTCATGTTCCACTTCGCCAACAAGGAGTGTGCCCGAAAAGATGCCAACAACAACTACAACAACAACCTCAGCAATAACGTCCGCAGCAAGCAAGAGGATATTGCTCGACTGGAAAAAGAGGTCGACCGCTTGACCGGCCCGGAAAAGAAAAATGCCGCTTACCGCCTGGATTGCGCCAAAACTGACCTGAAGAAACTGCAGGCAGAGGCGAAGCACCCCATCGATTTGAGCAAGTGCACCAAGGTGCTGAGTGCCATTCTGGCCGATACGGAGTGGATGGAACAGATTGCCTTCTCGGGTGAAATGGACAAGTTCGCCCGCGTGGTGCAGATTATCAACTCAATTGCCGAGGCTGAGCCCAATGCTCTGAAAAAAGGTGTAGAGCGCGACACCACCACCGCCATCGCCCTGGAATATGCCCGCTACGATATCAAAACGGTGGATGCCATTGAGCGTGCCAACTACTACCTGAAATACTGGCGACAGGGGCGCCTGAATGTCACCTTCGACACCCTGCCCATGCACCACCGCCGAATTGTCTGCGGGTGGAAACCCAACCACCGGGCAGGCACCGTCACGGCCCTCGAATGGGCACTCAACAATGTGCACGTGCCCGATTGGCAATACCCGGCCAGCTGCTGGCGCTGCGGTTATATTCTGGACAACGTGTACGGCGACAGCATTCACGGGGCACACTACTTTGCGCCGTGGGAAGGTGTTTACACCAATAACCACATGATTCTCACCAAGCATGTGGGTGGCGTGTGCGGCGGTCTTTCTCACTTCGGAGCCGCGGCAGCCTGTGCTAATGGCGTGCCGGCTCTCACCAACGGCGAGCCGGGGCACTGCGCCTATATCGTGCTGGTGAACGGCAGGTGGGTTCCCGCCTATTCCCTGAGCTGGGAGCGCGGCCTGCACTGGATACCGTGGGAGGGCAACCACACCTTCAGTTCCCTGCACCTGACAGATGCTCTGTTTGACAAGGCCAACGCTGACCTCACCCGCATTGGCAACGTCTACCGAGTTCTGGGTGGCATGTACTGGTTCAAGCGCGATACTGAAAAGGCGCACACCTGCTACGAGCAGTCGTCCAAAGCGGCACCGCTCAACTACCCCCTGTGGCGCGAGTACTCCTCCTTCCTGGCCGAGTTCATGCCCAAAAACACCGAAGCCTGGAAAAAACTCCACGGCCGACTGTGCAAGGGTATCGCCAAAGAATACCCGGAGCAGGCTGCCGAACTCATCAAGCGCGGCATTCTCAACCACATGGCAAACAGTGGCATGAGCGCCGCTGAACTGGCCGAGGCCTTCGCCGGGTTCTGGAAGAACGCCGCCGTCATGGGCCCTGACCGCTGGTATATTGAGAGTTTTGCCGATGCTCAGATGAATGCCTGCAAGAAGCTGAGCGGCAATTCTGAGGAAGCCGTTATCGACCTGTTCGTCAAGGTACTGAGCGCCGCCGCCCCGCACGATGCCTACTCCGGCACCATGATGGCCTGGGGGAACAAAATATCCTCCGGCCTGAGCGAAGCCGGCCGCAAAACGCTCTCCGACTCCATCGTGAAGACACTGGGAGCCGGCAATGACCTCAGCTCGCAACAGAAAGCCAAATTGCTGGGCGGGCTTATCTACTCCGCTGAAAAGGCGGGAGATACCACCACCTTCTATGCTATCAGCAAGATGATTGACCCGAAGGAAATCCACGGCACCGCCGCCATTCCTGCACCTGTGCCATTCCCGGGCAAGCTCGTATCGGAGGGTGGTCTTCCCTTCGCCAGCTCCACCAGTGAATGGGACGCCCCGCACACGCACTCCGGCCTGCTCACCCAGCAGGGTGGCCGAATCCACACCGGTCGCGATAAGGACGCCTGGATTGCCGTCAAACTGCCCAAGCACGCCTACATCACCGGCGTGGTGTTTGCCGGTACGAATGAGTGGAAACTCATCCACCGTTTCCGCCCCCTGCGCGTGCAGATTTCTGACACCGGCCGGGCGGATGACTGGCACGATGTAGGCCCCACCATCGAAAATACGGGCAACTACATCAACCGCTTCGACCTGCAGAACGAACGCCCCAAGGCCCTCTATGTGCGCGTATTGCGCCCCGGCGGCCCGGAGTTCTTCCACGCCAACGGCATCTATGTGTACGGCACACCCGCTGCTTAATAACCTATTTTCCCGCAAGTTAAGAATATGAAAAAAACTCTTTCTCTGTTGCTGAGCGCCACGCTGCTGGCCACGGTATGCGCCCCGGTGGTGCAGGCCGCGCAGCAATACCCCACCGCCGAAGCGGCCAAGAAGCACGTGACCGATGACGGCTACATCCTGTTCATCTATCCCGCTGACTGGGATCGCTACGGCGAGAAACTCTGCAAAAAACTCGTTGCCGATGCCGGGGTGAAAGCCGCGGCCGGCAAGGCGGCGCTCATTCTGGCCCCCATTTACCAGAACCGCAATGATGAGACAAACGCCGAAGCCAAGAAGGTGATGGGCTCGTTCGGGTACCCGCACGATATGTCCGACATCTCCTACCCTGCTCTCATTTTCTGTGAGAAGGGAGGGCGCACCTATGCCACGCTATATGGTGAAAGCCTTATGAAAGCCTCCACCGCCGAGGTGGCAGAGCTGATTAAAGCCCGCATGAACGCCAAGAAACAACAGCAGGCACTGCTGGATAAATCGGGCAAAACCAATGACCCGAAAGAAAAAGCACGCCTGATTCTGGCAGCCACGCGTGTCAACGGTGTGGACTGGCCCCAACAGGCCAAGGAAACCATCCGCAAAATCGACCCGTCAGATTCCGCCGGCTGCATTGCCGCGATGGATTTCGGGTTCGGGCTCGGGAAAGGCGAATCAGTGGAGAGCTTCCTGCAGCGCCTGGATAAGGTGCTGGAAAATGAGCTGCTCACCCCCTGGCAGAAACAGCGAGCCTGCGCCGCCGCTATCGGTCATGTGCGCCGCGCCTACGGCCCCCTGGCCGGTGGCCCGATTATCACAAAGTACGCCCGCATCATGCACAAGCTCGACCCCGACTCCACCCTCGGTGTGTCGGCTCCCGTCGTCATGCGTGACTGGGTGAAGCAGTACCGCTACGGTATGGGCTGGAGTGAGCAGATTATCCCCTCTGCAGCCATTCCCATGCTCATGCACGATGTGCCTATCACCAAACCCGGCACATACGTCGTGCACTTCAAGCTCACCACCGGGCGTGACGGCATCATCGTCAAGAGCCTGCGACTCATGGACGGCAATAAGTGCGTGGCTTCGCACGATGAACCCTGTGAAGTCTCCTGGTCAGCAGGCACGCAAAAAGATATCACCCTCACCGTTAAGAAAGCCCTCAAGAACCCCTCGCTCGAAATCACCTACGGCAATGATCCGGGTAAGCGCAGCACCTGGGGCGAAATTACCATAAAACAAAAGTAATACGGTAGCTGATTTACAGGTCACGATAGACGAGTTCGACGAGCTTGTCTATCGTGACTTTTTTAGTATCAATAGCAATCTGCATGTACCCGCCAATCATTTTTGCGGGAATTGTAGAAGAAGTAGTAACTGCCCCAATCGCCGATACTGAGGTCTGCCGTGGCGTCTGAGCAGATTTGCAGCATGTAGGAATAACCGGCGGGCAATTCGGGAGCATGCTGCGTATAGGTGGGGTAACCGCCGATTTTGTGGGTTTCATAATCAGCCTCGACGATATCCTCACAGTAATCCAGCCCCTGCGCGCTCGCCAGTTCCTCAGCGCAGTTCCAGGCAGACTCACTGCCACCGCAGTCAGGGTGCAGCGGCATGTCGTTTGCAACGGCTTGCGGTGTCAGCAGGCAGGGGGTGACCCCATCTGCCACATAATCACAGGGCACAAGCCCCGCCATATCCGTATAGGTGCGGATGACACAGCCATGCAACGGGTCGTTGTCCATCCCCTCGGCATACCATTCCTGCGGAGCAAAGATGGTGATAAGTGCCACATTTTTCAGGGCGGCAGGCACACCGGGACAATCAGGCACGAAGAGTGTAGCCAGCGGCACAAGCGGAGAACCGGCGGAATCCCGAGGCCATTCCTCACCGGGGAGTTGGTGGGTCACCCGCCCCAGGCAGCTCACCGGCCCCTCCGGGCGTTCAGGTGATACGGAACTGCGGAACACGATAGTCTTCCGGCGCAGTTTACGGCGAACGTCGCTGAGTTTCAGCGTTGATTTTCCGGTGACACTCAAACCGCGAGCCCGCAGAGCCTCGCCCAACAGGTCACGGCATTCCTTCGCCGCTTTCCCTCGGGCATAATCGCGCGGCATGCGCCCTTGCGCATCTTTCAGCGTGGGGTCAGCCCCGGCGGCCAGCAGCAGGCGCACAGCCTCAGCGCAACCGCCCTCAGCCGCACTATGCAGGGAGGTGAAACCGTCATTACCGCAGAGATTGGGATCTGCCCCGGCCTCGAGCAGAATCTGCATAAGCCCCTGCCCGTTGTAGGCAGATGTTGTCCAGTACAGGGGAGGTTCGCCGGAGAAAGATTGGTAATTGATATCGGCCCCGGCCGCTATCAGCCGGCGCATACAGTCGCAGGCTCGCTCAGAGGTACGGCACTCAGCGACCTCGCGCAACGGGGTGAAGCCCTGGTCATCAGCGAGGTTCACCGGGGCACCGGCAGCCAGCAGCATGGCCATGATTTCCGGCTGCTCAGCGGCCAGATGAAGCGCAGACGTACCACGGTTCGAGACGGCAGCCACATCGGTACCACCGGCCAGTAATACCTTTACACACTCTACATAGCCCTTCTTCGTGGCATGCATCAGCGGCGTGTAGCCGCAATCATCCGGCACATCGGGCGAGGCCCCCGCAGCCAGCAGTTGCTGCACAGCCTGAGATTGTGCGGCACGTGTGGCCATCAGCAGCGGGGTGAGGCAATCATGGCTCCGGATATCAAGCTCAGCCCCGGCTGCCAGCAACAGGGGCAGGCAGGCCGAACGTTCCGGCAGTACAGCCGCGTGCAGCAGTGTGTAGCCATGAACACTCGGCTCATTCACGGCCGTCTTGTTTTCAGCCAACAGGCGACTCAGTGCGACGGCATCGTCATCCAACACGGCTTGCAGGAGCGGGGATTTGCCCCCCTGCATGGCCAGTCGCAGCAGGCAGCGCGTGGCGGGTGTGCCGTCAAATATGCTGAGAGCACTCAGCGGGGTCTTGCCGGAATTATCTTCACAAAAAGGGTCAGCACCGGCACGCAGCAGCAGCGCCACGCAGGTATCGCACCGGTTGCGCCGCCCCCAGCTGAAAACGCAACAGGCCGCCCGGTGCAGTGGTGTTTGCCCCAATTCGTTACGGAGCGCAACATCTGCCCCGGCCGCCAGTAATTCGCGGGTGCAGTCGGCGGCACCCCAATCACCGGCACGATGCAAGAGGAGCATGGCGCTTTCATCGGCGCAATCCTCAGACCGGCAGCTTGCCAACAGCTCACGCAGGCCATCGACATCATCTGCCTTAAAAATATCATCCAACAGTTGAGCTTCGCAGGGCATAGGATAGTTGAGCGGGGCGAGAGTTTACTCGATAACGGTCCACAGGCGGCCGTTGCGGGCTTTAATCAGCCTGATATCGAGGTCAAAGGCTGCGCGCAGGTTCTGCTCGGTGAGCACGTCTTCGCGTGCGCCGTAGGAAAGAATGTTCCCCTGGCGCAGAATCATGCCACGCGAGAACACGGGCAATATGTCCTCGATTCGCTGAGTAATGAAAATGATGGTGAGCTGCGGGTGAGTGGCCGCGAGTTCCTCGATGGTGTGCAGCAGGAACTCACGCCCGGCGATGTCGAGGTAGACGCTCGGTTCGTCAAGAATCATCAGTTCCGGGTCAGTCATGAGGGCGCGGGCGATGAGCACTTTCACCTGCTCACCGCTACTCATGGTGGCCACGGTGCGCTCCATGAGGTGGTCCGCCCGCAGGCTGTGCATGAGGGCAGCGGCCTTCGCCTCCTCCGCCGGGGTGGGGTCGCGGTACAGGCCAATCGTGGCATCCGGCCCGGAGAGCACCATCTCGCGCCCCGTCCACTCGCGGTCGCCAAGCCACTGGTGCATGAGCGGGCTCACCCAGGCAATGTGCTTGCGCAGCTCCTGCAGGTTCACGGTGCCGAATCGCTTGCCCAGCACCTCAACCGTGGCACCGAACACCGGCCAGGCATAGCCCATGAGCATGCGCACCAGCGTGGTTTTGCCGGCCCCGTTCGCCCCGAGTATGAAACAACGCTCCCCGCGCTTCACTTCCCAGTTGATATTGTGCAGGATTTCACGACCGGAGAGAAAAACCTTGGCATCTCTGACTGTTACGGCATTCATCATAAGTATAGACGAGGTAGGTGTTTCGCTTGAGCAAGACTTGTTTTATCGTACTAAAAAGGCACGGAGCGTTTGTACGCGCTCCGTGCCCTGAAGTTTGAAATAAGGTCAATTAAGCACCGAGCTGGAAGCGCTCGAAGGCCACCACGGTGATGGTGTCGCCGAGCTGCTTGGCCACGTTGGCCACGAGCTTCTCTACGGTGATAGAGCCGTCCTTCACGAACTCCTGGCTCATCAGGCAGCTCTGCTTGTAGAGGGCCTTCAGCTTGCCGGGAAGAATCTTCTCGAGCAGAGCCTCGGGCTTGCCCTCAGCGATGAGCTGAGCCTTGGCGATTTCCTGCTCCTCAGCCACGAAAGCGGGGTCGAGGGAGCTGGAGTCCACGCTCTTGGGAGCGCAGGCGGCGATGTGCAGGGTGATGTCCTTGCACATGGTCTGGAAGTCGGCGGCGGCCACAGTCTCAGCCTTGCCGCAGGTCACCTGCAGCAGCACGCCTACCTTGCCACCCATGTGGATGTAGGAAACGATGCTACCCTCGCCGGCGAGCGAGTAGCGGGCGAACTTGCGCAGCTTCATGTTCTCACCGATGGCGGCGCACTGCTCAGCGATGTACTTCTCGACGGTCGTGCCGTTGAGAGCCACGTTGAGGGCCTCCTCAAGAGTCTTGGCGTCGGATGCCTTCAGAGCACCGGCGACCTCAGCCACGAGGGCCTTGAACTTCTCACCCTTGGAGCAGAAGTCAGTCTCGCAGTTAATCTCGAAGATGATGCCGTCGTTACCCTCCACAACGGTGGTAACCACGCCCTCCTTGGCGTCGCGGTCAGCCTTCTTGGCGGCCTTGGCGATACCCTTCTCGCGGAGGTACTTCACAGCTTCGTCCATGTTGCCGTCGCACTCGATGAGAGCGTTCTTGCAGTCCATCATGCCGGCGTCGGTCTTGACGCGCAGCTCTTTGACCATCTGGGCGGTAATTTCAGCCATAGTAGTGTTCTAAGAAATTCGGGTTATGAGGCGATTAGGCCTTGTTCTTGTTGATGGCGTCCGTAAGCACGGAGAGAACCAGGCGGATGGAGCGCACGGCGTCGTCGTTGCCGGGGATGGGGAAGTCCACGCTCTCGGGATCAGCGTTCGTGTCGGTCAGAACGATGACGGGGATGCCCAGGATGTGAGCCTCGCGGATAGCGATATCCTCGTGATCAGCACCGATGGCGACCATCACGTCGGGAGCGCCACCCATGTTGCGGATACCCTGCAGGTTGCGCAGAAGCTTCTCGCGCTCGCGAGCCAGAGCGGCGAGCTCCTTCTTGGACATGCTCTTGTACTCGGGCTGCTTGTCGAGGTTCTCGAGCCAATCAAGGCGAGCGATGCTCTTCTTGATGGTGGCCATGTTGGTGAGCATACCGCCCAGCCAACGGAAGTTCACATAGTACTGACCGGTAGCCTCGGCGGCCTCCTTCACGGCCTCCTGAGCCTGGCGCTTGCAGCCGACGAAGAGAATCTTCTTGTTCTTGGCGGCCTTCTCAGCGAGGAAAGCGCAAGCCTTGTCGAGGCACTTCTCGGTCTCCTCGAGGTTGATGATGTGGATGCCATTCTTCTGAGTGAGAATGTACTTCTTCATGTTCGGGTGCCACTTGCGGGTCTGGTGACCATAGTGCACGCCGGCTTCAACCATCTTGGTAATGAGTTCGTTAATCATTGTATTTGTGTATGTTGTGTGCAACCTTATATCAGGAAGCACGATTAGTGCGGAGGGTGCTGCGCTTTAGCCCCCAGCCCTCCATTGTTGGTATTGCAGCATCAGCAGGGACAGGCATGATACACCCGCGCCCCGGAGATGTCAATCAAAATCACGCGTACGCGTAAAAAAATGTCGCATTAAATACTTGCAATTCAGACAAATGGTGGTAGATTAACGGGGTGCACCCGCCCGAACGGGTGCGGAAGCTCAAACCAAACCATACAAGACAATGGAAATTCTTCACGACAAGGACGCTGATGTAAGCGTTCTGAATGGCAAGACCGTGGCCGTTATCGGTTACGGTGCTCAGGGCCGCGCTCAAGCACTCTGCATGCGCGACAGCGGCGTGCACGTTATCATCGGCATTCGCCCCGGCAAGAGCTGGGATGCCGCCGTACAGGACGGTTTTGAGGTCATGACGGTTGACGAAGCCTCTCAGAAGGCCGACATCATCCACATTCTGCTGCCGGACGAAATGCACGGTTCCGTATACACGAACCAGATTAAGCCCGGTCTGTGCGCCGGCAAGACCCTGTGCTGCTCCCACGGCTTCGCCTACGTGTTCAAGACCATCGAGCCGCCGGCAGATGTAGACGTTATCATGGTAGCCCCGAAGGGCCCGGGCACGGAGGTTCGCCGCGTGTTCGAGGAAGGCTTCGGCTGCCCCGGCCTCATCGCCGTGTTCCAGAACCCCAGCGGCAACGCCAAGAATGTGGCTCTTGCCATGGCCAAGGCCGAGGGTCTGACCCGCGGTGGTGTGCTTGAGTGCACCATGCAGCAGGAGACTTACGAGGACCTCTTCGGTGAGCAGAACGTGCTCTGCGGCGGTCTGGTAGACCTCATGAAGTATGGTTTCGAGACTCTCATCGAGGCCGGCTACCCCGCCGAGATGGCTTACTTCGAGTGCGTACACGAGGCCAAGCTCATCGTTGACATCATCTACAACAAGGGTATTCAGGCCATGAACGGCGTGATTTCCAACACCGCCGAGTTCGGTGAGTACTACAACGGCCCGCAGATTCTCGGTCCGGAGGTGAAGGAGAAGATGAAGGAGAGCCTCAAGCGCATCGAGAGCGGCGAGTTCGCCCGCGTATGGCTGGCCGAAGCCGCCGCCGGCGCCCCCAACCTGCTGGCCAAGCGCGCTGCTCTGGCCGAGCACCCCGTCGAGGTGGTGGGCAGCAAGATTCGCGCCCTCTTCGAGCGCAACTAATCCCCTGCTCCGCAAAACATTTTGCAAGCCCGGTTCCCACGAACCGGGCTTTTTTCATGCAGCAATTCACCCTACACTGAATTCAGCTCGCAGACAGCGGCGGCGCCATATTTCTGACAAAGCGGCTCTGCTGTTGCAAGGTTTAGCATTGACATGCGGGGGCATGTTTGATACAATGCGCTTACCATGAAAAAGCGACTCCGCAAAAAGTACCGTGTAGGCGAGTTCCGCGAACTCTGCTTCGAGTTTACCTTTGACTACAAGGGCGACGTCGAAAGCCCTGAGTGTGAGAAGTTTCTGCGCCAGTTTGTGGACGAGTGCATCGACGCCAACGGGCTTGAGACCAACGGCCTGCTGACCGAACAGGGCTGCAGCCTGGTGGCCTACGCCGCCGACCCCACCCAGACCACCGAGGCTCAGCGCCAAGCTGTGAAGAGCTGGCTGGAAGCCCGCGAAGAGATTGAAATCAAATCCTTCGGTGAGCTGGTGGACGCCTGGTACAACTTCTAAAGCACCACAACCGAGCGGGGCGGTAAATCCCGCAGATTCCTTCAACCAGCCGGTGCGGCACGCACCGCACCGGCATCTCCCCTCTTAACAAACGAAGAATGAAAGAACAGCAGACAACTGAGGCACCCCTTTTCGCCAAAGGCCTGAAAGGCGTTGTAGCCAATGAGACCGGCCTGAGCGATGTGCGCGGTGAGGAGGGTCGACTCCTCTACTGCGGCTATGAGATTGAGGATTTGGTAGACCTGTGCAGCTACACGGAAATTGTTTACCTGCTCCTCAACAAGCGCTTACCCAATCGCGATGAACTCGCAGCCCTCGAACAGCGCCTGCGCCATGACCGCGAACTGCCCCAACCCATTCTCGATTTCTTCAAAACCGCCACCAAGACAGCCCGCCCCATGAGCGCGCTGCGCACGGCGGTTTCCATGCTGGGCATGTACGATGACCGCACGAAAGACCCGAGCCAGATGAAGGAAATCGGCCTGTCCCTCATCGCCAAGATTCCGGTGATGGCGGCCTATTACTACCGCATTTGCCAAGGGCTGGAGCTGCCGCCCATCCGCACCGACCTCGATGAAGCAGCCCACTTCCTGTGGCTGCTGAAGGGCACGGAACCCGATCCGCAAGAGGCTCACATTCTCGATGTAGCCTACATCCTGCATGCCGACCACGGCATGAACGCCAGCACCTTCTCCGCCCGCGTGACGGCCAGCACACTCTCCGACATGTACTCCGCCATCACCTCCGCCATCGGTTCCCTGAAGGGGCCCCTGCACGGTGGTGCCAACGAAGCCGTGATTGAGATGCTCAAGGAAATCGGCAGCGAAGAGAATGTGGAGGCCTATGTGAACGAGAAACTCGCCAACCGCGAGAAGATTTTCGGCATGGGTCACCGCGTGTACAAGACACTCGACCCGCGCGCCCCGCAACTGCGCCGCATTGCCATCCGCCTGACGCAGACTATCGGCGAACCCAAGTGGATTCGCATGAGCGACATGATTGCCAAGATGGTGCGCGCCCGCAAGAACCTGAACGCCAACGTGGACTTCTACAGTGCCACGGTGTACTACAGCCTGGGTATTCCCACGCGCATGTTCACCACGGTATTCGCCATTGCCCGTGCTGCCGGTTGGGTGGCACAGATTCTCGAGCAGCTGGAGGACAACACCCTCTACCGCCCGCTTTCCCGCTACACCGGGCCGGATGAGCCCTTGCTCGTCCCCGTGCTCGACATGCGCTGATTTTTCCCCGATAAGCCCCGGTCCGATGACCGGGGCTTATGATTTCCGGGGCCCGCGCCCTGTGCAGCCATAATGCCCGGCACTTTTCATTATGCCACAGATGGCGCTTTGCCTGCTGCGGGCGCTGTGGTACAATGACGGGCAACAATATGGAACTTCCGAAAAATTACTACATACCGACCGTCATCGAGAAGACGGGCCAGGGCGAAAAAGCCTACGACATCTATTCCCGCCTGCTGCTGGATCGAGTCATCTTCATCGGCACCGAAATTGACGACACCGTTGCCAATTCCGTGATTGCGCAGCTGCTGTTCCTGCAGATGACCGACCCGAAAAAAGACATCCACATTTACATCAACTCCCCCGGTGGTTCGGTGACAGCCGGTCTGGCCATTTACGACACCATGCAGTTTATCTCCTGCGATATCAACACCTACTGCATCGGTATCGCCGCCAGCATGGCTTCCGTACTGCTGGCTGCCGGCACAAAGGGCAAGCGATTCTGCCTGCCGAACTCGCATGTGATGATTCACCAGGTGCGCGGCGGTGCTCAGGGTACCGCGGCTGATGTGGAGCGCACCATCAAGTTCATGTTCAGTCTCGACAAGCGCCTCACCGGCATATTGGCCAAGCACACCGGCAAAGACTTCGACACCGTGAAGGCCGACCAGGACCGCGACAACTACATGACCGCTGAAGAGTCACTCGCTTACGGGCTGGTTGACCGCGTGCTCGAACACAAGGAGCACGGCAAGAAAGCATAATCCCCCGCTCATATCTGCATGGCAAAGAAAAAAGACAAGCGCATGTGCGTGTTCTGCCGCGAGATGGAGGCAGACACCTGGCCCGTGCTCACTTGGAACGGCATTGACATCTGCTTCACCTGCCTGGAGAACATGCTGCACCAGATGCTGCGTGAGCCCATGGGTGACCAGGCGGCTCAGCACATGCTCATGCACGTGAGCGAGGCTCACCCCCAGCTCATGCCGCAGGATGACAGCGACGGCTCCCCCGTGCTCGATGTCGAAACCCGCGACCAGGACTCCCTGCCCACCCCGGAGCAGATGAAACAGGCGCTCGACAACTACGTTATCGGGCAGGATTTCGCCAAGCGCACCCTCTGCGTGGCCGTGTACAACCACTACCTGCGCCTGCGACAGGAGGTCAGCGACGACGGCACCGAAATCGAGAAAAGCAACATCTTGCTGGCCGGAGCCACCGGTTCGGGTAAAACCCTGCTGGCCAAGACTCTGGCGAAGATTCTCGATGTGCCTTTCTGCATTGTGGATGCCACCACTCTGACCGAGGCCGGCTACGTGGGCGAGGATGTCGAAAACATCGTGCTGCGACTGCTGCAGGCCGCCAACATGAATGTGGCCAAGGCTGAGCGCGGTATCATCTATGTGGACGAAATCGACAAAATCGGCCGCAAGACGCAGAATGTAAGTATCACCCGCGATGTCAGCGGTGAGGGCGTGCAGCAGGCACTGCTGAAAATTGTGGAAGGCACCGAGTGCAACATTCCCCCCAAGGGCGGCCGCAAGCACCCGAACGAAGAGTACATCCGCGTCAATACGCAGAATATCCTCTTCATCTGCGGCGGTGCATTCGTGGGACTTGAAGGTATCATCCGCAAGCGCCTGGGGTCCTCCAGCATGGGCTTCGCCTCCATCGAAGAGGAGCGCGACACCAAGGAATACACCGAAGAAGAGGTACTGGCCAAGGCCATGCCCGAAGACTTCTTCATGTTCGGCATGATACCTGAGCTGATGGGCCGCCTGCCCATCTTCGCCCCGCTGACCACCCTGACCGAGGAACAGCTGGTAAAACTGCTCACCGAGCCGAAGAATGCCCTGGTGAAGCAATATGCCAAGCTGCTGAAGATGAACAACGTGAAGCTCGTGGTTGAAGAACCGGCCCTGCGTGCCATGGCCCGTCAGGCCATCGAGCGCGGCACCGGTGCCCGTGCACTGCGCGGTATTTTCGAGCGCATGATGCTCGATATCATGTACACCGTACCGAGCGACAAGACCATCACCACCGTCACCGTAACAGAGGATGTGGTGCTGGGCAAGGCTGAGCCCAAGCTCACCCGCCGCAAGCCCAAAACAAACACCACCAAAAAGTAACACACCGCCATGCTGGTACTGGGTATCGAATCAAGCTGCGATGAAACAGCCGTGGCACTCATCGAAGAAGTGCCGGGCGAAGCACAGCCGCGCCTTCTCAGCTCTGTCATCTCCACGCAGATTCCCCTGCACCGTCTCTACGGCGGTGTGATACCCGAACTGGCCTCGCGCAACCACTCCACCAACCTGCCCGGCGTGCTGAAAGAGGCGCTCGAAAAGGCCGGGTGTGACATCAGTCAGGTGGATGTCTTCGCCAGCACGGCAGGCCCCGGTCTGGTGGCCGCCCTGCTGGTGGGCAATACTGCCGCCAAAGCTCTGGCGCTGGCGGCGGGCAAGCCCTTTGTCGCCGTCAACCACCTGGAAGGTCACATGCTCTCCCCCTTCATCACCTACCCGCAGGGGCTGGTGCCCCACCTGGCGCTGGTGGTGAGCGGCGGGCACACCTTGCTGGTGGATGTCCAAGGCTCGGGGGATTACCGACTGTTGGGGCGCTCGATGGACGATGCCGCAGGCGAGGCCTTCGACAAAGTGGCCAAGATGCTCGATTTGCCCTACCCCGGCGGGCCGGAGATTGACAAACGCGCCGAACAGGGCGATCCTGAGCGCTTCAAGTTCCCGCGCCCCATGCTGCATGAGCCGCACCTCGATTTCTCCTTCTCCGGGCTGAAAACCGCCGTGCTCTACACCCTGCCCAAGCTGGTGGAGAGTGGCAACCCGAATGACCTCGATGAGCAAACGATGTGCGACCTCTGTGCCGGTGTACGCGCCGCCATCGTGGAGGTTCTCGTACACAAAGCCCTCAAGGCCGCCCGTCAGACCGGCCACCGAGTGCTGGCCGTGAGCGGAGGCGTAAGCTGCAACGGAGCCCTGCGCCGCGAACTGGCAACCGCCTGCGCCAAAGCCGGGGTCGAGCTGGTACTGCCCCCCAACAGCCTGACCACCGACAACGCCGCCATGATTGCCTTCGCCGGTCTGCTGCGCGCCCGCGCCCGTGATTTCTCGCCGCTCGATACCCCCGTTGACCCCAACCTGCGCCTGGCCGGCGCTCAAACCCGCGCCTGAGCCCACCCCATGAGCCTGAGAGACAAGCTGGTGGAGATACTGCCCACCCTCCTGCCCACCCGGGAGGAAGATGCCATCAAGGGCACCGAGCTCATCGCCCGCGTGCGCGCGGTGCTGGGGGATTCCTACTCCGACCGCTCGCTGCGCTCCCAGTTCTCCTTCATCGCGCTCGAGCCGGATTCCTGCCTGGCGCGCGTGCCCAACGGCCAGGGGTACTACCTGCGCAGTGAGGATGACAGCCCCTCGCTGCACCATGTTTTCACCACCGAAAGCGACAGCAATGACCCGCTGCACAAGGCGCTGGCTCTCGCCGTGCGACTGTACGACACCGCCGGCATGGGCGTTTTCGTCTACCCGCCCGAAGATGACAGCTGGGAGCACCCCGACCTCGTGGCCGTACACTGGCCCGCAGGTTGCGCGGATGTAGCGGGAGCCTATATCATCGACCCCGCTGCACCTCAGCAAGCCGCCTACCGCTCCGTATGCGTGGCGCCGGCAGAGGATGCCGAGGAATGCCGCCGCGCCTTCTTCCGCAGCCTGGCCTGCGGGCTGTGGGCTCAGGAAATCGAGCTGCTGATAGTGGGGGATGACGCCGAGGCCGCCCCCGAGTTGCTGCGACTTGCCACGCAGTTCGGGGTGGGAGTACGCACCATTGCGGCGAATGAGGATGTGCTGGCCGAGCTACCGCGAGCAGATGAGATATTCCGCGCCACTGCGGCAGACGCCCGCGCCATGCTGGCCGACCTGCAACAGCCCCCGCTGGCGCACCCGCGCCACCGTCACACCCCGGTACAAACCGGCGATGACCTGCCCGCCACCCTGGCCGCCCGCGCCTGGGCCGAGGGCTGCATCGAGCGCGGTCGCGTCGAGCCCTACGAGTTCCGAGTCGCTGTCAACTAACTGAAAATCTGAGCCTGACATGAATAAAATCAAACAATTCATCAAACGCCGCGGCATCTTTGTGCTGATGCTGCTGGCCGGGCTCTACTACGGTGCCACCGCCCTGTGGGGGCTCACCAACACCCTGCTCTATTACCACGAGGCCGTCACCCTGCCGGCAACCGTGCGGGATGTACGCCAGCGCCCCTTCGAATCCTACAGCGAGGCCCTGCGCTACGGCAACCTGCCCTGGCAGGGCGAGATTGCTTACCGCCCCATCCTCACTTTTGTCATGCCCGCCGGTATACCGATTCGGGCCTATACCGCCCCCGATTGGGACAATACAGACTACCGCAGCGGCGAACAGATAGAAATTATCACCCACCCGCACGACCCGAATCAGGCACATGTGAACAAGTGGAAGTTCCTGTGGGGGGCTGACTGCATGCTACTGGCTCTGGCCACCCTGCTGGGGCTGCCGGCCTGGTTCGTGCTCTTCCCCCGCAAACGCCGTGCCGCCGGGCGAAGGACAGCCCCGCGCCCCGCTCAGCAGCACAAGACCCGCCCCCAGGCTCAGCCGCAGCCCCGCCGCGCGATTGAACCGGAGCAGCCGACCTTCACCCTGTCGGCAGATGACCAACCGCAGCCTGGGCCGCGCAATCGTCGGCCGCGCCATCGCCGATCGTCCCGTGCCGATGAAGGAGCTGGCGAGCGATTCCGGCCTCGTTGTGGTGCAGGGCGATATCTT
>JAZRKM010000019.1:0-18049 GCA_045646325.1 Akkermansia sp. | reverse complement strand
GTAAAGCTGGTCGGTGGGCAGGCCCCAGTTGGCGTGAGCCTCGGCCCAGAGCTTGGCGCCACCCTCGCCGTGGCCCTTGGTGGTGCCTTCAAAACCGGGTACGCCGCGGGCGATGACGGTCTTGGCGATGATGAGTTTCGGGCGGCCGTTCTTTTCGAGACGGGCAGCGCGCAGGGCTGTGCGAACCTGCTGCATGTCGTTGCCGTCGATGGTGACGGCATCCCACCCCTGAGCGGTGAAGGTGGCGGCGATGTCATCCACCTGCGTTTTTTCGATGGGGGCATCGAGGGTGATGCCGTTGGCATCGTAAATCAGCACGAGGTTGTCGAGCTTCAGGCAGCCGGCGATAGCGGCGGCCTCGCGGGAGATACCCTCCTCTATGCAGCCGTCACCGGCCAGGCAGTACACGGTCTGATTGAAGATTTCGTGCTCGGGGGTGTTGTAGCAGGCGGCAGCATGTTTGGCGGAAATAGCAAAACCAACGGCGTTGGCGATACCCTGACCGAGCGGGCCGGTGGTGCATTCCACGCCGGGGCAGCAGCCGAACTCGGGGTGGCCGGGGGTGTTCGAGCCTTTGGAACGGAAAGCCTTCACATCATCCATCGTCACACCGTAACCGGCCAGGTGCAGCCAGCTGTACAGGAACATGGAACCATGGCCGCCGGACAGCACAAAGCGGTCACGGTTGAGCCAACGCGGCTCAGACGGGTTCACATTCAGCAACTCACCGTAAAGAACGGCACCGATTTCTGCGCAGCCGATGGGCAGCCCCATGTGGCCTGACGCTTTTTCGAAGATGGCATCGATGGCAAGTCCTTTGGCCTCATTGGCGGCTTTCTGAAGAATTTCCGTGTTCATGCGCCTTTATTCTAGCATAAATGCCCATTTTGTAAAGCCATAAACGGTGAGAACCAGCGGATTTTTTCTTTGTTGTTAAATGAGCGCGAAAAAAGCCGCTGCTCGCGGGGAGCAGCGGCTTGCAAATCCGGATGAAGGGCGGGATTATCAGGCCTCCTCAGTGGGCAGGCTGTAATCGATGCCGGCAAGGGCCTGGTACAGGCGCCAACGGCGGGCGATGTCGGCGGCCTCCATGTCAAGCAGCTTGTCGAAGTTGGCCTTGTTGTTCTTGGCCAGCAGTCGGAAGCGGTTCTCGCTCAGCAGAGCCTCGCGAACGTCCTTCTTGGGCTTCTTGCTCTTGATGGTGAGCGGGTTCTTGCCCTCCTTGGCGCGGTCGGGGTTGAAGTTGTAGAGCAGCCAGCGACCGCAATCAACGGCGTCCTTCTGGCGGTCAAGACCCTGAGCCATGTTAATGCCGTGGTTAATGCAGTGGCTGTAGGCAATGACGAGTGCGGGACCGTCATATTCCTCAGCCTCCATGAGGGTGGTGAGGGCGTGCTGGTCATCGGAGCCCATGGAGATGGAGCCTACGTAGACGTTGCCGTAGGTCATGGCCATGTAGCCGAGGTCCTTCTTGACCTGGTCCTTACCGCGGGTGGCGAACTTGGCCACTGCGCCGCGCGGGGTGGACTTGGAGCACTGGCCGCCGGTGTTGGAGTACACCTCGGTATCGAGCACAAGCACCTTCACGTTGCGACCGGAGGCAAGGATGTGGTCGAGACCACCGTAGCCGATGTCGTAAGACCAGCCGTCACCGCCGAGAATCCACACGCTCTTGCGCACCAGGTAATCGGCGTGGGCCTTCAGGGCAGCCAAATCAGCGTTGTCGCCGCAGGCGGCCTTGATGGCGACCACCGTAGCGCGGGCGTTGGCGATGTCTGCCTCAGTCTTCTGCGGGTTGCCCATGATTTCCTGCACCAGCTCGGTACCGATGGTCGGAGCAGCGGCCTGCAGCAGCTCGATGGCGAATTGCTGCTTCTTGTCGAGCGATACGCGGAAACCGAGACCGAACTGGGCGTTGTCTTCGAAGAGGCTGTTGCACCAGGCGGGGCCACGGCCGTCGGCATCGTGGGTCCAGGGGGTGGTGGGCAGGTTGCCGCCGTAGATGGAGGAGCAGCCTGTGGCGTTGGCCACAACCAGACGGTTGCCGAAGAGCTGGCTGAGCAGTTTCACATACGGGGTCTCACCGCAACCGGCACAGGCACCGGAGAACTCGAAGAGCGGGCGGAGCAGCTGGGCATCCTTCACCTTGGAGTTGTCGGTCACGGTGCGGTCATTGTCAGGCAGGGACTCGAAGAACTTCCAGTTCTCGGCCTCGGGCTTGAGGGCCTCTGTGGCCGGGGTCATGGTCAGGCTGGCCGTGGGGCACACGCGGGAGCAGAGCGTACAACCCGTACAGTCGCTGGCAGATACCTGAATGACGTACTTCTTGCCGGCCCAGTCCTTGTGCATCTTGCTGGCATCGGCCGTCTTGAAGCTGTCGGGAGCGCCGGCGAGGTCGGCGGGATCAATCATCTTGGCACGGATAGCAGCGTGCGGGCAGACCATGGTGCACTTACCGCACTGGATACAAGCCTTGCTGGTCTCAGTCTTCTCGGGGTTCCACACGGGGATTTCGAGAGCAAGGTCGCGCTTCTCGTACTGGGTCGTACCGCTGGGGAAGGTGCCGTCCACGGGCATCTCGCCTACGGTCACGGAGTTACCGTTGCCGGTCACGATCTTGCCCAGCACGTTGCGCACGAAGTTGGGCGGGTTGCCGGCGAGGGCGTCCGGGATATCATGGCCGGTGATGGTGCTGCCCAGGGGTACTTCGTGCAGGTTGGCGAGGGAGGCGTCCACCGCGGCGATATTCTTGGCCACGACTTCATCACCCTTCTTGCCGTAAGTCTTCTTAATGGCCTCTTTGATGTAGCCGAGAGCCTCCTCGGCGGGGATAACACCGGCGAGGTTGAAGAAGCAGGTCTGCATGATCATGTTAATGCGACCACCCATGCCGGTAGATTTGGCGACCTTGAAGGCGTCGATGCAGTAGACCTTGATGTTCTTGTCGAGAATCTGCTGCTGCATGCGGGCGGGCAGGCTGTCCCACACCTTCTCGGGAGCCACGTTGGTGTTGATGAGGAAGGTGGCGTTCTGAGCGGCGTTCTTCAGGAAGTCGAAGAGGTTGAGCAGGCTGGGCTGGTGCAGCGCGATGAAGTTCGCATTCGTGATGAGGTAGGTGCTGTGAATCGGCGTGGTGCCGAAGCGCAGGTGAGATACCGTCGAGGAACCGGACTTCTTCGAGTCGTACTCAAAGTAACCCTGCACATACAGATCCGTGTGCTTGCCGATAATCTTAATGGCGTCCTTGTTGGCACCCACGGTACCATCGGAGCCCAGACCGTAGAACATGCAGCGGGTGACGGTGTCGGGCTCGGTCGAGAAGTTCGGATCATAGGCAATGCTCTTGCCGGTCACGTCATCCTCAATACCGACGGAGAAGCCGGTCATGGGCTCGGGCTTGCTGAGCTCGTCGAAGATACCCTTGACCATGGCGGGGGTGAACTCCTTGGAGCCCAGGCCATAGCGGCCACCTACCACCTTGGGCAGAGCGAAGGGCAGGGTGCCGGCGATCTGAGCGTCTGCCAGGGTTTGCACTACGTCCTGCAGCAGGGGTTCACCCAGGCTGCCGGGTTCCTTGGTGCGGTCGAGCACGGCAATCTTCTGCACGGTCTTGGGCAGGGCGGCAATCACATCAGCTGCCGGGAAGGGGCGGTACATGCGAATCTTGAGCACGCCTACGTCTTCACCCATGGCGGTCACGGCTTCGAGTGCGGCCTCGGCACCGGAACCCATCATGATGATAACGCGAGTGGCGTTCGGGCAACCGATGTATTCCACCACATCGTAGTAACGGCCGGTCAGGTCGCCGAACTTCTTCATGGCGCCCTTGACGATGGCGGGTACGGCATCGTAGTACTTGTTCACCGTCTCGCGGCCCTGGAAGTATACGTCGGGGTTCTGGGCGGTACCGCGGATGACCGGGGCATCGGGGGTGAGGCCACGGGCGTGGAACTCGTCCACCCACTTCTGGTCAATCATGGCGCGCAGGGTGTCATCGCTGATGTCGGCGATCTTGCCCACTTCGTGCGAAGTGCGGAAACCGTCGAAGAAGTTGATGAAAGGCACGCGGCTCTCAAGAGTGGCGGCGTGGGCAATGGCGGCCATGTCGGGGGCCTCTTGCGTGCTGGCGCCGCACAGCATGGCAAAGCCGGTGGAGCGGCAGCTCATCACGTCGCTGTGGTCGCCGAAGATGGAAAGACCCTGGGCGGCCAGGGCGCGGGCGGCAATGTGGAAGACGCAGGGAGTCAGCTCGCCGGCAATCTTGAACATGTTGGGAATCATCAGCAGCAGACCCTGAGAAGCCGTGAAGGTCGTGGCCAGGGAGCCGGTTTGCAGCGCGCCGTGTACGGCACCGGCAGCACCGGCCTCACTCTCCATCTCTACGATGCTGGGGACCGTTCCCCAGAGGTTCTTGCGGTCTACGGCCGTCCACGTCTCTGCCGATTCACCCATCGGAGAGGACGGGGTAATGGGGTAGATGGCGGCCACTTCTGAACAACGGTACGCCACGGAGGCTACGGCCTCGTTGGCGTCTATGGTGCTGTATGTAGTGCTCATATTGTTGAATTAACGTTGAAAATTGTGTGCAACTCACGAACCCGTTATGCCGCATGCGCGGCATTTCGGTTCTTACCGAAGCTATCATACACCCTTCAGCCCCCTGAATCAACCCAAAAAGGCAGCATGCAGCGTATTTTTTTTGACTCGGGAACAATTTTGGGGTGGTATTCGGAAAGTGGGGAAAAGAATAATTTGTCGAGGGTGGGCTGAGTGGGGGAACTTTCTCAGCTGATGTTGGAAGGGTGCGACATATTGTTTCATGTTCTGTTAGGCTGGCAGTTGGCAAAACGCAGATTTTTTTTATATATGAGGGTTCGAATGGATTTTTTTGATTGAAGCCGGGTTTTATTTGTGATAAATCATAGGCATGAAAACGAAGTTGCTGGCATTCCGGTGCCCCATAGAGCTGATGCGGCGAGTAGATGCTGTGGCAGAGGCTATGGGAACCACACGTTCTGCCATCATCGTCGAGTCCGTGAGATTGCTGGCGGCGGACGTCCGCTCTCGCGGTGGGCGGCTTGTGCCGCCGTACACAGGTGACCTCACCCCGGCAGAGTTGCTCCGCCGAGCGGAGCGCCCGAGTTCTTCCGCAAGGCATTCTCTTCTGTCAGGCGCGGTATCTGCCGTAAAAATTCCCTCTGAACCTTAACCCCTAAATCTAATCGTATGAATATAATCAATAAATTACTTGTTCTGCCCGCTATGGTTGCCACAGCTCTGGCCCTGCCGGAAGTTGCAACGATGGATGAAGCGCTGGCGGCAGCCAAAGCGAAGGATTGCCAGATTTTTGTAGACTTCACCGGTACGGACTGGTGCACAGCCTGTATTCACTTGCGCACCAAGATTGTGGAGAGCCCTGAGTTCGAGGCTGCTCTGGGAGACAAATTCGTGCTGGTGCCTGTGGATTTCCCGCGTACCCCTGAGCTGGTAGCAGCTATTCCGGATGATGTTAAGCGCGAGCGCGAGATTCTGCTGACCTCGTACAAAATCGAAGGGCTGCCCGGCGTGGTGCTGATGGATAGCGATGGCTTGCCCTTTGAGGTGATTCATGGCACGCGCCGCACCCCGGCTGACTATATTCCGCTGGTACAGGCCGGGCTTGATAAGCTTACCGCTCGCAATGCTGCTCTTGCCGCTGCTGAAGGGAAGACCGGTCTGGAGCGCGCCCGTGCGCTCGATGCTGCTCTGAAAATCCTGCCTGAGACTTGCCGTGACAAGTACAAGGCCGTTATCGCTGAAATTAACAGCCTTGACCCTGAAAATACGCTGGGCTACAAGGGCTACGGCGATACTACCGCTCTGCGTATCAATCAGACGGAGGCCCTGCGTGAGCTTGTTGCCTCCTTCCGTGGTGCCAATACGCCCGAGCAGTACAAAGCCAATGTTAAGTCTCTTGAGGTCTTCCTTGCTCAGGAAGACCTGGTACCTGAAGTGCGCCAGTCGGCCTTGCGTGCTCTGGGTGATACCTACGCTTTCCTGCGCGACATTCCTCGCATGATTGAGGCATACAAGGACGCCTATGAGGTTGCTCCCGAAAGTCGCACCGGTCAGATTCTCAAGCGCAATCTCGAATATTATGAGAGAATGATGAATCAGTAACAGGTTGCTGCTATCCGATCGCGGCGGCAGGCACCGTGTGTGCATGTACCGTAAACCGGGTATCATTCATTCTGTCGGCCGTTCCCTATTTCCGGGAACGGCCGTTTTTTGGGGGTGTGGGGGCAAGGGAAAACCGGGATGGGTGTCCCATCCCGGTTGGTGAAGTGGTGGTGGCAACTGCGCTCAGACGAGCTGCGCAATGAGAGCCTCGCGGTCGCCGGGGCAGAAATCCATGGGCGGGATTTCCGGCAGGGTGTAACAACCGGCAGCCAGGCGCATGCTGGCACGGGCTGCGCATACCATCACCTGAGCGGTGAGCGCGGGGTTGTTGATACGCATTTCAAACTTGAAAATCTGGTTCTGCGTGGTGCCCGATACACCCTTGCGCTCCATGTAGACGCCGTGGCCCATGTCGCGCAGGGAATCGATGTCGGCCACCTGCTGCACGTGCGTGTCATCGTGGCAGAAATAATCATCAGCCTTAATGGCTGCTGCTACCTCGGCAAAGTCAGCCCCTTCTTCGAGCTGCACGTACACCATGCGGCGGTGTACCCCCGAACCGGTCGGGATGGTGAGGGAAAGCGCATCTTTCACGCCGGCCTTCGAGCGGGCTACCACACTGTGACCCATGCTCATGCCGGGACCGAAGTTCGTGTAAGTGATACCCTTGGGAGCCATGGCCAGCATCATGGTGCGCATGACAGAGTCCGAACCGGGATCCCAGCCGGCGGAGATAACGGCAACCGCATTGTTGGCACGGGCGGCCTCGCCCAGCGAGCGGCGCAGGTCCACGATACCGCCGTGAATATCATAGCTGTCAACCGTGTTGATACCTTTCGCCAGCAGGGGAAGGGCTGTCGATTCTACACTGCGGGTCGGGGTGCAGAGCAGAGCTACATCAACCTGCCCGAGCTCGGCAATGTCTGTCACGGTTTTTATGCCATGCACGGGGGCGCTCCCTGCACGGCGTACAATTCCGACCAACTCCATATCCGGCGCAGCGCGCAGTGCATCCACTGAGTACTTGCCGATATTCCCGTATCCTACGATGGCTACCTTAATCATCTGAGTGATTCTGTGAGGCTTTTGTTAGTGATTTTTTGCCGTCGGAACTTATTTCCCTTCGGCGCGCTCATTTTATACGATTCCGCACGCCAACGCAAGCGCAGAATGCCGTGTTGGCATAATTTTTAGAATTATTCTCAGTCTCGGTCATTCATTTTTGAATTCATGAAACGTAATAAGAAGGATACCACCAATCATAAGACCGAGTCCTATGTTGTCACACAATGCCCCGATACCTGCCCCGATAATTGCCCCCATTACTCCTCCTATACAGCCATCTTTATTATTCTTTTTACTTTCAGTTGCCCCGGCAGCGATGAGTAGTTTTGCGCACTCTTTATGGCCATTGTTTATCGCCATGGAGAGGGGAGTCTCGCCCCGCTTATTCGCCTTGTTGACATCTATGCCGGGGGCAGACAGCAGCAGCTTCACGCACTCGCTGACTTGTTGGCGGATTCCTCAGCCTCGTACAGACTCTTGTCGTAGATGGCAGTGCTGCTGATGGGCGAGATACTGGCCGGGAAGCTGTAGGACGGGCGGCACAGAATGCGCCCGGTGGTTAAGCGGGCAGAATAAATAGAAACGCCCCCGGTGACTAGGCGGGAGCGTTTCAGGAGAATAGTTTTATCAGCATGCTATCTGATGAAGATATTATAGTATTTCGTCCTATTCAGGCAAGACAAAAAGAAGACCTCCCTGAGCGGCCACTCGGGAGGTCCTTGGAAAAACATACTCAGAAACACCGTTCCTGATGAGGTTATACTAGCATATTAGAACGTTTTGTCAACTCTTTTTTTTGCATCTAACTCGTTCTGAAAGCTGAAAGCAGATAGCGCACGGCAGGTGGCCGCCCGCCGTGCGGAGCCTTACATGCTCATCGGATGAAGTTCATCACAAACAGGATTGCCTGCAAAATGAGCATTATCAGCTCTATCATGATTCGATATTTCATGAGTATGTTTTCCACCAGCCATGGTTAGCTGCTGTTCCGTATCCTTGCGGCTACGTTACCATCAGCGGTAAGGACTGGCTTACTTCCCGCCGACGGTGCATGTAGACACCCGCCATGCGGCATGTCGGCGGAAAAGCATGTGCATTCTACCATATAGCCACATCTTGTCCAAGCCCGGCAGATGAGAGTTTGTTGTCATGTTGCTACATCGGAAGAATTCCATCAAAGTGTTCATGTGTAAATGCTCCGGTCCGATGCACTCTGAACAGAAGATAGATTCTTAATCTCGAATGCTGTATTTCATTTTGCTCACCCTCTTTTGCGACACGTGATGCCGGAAGCCTCTTTTTCTAAGCTCAAACACATTTTAGGGGTACTAAACAAGCCTCGAATCTACTACCTATTGATTCTGTGAGCTTCCGTCTTCGGATGAATCCTACGCCGTGACAAGTAGGCGGTTTTTTGGGTGATGGTAACTCTGCGGCAAGCAAAGATGTTTCGAACTGGCAAGCTACATAGAATCAACTGATTAAGCACCCTTTTTCACCGAGTGGCAACCTAAAATGAAACATCGCTTGCAAGGGGATAAAAAGCCACCTGCAAGCGATGGACAGGAATCAAGGCTCATTCCTGCCCGGACTCGTCTTTTGGCGTGGAGGAATCCACCACGTCAGATATAGCATCTTCAGGACGTTCGGGGTCATAAACGCGAGTGATGTCCATGTTCGTCTCTATCCACTCTGTGAAGGGGAAACTCAGAGGCATGAGCAGCAGGCTCAGGGGGATATCGGCCACATGACCGATTGCGGTCAATGGCATGAGCGCATAGTTATACCATCTGCGGCGAGCGGGAAGCTGCTGTGCTACCTGTCGTGAGTCGGTAAAGTTATAGCGTCCCAGATATTCGGCTTTCGATGTATCAAAATCGGGCACCACGCGAAACTCTACCTCCCCTCCCCCGCGGCTGCTGTCTTTACGCATGCGGATGTATCGCGGGTTCACTACTTCCGCAATCAAAGTCACCCCTCTGAAACAGACAACTCCTTGCTCTCCCCATTTGTTTGGGTGCGGCAGGTGCTTTGTAATCAGATTTTCGCCGGTGATAACGATGCGGGATTCCGGGTGCTTCTGCAGTTCTTCTTTTGTATAGGGGGTATTGAGAGTGTGCACTCCGTATGGACTTCCCAGCGGATTCGCATAGTCAATCCCCATACGGCGTTCCGGCACATACACCAGAGGCATATCAATGTAGAGTTGCCCGTCCTTGCGATACAGCTCCACCGTACACTCAAAAGGTGAACACACATCCCTACCCATGCGGGAGGGGAGTGGCCTGGCTACAGTTTTACCTATGCAGTCAATGGTATCGCCCAGGTCACTGCATACACACGAGCTCACCCCCACCGCCGCAAGGCACAGGGCTGTGGTGGCAAGGATTCTGGAGATGGTGGTCATAAGATTAATTGTCTATCTCTGAATGTTCAACGGGAGGTTGACACATAATGAGCGATCCATCCTCTTTCAGTATACAGCGCACTGGCCCCACTTGTAGGGTCAGGTATAATTTATTTTGCGGCTGCATCACCCCGGGCTCTATGGAACCAATCTGCGTCGGGAGGTTATATTCAGTCTTCCATAAGAGTCGGCGTACCGTGCGGGGCTTGCCTTTTCGCGGTGTGATAGTGGCACATATATACTCTTCACCGTCAGATAACTCTGTATGCAAGCTGATTCTTAAACCTCGAGCCCGCACAATGATGGGCTCATTCGCACGGGAAGAATACAAGTGAACTTGTGTGTCTTTACCAAGCTGCACATGGGGTTCCTCCCGTCCTTCGGTAAACTCTGCGCGGATATTGTCAAAGCGAATCATCTGCACATCCGTCTCACGCGAGGGGGAGATGGGTGGAGCTTCCTCCTGTAATTCCAGCCTCTTACCATCGGCTGTACGTACAGTTGCTCGGTAAAATTGACGTCGAGTAATCCTGAGATGCGTTTTTTTCTGCGGCTCTGTATACAAACTGAGCTCCACGGAATTTTCGCCCCACGCAAAACTGATACTGTTTACTTGATTCGGTGGAGCTACCCTTGCCTGAGTTTCCCCGCACAAGAAACTCAGTATACACAATATAAACAAAAGAAATCTGAACATCATCTATCTCCTTTACTTAAGATAATACTTCCCGTCATCGAATACTCAACAAAAAATTGCGAAAAGTGCAGATTTTCTAATAAATAGACGCTCGCGGCGGGTATTTTGTTGAGCGTTTCCTGCATTTTTTGTTGCCGATGGCGTGAAAACGCATTTATTTTACAAAATGCGTTTCACGGATGACGCCGAGGGGGAGCCGGGGGCAGAGCAAGAGCAACTCCAGCCGCTTAGGGGTGTCCAGAGCGGCAGCCAGTTCAGCAAAAGCCTGCGGGCTGTAATCGGGGTGCTCTTGGCGCAGCTGTGCCAACTGCTTGATAGCTTGGGGATATTCCTCTGCATGAATATGCCGGATGATACGGTCAATTTTCTCGGCATCGGGGGCAGCGGCGATGTAGGCTTTCTCCGATAAAATAAGAGCAATTAGCTGCTTCTGCCCCTCTTCGCTTAGCTCTTTATCCTTGATTCGTAAAGCGCGGTGCTGCTGCACCATTTCGGGCGGCATGTCTTGGGTACGGTAGCCTATGAAACCATAGACACCGTCACCATCCCAGTGGCATGCTACATCGTACCGGCTCCGCTGTTGCATAATGGGCTCCCAATAGGTCAATAGGGTGCGGATGAGCTCCGCTTCCCGGGCCGAGTCCCCTTTTCGGCTCTCCGTTTCCAATTCGGTGAGCAATTTATCAAACATGCCCAGCTCGGCATATCTCTGCCAGAGCTGCGCAACATCGCCCTGCTCTTGGGCGGGGAGCGGGGGGCAGCACAGCAGCATGGCTACAATGGTAAAAAGTTTACATAATGGGGGCATGGCCATAATTAAACGTGTATCTGTTACGGGGCATTATATCAATTCCCGCAGCCCGGTTCAAGCGTGGCGGGTATTTTGTTGCGCGTTTCCAGCATTTTTGTTGCAGATGGCGCAAAAACTGAGCTGCAAGGGGAGGATTTGCTCGAAGTGGAGCCCTTGGTCTGCCGGGTGCGGGTCATGGTCTTGCGGCCTGTCCGGGCGTATCAACGAGGAGCCTGAGTGGTGTTTTGTGCGTTGGTTACAGTTCGGCCAGAATCTTGAGGAACTCGCTCATGGGGTACACCCCGGGCATGCTGATATCCTTGTCCCGGAACACGAGGAAATAGCGATACCCCGGCCCGGCTTGTTCCTGCCACGCTCTGCCCAAGTGCAGCTTGGCCAGTGTCTCCTCATTGGCCAGATGGTCGCCCTTGGTCTCGATGATGACTATCTTCCCGGAGCGCGTTCTCACGATAAAATCCGGATAGTGGTTGATAAAGCCATTGATGACGACCCCCGTTCGCGCGATATTGCGATGCTACCACCGGATATTGTATATGATACATGAATGACAATTAAATCTTTTGGACTTGCACTTAAAAGGACTATGGTGTAAGATACGCCTATATCCATCATGGCAACATTAAATAAGCTTACTATCAGGGGGTTCAAATCAATTCAAAATCTTGAGGATTTCGAATTGGGACAATTGAATGTCATTGTCGGAGCCAATGGAGCAGGAAAAAGTAATCTGATATCCTTCTTCAGACTTCTCAGATTTTTTGTTGAAGACAGACTAAACCAATACATTATTAGCAATGGCGGTGTGGATGACTTTTTGTATAATGGGCCGAAAATTACAGACAAAATGTTTTTTGAAACTCATTTTGGATGCCGTGGTTATCGCTTTTCCTTAACTCCTACATCAGAAGGCACCTGCGCAGTAGAAAATGAATCAAGGTATTATAATCTTAGTCGTTACGGATGGTGGTCATTAGGTAGCAGTCCAAACGGTTCATCTCGTATGGTGGCCGAGGTAAAAAACGATGCTCCTGATGCGCAATACAGCCGTCCAGTGTACGATACGATTATGTCGTGGCAATTATATCATTTCCACGATACTAGTAATACTGCCGGAATGCGTCGCTACGATATTTTGGAAAATTGGGAGAAGCTTTCCGCGGACGCATCGAATATTGCTCCGTTCCTTTTAAAAATGAGGAAAGATTGGCCGGATTCATACCAACACATTGTTGATGCGATTCGAACAGTCTTACCTTATTTTGACGATTTTGCTTTAACTCCGCAAACTTTCGGTGAACAGATTAAAGTTAGATTAAGTTGGCGACAGAAAGGTTCTGATTATCCCATGCAACCTTACCATCTCTCAGATGGCTCTATGCGTTTTATTTGTCTTGCCACAGCATTGTTGCAACCAGTACCTCCTTCCATGATTATTATTGATGAACCAGAGTTAGGGTTGCACCCTGAGGCTATTGCAGTACTTGCGGAGTTAATAGAGTTTGCATCTAAACATACGCAAGTGGTTATAGCAACTCAATCACCTCTACTGCTCAATTTCTTTTCGCTGGATGATATTATTGTAACAAAGAGGCAGAATGGCTCTTCCTTTTTTACTCGATTAAAAAAGGAGGATTTTGGCCATTGGCTAGAAGATTTCAACGTTGGAGAGCTTTGGGTAAAAAATGTGCTTGGGGGAGGAACTACACATGAGTGAATATAAACGGGTTAGTGTAATTGTTGAGGGATGGACAGAATACTATTTTATTGAACATGTATTATGTCCATATTGCTCAGAGCGAGGAGTGTATATGGTCTTTCGTTTAGTTGATAAACCTGGGCAGCGAGGAGGAGATGTTCGTTTTAAACGTACAAAAAAGGAAATCATTGCCACTCTTAAGGAGAAAGATAAACCTATTGTGTGCACATTTGTTGACTATTACGGCATTAAAGAATGGCCTGGCCTAGACGAAATCCCAAATAACTCAACGCCTGCACAAATAGCAAATATTCTTAATGGTTGTGCGAAAAATGCTATTGCTAATGAGGTTCCTGCCATGGGACAACGGTACATCCCTTTCCTTGCTGTACATGAGTTTGAAACCTTGTTGTTTAGCGATAGTGAAATACTTGCAAAACATTTAAAAATTAACAAAGACGAAATCGATTTGGTTTTATCAGAGTGCGGCTCTCCAGAATGCATTAATAATGGGATTGATACAGCACCTTCTAAAAGAATAGAAAACTGGAATCGTTCGTATTTAAAAACACAGAACGGGCACAAAATTGCTCAAGAAATAGGTGTGTCCAAGATGAGAAAAGCCTGTCCGTTATTTGACGAGTGGTTAAATCAAATTGGGATAAAAGATTAGATGTAGTTGGGTACCCGCTTCCTTTGTTATCTTCTAACGGAAGTGTTCATTCAACAGCTCTTCGAGGCTCCATACGAACCACTAAGCCTGTCCGCGTACTGTTCACTTGCAGACCATCGAGTATCGGATGGAGGTGCTGCTCATGCAGTCGCCTCCGGCTCCGAAGAAAGTCGAGTGAGCGCGGGGAAGCCACCTGCAAGGCCACAAAAAGACACCTGCAAGCCTAGGATGGGAGCCGGGTCTCATTCTTGCTCAGCTAAGGGCGCGTCCTAGTCTTCTTGACTTATTATCCTTTATCAATTAAAATACAAGTATGGAGATGCAAAGTGCAGGCTTTTTATTTTATCCTCTGCGGTTCCAGTTACCAGTCCGGCTGAGCGGAGAGCATTTAGCAAAGCTGTCCATCGGTGCGGCTTTGTGGGGCCGTCGGCATGGTTTACTTTCTTTTGAAGACCTTGTCACCTGCTGCTGTAGCAACTGGAAGGAGGGGTGCAACTTCATAGAGCATCTAGCCGGATTGACCAAGGATGAGTATTCAGAAAAAGGAGCGCAGCTCTTGCTGAAGATGGAAATCGAGAGCCTTTGTGATACGGTGGAAGCTCATCATAAGTATGCTGATGAAGTCATTGCTGCGGTGTACTCCAGCGTGTTATCGCAACGGCGCTTATTTCCCGGCGTGGCAGAGCGTGTCATCAACAGCATCGCAGCGGAGATAGATTGTGTGCGCGAAATGGAATGGACGGGGTATCCGGAAGCGTCCCCTTATCTGAATGACCATGGCTTCAGCCCGGCGTGGGTCAGCGCCATATTTCAAGCCCGATACCTGTTGCAACAGGCGAATAACTTCACTACAAGGTTTAAGTTCATGTTCTCCAGAGAAAGATGCCTCGAAGACGCTTGGAAAAAAATAGAAAATAAATTAGGCTCTCTTTTGCAAAAATGATGATTTTCCACGAATGATGTATTTCATTTTGCCGGACCTCTTACAAGCGATGTAACAGCCTCCCAAATTGTGGAGTTTCTTCCACAAAAGGCTTCTATCCAATATATTAATTTTTTCTTATTTGCTTAGAGTGAACGTGCTGAAAGCAAAAAACGCGATTCTCGGTCAAAAGTTTCCCTAGCTGATGGCTCTTTATCTCTTGGCGCATTGGTCTTTCATACCAAAGGGATAGAAGCTTGGGGCAAGTCCTAACATTGTGGAATTTGCCTTTTTATACTAAAAAAGAGAGAATGCCGAGCTTTGCCTTAGCAGCCTATGCGCCCGGTCACAAGCACATAGGTGCCGACGCCGATAAAGGCGACGGTGGAAGATACCACCGTAACCGGAATGTCGACCACAAAGAGAAGCACCGCTGCTGCGGGGTAAGCCAGAATGGCGGATGGGCCGACGTGGGCATCTGTTTGTACCAACAAATCACCATTCCGTCCATGGGCTATGGGCATAAGAATAGGATAAGCCTTGGCTTGCGGCGGCAGAGTCGTCAACAACTTGGGCTGCGTAATATAGTCCGTCAACTCGTTTTGTCGGCGCCTGTCTCGGGATGCGGTGCGCAATTTGCCCGCGAATTCGGGTGATATGGGGAGATAATACTGCCGTTTGTCCTCATGAGAAACATTGGCTATCTGATATGCCTGTGTCGTATCCGGTTCACCCTGTATCACTTTCTTGGTGTAGCAGATGCGCGAAACGGGCAGATACCATTGGCCGCCGCATTCATACACATACAGGCGTTTTGTAAGCCTCATATCGGCAGCATTGTCACCTGTGGAAACGCTGTTGTCTTCTAATCCCGCGCCTTCATAAGTGCGGGGGTACTCATAGGCTACCCGGTGCAGGCGGGATACGCACGAGCTCAGCCCCGCCGCCGCAAGGCACAGGGCAGTGGTGGCAAGGATTCTGGGGAAGATGGTCATAACTAAGCGTGTATCTGTTACGAGTCATTATATCAATTCCCGCCCCTCTGTTCAATCTTCGTGTCCCTCCTTTCCGAGTCTGTCAGATGGGGTGTTTTGCCGGACGCCATAATTTCAGCACAGAGAAATGACGAGATCGTGGTTACCATAAAGGTCAGAATTACCAGAAAACAATACAATCGGGAACGGAAACAGGATTGGGGGCTTTTGCAGGAGTTCTGCATCTTCCCAATAATGAGCGCTGCCGCAAATGATGGTAGTGTGGCCACCGGAGCAAACAAAATAAGCATAATTCCGAGACCATCATTCATTCTCCCCAGAAAAGCAGCCGGATACGCCAGCACCCAGGCTGAAATGCATTGCAACACCCACCATATACATGCGCGATGCACCTGCGAGTCGGAATCCGCCGAGCCAATAAAGAGCCACCCGGCCAGACCCGCACCCCACCAAATGAAGTGTTGCATGATTTTCCCGCACAAAGGAACGTTAAATGATGTATACCCCGCATCAAATAAGCGGCAGTAGCGCTCGAACAGAAGCCACGCCGACAGGCAATAGCAGACCATTGCCAGCACGGAAGCCAGAGAAAGAATGAAAGACCATTTGCCGTAGCTATTCATAGCGAGAGGAAGTTAGAATTACTTATACTGGGGATTAGACACCTACTCCCATTTTTTCAAGCCAAGAAGTTTCCCACCAAGAGACGGTGTTTGTTGACCCGCGATGCAGCCATTCCTCCCCACCGCCGCCGCAAGGCAGAGGGCTGTGGTGGCAAGGATTTTACGGAAGATGGTCATGACTAAGCGTGTATCTGTTACCGGTTATTATATCAATTCCCGCCCCTCTGTTCAAGCGTGGATGGGGGGATTTATCCGTTTTCCGCGAATGCTTAACTTTTTCCTCAAAGCACGCCGTGATGGGGGAGGATGGCCAACATCCCGACCAAGATGACGGCAAAGGGGGCAGCCACGGCGGCCTCGGCAGCACCAATAGCAACATTACCCACAGCATCCACACACCAAACCGGGCCGTATGCCACATAGTAACCAAAGGAGCGGGTGCCTTTTTCTACAGGTAGGCGAGGCGTGGTGTAGTACAAGCCATTTTGGTTGGCTTGTACGCTTTTCGGGCAAAACATGCGCACTTTACCACAGACTCGAGCGCGTTTGAAATCAAAGGATGAGGAGGCAATAATGGGCGCCGTATCGATATCGTGCTCTTGTTTTACTGTGATATCAGTCTTATTGGGGTGCAACTCTTCCAAACACTCGGTAGCTTCTTTATCGCTGAGCGGAAATAACCATACTTGTGCTGTTGCGGGGGTCGGCGTATAACTGACACGTTCGGTAAACAGCCCATCCACATTGGCATTTCGCCTGCCCAATATCGGCACATCTTCCTTACCCATATACACGGTAAGGGGTACATAATAGCTACCATTCAACTCGAAAAGGGTGAAACGTTTAGGATTAGCATCAACAATAGGCACGCGCCTATCCTCCGGATTCAGCTGCTCTACCAAGTTCAGTTTTGTACAGCCGGTAACAACCACCGCCGCAAGGCAGAGGGCCGTGGTGGCAAGGATTTTGTGGATGGTGAGCATGGGGGGATGGTTGAACGATATTATAGCAGCTCATCGAAACGGGGTGTGACATCCCATTTGCCGGTGGAGTGGGCTTTTTTCATACGCTGCACAAAGAGTCGGTAAGAGGGGAGGCTGCGGTAGCGTTTAAAATCTGCATCATCCAGCATGATGAAAGGTCGGTCGTTGTTGATGGTCCAGGAATTGCGTTTCTGTGCAGCCTCCGTGCTTGAGACGATATCGCCGAAAGGGTACACACCGGGTTCGATAACATTTCCATTCGCATCATAGAAGTATAGCATATCGATGCTAAAGAAATTCCGTGGTGGCATAAGGTACTCTTGCATATGATTCAGAGGAACCGGCACATATACTACCTCTCCATCCTCATTGAGCTGCAGCGGTTCGCTGCCGGGGCTCGTGTAAATATCGGCATCGGGCAGCGGTACAGGACGCCCACGACGCAGAATGGCTACGAGTTCCTTAAGCTCCTTGCCGGTAACCTTGACGGCTTTTACGGGGGGAACAACATCCCCCAGCGTTTCTTCGGTGCGATGAAACTTAGCATAAGCAACCGAATCAAGCGCCTTGAGCCATTTGTTGAATTTCTCCTGAGCTTCCGTTGTGGCTCGGTTGAGCTCATTGACGCGGTATTCTGTACGAGCCTGCTCCAGTCGCCGCTGTTGTTCCTCCACAGAGGTGCAGGCAGTCAGAAGAAAAAAGAAAAATGACAACAGTATGAAAGATTGTCGATTCATGGCGTAGAAAATCAGGTATCTGTTACGAGGCATTATATCAATTTCCGCCCCGTTGTTCAAGCATGGCGGGTATTTTGTTTCGCGTTTCCGGCATTTTTTGCTGCCAATGTCTGCAAAAATACACATATTATTTGAAGCAGCCGATAGGTCGAGTGTTTCTATAGTAATATGTTAAGTGGAGTGTCTCTCCGTAATCGTTATACACGAAGGAATATTCGATTACAATATCCCCGTTACTTGTAGGCAAGGGTAAACCTGATAGATACAAATCAGATTCATCA
>JAZRKM010000018.1:0-28562 GCA_045646325.1 Akkermansia sp. | reverse complement strand
CGAGCCATGGGGAAAGAGTGGTTCAGGAAAATGGGGTTAGTCTCATTGCAGAACGTCGTCTGTAATGGTTAGGAAACCGCCGTATGCCATAAAAGGCACGTACGGTGGTGTGTGAGGGGGCGAAAGCCCCCTACACGATTCAAGCGGCGGGGCAGGGTGAAGCCACGGCATTACCCGCGACCCGTCTTCGCGTCTCCCGTCTTCGCTGCTGCGCAGCTACGCCGTGGCTGGCGCTGCGCTCGCTTGCTTCGCCGAGGCCTCCGCCTGCTGCGCAGGCTCCGGGAGTAGATAGCTGCCAGGATCCACGAAGCCCGCTAAGCTAACGCTTGGCGGGCTTCTCCGTTTCAAGTATACGCGGCGATTTGCGGCCACCAGGTCCCGCGACCCGTCTCCGCGTCTCTCTATCGCTCGCTTGCTCCGCCGAGGCCTACGCCTGCCGGGGCAGGCTTCGGGAGTAGATAGCTGCCAGGACCCACGAAGCCCGCTAAGATAACGCTTGGCGGGCTTCTCCGTTTCAAGTACGCGCGGCGATTTGCGGACACGGCGTCCTCCTACCAGGGGCAGGGGCTCGCTTACTTTGCTACGACGGCGAAAGCCGTCGTAATCTCGCTGAGCCCATCAGGACTCAATCTCGCTCAGCAGAACTGCTGAATCTCGCTTTCGGCGCAAGCCGAAAATCTCGCCTGTGACCACCGCATGAGGTAAATAACCGGCCAGCGCTATCTGTCGGACCTTCGCGTTTCTCATGTACTTTTCCTGTCATCCCCTGGGGTGCCGCTCTGACGGACTCAATTTGACCGGCTGCTCCCGAAGTCGATTGCTTTCTCGGTGTGTCCGCTTACGGCGGCCGGTGAAATTGTAGGCGAGCCGCCCACAGTGAAATGATGACTCTACGGGCGCATACTGAAATTGGGGGGGCGCTCTATTGAAATTGGCTCGCTGGCCGAGTCTGTGGAAATAGTGCTGCTGTCGTCGCGCGATGGGAATCTCGATGCGTTAGTTGCTCGCGGGTGTGTAGGTGTGCAGCAGGGCAACCATATCGGCCGCGAGTCGGCGGATGGCGGGTTCTTTGCCGCGGATGGCGGGTAGGCTCCACAGCGTGAAGTCATTGTGCGCGACGATGTTGAAGTACATGCCGCGCAGGCAGGTCATGCACCACAGCCAGTCGGCGTGTGCCATGCCGGGGAAATGGGTTTGCACGGCTTGTTGCCATTCCTGCAGGGCGTATGAGTAGTGCGATTCGTAGACTTCGTGGGTGAGTTCGGGGGCTTCGTAGCCCATTTTGTTGAGAAAGCAGAGCACTTCTTCGCCGGAGGCCACGGTGGTGTCTTCCCAGCGGGTGAGGGGGGCGGCCAGCCAGGAGTAGATGATTTCTTCCACATCGCCGCTTTCGCGTGCCTGTGCGAGTGCGCTCAGGCACACGTTGTTGTATTGCTCCGAGACGTGGGCGAGCGTGTCGCGATAGAGGTCGGCTTTACTGCCGAAGTGGTAGCGAATGAGCCCGATGTTGACGCCGGCTGCGTTGGCTACATCACGCATAGAGGTGCCATCGAACCCGAGTGCTGTGAACCGGTCGATGGCCGCGCGCATGATATTAGCTTTCGTGGCGTCGGATTTGTTCATGGCCGTTTGGGGCGGTCGAATGGGTTGTCATGCTCACCTCGGGCGTGCGCGTCGAGGTAGTCGATGTCTTCTTTGCAGAATTTTACCAAGCGGGTGCGCGAGACTTTGCCGCCCGGTGTGCGCAGGTAAACAATCTGGTTCTTTTCGTCGTAGCGCTGAAGTTTGGCGAACATGGTTTCCCCCTTGCGGGAGCGCCAGTCGCGGTAGCCTCGCTGGCTGAGTTTGGCGTGGTATGCGCGGTAGTTTTTCTCAGCGGTTTCGATGCCGACTTTGAGCTCAGCTTCTACTTCGGTTACAAATCCTTCGTACCCGTCGATTCGGGCGGTAATTTTACCGCAGGGGTCTACAACGATGAGGGCCGGGACGTGCTTGAGGTTGTAGCGGCGGGCCAGGTTGCTGATGGAGCTGGTGCTGTAGCGGGCGTTGCCGGTGGAGGTTTCATCCATACCGGCTCCGGCATCGAGCTTCACGCGTACAATCCTATCTTTGCACCAGTAGTCGAACTTGGGGGTATCGAGCAGGTGGGCGCCGAGTTTTTTGCTCTTGGGGCTGGTGACGGAGTTGTGAAACCATATCAGCAGGGGGCGGCCCTCGCGGCGGGAGAGCTTGAGCCCTCGCCCCAGATTGCCGAGCCAGCCGTTGCCCTGACGGCGGTTTTCAAAGGCGGCTGTCAGGCCGGGAATGTCGGCGTCCGGGTTGTCGGGGTCGGTCCATATCAGTTCACCCTCGGCGCCGTTGTCGATTTTTTTGAGTTCCTCTTCCGATGTGACGTGCATGGTTTCAGCACCCAGTCCGCCGCCACCGGGGAGCAGCGGGTTGGCTGAAAAGCCGGCAAGTTCTTGCCCGGGCTCCTGCGAGAGCGGGTTGTCGGGCAGCTCTTCCACAACGTCACGCGTGCTGCAGGCTACGGTGAGCAGCAGGGTGCAGAGCAGGGCGAGCAGGCTGTGACGGGGGAATGACATGGAGGTTGATGATTTGCGGTTGATATAGCCCGATTAGTGCTGCTGTTTGGCTTGTTGCCAGGCGGCTTCCATTTGTTCGGGGGTGGCGCTTTGCAGGGTAAGGCCCTGCGCTTTGATGAGCTGTTCGAGAGTGTTGAAGCGGCGTTCGAACTTGCGGTTAGCGGCATCGAGTGCTACTTCGGGGTCAATCCCGCGGCGGCGGCACAGGTTGACGGTGGTGAAGAGCAGGTCCCCCAATTCTTCTTCCACGTGCGGGTCGCTGTCGGGCAGGGGGAGGGTTTCCGCCACTTCGTCCGTTTCTTCGCGAATCTTGGCCACAACTCCGGCGTGGTCGGGCCAGTCGAAGCCCACTTTGGCTACCTTTTTGGTAATTTTGTATGTGCGCAGCAGCGCGGGCAGCCCCTTGCCGCAGTTTTTGAGGTAGGGTTTGTCTTCTATTGACTGCTCTTTGCGTTTAATGGCGTCCCACTGGGAGAGCACGCCATCGCTGTCTTGCACTTGTGCCGTGCCGAATACGTGCGGGTGGCGGCGCACCATTTTGTCGCTCAGGTCGCAGGCGACATCGGCCAGGGTGAATCCTTCTTCCGGGCTCTCCGCTGCCAGTTCCGCATGGAAAAGCACTTGCAGCAGCACGTCGCCCAGCTCCTCGCGCAGGTGGGGCCAGTCTTTGGCGCGTATGGCGTCTATACACTCGTAAGATTCCTCCAACAGGTTGGGGATGAGCGTCTCATGCGTCTGCTCGGCATCCCACGGGCAGCCGCCGGGGGCTCTCAGGCGGTGCATGACAGCGATGGCACGCTCGAGCTGGCGCTCGGGCGTGCGGCAGTTTATCATTTCGTCGTCAGTCATCATTTGCGGCGCTGGTCGCGGCGTTCGTTGGTGGCTTTGCCGGCAAGGATGTTGTCGATGTGCTCGATGAGTGCCCACGATACGCGGCGGCGTTGGTACTTGCGCCACAGCAAGTCGCGGAGGGTCTGCCACAGCTCGGGGGTGAACTCGGCCGGTTCGGGCTCTACTTCGTCTTTCATGGCTCGGCCTACCTTGGGGGTGCAGGTGAGCTGCCACCAGCCGCCGAAATGGCTGGCTTCGTACACGACCTTGTTGCCGTCGGCATCTTTATCTTTCCAGGAGAAGGTTTCCATGGCTTGTAATCTGATGTAAAGCAGTGAGGAAAAGGGGGAGGAAGGTTAACGGCGCCTGCGGTTGTTACCGCCGCGCAGCTGGCGGTGGGCGTTGGTCACATCGTCCGTAATGGTGGGGGCGATATCGGCCCCGGCATTGTTCAGGGAGATGATGAGCGGTTTGGCGCGGTTGCCGTTGGCGTCGTACTTATAGATGACGCGTTGCACGAGTTTGTTGGCGGGGTGGGAGTACATGCGCTCCTCAATCAATCGGGCCTGCGAGTCGTAACCGTATGATACCTTGTAGATAGGTTGGCGTTTGCTGTCGTAGATGACGCAGGCCACCAGCTGGCCGTACTTGCCCTCGGTATAGTCATTGATGGCCGCGAGCCTGCCGCTGGGTGAGTATGTTGCACAGCGCATGCCACGCCAGCCGGCTTGCCGCTTATACACGGCTTTGGAGCCGTCGGGGTGGCGCATGACGCGTACCATGTCGCGATCCTCATTCACCAGGTCAGGGCTCTGCGCCGGGCTCAGCTGGGCACAGAGCAGGCAGAGTATTGTCACAAGCAGGTGGAGCGGGGACTTGTTCATGGGTTTATTCTACTATCTCTACCCGGCGATTGCAAGTGCGAAGTATGGCGTACCCTGCCATTTTTCTTGACACTTGCCGTACTAACAGGCACAATGAGGGCATGACAGCCCGCAAGCCTATCAACGTGCGTCGCCCTGAGGTTATGGCCCGTGTGCGTAACAAGGTGCAGCAATATAACAGCGAATTGGTGGACTCTATTCGCGCCGCAGGAAATGTGCTTAACCTGCCGGAGTTCGAGGTACACCTTGCCGGGGCATTCGGTTTTTGCGATGGTGTGAAACGTGCCATTGAAATAGCCTATGCCACCTGTGCCATGTTTGAGGGGCGGCGGATTTGGCTGATTGGTGAAATCATCCACAATCCGGCCGTGAATGCTGATTTGGATGCCATGGGGCTGCGCCATCTGCCCTGGAACCTCAATGACCCCGTATATGCCGGGTTGGATGAGGATGATGTGGTTATCATTCCGGCATTCGGGGTGTCGGTGCTTATGCGTCGCATGCTTGAAGAGAAGGGGGTGCAGTTGGTGGATTCCACCTGCGGCAATGTTATCCGCGTGTGGCAGAAGGTGCGCAACTACGCCAAGCTCGGTATTACCAGCGTGATTCATGGCAAGGCCAAGCACGAGGAAAGCCAGGCTACGGCTTCGCAGTCTTGCGGTGAGGACGGCAAGGGTAATTTTATCGTGATTTTCAATGAGACCGAGGCTCAGCTGCTGGCTGACTATATAGCCGGGCGTGGTGAACGTGCGGCGTTCATGGCTCATTTTGAAGGCTGTTATTCCGCAGGGTTTGACCCTGATATTCACCTGGCAGAAATCGGTATGGCGAACCAGACTACCATGCTGAAGAGTGAGACGGCGCACATACAGAGCATGTTGCGTGCCGCTGTGGTGGAGCGCGATGGTGATGACCTGCGCTTCCATGCGTTCGACACCATTTGCGGTGCCACGCAGGATCGCCAGAATGCCCTTTTTGAGCTGTTGGATAAACCGTTGGATGCCATGTTCATTATCGGTGGTTATAACAGCTCCAATACCACGCACCTCGCTCATATTGCCTCTCTTAAACTGCCGACCTTCTTTGTGAAGGAGGCGGATTGCCTGATGGGGCTTGATAAGGTTCGTTCGTTTGATTTGAAGGCAAAGGCTGAGTGCGAGGTGGCTCTGCCGCCGCAGGCCGCTGACCTGAGCCGCACTTGGCGTATCGGCGTGACGGCCGGGGCTTCCTGCCCGGCGAATGTTATCGAATCTGTCGTACGCCGTCTGGCTGAACTGCGCGGGTGTAAACTGTAAGTACGGCGAGCCAAAACGAGGGGGGCGTTGCCCGGCTGTTTTGCCGTGGTAAGCGGAGCTGTTGCCCGAAATCGGTCTGATTTGAAAGCCTTGAATAAAAAAATACGCCCGAGGCTTGTCAGCTTCGGGCGTGTGTTGAAAAGTCACTTTCGGGTATTGATTACATCAGGTCGGGAGTGACGATGAGGTAATCGGGCGAGGTGTCGCGCCCCTTCTCGGTTTTGGGGAAGGGGGTGAAACCTTCAGCATATACGCTCTTGGTGTCGTCCTCGCCGTCTTCCTGAAGCTTGTCCTTCAGGTCGAACAAGGAACCGTCGGTCTTCACCATGAAAGCGTGAGCTAAGAAGAGCTCGCGGTTAAACTTGAGCTTATCGCCGGTGTAGGCCTTGGGGGTGGAGGGTACGCAGCAGAAAGCGAGAGGAGTGCTGGTGCCGGAAACGGCGCGCTTGCCGGGAGCATCTTCAGGGTTGGTGCTTTCCTTGCGCAGCACGTAAGCAAAGGCGTTCTCACCCTTGGTCAGAGCCTGGCCGTTGGCGAACTTGCCATCGGGCTCCTTGGTGCCGTTGTGTTTGGCGTAGAAGGTATCCTCAGTGGGGTTGCCTTTGTAGAAGAGCTGGCGGAAATAGGGGTTGGACTTCTCCCCCTTCAGCTCACCGAAGTTGTACTTAGCGTTGCGCTCGTCCTCCAGCAGGGCATCTGCCGTGGCATCGCAGGGGTAGGACCCGTTATCCTGGCTGAAGCCGAGCAGCATGGTCTGTACCAGCTTCAGGTTGACACAGGCTGCCTGGCGGTCGCCATCGTTAAGGTACCCCACAATGGGGTAATGACCAACGGCTGCCAGAGCAGCCAGAATGGCGATAACCACCATGAGCTCAATCAGGGTGAACCCCTTCTTCTGTCTGGTAAGTCGAATTTTCATGCTATATGCGGAATTGTGTTGACTCCTTATGTATACCATGATTGCTCAGCTGTTGCAAGCGGGAAATGTGCTTAACCTGCCGGGGTTCGAGGTGCATCTGGCCGGGGCTTCCTGCCCGGCTGTTTTGCCGAGGTAAGCGGAGCTGCTGCCCGAAATCGGCCTGAGTTGAAGAGCCTTGTATAAAAAAATACGCCCGAAGCTTGTCGGCTTCGGGCGTGTGTTGAAAAGTCACTTTTGGGTATTGATTACATCAGGTCAGGGGTGACGATGAGGTAATCGGGCGAGGTGTCGCGACCCTTCTTGGTTTCGGGGAAGGGGGTGAAACCTTCAGCATATACGCTCTTGGTGTCGTCCTCGCCGTCTTCCTGCAGCTTGTCCTTCAGGTCGGTCACGGAGCCGTCAGTCTTCACCATGAAGGCGTGGGCGTAGAAGAGCTCGCGGTTGAACTTAAGCTTGTCGCCGGTGTAGGCCTTGGCGGTGGAGGGTACGCAGCTGAAAGCGAGAGGAGTGCTGGTACCGGAAACAGCGCGCTTGCCGGGAGCATCCTCGGGGTTGGTGCTTTCCTTGCGCAGCACGTAAGCAAAGGCGTTTTCGCCCTTGGTCAGAGCCTGACCGTTGGCGAACTTGCCATCGGGCTCCTTGGTGCCGTTGTGCTTGGCGTAGAAGGTAGCCTCGGTGGGGTTGCCTTTGTAGAAGAGCTGGCGGAAATAGGGGTTGGACTTCTCACCCTTCAGCTCACCGAAGTTGTACTCAGCGTTGCGCTCGTCTTCCAGCAGGGCATCTGCCGTGGCATCGCAGGGGTAGGAGCCGTTATCCTGGCTGAAACCGAGCAGCATGGTCTGTACCTGCTTCAGGTTGTTGCTGGCGGCCTGGCGGTCACCATCGTTAAGGTGCTCCATAATGGGGCCATAACCAACGGCTGCCAGAGAAGCCAGAATGGCGATAACCACCATGAGCTCAATCAGGGTGAACCCCTTCTTCTGTCTGTTAAGTCGAATTTTCATGCTATATGCGGAATTGTGTTGACTCCTTATGTATACCATGATTGCTCAGCCGTTGCAAGCGGGAAATGTGAAATGGGTTAAAAAAGGGGAAATTCGTGAGGAGCTGATGGGCACGGGGTGGCCGTGGCTACGCAGCATGCCGAAATGTCCCCCTCTTGTTTACACACGGTTGAGGTAGGCGGTGATGCCGGCCTCGTACAGTTCCGGTTCGAGCAGGAATGAGTCGTGGCCTTTTTCCGAGAATATGCGTGTGTATTCTGCCTGCACGCCGTTTTTTACCAGTCGGCGGTGGAAAAGTGATATGTCGCGTGAGGTGAAGCAGCAATCCGTGTTGATGGAGAACAGGATGAAAGGAATACCGTATTCTGCGAAGCGGCGGAAACACTCATCCGTATTGCGGCCGGTCAGTGACTCCAGGTCGAAAGCGGTCCACATGTTGATGATGCGGATGTAGCAGTTCGCGTCGAATCTCTTGGCGAACTTGGTGCCCTGGTGGAGCATGTAGCTCTCAGTGCTGCGGGCAGGGGTGTACCAGGTGAGCAGTCCCTTGCGGTCGGGGGAGCAGCCTTTGCGGGCGCGTTTCTCCAACCCGCGCTGGTAGATGAAGTGCTTGTGGCAGATGATGCGCGCCAGGGCTACGCCGCGCTCGGGCGGGTCGCTGAGCGGGTAGCGCCCCTCGCGGTATTTCTCATCCATCTCAATGGCGCAGAACTGCTCGAAGCTGCTCAACTTGTGCTCGATGGCGGGCTTGTAGTTCGCGCCGATGATGATGACGCTGCGCACGCGCTCCGGGTACAGGTTGGTGAAGGCCAGCGAGAGCATGCCGCCGATGCTGGGGCCGACAAGCGCAAAGCGGTCGATGCCGAAGTGGTCGAAAAGTTTAATCTGCGCGCGAGCCTGGTCGTTGGCGTTCACCATGGGGAACCGGCTGCCCCAGGGCTCGCCGTCGGGCGCGAGGCTGGTCGGGCCGCTGGAGCCGTAGCAACTGCCCAGGAAGTTGATGCAGATGATGAAGTATTTGTCGGTGTCGAGCGGTTTGCCTGGGCCGATCATGCGGTCCCACCAGCCCTCATAGTATTCCGGTTGCCAGAAGGTGCCGGCCTCGGGCACATCATCATTGAACCCATGGGCGTGGTGGCTGCCGGTCAGCGCGTGGAAGAGCAGGATAGCGTTGCTCTTGTCGGGGGCGAGGGAGCCGTAGGTTTCGTAGGCCAGCTGCATGTTCGGCAGCGTTTCACCGCTGTCGAAAGTGAAGTCGCCGATGGGGAAGATGTGGGTACGGACGGTGTTTTCCATGGTGCCGTGGGATGGGGAGGGGGCTTGTCGTATAAACGAAAAAAGGACCGGGGTCAGTCAACGCACCGGTCTCCTTTTTTCTGTACGCGGGGAATCCGCGCCGGGGTTACTTAACACCCTTCTTGCTCAGGCGAGTGCCGGCAGTCGTGCCCTGACGAGCCTTGAACTTGGGGTTGCTCTTGCAGATGACGTAGAGCGTACCCTTACGCTTCACGATCTGGCAATCAGCGTGGCGGCGCTTCATGGAGGCGAGTGAGGAAAGAACTTTCATGATCTCTGGTTTGTTTGTGTGTTGTTAAGATTTTCGACCGCGAAGCATTTGCGTCGGGACGCGCATTATACTCAATTGTGACCGTTTGTAAAGACAAATTTCACTTTTATGCGTATTTTTTGCGTCTGCACCTGTTTTTTTTACTGGGCGAGGGCGCTGAGTAGCTTGCCGTGTATGCCGCCGAAGCCGCCGTTGCTCATCACCAGCAGCACATCGCCGGGGTGCACGCGCGATACGACATGTGCCACGATGTCATCCACGCTGCTGCCCAGGTAGCACTCGGTGCCCTTTGCGTTGATGTCGGCGCAGAGCTTCTCCTCATCGAGCCGTTCTTCGGGGCGCAGGCGCTTGTGGTTTTCGATGGGGGAGAGCACAGCAAAGTCGGCCGTGGCGAGGGCGTCTGCCAGTTCGTGCTGGAAAAGGTTGCGAATAGTGGTGTTGCTGCGCGGGTCGAAGAGTACCCACAGGCGGCTCTTGGGGTAGCGCTGGCGCAGGCCCTCGACGGCGTGGCGAATGGCGGTGGGGTGGTGGGCGAAGTCATCCACCACGGTCACGCTGTTGACGGTGCCGCGCACCTCCTGTCGGCGGGCCACGCCTTCAAAGCTGAGGAAGGCGCTGCGAATCTGGTCGGGGGTAAGCCCGGCGTTGCGGGCGGCGCAGGTGGCCATGGCGGCGTTGCGGATGTTGAAATCGCCAATCATGGGTATGCTGTAAGTCTCACCCTCCAGAGTGAAGGAGCTGCCGTCGGTGCGGTGCTCGATGTCGGTGATGCGCAGGTCGGCGTCTTCGCCCATACCGACGCTGACGAGCTTCACCATCTTGAGCTCTACGGCAGCGTGGGCGCGCACGTCCATGCAGTTCGGGCAGTCGGCATTGATGAACACCACACCCGTGCGGGGTACCACGCGCAGCAGGCGCTTGAAGGAGAGCTTGATTTCCTCCACGTTAGCGTAGATGTCGGCGTGGTCCATCTCGATGTTGTTGATGATGACCACCTCGGGCAGGTAGTGCAGGAACTTGGAGCGCTTGTCGAAGAATGCTGTGTCGTACTCATCGCCCTCGAGCACGCAGAAGTCGGAGTCAGTGAACCGCCCGCCGCGCCCCAGATTGCGGGCAATGCCGCCAATCATGAAACTGGGGTTCAGGCCGTTGGCCTCCATCAGCCAGGCCAGCATGCTGGTGGTGGTGGTCTTGCCGTGTGTGCCGGTTACCACATAGTTGTGCTTGCCCCACAGGAAATACTCTTTCATGGTTTCCGGCAGGCTCATGTAGCGCAGGTTGCGCTCCAATACGGCCTCCACCTCGGCATTGCCGCGGCTCATCGCGTTGCCGATGACAATCATATCAGCCTCTGCAGGGATGTTTTCGGGCTTGTAACCCTGGAAAATCCGAATTCCCTCACTTTCCAGGAAGGTGGACATGGGCGGGTAGACGTTGGCATCAGTGCCGGTGACGGTGTAGCCCTTGCGAGCCATGGCAGATGCCACTGCACCCATTGCGGTGCCGCAGATTCCGAGGAAATGGACGTGCTTCATAAATGTAAGATATGATATGAGAGGTGAGCAAGGTTAGCGCATTCGCGGGCATTTTGCAAGCGTTTTTTATGTATGTCTGCGCGAGCTTTTGTTATAGAGTTGTTTTCGCTTGACTCAGTGGGTGCTTTTAGATAGCATGACAGGCATGAGACCCTCTTTTGCCCGACTGCTGCTGCCGTTGTTTTTGTTGCCGGCATGTACTTCGGTGCCGCCGTCAGAGCCTGTGCGCGAGGTTTATTTTGAATCTCCCTGTGTGCGGGTGACGTGGGAGGGGACGCCCTCCACCGTCAATGGGGTGGAGTTCCGCCGCGGGCCGCAGGAATGGAGCGCACGCAAACCCGGCGGTATTTATGTGGCGGATAGTGATTCCTGCCGCGGCGAATTGCTGGTTATTCCCTACGCTCTGCGGAGTGAAGAAGGTGCCGTGCAGGAGCTTTTTGCCGTTGTGCGAGTTGCTCAGCCCTGGTTTGTGGGCTATGCGCGCACGCAGATTACAGCCCCTTTGCATTACAGCCGCGGGCTGATGGCACTGACAGCTGACCGGCAGCTCAACGACTGCGTGCAGAAGTTCGAGTTCGGCGTGTTGAAAATGGGGCAGCAGCACCCGCTGGCGCTGGTGGATGACGAGGGGGAGCCCTACACCCGCGGTGAGTTGAAACCCGCGGCTGCTCTTCACGGGCCGGAATACCCCGGCGGTTATTTTCAGCACCGCCGCAAGGGCGCCGGGGAGTGGGATGGCCTTTTGCTGCTGAAGCCTGATTTCGGTGGTGACGGTTGCCGCTGGTTCAATGTCGTGAGTGTGGAGCAGGCGGCACCCGGTGCCATGCCGGTTGTTACCGTGCTGCAGGGACTGCAACGCCGAGGGAAGACTCTCACCGATTCCTCCGGTCGCGTGCATTACGTTATAAACCGCGGGGCTTTGCGTACTCCCTCCGGCCGAATGTTCGCAGAAATGCAGCTTGCCCCCGTTATACCCGTGGTGCGCTCGGCCAATGCGCCGTAATCTCATGATTTCGCGCCCTGTTTGCCCCTGTAGGTGGCGGTTGCGCTTGCTGCGCAGGGGGAGCAGGGGGAGCCGGTTGCGGCGCGCTACAGGCCGCTTTGTGATAAAATTGCGTGCTAATGACATAATATATAATTGACGCGCGCGTATACGCGCGTATAATGGCCGCCGTATGACTGAAAACACCACGGCCCCAGAGGACACGGAAACGGTTGTCACCACCGGGGCACAGCAAGAGTACAGTGCGGCGCAGATTGATAAGCTGGAGGGTCTTGAGGCCGTCCGTAAGCGCCCGGGTATGTACATAGGCGATCCTGATGAGCGCGGCCTGCACCACTGCGTGTTCGAGGTGCTTGATAACTCCATCGACGAGCACCTGGCCGGCTATTGCAGCAAGATTATCATTCAGATTCACGAGGGCGGTACCATTTCCGTGATTGACAACGGTCGCGGTATTCCCGTGGACATGCACCCCAAGTTCGGTATACCGGCTGTGGAGCTGGTGCTCACCAACCTGCACGCAGGTGGTAAGTTCGGGCAGGGCGCCTACAAATACTCCGGCGGTCTGCACGGTGTGGGTGCCAAGTGTGTGAATGCTCTTTCCGACTTCTTCAAGGCTGAGGTGCGCCGCGACGGCAAGCGCCATGTCATCACGTTCGAGCGCGGCAAGACTACTGAGAAACTGCATGTCGTGGGTACTTGCCCCGAGGGGCAGACCGGCACGGCTATCACCTTCCTGCCTGACCCCACCATCTTCACGGACACCACGGAGTTCAAGTTCGACCTGCTGGGGCGCCGCCTGCGCGAGCTGGCCTTCCTGAACCCCGGCCTGGTTATCGAGCTGACGGATGAGCGCAGCGGTCAGGAACGCACCGAGACGTTCTACTACAAGGACGGTATCAAAGAGTTCGTGAACCAGCTCGGCGAGAACAAGACCCTCGTGACCCCCGAGCCTATCGCCATGAACGGCGTGCGTCACATCGAGGTTGAGTATGACGGCAAGACCATGGAGGACGACGTTATCGTAGACGTGGTTATGCAGTACAACGACAGCGACCGCTACCAGATTCTCTGCTTTGCCAACTCCATCTTCAACGGCGATGGTGGTACGCACTACTCCGGTTTCCGCAGTGCGCTCACCCGTGTCATCAACAACTACGCCAAGAGCAACAACATGCTCAAGGACAAAGACCCCAGCCTGAACGGCGACGACGTGCGCGAAGGTCTGGTGGCTGTCATCAGCGTGAAGATGCCCAACCCCCGCTTCTCCTCCCAGACTAAGGATAAGCTCGTGAACACCGAAATCGAAGGTGTGGTGAGCAGTGTGGTGTATGAGGAGCTCAAGGAATTCTTCGAAGAAAATCCCCAGGTCGCTAAGGTTATCATCGACAAGTGCCTTATCGCCTCCCGCGCTCGCGAGGCCGCCCGCAAGGCCCGCGAAAGCGTGCGTAAGAGTGCCATGACCGTGGGTGGCGGCCTGCCCGGCAAACTGGCAGACTGCTCGAACCGCGACCCGCAGAAGTGCGAGCTCTTCATTGTGGAGGGTGACTCTGCAGGCGGCTCGGCCAAGACGGCACGCGACCGCCGTACTCAGGCCATTCTGCCCCTGCGCGGTAAGATTCTTAATGTGGAGAAAGCCCGTCTCGACAAAGCCCTGGGCAGCGAGACCATTCAGAACATCATCACCGCTATCGGTGCCGGTATCGGTGATGGTGAGGGCGAGGGCTCCTTCGACCTGTCCAAGGTGCGCTACCACAAGATTATTCTGATGGCTGATGCCGACGTCGACGGTGCCCACATCTGCACCCTGCTGCTCACGCTCTTCTGCCGCCACATGCCGCAGCTGGTGCGCGCCGGGTATCTGTACATCGCTCAGCCGCCGCTCTACCGCGTGATTCACCGCAAGGTCGAGCAGTATGTGCAGGATGAAGTTTCGCTTAACCGCAAGCTCATTTCCCTGGGCGCTGGTGATGTGGTGCTGCGCACGCCTGATAAGAGCCGCGAGTTTGATGCAGACTCCCTTATGGGCATACTGGAAACCCTCATCTCCCTGCAGAAGTATGAGGGCAGTGTGGCCAGCCACGGCGGCGATTTCCGCGACCTGCTGCGCCACCGCGCCGCTACCGGCAATTTCCCGCAGTACCTGGTGAAGGTGCGCTGCGGTAACGATGAAGAGGTGCAGTACTTCGCTGATATGGACAGCCTGACAGCATTCTCGGACGAGAACCGCGACCTCTTCCTTTTCGGCGAACCCACCGAGGAAGAACTGGCAGCCAACCCGCTGCCGGTGCGCGAGGGCCCCAGCCGCCGTGCTCTGCTGCACGAGCTGCATGAGGCCAAGGCTATCACCCGCGTGCTCGCCCGTCTGGAGGAACTCGGTATCGCCCCGGAACAGCTGCTCAGCGATGGGGAGCCCATGTTCGAACTGGTAGAGAAGTCCAACACCGTGACCCCCATCAACTACGTGCCGGACATCCTCACCCGTGTGCTTGAAATCGGTGGTCGCAGCGTTACCATCACCCGATTCAAAGGTCTGGGTGAAATGAACGCCAAAGACTTGTACGACACCACCATGGACCCCGAGAAGCGCGAACTGCTGCGCGTGCGCCTGGATGATGACAACTCCGTGCAGGCCGACAAGATGTTCTCCATTCTCATGGGTGATTTGGTCGAGCCCCGCCGCCGTTTCATTGAGGACAACGCCCTCAACGTCCGTAACCTCGATGTGTAACCCCTAACCGTTTTATTTCTGAATTATGAGTGAAACAAGAATCCGCCCGGTAGACGTGGCAGAGGAGGTCTCCCGCAGCTTCCTGGACTACTCCATGTCCGTGATTATTTCCCGCGCCCTGCCGGATGCGCGCGACGGTCTCAAACCCTCACAGCGCCGTGTGCTCTACGCCATGCACGAGCTGGGGTTGGTACCCTCCAAGGGCACGGTCAAGTGCGGTCGAATCGTGGGTGACACCATCGGTAAATACCACCCGCACGGCGACGCCTCCGCTTATGGCACGCTGGTGAACATGGCTCAGCCCTGGTACATGCGCGATGTGCTGGTGCTCGGTCAGGGTAACTTCGGTTCCCCCGAAGGTGACCCGCCTGCAGCCTATCGATACACGGAGGCCAAGCTGAGCCACCTGGGCCTTTCCCTCATGGATGACCTGGACAAGGACACCGTGGACTTCCAGCCGAACTACGACAACAGCACCACCGAACCCGTGGTATTCCCCTCCGCTTTCCCGAACCTGCTGGTGAACGGCGGGCAGGGTATCGCCGTGGGTATGGCCACCAACATGGCTCCCCACAATCTCGGTGAGGTGGTGGACGGCGTGTGTGCCTACATCGACAATCCCCTCATCACCAGCGAGCAGCTGCGCGCCTACATCAAGGGGCCTGACTTCCCCACCGGCGGTTATGTGCTCGGGTACAAGGGCATTGACAGCTATTTCCGCACCGGTCGCGGCAGTGTGCGCATGCGCGGTAAGATTGAAGTTGTTTCCAACGAAAACGGCCGTGAGTTCCTGCACATCTCCGACGTGCCTTATGGTGTGAACCGCGCCGTGCTGCAAGAGCGTATTGCCGAGCTCACCCGCGACAAGGTTATCACCGACATCGCCGGTATGCGCGACCTTACCGACTACATCGAAATAGAGCTCAAGCGAGATGCCCGTCCCCAGGTGGTCATCAACCAGCTCTACAAGCTCACCAGCCTCGATACGTCCTTCGCCGTCAACATGTTGGCTATTCACGAGGGGCGCCCCAAGGTGCTCACCATGAAAGACGCCATCAACTTCTACGTGGAGCACCGCCGCGAAGTTATCGTGCGCCGTACCAAGTACCAGCTGCGCAAGGCTGAGGATCGCGCCGAGGTGTTGGAGGCCTACCTCATTGCCCTGGCTAACCTCGACGAGTTCATCCGCATTATCCGCGACTCCCGCAATCGTGAAGACGCCCGCAACCGCCTGATGGCTTTCCGCTATCCCGTGGCTCTGGCAAAGGGGCTCGGCATCCTTATCCGCAGTCAGCCCTCCGTGCAGGGGGATGAGTATGTATTCACCGAGCGCCAGGTGAACGCCATCCTTGACCTGCGTCTGTACCAGCTCACGGCTCTCGAAAATGATAAGATTTCCGATGAGTACAAAAAGCTGCTGGAGCAGATTGAGGACTACCTCGATATCCTGGCCAACGAGAGCCGCGTGCTCGGTATCGTGAAAGATGAGCTCCGCGCTATCAAAGAGAAGTATGCCACCCCGCGCATGACCCACATCATACCCTTCGAGGGTGACATGGCCATTGAGGACCTCATCCCCAATGACTCCATGATTGTGACCATCTCGCACAGCGGCTACATTAAGCGCACAAACTCCGACGAGTACCGTCTGCAGGCCCGCGGCGGAAAGGGTATCAAGGCTGCTACCACCAAGAGCAAGAAAGATGCCAACGATTACGTGGAGCACCTCTTTGCCGCCCAGAATCACGACTACATCATGTTCTTCACCAACACCGGCCGCGTGTATGTGGAGCGTGTGTATGAGATTGACGAGGCTGCTCGCAGTGCCCAGGGCCGTTCCATCAAGAACCTGCTCGACATGCAGGCAGACGAGCGAATTGCCGCCATTCTGCGCCTGGAGCGCAAGGTGAGCGAGGACGGCAAGGACGTCACCTTCGCGGAAGGCTCCGGCAACGTGGTATTCGCCACCAAGGACGGCACCGTCAAGAAGACCGCCCTCAACGACTTCGTGAACTACCGAAAGGCCGGTATCATCGCCATTAACCTTGAGGAGGGGAACTCCCTTGTGAACGCTGTGCTCACCACCGGCGAGCAGGATGTCATCATCGTCACCCACAACGGCATGAGCATCCGCTTCAACGAGAGCGATATGCGCACCCAGGGCCGCAATACTATCGGTGTGCGCGGTATCAAGCTGCGCGAGGGTGACTATGTGGTCGCCATGGCCGTGGTGCCCGAGGGCGAAACCGCCGCAACGGAGGAGACAGAGGACGCCGCTGCCGCCGAGGAGCCGACAGATGCCACCCCCGCTGCCCACTCGCTGCTTGTAGTCTCCGAGAACGGTCTCGGCAAGCGCACCCGCTTCGGTGAGTATCGCCTGCAGAGCCGTGGCGGTATCGGTATCAAGACCATGAACTGCACTGACAAGACCGGTCTTGTTGTCTCCGCTACCACCGTGACAGATGCCGATGAGCTCATGATTATGACCTCCGGTGGTCAGTCCGTGCGCATGAAGGTCAACTCCATCCGCGAGACCGGCCGCGCTACTCAGGGCGTGAAGCTCATCACCCTCAACGGCAAGGAGGCTATTCAGGAAATCACGCTCGTCATCCCCGATGATGACGATGATGATGAAAACACCGCTGCTGAAGGCGAGGGGGCCGAGTCACCTGCCGACGACAGCACCCCGCAGGAGTAAAGCTCCCGCTGTAGAAGTCATACCTCAGCGCCCCATCCGCCCGACACTGGGCGGGTGGGGCGCCTGCTTTATAGCATTTAAGATTGTTTCGTTGTTCTGTCTGGGATGGAGAATCTCGAAGAGAGCAGCACCTTTTCTGCCTGTCTATCTTAAATGACGAATGGGGGGGGTAAAGCTACGACCTTATTGAGAAGTTAAAAACAAGAGCCTATTTCAAAGTAAAAGGCTTCATCAGTAACTGAACGGTTTTGTTCAATATGACCCCAGCAGCAAAAGTGAGAGAAAAGGCGACGATTGTGAAAATCAGGTAATTTTCCGGAGCGCAAAACTTTCTTACATATACGTATATTGCGCTATGAAGTAGAAATAATTCAAGCGAATATGTGCCACAATAGACGAGCACTTTACTCATGCAGCGTGGTATCTTTGAAGCTATAGTTCCTAATACGTATAAAAAAGGCGGCAGAGCAAAGGCAATAAATATAAATGAATAAATGTTCGATTCAACAGGCCATAATTTTCTCCATGGAAATGAAAAACCATGTCCGACTAGTGCTATGCAAAGTGAAACAATTGCCCAAAAAAGATAGGATTTCTTTTGCAGAAAAATAGCCTCGTTGCGATCTGCACTTGCTACATAGAAACCGAAAGCGAAAGCAGTGAATCTGCTCGTTGTAAACAAAATGGACCCATAAATTGAGTATAGGGGGCTGCTGCAAATGCTCCATACATTATTTGAGAACATCCACATAGTTACCCGGGTAAGGATGATGGAAGATAAAAAAAGATAAAATAATTTTTTGGTTTTGTTCCCTTTTGAAAAATACCATAAGAGGATAGGTGATATGGCGTAATATATAATGATTGTTCGTATATACCACTCATGTAATCCTAATGCTTTTACTACAGTTTCCGAATTTAATGAAAAAGACGAGAAAAGGATGATGGAGAGCCAGCCGACTAATATGCAGGTTGGCATAATTCTTCTCAAGCGGCGCAGAAAGAATGATGTGTTTTGTTGCTTGGTTTTGTTTAATGAATAACATATGCCGAAGCCTGATAAAAAGAGAAAAATATCAACACCCCAATGGCCATACCATGAAAACAAATCAGACAGAGGGAAGGGGTACCGACAGGAGTGAGTTATTCCGATATGATAAAGCATAACCAGTATAATTGCTATACCCATTAACAATGTTCGCTGGTTAGAAATTACTGTCTTGTATTCCATCTGCATAGCATATATGATATTTTTCTCTCCTGTTTTCGCGCGGAGAAAACAGGTTAATGTTATTTAATGGTGCGTATTATACGCATTTTGGGGCGCTTGTCAACGTCGAATGCCGGGAATGCTCCGCATATGCGCGCGCAAGCGCTACTCGCGTGGTGACGCGGGGTGATTAAGGTTGTGTGATGTCGGTTATGTCTTCAGCGGGGCTCAGTGTTACCGGGCTGCAGGGGAATGTTATGCCGCCGGTAAACGGTATGCATGTTACCAGTTGCAGCCCGGCGTAGTACAAGCACGCGAAAGCAATCGGTGACAGATATACGCCCATGTAGAGCAAGCAGCGCCCGCCGCCGATGCCGTGCCGCCTGTTGCTGTGCTGTAGCAGTGCATGCAGCAGCGGCACCACCCCGGTGAGCAGTAACAGCGTGTCCGGTGAGAAGCCCAGCCGTGCGGCAAGGTACAGCACCCACAGTGCCACACTGCCGGCCACATATGGGCATGCTATGCTCAGGCCGAGCAGGGCGGTAAGCAGTACCACCGGTATGTACATCAAAACCATGCCCGGGCTGCAACCGCGGGCTATGAAATCCAGGCTTCTGTCACTGCGAGGTACGTGCATGGTGTTTTTTCTCCTGTCTGTCAGTATAACACCCGCAGGCGGGTTGTAAAGCATATTCTGTTCGGCTGTTATGGAAAAACATCGTTTCACAGGCACATGGCGAGCAGTATAAAATGCGCTTTACCTGCTTTTTTTATTTGTTGACCACGGCTCGCCGTGCGAGGTATCAACGCACCTTGTCAGCCATGGGCAAAGAACAAATAGAGAGCCTTCCCGAAAATACGGCTTGCCAAACGGAGAAAAAGAGAGTATAATGCGCCCGAATCCACGTGATATCACTCAATTTATGTCCGGCAATCTCACTTATAAGCAATCCGGCGTCGATACTATCGAGGCACAGTCTTTCGTGAACGACATCAGTGCGCACGTTAAGCGCACGCAGAAGAACCGCAAGCTCTGCAACGCCTTCGGGCTGTTTGCTGCGGCGTATGACCTTTCGGCCTACAAGGAGCCGGTTATCGTGACCGGAACTGACGGTGTAGGCACCAAGACAGAAATCCTCTTTGACCTGGATATGCTGGAAACAGCGGGCAAAGACCTGGTAGCCATGAATGTGAACGACATTCTGACTACCGGTGGCGACCCCTTGGTGTTCCTCGACTACCTGGGTATTTCCAACCTGGAGGTGGAGAAGCCCCGCATTACCCGTCTGGTGGCCGGCATGTGCGATTATCTGGAAAGCTGCAACTGCATTCTGGCCGGTGGCGAGACTGCTGAAATGCCCGGCGTGGTGCCTGAGAACCTGGTCGAGATGGCCGGTTTCAGCATTGGCTGTGTGGAAAAGAGTCAGATGATTGACCCCTCCAAGGTTGAGGTGGGTGATGTGCTGATTGGTTACCCGAGCGATGGTTTCCACGCCAACGGCTGGAGCCTGGTGCGCCGCATTCTCAAGCAGAACCCCGATTTGCTCACCGAAGAAGAGCTGCGCAGTCTGCTGGCCCCGACCCGCCTGTACCACGATGTGGTGTACGATATGCGCAAACTCGGCATTACCCCCAAGGCCTATGCTCACATCACCGGTGGCGGCCTGCCCGAGAACCTGGAGCGTTTCCTCGGCGAGAAGGGCGCAGACCTCGAAATCCCCTACTGGGACAACGCCGCCGTGCAGAAGGTATTCAGCTTCGTGGATGCCGAAGACCGCTTCCACACCTTCAACATGGGTATCGGCTGGGTGGCAATCGTGAAGCCTGAGCAGGTCGAGCAGGCCTGCACCGCCGGCCCCGGCGGCACCGTTATCGGCACCATGCGCGAGGGCAAGGGCATACATGTGAAGGTGCGCAAGTAAACTGCTAACCATCTACAGATTATGTCCGCAGCAATTCGCCTGCTTAAGCCGCTCTCCTATTTCGCGGAGAAGTACGGCACGCCCGAGTGGGCCTTCAACAAGCTCTTCCTGCTCATGGAAAAGCAGCACAACCGCGGCCAGGATGGCGCGGGGATTGGCTGCATTAAACTCAACATGCCGCTGGGTGAGCCCTACATCTTCCGCTCGCGAGATGCCTCCGCCTCGGCTGTGACCAACATCTTCTCCAACCAGCAGCGCAACCTGCGCCGCATGAAGGATGAAGGTCTTATCCGCGGGGCCGATGCCGAGAGCTACAAGCGCCACTTCAACTTCGGTGGTGAGGTGCTGATGGGCCACCTGCTGTACGGCACCGGCGGTGCCGCGCCGGAGGAGGGTATCTGCCACCCCTACACACGCCGCACGAACTGGCCGACCCGCACGCTGATGATGCAGGGCAACATGGGGATAACCAATATCTCCGAACTGCACGAGAAACTTATCTCCCGCGGTCAGCACCCTGTGTTCGGTACTGACATTCAGACCTTGCTTGAAGAGGTGGGTTACTACCTCGACGAGGCTCACACCGACCTTTACCGCCAGCTGCGCGACAAGAATGTGGACGGGAAGGAAATCCCCAACATCATCTCCGCCCAGCTCGACCTCTACGATATCATCGGCAAGGCCAGCAAGGACTGGGACGGTGGCTATACCATCATGGGTGGCGTGGGCAATGGCGACTTCTTCTGCCTGCGTGACCCGCACGGCATTCGTTACTGCTACTATGTGCTGACGGATGAGTACCTGGCCGTAGCCAGCGAGCGCGTGCCGCTCATGAGCGTGATGGAGGTTGAGGAACACGAGGTGAAGGAACTCGACCCGGCCAACATGATTGTGGTGAAGTCTGACGGCAGCGTGACTATCAAGGAATACACCGAGCCGCTGGAGAAGACCCCCTGCTGTTTTGAGGATGTATACACCTCCCGCGGCAATGACCCCGTGATTTACCGCGAGCGTAAGGCTCTGGGTGCCAACCTGACAGAGCAGGTTGTGGCCAGCCTGGACGGCAATTTCTCGAAGGCCGCCATCACCTTCATCCCCAACACGGCTGAAGTCTCGTACTACGGTCTGCTGGAGGGGCTGCGTGCCTATCGCCGCAACAAGGTGACAGAGGCCATGATTCAGGCCTTCCGCGACGGTACCATGAGTGAGGAACTCATCAACGAGTTGATTCTTCGCCGCTGGCCCCGCGCTGAAAAAATCGCGCATAAGGATATTAAACTGCGTACCTTCATCTCGGAAGAAAGCAGCCGCAAGCAGCTCGCCGCTATGGTGTATGACCTGACTTACGGTGCTGTGAACAGCGATGAGGTGCTGGTGGCAATCGATGACTCGATTGTGCGTGGCACTACGCTGAAGATGAGCCTGTTGCGCTTGCTGGCACGTACCAGCGCCCGCAAGATTGCCATCGTGTCCTCCGCACCGCAGGTGCGCTATCCCGACTGCTACGGCATTGACATGAGCGAAATGGGCAAGTTCATTGCATTCCAGGCCGCCATCACCCTGCTGAAGAAGCGGGGCATGTACACGCACATCATTGACGTGTATGAGGAATGCAAGCGCCAGTTGACCCTTCCGTCGGCCGAGCGTACCAACCCGGTCAAGAAGATATACGAGCCGTTCACTGATGATGAAATCACGGAAGAGGTATCGCGCATGGTCACGCCGGACAACAGCCCCTGCGCCATACAGATTATATACCAGACCCTGGAAGGCCTGCATGATGCTATTGAGGGCCCCTGCGGCGACTGGTACTTCAGCGGTAATTACCCGACCCCGGGTGGTTTCACCGTGGTGAACAAGGCCTTTATCAACTGGTTCGAGAGCCGCGATAAGCGCGATTACCAGCTCTGATTCCGCACCTTTCAGGGCTCCCCGTCCATCATGGCATGGGCGGGGAGCACCGAAAGCCCAACCCAACCCAACACCCCACTGAACCCCATGAGCAACAAACTGAAGCCAGCCGAACTCGAAGAGCTGCCGGATGAAAGTCTGATACAGCTCACCCTGGAAGGGACTACACGCGCTTTCGATAAACTGATTAAGCGCCACAGCCGCCGTCTGCACGTGACGCTCATGCAAATGTTGAATTCGGAGGCAGACGCCTACGATATCGCGCAGGAAGCCTTCCTGAAAGCCTATCGCTCGCTGCGTTATTTCAACGGCAACAGCGCCTTCTACACCTGGCTCTACACCATCGCTCTCAACGAGGCCCGCAATTTCATTCGCCGCGAAGGTAAGCGCCGCAAAAACAACACCAGTATCGACAACGACGAAAACGGTGACCCCAAAGAGAAAAGCGCGGAACTGGCGGATACCAGCCGTGAGTCCGACCCGCTGCGTGGCGCTAACGTCAGCGACCTTAAAGTACGCTTGCGAAATGCCCTCAACCAGCTTTCGCCTGAGCACCGTGAGGTTGTGACACTGTGTGATATTGAAGGGATGAATTACAACGAAATTGCCGCCATTCTGAAGGTGCCGATGGGTACCCTACGCTCGCGCTTGCACTATGCGCACCGGCAATTGCAAGGCTTGCTGAAAAATGAACTCTGATTCGTCCCCAACCACCCCGGGGAGCAACGGTTCGCAGCCTTTTTTTGAGGAGGGAGTCGCTGCCGGTTTTCCCTCGCCTGTGATGGGTGAACTCAGTAGCTCGCTGAATCTCAATACTCTTTGTGTGCAGCACCCGGCCACTACCTATTTTGTTCGTGCGCGCGGAGAGAGCATGACCGGAGCCGGTATAGATGATGGTGACATACTTGTGGTTGACCGCAGCCTGCAGCCCAGGAACGGGCAGATTGTCATTGCCGCCATCGATGGCGAGTTCACGGTAAAGAGACTGCGTATTCAGGGCTCGCGCGTTATTCTGGCCCCGGAAAACCCGAACTTTGCTCCCCGTACCCTCACGCAAGATGAAGTGAGCGAGTTTTTCGGCGTGGTAACCTGGATTCTCAAGGCCGCAAACTAAGGTTGGAGTGAGAGTTCACTGAGGATAGATTCGTATGCGTATACATGTGTTGTCAGAGAATACGGCCTGCCGCGCTGACCTGGAGGCCGAGCACGGGTTGAGCCTGTTGATTGAGAGCGGTGGGCGGTGTATCTTGTTTGACACCGGGGCCTCTGCTGCGTTCGCGCGCAATGCTGAGCGCATGGGGCTGAGCCTGAGTGCTGTCGATGTGGCGGTGCTCTCTCATGGTCACTATGACCACGGCGGGGGTATCGAGCGCTTTTTCCAACTCAATGAGCGGGCTGCACTGTGGGTGAGCCCGCAGGCCTTCGACCCGCATTTCAATGCTGCCGGTAAGGATATAGGCCTGTCGCCCGCTCTTGCCGGGCATGCTCGCTTACGCCGAGCGGCGGAAGATGTCACGGCTCTGGCACCGGGGGTGCAGTTGCACCGGGCTGCCGCCATGCCTACCCCATACCCGGCGGAGGGGGCGGGCATGACTGCTGTGGTGGATGGTGAGCGTGTGGCGGACGATTTTCGCCACGAGCAATACCTGTTATTGCAGGAAGGTGGGTTACGCGTGCTCATCAGCGGGTGTTCTCACCGGGGCGTACTTAACATTGCGGCTCATTTCCGGCCTGATGTTCTGGTGGGTGGGTTCCACTTCATGAAGGTTGACCCCGAGATGGAGTCTGACCGCCTGCGTGCCGCTGCAAACACGCTGCTGGAACTGCCCACGCGTTACTATACCGGGCATTGTACGGGAGCAGGGGCCTGCAGCGTGCTGAAGCCCCTGCTGGGAGAGCGCTTGCGTACGTTCAGCACAGGGCATATCATTGAGCTGACAAGCAACTCATGACGCAGGTACAACTTTCAGACCACTTTACCTATCGCAAGCTATTTGCCTTTGTGCTGCCACCGATTGCGATGATGCTGCTCACCTCGGTTTACACGATGGTGGACGGTTTGTTTGTATCGCACTTCGTGGGCAAGACGGCTTTTGCCGCGCTCAATTTTGTATTTCCTGTGGTGATGCTGCTGGGCGGTCTGGGTTTTATGTTCGGTACGGGTGGCACGGCGCTGGTAGCCAAGACTCTGGGGCAGGGGGCTGCAGGGCGGGCGCGGCGATACTTCACCCAGATTGTGCTGCTGGCGGCGGTGCTGGGCGCGCTGCTCGGGGGTGCGGGTATGTGGTATCTGCCCGAGCTTTGCCGTTTGCTGGGAGCCACCCCCGACATGATGGCCGATGCCGTGCTCTACGGCAGAATCATGCTGGGATTTCTACCCTGCTGTGTGTTGCAGTGGACCTTTCAGGCGCTGTTGATAGCTGCGGAAAAACCGCGCCTGGCTTTCTGGCTGAGTGTGGCGGGAGGAGTCACGAATGTGGTGTTCGATGCCCTGTTCATGGCCGGTCTGGGCTGGGGAATAACCGGGGCAGCCGTAGCCACGGGTCTGAGTCAGGCGGTGGCCGGCCTGGTGCCGATTATCTATTTCCTGTTGCCCAACAGCAGCCTGCTGCGCTTTACCCGCACCCCCATGCAACCCCGCCCGCTGCTGCAGGCCTGCTCCAACGGGGCCTCCGAGTTGGTGAGCGGCATATCGGCCTCGTTGGTCAGCATGCTTTACAACTACCAGCTGCTGCGCTATTATGGCGAGAATGGCGTGGCCGCTTACGGTGTGGTGATGTATGTGGGGTTCTTTTTTATGGCTATCTTCTTCGGCTTCGATATGGGGTGCAGCCCGCTTTTGGCATATAACCACGGAGCCGAAAATCACGCAGAGCTGCGCAATCTGTTCCGCAAGAGCCTGTTGCTTATCAGCTTCACCGGTGTGGCGCTGGCTGCGGCGGCGGTGCTGCTGGGCGGAACTCTGGCCGGCATGTTTGTCGGGTACAATGAGCAGCTGACCTCCCTGACGGAGCATGCCTTCTGCCTGTTCGCCCTTTCATTTGCTCTTCAGGGCTACAATATCTTCGCCTCAGGCTTGTTTACGGCCATGAACAACGGCCTGATTTCCGCCACGATTGCCTTTTTGCGAACCTTGGCATTTCAGGCGCTGGCGGTGTTGACTCTTCCCTTTTTATTCGGTACGAGCGGTATATGGTGGAGCGCCGCTGTAGCTGAAGTGTGCGCGCTTGTCTTCGCGGTGTACTTCGTGCTGCGCTATCGGCGGCGCTATGGGTATATGTGATTTTCAGTCGGCGCTTTTATTGGACTTCACCGGCGAAAAGCGACAAGACTTCCGGGGAATCAATGCCCAGTCCAAGCGAAATCTTCAGCAAATTGGCGCAGATATCAATCACCTGCAGCTTGGTCTTCAGCGGGGTGCCGACAATATACGTCTGCGGGTCAATGACACCGCCGATGACGGGCATGAGTTCATTCGCAGCCTGGCTCTGCTGCAGCAGAACGGCAACCTCCATAAGCCCCATAAACTCCGGGCTGCCGGAAAGAGCGATGATGACGTTCTTACGCTGTTCGTTGGTCAGAGGTTCGAGTTGGGTAAGGATATACGGGGTGTCGCGGGACAGCAGAGCATCCAGCTCAGAAATGAGGGTCGGCAAATCTTTCGCCGTACCTTCTTTCACGAGGGTTGTCAGGTTGCTCATCGTAGCCTTGATGGCACCTGCGGCATCATCTTCGGGGGTTGCCTGAACAGTCATGCAGACCATGGGGGCAAGTGCCAGAGCAAAAAAGGAGTACTTATTCATCTGTGTGTTTCGTTTGGTTTGGTGAGTAGCCCCGCATATCGACCGGTGGCGATATCCACATCGGAGCATCCCGTGAATCCTAGGTTAACATTTCAGCCCTTACCTGTAAAGTCAAAAACGCCCTGTGTACAGATAAATAATCATTCGCGCTTGCGCTTGACATGACAGATGTCCTGGTCCATAATGCGCATATGGAATCAGATTCAAATTTGTGCCTCTATCTGTTCTTTGACGGTGGTGAGCCCCCGGTGTTACCTTCGCCGTACGATGAGATGGAACCGGAGGACCATTCCGTCTGCTTGCAGGAGTGTGATGGTATGCCGGCGTTGAACGTTGAGTTGGAACGTGTGGGCCGTGTGTTGAATCTGGTGAAGGGGAAGGGGCTGATATTGAGTATATACCGCCGGCAAGAGCGGGTGGTGGCCGGCGCCCCGGCTGTGTGCCTGAGCAAAGACCTGTTGCAGCGAATGTCCGCCTGCGGGGTGGGGCTGGACTACAGCCTATACACCTCGCGCTGGCGCGAGACGCGGTTTCGCCGGGTGATGAGCTTTTTTCTGCTGACTTTCCCGCAGGGGGGAGCCGGTGAATTACCCTCAGATGAGCCGTGGTTGTTCGCTGGTGAGTACAGGGGGCAGCATTTTGTGCTGACACCTGATATCGGTGCGCTGGCGGCGTATCTTACTTATCTGGCTGACAGTGGCCGGCAGCTGCCGGAACTGAGAGTGGATTATTTCTCCGCCGGTTCTGCTGTGATGTGGTATCTGGAGGCTGCGGATGAAATCCGGGCGCTGGCCGCTCTCGGTTGTGGGGTAGAACTGAGAGTTCATCTGGCTATGCTCCTGCCTGTGACAGACCCGCTTTTCCCCCTGTTCCGCTACCTCATGCGCAGTATGGTGTGGCGCTCCCGATTACTCCCTCCTCCGGAGCAGACGGAAGAAGAAGCTCGTTAATGGGTTGCCGGCGCCCGGTCCTCCGGCTGCCGCTGTTGTTGCTGAGAATTGAACAACAGGCTGCCGGTGGCCGCTACCGGCATGAGGGCATAGTAGCCCAGAGTGAGGGGCAGGTCGACGGCTACAGCCGCCACGGCCGCTGTGGGCAGGGCGTAAATGGCGTGCCAGGTCATGTGGCGTGATTCAGTGTTCGGGTGGCACTCAGAAACACCCACTTGTACCTGCTGTCGCCGCGCATGTGGCAGGTTGAGTTCTTGCCAGGAACTATCGGAGCTCAGGAAGAGCTGCGGGGTGTTGTCATGGGCATAGCTGACCTCGTGGCAGAGCATGGGGCCATATTCGGAGCCTTCGATGGGAGAGAGCATGCGATGGCTCGGGCCGATGATGGCCTCTTTCAGGCTAAGCCAGGGCGTGCTGCGGGTAAAGCGCATGGCGGAGCGCTGCCCTTTCACATAAAGTTTGCCGCCATGGTGGTAGCAGGTGGTAGGCTCGGTAACGCTGATACCGTCGTACTCAAAAGCTCGTTCATAGAATATCTGGTGGCTTACCATGCATGAACTCAGAATGGAGGCGGCAGAAAACAGGGGCAATAGGTAGCGTATGTTCATATCGGCGGTGGTATAAGAACTGAAATAAATGTAACAGAAAAAAAATCAATGTCTAGCGAAAAATGCTTGCATGTTGCAGAACGGCGTGTTACTCTGGCAGCGGAACTGCTGCCTGTTATGAGACATCTGCCTTTATTTCTTCTTTGCCTGTTACTTCTCAGCTCTTGCTGCGCCACGATTACTATCGGCGAGGGCCTGGATGCCGTGGGGCGGCAGCAGCCGATGATTCCGCAGACTTCCCCTGAGAAAACCGAATCGCTTTTCAGTGTTTCGGCGGCTTCGCAACCTCTGACGGTATGGAAGAAAGGCTCGATGTACTATGTGGAGTTACCGGTAGTTTATGTGCCGGTGAACTCGCCCTGTTTTTCCCTGAATGCCCCGCTGACTCACCGGCGCTGGCCGGCTGCCCGCACTGCGGCTGAGCTCTATGAGCAGCAGGGCGAGGTGCAACTCTATTATGTTGAACTCTCGGAAGAACAGCTCGAACTTGCCCGCCGGTCTATAGGCAAGCATGTACCCCTTTATCAGAGCTCTTTCCGGGTGTTGCCGGCCCATGCGGTCGATTTGAGCGGCGCTAGGAAGGAGTCCCGGCCCGGGCTGAGCGACAATCGCTACCTTTTTATGAGTCAGTTACCTGATAAGCGTACAGTTGGCAATCACTTACGCCGTCCCTTGGTTTGGGTGCTTCAGGTGGTTGATGTTCCGCTGACCATTGGGGCATCAACCATCGGTCTGTTGGTCAACCTGGTTTGCTCTCCTTTTGAGAATTAGTCGCTGCCTGTTGAGTCCGTAGGACGATAGATAGTAGCCGGGCGGTGGAGCTGCGTAGCAGCGTAACCCCCGGTATCAGGCGAAAAAGATAGGTGAGCCCCGCCGGATGGCGGGCCGACAGAAGGCCGCCGCATGGGATTGAGCCTCGGTCATCTGTCGGCCCTCCGCGTTCCGCGTCGGGGCTCTCGTTTTTCTTCATTCTTCCCGGTGGTTTCGCTGCTGACGCAGCTCCACCACCGGCTACTATCTGCCGCCCCCGCGGGGCTACCCCCGGACTTCGCCAAATGGCAATTTGCGATTTACGCTTTTGACAAATCCCGCTTTCTTCAACGGCG
>JAZRKM010000017.1:0-5557 GCA_045646325.1 Akkermansia sp. | reverse complement strand
CCTCTTCGCCGGCACACCGGTCGAAACCCGCACCGCTCTGCACGCCGAGCAAATTCTCTGGACCAAGCTCTCGTGAAACATCCCCTTCAATGGCCTGTGCCTGGCACACGGCGGCATCAGCATACGGCAGCTTTTCAGTATGCCCGGTCAGGCTGAGCGCGCACGCGCCATCATGAACGAAGTCTGCCACACGGCTGAGCTGCGCGGCTACCCCTTGCCGCAGGAAATCATCCACCGTCAGATGGAACAAACCTCAAAAATGGGCGATTTTATTCCCAGCAGCGCCGTGGACTACAACCGCCACCGCCCGGTGGAATATACCGCCATCTGGGGCACCCCGCTGGCCCGCGCACACGAAGTCGCCGCCACCGTGCCCGAATGGGAGCGCCTGTGCGCCGACATACAGGCACGCCTGGCCGAGAGATACCCACAAAACTGAGTCCGCCATGAGTTGCTGCTGCCACTGGAAGAAACTCTGCAACCTGCCGCTTGCCGTGCTCATGCTGCTGGTCGGCGGGCTGGTGCTGCAGCCGCTCAACCGTGCCGTCTGCCAGGCCCAGCACAGACAGGGCTTACAACTGCCCCCGCCTCGAATTGCACAGAAAGACGCCTTCACCCAGCAGCTGGCCTTCTTCACCCTGGGTGGACTGCGCTCACTGGCAGCCGAACTCACCTCGCTCGATGCAACGAACGCCTGGTCCAACCGCGATTGGCCCCGCGCTGATGCTCGCTGGCAAACAGTCACCACCCTGGCTCCCCGCCGCGTGAACTACTGGGTCGCCGCCTCGCGCGACATGGCCACCAATGCGGCCGGCGACATCCTGAGCCGCGACAACCTCAACCGCCGCGACCGCACCATGCAAGCTCACCACTACATTCAGCGCGGAGAAGATTACCTGCTGAGCGGCTTGGCAAACAGCCCCGACAGCCCCCTGCTCTATGCTCGCTTGGGCGATTTCTACAGCGACCTCTACCGCCGCCCGGAATTCGGCAAGGCCGCTGCCGCCTATGCCCGAGCCGTTGAACTGGGAGCTCCGCAGATATACAGCCGTCTGCGCTTCTATAACCTCTGCCGCATACGCGGCCGCGAGCAAGAGGCGCTTGCACTCGGTCGTGAACTCTTCGCTGACCCGCGCAACAACGTCCCCGCCCTGCGCACCCTCATTTACGTGCTCCAGCACAAGCTCAACCTCCCCCCCGAGCAGCGCCTGAGCATCGAGCAACTCTTCGGCAATCACAAGCGCGCACGCCGAGACTTCAACACCTTCCGCCGCAATACCCTGCTCTACCCCACAAACGGTATCGAGGAATATCTGAAGGGGCAGAACGAGTAAGTAACTCGCAGCTTGCCCTGCGCAACGCTCCGTAAAACTCGAAACCCGAAACTCACAATAGTCTTGTCAAGCGCGCGCGGATAGGGTATGATGTCGCGCAGTTATGTACGACCAATATCTGCACGCATACGAAAAGCTGCCGCTCGGGTGGGCCGGGCTGCTGATGGGGCTGGCTCTCATCGCCCTGCATGGCTATGCCCTGCTGAAGCCGGAAACTACGAAAGCAGCTCTGGCCAAGGTTGCGGAAAATGACGAAGCAGCCAAAATTCTGCTGACCGTGGATTTTGTGTGGATATTCCTGCTGCTGCTGGATGTGAGCTGGAATCCGCTGCGTATGAACCTTTTTGATTTCAACTTCTTCCGCAGTTTCCTGATTATTCTCTGCCCCGTGATATGGTTTGTGCTGTGCTCGCAGAAAAAATCCCTGCTCTTCCCGCGGGCGCTGGGGCTGTTCCTGCTTCTGCTGGCTATCGTGCCGCTCACGGCCGCATTCCTGAAAGAGCCGGTCACGCGCCTGCTTATCCCGATATGGTGGTACCCTGTGTTAACGGTGGCGATGTTCTGGGTAGGCAAACCCTACCTGATGCGCGACTGGGCGGCCTGGTACACGGCACGTCCCGCCCTCTATAAGTACAGCAACCTTTTCGGCCTGGCCTACGGGGCCGCGGTGCTGGTGTGCTCGTTCTTCTGGTTCTGATTTAACCGCGCCCCGCCGCCATGAATACCCCTAACGTCTGCGATACCCTCTATACCGCCGCCTACGTTGTCACGCAGAATGACGCACGCGACATCATCGAGAATGGTGCCGTAGCCATCGCCGGCAACCGTATTATCTGTGTAGGCCACAGCGATATCCTCGAAATCCTTTACCCCGATGCCCGCCGAGTGAACCTGGGCAACGCCGTGCTCATGCCCGGGCTCATCAACGCCCACACTCATGTACCCATGAGCCTGCTGCGTGGTTACTCCGATGACAAGGCGCTGATGGATTGGCTCACGCAGGACATTTTCCCGCGCGAGGCCAACCTCACGCCCGAGCTGGTGGAGCTCGGCGCACGCTTCAGCCTGGCCGAGATGATACGCAGCGGCACCACCGCCTTCTACGACATGTACATGATAGAGGATGCCGTGTTCCGCGCGGCAGATTCCATGGGCATGCGCGCTGTACTGGGGGAAAGCACGACGCAATACTTCCCCAGCCTCTCCTGCAAGGATAAAGAGGCCTATTTCGACCTCGTGCGTGCGCAGGCAGACAGCTGGCGCAATCACCCGCGCATTCGCCAGGCTATCGTGCCGCATGCCCCCTACACCACGAACCCCGACCTGCTGCGCGAATGCTACGCCCTGGCCGAGGAAAACGGCGCCCTTTTCGGCATGCACCTGGCTGAAACCGAGGTCGAGACACAGACCTGCCTGAAGGAGTTCGGCATGCGCCCCATTCCCTACTGCCAGAGCCTGGGGCTACTCCAGCCCGGCAGCACATTCTTCCATGTGGTACATGCGGATGCCGATGACATGGCCCTGCTGGCCGAAGGCCACTGCGCCGTGGTGCACAACCCGGCCTCGAACATGAAACTTGCCAGCGGTGTGGCCCCCATCGACAGCCTGCTCAAACACCACATCCCCGTCGCGCTCGGCACCGACGGCCCGGCCAGCAATAACGCCCAGAACATGCTGCGCGAAATGTATGTGGCCAGCCTGCTACAGAAAGTACACTCCCTCAACCCCACCGCCTGTCCCGCTCAAGTGGCGCTCGACCTTGCAACCCGCGGCGGTGCCGCCGCCCTGCACGACCCGCACATCGGTACGCTGGAACCCGGTATGAAGGCCGACTTCATCGCCCTCGACCTCAGCTCGCCCAACATGCAGCCTGTGCACAACATCGTCTCGAACATCGTCTATGCCGCCACCGGAGCCGAAAACAAACTCACCGTTGTGGATGGTAAAGAACTCTACCGCGACGGCAAGTTCACCACCTGCGACTTCGAGTCTCTCTACACCGAAATTCAGCAGGCACGCGCATGGGCTCGCAGTTAATGAATTGCCCACTGGCGCAGCTGCCTGTTGCTGCCATTGATTTTGAGTCCGCCGGGGCTGCCCCCGGCGAGACTGACCAGCCCGTGCAGATTGGCATTGTACGGGTAAATTCGCTCTTCGGGGCGGAGGAGATTTTCACCTCCTACATCGCCTGCGATCGCCCCGTGCGCTGGAGCGCAGCCAAGGTACACGGCATCACGACCGATACCCTGCGCGGCGCCCCGCATTTCCATGAGCTCTGGGGAGACCTGCGCCGCCTGCTCTCCGGCTGCGTGGTGCTCGGCCACAACCCCTCTACCGAAAAACGCTTTCTGGGCGCCTTCCCCGGTCACGGCTTCGGCCCTTGGCTCGACACACTGTCCCTGGCCCGCAAGGCCCTGCCCACCCTGCCCGACCACGCCCTCGGCACCGTCTGTGAGGCCATGGGGCTCACGCCCGAAGTCAGCGCCCTGGTGCCGGGCAAGAGCTGGCACGATGCTCTCTACGATGCCGCCGGCTCGCTCATCCTGCTGCGCGCCCTGGTCCGCGGGCTCGCCATGGAGCAAGTCACCCTCCGCAGTATCCCCTTCGCCGTTTCTCAGAACTGAGTGTCAGTCGGAGCCTGCTGCTGCTGACGCACCTCCGAAATAATGGCCGGGGATGTCAGAATCATGCCGACACCGGCCATCACGTTGACCACAACCGTGGCCGGCACATCAACCACACTGCCAACAGCCGCCAGCGGGTACGCATAGAGCGCTGCTGCCGTGGGTTGCAACGGTTGCACCACTTCGGCAGTCTGCTCCTTTTTCTGCTCGCGCAGCTTCAAGGTGTGGCCGGGGCGGGGCACAACAACATCGGCATGAGCCACGGGCTTAGCCCCCAGCGGAGCCATTGCCAGCCAAGGGGAATCTGTGCGCACCAAGTAGCGCTTCACCTGTCCATCCAGCCAAAAAATCTCCTGCGTCTGCACCTCGCCGAACACCACCTTGCGCGGTTTACCGCTCACGGAACGATAGTTCTCGAAGGGCCCCAGCTCCTTAATCTCCTGCAAGGGCTGCACCAGGGAGCGCTCACAGCGCACAAAGGGACTCAGCAACCCCTGCACATACAGTTTACCGTCTGCTGCCTTGTAAACCGTGGCCTTGCCGGCGACATCCGCCCCCGGTATACGCACCCACTGCCCTTCCTGCCCCATATCGGCCAGGGGCTTACGGGTGGCAATCTGTATACAGGAGCTCATGCAGAGCACAGCTATAGCGAAAGTAAAGAATCTTTTCATATTGTTATCAAGGAGAAATCGGTTCAACTGTTTCAGCAGGGGGCAGCTTGGTACGGGGAGAGGACGTGAACCATTTGCGGAACTCCACACACGCAACCGCAACACCGAGCATCACATTCCCTGCGACCGTGCAGGGTAAATCAACACCCACGGCCGTCACCGCGGCCAAGGGGTAGGCATACACAGCGTGCCAATCCGTATGTTGCGGCCCGTGTTCCGGCAAATCAGCATCCAAAAGCACATCGCCATACCCTGCCACCATGACAGGCTCCGCACCGGCAGGAAGCTGCTCCACCCATCCGCAGCCCTTTATCACCCCGGCATAGCGACCTTGGCGCACAGCTACACGGCGCCATACCGTCACGCGCTCAGCACCTCTGACCGGTTCATGCTCGGGGTTCTTGTCACTCAGCCCCAAGCCGGCCATGCTGGCATAGGGGAAATTGTAGCTCAGGCTGAAATCCGTGCGTACCCCTTCCAGGTAATACTCACGCCCGACTTTCATCAGCCGCAGGTCTGCCCGGCGCTCATTCCCCAGCAGGATAGGCCCCGCGTGCTCCAGAGCCGCACGGCTCACTATCCCCTCCCCGCTCTCACCAAGAGCGCGCACAGGCACACAGGTGCGGCTCAGGCATGAGCTGCACAGCAAGGCCAGTATCAATGCGGCAAGGGCTTTCATCACCCCCATGTTAACCAAGAGAGCTCATAATGTCAAGGGTGAAGTCGGATTAAGAAATCATGATTTCCTACAACCGCCGCCTGCACCAAAATCTAACCATCCAAAGCTGAATTGCAAGACCAAATGCGACAGCAAGTGATTTTTCTTCTATTTAGGCTGCAAATTTGATAAAATGGAGCTTTTCTGTACGTGCCATGAGGCGAGCAGATTTTCCTTTAAAGATGCGTCGAGGGTAACGGTTCATCC
>JAZRKM010000016.1:0-27949 GCA_045646325.1 Akkermansia sp. | reverse complement strand
CCGACTTCCCACGCCGCAGCCCACACCGAATAATGGCGAGCCGTAACAAACAGTCAGCTGAGCGGAAATTACGCCGTCTGGTACTCGCCGGCAATCTGTCCGCCGCCGAGCAATTTCTGATTGCCCACCTCAGGCGCGACCCGAACGATGCCTTCATGCAGAGCGAGCTGCAGCGCCTGCTGGCCGGTCACAAACTACTGGTGACCGAAAGCGCCGGTGAGCGACGCCGGCGCCAGACGGATGAGCTGTTGACGGAGTGCGCCCGCACCCTTTCCGCCACGCCGATAGCCAGCCTGCCGACCTTACCCACAGCAGAGCTTCGCCACCTGCGTACCCGCCTGCGCGAACTCGCGCAGCAGTTCAAGGCTCACCGCCTCTCTCTGCCCGAGGCTGCCACCGATTACCGTGCAGCCATACGGCGAGAACTCCGACAGAGAACCGGCGAGAGCTGGCGCCGCGTGGCTCCAAAAGTTGCGGTGGCCATTGTCATCTGCCTGCTGCTGTACGGGGCGCTATTGCTGTGCCGCAGCAAATCCCGACAAATTGAGCAAGAACTCCTCAGCGCCATCAACAACAACAATCCCGAGCGAGTTGAGAGCGCGCTTCAGGTACTCGATACCGCCTTCCATCGCTTCATCTCCCCCGGGGTTCAGCAGAGTATTACCCGGGGCAATCGCTGGCTCACCGACATCAAATCGCGCTATGAGCACCTGCAGGAATACCTTTTCCCGCCGGGCGGAAAAACCGTACATGTAGCGGCCTTGCCGGTCAGCGAACGAGCTCAGATTGAGCGCGAACTCAATACCCTGCCCCCCACTATGACAGGGCGCCTCAAGGCCCGCTGGACAGAGCTCTGTGAAATGGAGCACCAGGCACTGCTACAGCAGAAGCTCGACTACATCAACCACCTGCAGCGCCCCTTACCGCCCCGGCCCGCGCTCAGCGGAAACGCAGAAAGTGACCTCGCCGCCTGCCGGGAGCAAATCGATGAATTGCGCCCACGATTGGGGGAGTTCGCGGCAGCGCCTGACAGCTATGAACTGAGCGAGGCTCTTATCGCCCCCGTGCGTGAGAGACTCGCGGAGCTACAAACCACGGCAAATGCGATTCGAGCCTACCAACTGCTCAGGGAAGACATGAAGCGCTGCCGTAGCTACAGTGCCCACATAGCCGCCATGCAGCGCGCCGGGCAGGCAATGACTTACAGCCCGGTAGCCGGTATGCTGAGCATCACCTCGCAGCTGCCGCCGGAAAATGAGATAAAGAGTACCCTGATGAAGTACGGCTACACGGAGGCCAACCGAACCGAGCTGCAGGCCATGGCCGCCACTCTGGTAAAAGGGAAACCGACCTTCACGGCGGCCTACCCGGCCACGTCTGAACAGGTACACCTGCTCGAAGACCTCTTTACCGCCCCCTCGCTGCACCGACGTCTCTACAGGGTAACCGGCGCAGACGGAAAAACGGCCTACACAGAGCAGCCTCCCCGTATCGATTACAGCGATAACCGCGTCTACCTTACCCGCTCAGATCTCGACCCTGAGCAGAATATGGACAACCGCTATCTGACACTGGAGCACATCGATAAAGTACAGATTCGCGTGCTGAGCGCCGTCCCGCTCATGCAGCACCTCGGCATTTCTCGGCAGTACTTCTTTCAGCAGGCCAACATAGCAAACTTGCTCTCCAAGGTGCTTAATTTCAAGCATGAAGACTGTCCGGCACTGGCTCAGGCCTACGTCTACTACACGCTACTGAGCGTGCTTGACCGGCACCCTCACCCGCACATGACCGGCATTCGCCACTGCCCGACGATGCGGCGGCACGCCGCTGACTTCACCCGCCTGGCGCGCCGGCACAACCTGCAACTGAACCGCCCGGGAGCCTGGTTGAGTACTTCACCCGCCATCAGCCAGGCCGAAAGCGATTTCCGCAACTGGTTCAAAGCCAATGCCGGGGTCGATTACTGCGCGGAAATCAGGCAGAACTTCGGCCCGCTGGGGCGCGTGGGGCTGCAATACAGCGGCTATATCGCGGAAAACGGGCAACCTGTCATCTTCCGCGAATTGCCGGCGGGCAAGGTCATCTGGTACATGACGGCAGATGGATTCCGCTCCGCGCCTTTCGACACCGCACCAGACGGAGCCCTACCGTTTTCACCTATATTCAACGCCCTCTGAACATGCTCGTCGCCGTACTTTCAGATATACATGACAATATCAGCCACCTGCTCACCGCGCTGGCCCTGGCAGAGGAACGCGGGTGCCGCCACCTGTTCGTGACGGGAGATATCGCTACGCTGAGCACCCTGCGGACCCTGCGCGAGGAGTGGGAATACGATATCGACCTGGTGTTCGGCAACAATGAATGGAACCGCGCGGAGCACCTGCGGCTCGCAGAGCAGTTTCACCACTGCCGTCACCATGGCGACACCGCTGATTTCTCGCTGGACGGGCGGCACATTCTGCTGACTCACTACCCGCAGGTCGCCGAACAGGCCTTGCAACGCGGCGGGTACGATGCCATCTTCTACGGCCACACCCACAAAGCCGAGTTGCGCGCAGGCCGGCACGGTATCATCGCCAACCCCGGTGAGATTGACGGGGTGCGCAATGCCCCATCATTCGCAGTGTACGACACGGCGAACAACAGCCTCACTTTCTGCCGCGTGTAACCTCACTATGGACTACCTCTGCTACCGCCTGAGCGAACTGCCGCCCCATGCCGCCGACCTCAGCCTGCTCCCCCCGGCCGAGCAGCAGCAGTACACGCAGCGCCCCTACAGCTCGCTGGCGGCACGCTGCCTGCTCCGCCAGGAACTCGCCCGCCGCCTCCACCGTCCGCCGTGCGATATTGAACTGGTAGTCAACGCTCACGGCAAACCGACCTTACCCCACAATGAACTGCACTTCAACCTGTCACACTCGGGGGATATGCTCTGTATAGCCTTTCATCATGCGCCCGTGGGTGTAGATATTCAGCAGCTGCGCCCCCGTGCCGCCACACAGCGCCTGGCAGAGCGGATGATGTGCGAGCAGCAACTGAGCCGCTGGCTGGACGGCGGCGCCGATGTCGGGGAGTTTTTTGCCTGCTGGTGTGCGGCGGAAGCACTGGTCAAGCACGCCGGGGTAACCGTATGGCAGGCGCGAGAGTTTCCCTTTCTCTACCGCCACGGGCGAATTGAACCGCAGTTTGAGGGAGCACCCACGGTGAAATTATTCAGCCCCGCAGCGGGTTACTGCGGGGCTGTTGCGGTAGAAAGTCGTGATTCAGAATAAGAGGCGGTTCACCCACGGCGGCCGCGCCACATGAGCAGCAGCAGGGTGAGCACCAGAGCCACGGCCGATATCACTACCTGCCAAATAGGCTCGACCTCGAACATTTCAGCGTTGGGCAAAGCCTGACTGTACTGGGACAGGGCGTAGTCTTCCAGCAGCATGGGGTAGCTGAACGGCAACGCCGCAGAAACATACATGCGCAGAGAGGCCGGAACCATGAAATGCACCGTGACCGACAGCAGCGACAGCGGAGCGGCGCTCAGCGCATAAACCACCGGGCGGTTAACACTGTCACGCTTGCACAGTAAATCCGTGACCAGCAGGGTGATAAGGAGCGTATAAGCCAACTGAACCCAGAGCAATACCTGATAAAGATTCGGCAGCGACGTATCGACAGAGGAGGTATACCGGCAGAACAACCAAGCCAGCAGCCCCAGCACAGGCAACAGGAAAAGAGCCGCCTGCCCCAGCCCAGGCACCTGCAGATATGGCGGCACCAGCGGCCAGGCTCGCTTATCGTGCGCCACCAGAGAATAGGTCGGCAGCAGAGCATCGCTCATGCAGGCCATAATCGAATAGCAGGCTGCAAACCACAGCTGCCCCACACCCACTGACTCTGAGAGATAGTAATAAAGCAGAGGAACAGAGGCAGGCACCAGCAGCGCTAATACACGCACGCTGCGCGAGCAGTTCTCGGCGGGGGCAGCATAGCTGCGGCGCGCGAACTCGAGCAGCAGCACAATGACCAACACCGTATCCGCCAATATCACATAGAGAGATTCACCCTCAAACAAGCTCACGAAGTTGGCCATGGGGTCGAACCTGTGCTCATACATCGCCATCTCTACCAGGGAAAGAACCACCTGCCAGCTTACAAACACCACAGATACCCCCAGCAACATGCGCATGAATCGGCTCAGCTGCGACATGAACAGAAACACGGCGCACATCACCGCACCACCGCCAACCAATACGCCATAGCAAACCCATAAATGATGGGCGAACGGCTCCGGCAGAGTACCGGCACGCCACCACACAATCAGAGCACCCACGCCGGCCATGACCAGCAGCTGGAAGACAGCCGACACCCAGGTACCCCACACAATTTCGCGCGAAGTAAGCGGGGTAAGCATCATGAAGTTACTGCCCTTGGCCTTTGCATCGGCAGATACGGAGTTGCCGGCGCGACTGGGAATGATAAACCACATCACCAGCATCGAAATCAGACTCAGCGGGTACACATTTTCACCCAGCACCGGGTCATCAAGTGTGGAATCATATTGCAACCACGCAGCCAACAGCAGGAATACAGTCAGCATGGCCAGGTAACCGCGTGTACGCAGACTACGGCGCAGGTCGCGCACCAGTGCCGGGGGCAGATAATCGGAAAAGTATTTATTCATGGTTATTCTCCTGCAGGATATTGACGAAAGTCTGCTCAAGGTTAGCTATACGGCGAGTGACTTCGAGCACCTCATTCCCCTCGCACAGGTCGCGCAGGGCTGCGGCGGTATCTTTGTCACCCACGGCCAAACAAGTCGCGTGAACCGAGCCGTCAGACTGACGGGTCGCCCCCGTCCAGTCACGACTGCCGGCCAGCCAGGCCAGCAATTCGGTAGCTTCGCCCACCGGGCGTATGCTGTAGGGAGTACCCTGCCGGTCGTCGCCGGTCAGCTGGGCCAGTGTACCACGGCGAATGATATGCCCGCGATCCATCAGAATCATCACATCACACATCTCTGCCAGTTCGGAGAGAATGTGCGAGCTGATGAGCAGCGTTTTGCCCTGTTTCTGAAGTTCACGCACGAGCTGTTTGAACTCCAGTCGAGCCTGGGGGTCGAGCCCGGCGGCCGGTTCGTCCATGACCAGGAAATCGGGATTACCGATAAGCATACGGGCGAGCGACACGCGCTGGCTTTGCCCCTTGGAGAGTTTATCGGTAAAGCGGTTCCGCAGTTCAGCCACACCGCAGAATTTCAGCACTCGTTCGACCTCAATCACGCGAGTCTCACCCGTCAGACCATAGGCTCGGGCAAAGAAATCGATGTAGTCGAACACCGTTGTGTGGTCCATGGGCGTGAAACTGTCGGGCATCCACCCTATACGTCCACGCACTTTTTCGGGCCATGCGGTTGCGTCAAGCCCGTTGATGATGATTTCGCCGCTATCGGGTAGGTCGAGCGTTGTAAGCAGTCGCATGGTGGTAGTTTTACCGGCACCATTGGCGCCGATAAGGCCGACTGACTGCCCCGCCTGCAACTCAAACGATATGCTGTCCACAGCCTTCACGGCTCCGAAGTGCCGCACCAGCTCCGTGACTTTGATGAGAGGGTCTGCCATAATGTCAGAGGTCATTCTAATGCAAAACCGCTGTCTGCTCAAGAAAAAAGGCAGACAGCGGTTAAAATTGGAAGCCGCAATTACTTTCTGCGGCGACGGGCGGCCAACGCAGCCAAGGCCAGCAGCCCCAGCGTGGCCGAAGCAGGCTCGGGAACAGCATGGTCAAGATACACCACCCCGGCGGAGGCATCCCACACAAGATAGGTACTTTCATTAATATACCAGCTATCGAAGTAATCCTTCGCCATGGTGTAGTAGACACCGTTTTCGTCACTCAGTGTAATGGCGTGTCTGTCCGTCTCGCCAACACCGATGTAGTTGATGGAATCCACCCCCGAGAAGAGCACAATCTGCTGACGTTCGCCGTTCTTCGTTATGTATCTATCAAACTCACCATCAAGAGTAATGTCGAGATTGATAAGCCCATCGGAGACATCCAGCGTAAGCTCACCGCCGCAAAGCGTGGTATTCGCCATCTGCGGGCTGTAGGTAGAGCCACCCTTGACCGTGAGCGTGGTCACATCCACCGCACCTGCAGCCGTTTGGTTAAGGGCCACATTGCTGTCGTAGTGGTAGTCATAACCTTTAGCATTGTCCATGGCTACCTGAGTACCGCGCACCAGGCCATAGCCAGGCAATTTGTCCGGCTCAAGGTTGGTAATAGCCTCGATTTCATCGAGAGTGCCATACATGCCGGTTTCGAGTTCATAGGCCACATTGAGTTCTGCTCCACTCTCGATGACGATCGTATTTGCCGTCACAGTAGCAGCTGTATGCTCGCGATAGGGGGCGTCAAAGCCCTGCTCGTTGTATTCCGTGAAGCCCGAGGAGGTCAGGTTCATGCTGCTGCCGGCCTTCACCGCGATGTCTGCCATAGCAGCGGAGAAGTGAGCATACTGTCCGCTGACAGTCACATGACCGGTAGACTCCGTCAGGCCGCTCTCTACATTGTAGTGATAACTCTGCGAGTCGGTAATGGAGAGGGTGGCACCGGCACCCTCGACCACGACGGAGCCGTTAAAATCCTGCATGGAGGCGAAGGAGTCGTGCAGCTGACCGCTCTGAGCGGCATCGCTGACGGCCACTGTACCGTGACCGCTGAGCACGCCGGCGCCATGGCCGAGGTAGTCATCGCCGTTGCCGGGCACATCGTCAGCGCCGGTATTGCTGGCCCCTGCACCGGCAAAGAGCAGTATGGAGTTCCAGTTCTCCACGTATGTCTGCTCAGCCCAGTAGCCGTTACCGGTCATGGTAACCTGCGTAGCCTGCGGGCTCTCGATATCGTTCTCGCCGATGTACACACTGCCCTCAATAGAGTTCGCCGTGGGGGCTGCAATGGTGGTGTGCACGCCGTCGGCAAAGTGCAGGTGCGAGTTTTTCCAGGTCACCACGCGGGCGGAATCATTGCCGGAGGCCGTAGCACCCAAAGCCGTATCGTGCTCCACATACACATGGCTACGCGTTACGACCGTGCCGCCTCTGTAGGTGTTCGCCCCTGTGAGGGTCAGCGTACCATTGCCGGAGTGCAGCAGGTTACCCTCACCGCTGAGCTTGCCGGAGATGGTGAAGTCCACCCCTGCCCCGACATCGGAAATGAGAGCCGCGGTCTCACCGTCGGTGAAGTCCTCTTTCGCTTCATTCTCCCACGAGGGCACCCAACCTTTCTCGGCATTCCAGCGCAGGTCGCCGCGACCGACAAGCACCAGGTTTTCCGAGAGTTCCGTGTCTTCATTCACGGTGCCGGTCATGGAAATCTCACCCGTTTGGGCGTACTTCTCGACATCCATCCCGCCATCGGTATAACTACCGTCAAAGGAAAGCATAAGTGAGCTGCCCCCGACCATCGAGAATTTACCGCTCTCGGTGATATGATTCGGGTCGACCCAGCCTTTCAGTCGCAGCGTACCGCCATTCAACGAGGTTGAACCGGTGTATGAGGTCTGCTGGTCGAGCACCAAAGTACCGGCGCCTTCCTTCACCAGATTGGCGGACACCTGCTGGCCGTCGATGGTTTCGTCGTGCAGCAAGCCGCTCCAGGTAGCCTCGTTGTAACCGGCTGTTCCCAGACCAGTTACGGTGGCGGCTATTTCGCCGCTCTTCACCTTCTCCCAATCGGCAGCCGAGATGAGCAGCATCTTGTTGCGGTCGATGGTATCGCCGGCCGTGTAGGCGGTGCCATCAAGGTAGATACCGCTCACGCCGTTGAGCGCGGAGAGGTTGTGCGTGTCGATACGCACATAATCCACGCCGCCGAGAGTGATGTAACCGGTGTGCTCCGCCTTGCCGTTCGTGTTGGTAGAGGCAGCGCCATCGGCCTGATCCACCAGGAAGATATAGCCACCGGCATCGGTCGCATTCAGTGCGGTGCCGTTGGGTGCGGCCTCCACACCGATAATCATATTCTTATCCTCCGGGTGCATATCAACCGGCAACTGGGGGTTGAGGTAATAGGAGCCGGGGTTGGTAATACGCACTCCATCACTCAGGTACACCTTACCTTCATGCAGCTTGCCCTGGGCATCCTTGTAACTGGTCCAGTACATATCGCCGGAGCCGAATACACCCACATCCACGCGGGTCATGCCATCGGTGAAGGAATCCGCCTCCGTCTTGCCGAACGAAGATGTGCCGATAGCGTACAGAATACCGCCGGAAACATAGGTACCACCCAAGCGCCCGGCTGTCATGAACGAACCGTATGTGCTCTCAGAGCCGGAGAAGTACTGCACGCCGTCACCGGATTTGGATACAGAGGAGTCAAGGTCGCCGAGAATGGCGCCGCTGTAAACGGCATAGGCGTAGCCATTGCTGTTCCAGTAGGTCTGAGTTTCATCCAGATACTCCGTATAGTACTGGTCGCGGTTGACGATAAGTTCGATACCATTGAGGCCGTAGTCACCGAGATCAGTTGTACCCTGCCCGGCCAGTGAGGCAAACTTATAGGACTGCAGACCGCTGCCGAGCGGCTCGCTGAGGTGGTCGGAGCCGTTGTTGAGGTCGGTGTGCAAGCGGCCTACATTGCTCAGCACGATGTCAGTCGTCTTGGCAATGGAGACGTGGCGGGCGTCATTCTCTGACGCCAGGCCGTACTTCTCCCAATCCTGCAAGCGGTGGTCAGGTGTATTCACGGCGCGCAGCACACCCTCTTCCACATAAATCGTACCACCTACATCATCCAGCACCGTGGTATTCACCATGGCAAAGGTACCGCCGCCGGTGATGGTGAGCGTGTGGTCGTTGAGCTTCAGCGTAGACTGGTTGTAGTCGCCCAGATAGTCACTCTCGACATAGTTCACACCATCGGGCCCCAGTATATTGTCGTACACATTATCTGCACCGTACATGTAGATGGGTGACGAACCGGCATCAATCCCGATAGAGGAGTTATCCATCAGGCTGATATAGGGGAACTGGAAGGAATAAGCCGTGTCGGCATCTGAATCAGACACGCCTTTGTAAATCGCACCCAGTCCATCCGTACCATGGACCGGCCATGAAGATATCCACCAGCGTGGAACCACCGCCATTATCTTTCAGACGGTCGGTAATATCCATCGTCGTTCCGGCGTTGATGGTGATGTTGGAACGATTGTTACCGGTATAGCCACTGCTCGTATCATCCCCCTTCAAGTTCGGGTCATAATACTGACTCCAGTTTTTACTGATAGCAATCTTCTCAGCCTCCGTCTTACCCTGCGTGAGAGCTTCCCAGCCTGAATTGGCATTCCAGGCGGTGATGGAATCCGTCGACAGCTTCAAACGGGCTCCGTTCTCAAGAATAATCGCACGATTAGAGAACGGCACAGAGCGAATCTGCTCAGAGTCTTTCTCACAGAAGGGAGAAAGAGGGATTCCGTAGGCATTGAGCTGGAAGACCTCCGGGCGAATGAGCTCCACAATACCGGAACCGGATATCGTAATATCCTGATCCATATTAAAGCGGCTGGCCTGAATCTTGATATGCGCACCATCCGCAAGTTCCAGACGGTCGAAACCGCGAATCGCGATACTGGTGAACTTACCCATGAAGGGCTGATTACCCCTGCATTCATCGGCGCTCCACTGATCGAGGTACCTGTAGTTCTCATCGGCAGCCTGAATCCAGGCGTAGACCGTTTCCTTGTTCAGGTTCTCGTAGAGCCCGGAATCCGTCAGGTGCAGCGTGCTGGTGCCGGTAACATTGTCACCGCCGCCATCAATCAGAGCAAAGTTTGTACTGAAATCGAATTGCTTACCCAGATAGATGTCAGCATTGCCCAACACTTTGGTGGCATTGCCATAGGATGAAGCCCAGTCCGAACCGGTGGCATAAATGCCACCCCAGTGAGAAGCTGTGGAATCCAGGAAATAGTGGGGCGGTATACTTTCCTCATAATAACCGGTCGGGTCATAGTAGCCACCGAGTGCCCAAACGGCATCTGCATAAGAATTGTATTTAAACTCTCCATTCCCCACATTATTACCATTTATAGTTGTCCACCCCTCTGGAGTATCAAACGCCGCGCCGGCATAGTAGGTATTCAGCCGTCCACCGGTGAGATTCATGACCACACTGCCTTCCAAATCCACGTTGCGTGAACCGCCGTATATATTCTTGTACCCACCGGCTTCGATGCTGAGGTAGGCATTGCCAATCTGGCGCATGCCCCAGCTGCCGCCGTACACCTCGACATCCGTACGGTTGCCGGCACCGGTAATCATAAGGTGGGAATCACCGGTTACGGAATGATTACGGGACGCGCTGTTACCAGGGGCGGCATTCCAGTCGGACGTGTACATCATACCACCGATTTTGTATGCGTAATCGGAGCCCTCATCATACACCCAGTGGTTATGGGTGCCGTTATATGCACCTCGCGTGGAACCGCCGGCCAGGTAATAGTTACCGACGGTACTGCCGCCCCCCTGCACTACGACAACGGTATGATCATCGACTCCCTCTACAATCTTGCCGTAATCATAAGCATAGTTACTTTCTGCATCGGATGAGAAACGCACCGCGTTCGAAGCACCGCCGGTGTAAGTTTTGCCGAATGACGGAGCGAAGTCCAGATTCCAGGTCTTGTCCCACTGAGTAGCTGCTATACCTCTGAGCGTCACGGTAATCTTACCATCCACCGAATTCGAGAACGAAGCACCGTTAATGTCCGAAACCTTCACCCCATTGTAGATGAAATCCCCAGAGCTGAGGGCGCTCCACCCCACGATGGTACCTCCATCGATGAAGGTATAGGTACTGCCATTAGCTGCCAGATTACCGAATTCGAATATGGTTCCCTGCTGAATGGTAACAGTTCCGTGGTTGACAAGAGACTGGCTGAAACTCAGGTTGCCGCCCAGCGTATACTCTGCCCCTTGGGCAACGGAGGTAAGGCCGTTCGAGTCCGTGCTCAGGCCGGTATCGGCACCGATACCGCCATTGATGATAGAACCGCTTCCCTTCAACTCAATGGCCTCTACATTGAAGCCATTGATAGCAGCGTTGGTAAGCGAGCTGATGCCGGTGTTAGCAGCAGAATTACCACCGAGAATGGCATTGTTGGTAATCTTCACACCGGCAACGGAAGCAGTACCGCCATTATACCCGCTCAAGGTAGCACCGGTAGAGGAAATCAACTCAGAGCTCGAATCCACACTCAGCAGAGCATCCCCCACAGCGCCCACCTGCACCATGGTGTCGCCATTGAAGTAAACTTTCGTTCCTTCCGTGAGCTTCAGTTCGCCGGTGGAAACAGTTATCCAGCCCATGGGGTTGGAGCCATCACCGGCCTGCACATTCCGCAGCTCTACAACCGAGCCGTTGCCCAGCTTACCGGCACCATCACTCAATGCCGTATCGCGCATGTGCAACTGCGTACCACCGGCGATATCCACACCTTCCACACCGCCAACAAAGGTGTATTTGGTGCTGGCCTGTTTATCTGTTCCGACATTCTGAATATAAATACCTTTGGCCGACACCGTTTCACCCAGCGTCACCGTGGCCTCCTTTATACCTTCCTGATTAAAGAAGAGGGCGTAGTCATACTCCGAATCATCATATTTCTGCCCGTTATTGCACACGGCGGACTCGGAAGTCCAGGTACCTTTATCGGCTCCGCTCCAGATATTACCGAAGCGCGTTTCTACATAGTATACGTGCTTACCATCAACAAACGCAGAACCGGCGATGTAATGAGTGTTATCAAACTTGACCCGCTCGCCCAGAGCATTATTCATGTAGAAATTGATGTCACTCTGACCATCGATAGCCACAGCATTATCTGCCGCGAACACATTGTATACCTGCATGGTTCGCAGAACATCATTGAACATGATATCAATGGAACCGGCCGAGGCAAAAGTGATTTCATGGGCAGAGAGAGCAGCCTGATTGGCATTTACCGTAAGTGAAGCCGGCAGGCTCTCAACGGCGAGAGCAGCACCGTCACCCAGATGAAGTTTTTGCAACTCTACCGGGAAACGGCCATCCGTATTGAGGTAAAGGTGGGAATCTTTGGAAATCGTCACCCCGGAGGCTTGGGAGAGCGCGTGTACGTTTTCCAGAGAGAGCGAGCTGCCCTCACCAACAGTGACAGAACCGGTGAAAGCTTCATTGGCAGCGGAAATCACCACCATACCGGAACCGGCCATCGTAACATCACCACTACCGCTCAGGTAACCGGAGAGGGTGAGCTTATCCTTGACCTCATTTCCGGGCGTGGTGCTCATCGTACTGAACAGCACCTTACTCTCCACGTTGATGTCGGCGCCGATGCGGTTGGTCATGCCCGTGTAGGTCAGTTCCACCGTATTATCGCCATCCGTTGTGGCTTTCAACTGCAAACCATCGGTTGTAATACCGCTCGTATTGACACCGCCGATATAGCCACCATCCATGTGGATAGAGTTACTGCCGGTAAGAGTTTGGGTGGAAGTTTTGATATCCAGGTTTCCTGAAACGTCAATTGTCCCGGAACCCTCAGCCATGATATTATTTCCCTCCACAAAGACGGAGGCAGCGTGGCCGATGATGAAATTTCCATGCACAGAGCGCTCCACGTTCTTGATGTTGAACTGAGTTCCCGTGCCGGCCATGTTGAATTGACCGCCCTGCAGCGTCAGGTCCTTAATACCCGTTATTTTGGTGATATTGAACTCGCGGGCCTGACCACCCACGGTCAGAGAATGGTACTCACCATTGTCGTCCAAGCCATTGATAAGAGCCCACTTGGTGCGCATGTTGGAGCCAATCTGAACATAGGCCTTGTCATGGGTCACGTTCAGGGTATAGCCCTCATTTCCGGAAACAGCATCTCCGACCTGATCGGTATCTTCTTTGGCAGGGTTCCAGTAGCCGTTATCGAACAGGAACCCGTCGCCATTGTTCAGAATCAACGAACCATAGCCCAGATTAATCTCACCGATACGCACGCCGGCGCTCTTTTCTTTACCTTCCTTACCGGCCAGGTCGTGATCCATGTCGCCGTTCATGAACATGCCCGGCGAGAGAGTCACCACGGCATTGCCATCGATATTCAGCTGACTGACGTGCAGGAATGACTCTATCTTAAGCGATGTATCAGAAATCTCGGCCACGCTGCCATCTGCCCGCGTACCATCAACCGTAATAATAGTCGAACCATTCCCCAGCACACCATAGCCATGCTCCGTGTCACCATTCAAATCCTTGCCATCGATCACCACTGTGTAGTTACTGCCCGGCTCTACTGTAACCTTATTTGTGTAGGCTACATCAGCAGTATTCTTGGTGACCTGCACGCGACCTTCCGTCCCCAGCACAACCTCACTTCCCCAGGGTATTGAGGACTCGTCTTGCACGGCCATGGATTCAATATCCGCCACGGCAACCCCGTAAGAGGCAGCTGTTGCAGGAGATGCGCTCCGAGATACAGAGTCGGGGTTACTTGTGCTATACGACGCAGCATAGGGAGAAGCCCCTACGATATCGGCAGCGAAAGGCACGGCTGCAAGGGGACGCGCCAGAGAATACGAGGCCCCGGAACTTGCTGAAATCGCAGCCATCGTCCTCGGCGTGGCAGCAGAGACCGGCAGAGCGTCCCCCAACTGCGACGAAACCGGCGACTTCACGTCTGTTAACGCCGGTTGGGGCTTATCCTCCACCTCCACAGACGCCGTGAGAGCATTCACCACGAAATGGAATGTTCCCGTTTCAGCTTTAGCAACAGCCGGACAGAAAACCACATCAGCAACATCCTCACCGCTTGCGCCGGCGACGCCGGGTTCCGCATTATAGGCGACCCCGATAGTGAACCCTATGACCGGGCCCACTATGAACAAAGACCTTCTCAGTTTCACCGGTAAATGTAATTTCATATTCTCTCTGATTGTTTGCCTTTCTTTACCTCGGGTACTCGCCTCCTCCAAGCCGCACTCATTCTATCATATTTTACTATAAAGTCAAGAAGTTTCTTATAAATAATACACTAAAATTTACCAACGCGATTTTACCCCACTTTTAATCCCTATTATTTTTATAGGGGGGGGTAACATATTTATTTTGCAGTGTTTACAAATGTTATCACTTTTATACACCCGGAGAGTTCATTACAAATGCGGATGACATACATATGACACCTGTGATATTACTTCAATAAGGCGCTCCATCCCTCATCCCGACAACAAAAAAAACACTGTCACACTCACCACTTGTCATACCTGAGCAGGTGGTATATAGTGCTTGTGGAATGAGACACATACTCCCCATACTGCTTCTTACCTTGCTGGCACTGCACACAAGCTGCACCCGGCTCTACCAACCCACCGGCACGGGCTCCATTCCCGAAACCGCGCCCACGGAGCAAGAGCTGCGCCGCCATGTGACCACCCTGGCAAGCGACATCGGCGAGCGAAACCACTACCACCAGGCAGCCTATGAGCAAGCAGCCGACTACATCGCCGGAGAGTTCGCCCGAATGGGCTACAAAGTCAATCGGCAGACATTCACCATACCGGCTGAAGATGAGTACAAGAGCGCAGCCGGCAAAATAGCCGCGAACATCGAAGTTCGCAAGCCCGGCACGGATCCGAACGCCCCCTGGATTGTACTCGGGGCTCATTACGACACGCGCGTGGGCATGGAGAAATGGAATGTACACGGCCCCGTTGTCGAGGGCAAGACCGGCACACCGGGAGCGAATGACAACGGCTCGGGTGTCGCAGCGCTGCTCTGCCTCGCCCGCAGGCTCAAAGATGTACCCATGAAGAACGGCATTATCTTCGTAGCGTATGCGAATGAAGAAGCCCCCTTCTTCCAGACAGATGAAATGGGGTCGCGAGTTCACGCGCGCTCGCTGGTGAAGGAACTCGGTTCTGCCGAAAAGGTAGCCGGCATGATGTCACTGGAAACCCTGGGCGTCTATTCACCCCGCGTGAACAAGAAACGCCGCAGTGCCGTGGCCGGTGCTCTGGTTGGGCTGCACGACCGCTGCGATTACGTCGCCTTCATGAGCACCAATCGATTCATGCGCAACAACGACGGCCGCGACTACTCGCGCCGCTGTGCGGAGCTCTTCGCCTCCGTCAGTCGTTTTCCGGTACGCTCGCTGGTGTTCAGCTATCTGACACGCGGTATTGCATGGTCGGATGACTGGGCCTACATGAAAGAGGGCATCCCCTCCTTCGCCATCACCGACACCGCCTACATGCGCTGCGATGATTACCACGAAACCAGCGATACGGCAGACAAACTCGACTACCGCGAGTTTGCCGAAGTCGTGATTGGCATCGATGCCATGCTCCGCAAACTCTGCAACTGACCTTCGCCCCCACCAAAATCGTAAATCGTAAATCGTAAATCGTAAATCGTAAATCGTAAATCGTAAATCGTAAATCGTAAATCGTAAATCGTAAATCGTAAATCCCGCCCATGCCCTCGCTCCGCCAACTGGCTATAGACGCCCTGAGTAACCTGCCCGTACAGGGGCAGACCACCCTTGCGGTGGATGCCGGGGCGCGTGCCATACTGCGCGAGTGGATGCTGGCAGCCCGTCGCGGGACAACAGCCCGGTCGAGCCCTGCCCCGGTCACGGCAGAGAAACCCACAGCGGAGCAACAGCAGAACACGGCTCCGGATTTGCAAACCACCGAGCAGAAGCTCGCCTGGCTGCGCGAGAAAGCGCTCAACTGGCGCGCTGCGCGAGCCCTGGGCAGCCTGCGCGACACCATGGTATTCGCCACCGGCGACCCGCACGCACGGCTCATGCTGGTGGGAGAAGCACCGGGCTACGAAGAGGAGCAACAGCAAGAACCCTTTGTCGGCCCCGCCGGCCAGAAACTCACGCAGATTCTCACCGCCATGGGGTTGAGTCGCGCCGAGGTTTACATCTCCAACATCTGCAAGTTTCGCCCCTCGATGGGTCCGCAGCAGAATACCGCCAACCGAGCCCCGAGTGATGAAGAAATAGCCGCCTGCCTACCCATCATACAGGCTGAAATCCGCGCCATTCGCCCCTCCTGCATAGTGTGCCTGGGCGGAACCGCCGCGCGAGGGCTGCTGGGGCATGCCGCCAGTGTGGCCAGCCAACGCGGCAAATGGTTTGAAACCCAGGGAATTCCCACCCGCGTGACCTATCACCCCAGCTACCTGCTTCGCAATGACACCATTACCGCCCGCCGCGCCGTATGGGAAGATATGCTGGCCGTCATGCAGAAACTCAACATGCCCATCTCGGCAAAGCAGCTCCAATACTTCAAGTGAAACTCCACCGCCTCAGCCTCCTGCTCACTGCCCTGCTGCTCTGCGCCTGCAGCGTGAATGACACTCCCCAGCTGGCCAGCCGCGCCGCCGAGGGCGACCCCGCCGCCTGCTATGAGTACGGCCACCGCCTGCTCACCGGCCACATGGTAAAGGAAAACAAAACTCAGGCTGTCGAATGGCTGAAACGTGCAGCCGATAAAGGCAACATACGCGCCGCCGCTGCTCTCGGTGCCTGCTATACCCATGCTCTGGGCACAAAGCCGGATTCGACCCTGGCACGCAAGTGGTACACCGTTGCAGCCGAGGCCGGCCACCCTCACGCCCAGATTGGCTTGGCAGAACATTACCTGAAAGTAGACCCGAAAGACCCGGCGCAGGCTGTCACCTACATACGCTATGCGGCCATGCAAGGCTCGGCAGATGCCGCTTTTCTTATGTCGCTTTTCTTCGCACAGGGAATCGGAGTACCGGCCCACCAGGGTATCGCCCTGGGCTGGCTTACCAATGCTGCCGAATTGGGTCACAAACAAGCGCTTGCCATCTTGCGCGACCTGGCCGATGCGCAACAAAAAGGCTGATTTCTCACCTCCGACGTAAAAAAAATGCCATTTTTCAAAAATTCAGCTTGACTTCCCCAACCGAAAATAATATAATCACGCCGCACCCACTAGGGTTGCCAATATAAAGAAAATCGCGGGATGGAGCAGTCTGGTAGCTCGTCAGGCTCATAACCTGAAGGCCGTAGGTTCAAATCCTACTCCCGCAACTCAAAAACAGCCGCTTACAGCGGCTGTTTTTTTATACAGGCGGATAAAAGGCCTAAAGTGATGGAACGCAGTTTGAAGTCGGACGAATATTTTGGCATGCACTGATCATAACAACATGTAATTTTTCGAGCGAGGCTATCATCCTGCCCATACGTGCCCCAAAGATTCGGGACACGCGTATTTACGATTTTTGATTTACGAATTAAGGATTAGCGGCTAACGCCGGATATTGGATAACCGAACGCTTACTGCCGATGATCAGGCGCGTGATACACCTGCGCAGAAATGAAAGCAGAATACGCTGATTATATGTCGTTTGGTGCCCTTTTTCAGTAATCTTTGGGACACATGTGCATCCTGCACATCATCCGTTCCTTGACTATTTTTGCACTACGTGTATAATGAGCGCAGATAGCACCCCTTGTATAGGGAGAGTTTGGCAGGTCACTCACATCAGCACGATATAATTCAATAACAAGCACAGCAAGAAGCCTTCCTACACAAGTTCAGCGAGCATCCTCTTTCCTCTTCTTCGCCAACCGTCATACTCGTACAGCAAACAACCAGCGAAGTGATTAAATTTTATCAGTTTGTCTTAATCACGTCTTTTATTTACAACACCATTTAATATTATTTTCAATGTTTTCAGTTAATCTTCTGAATATAAATAAAACACAATCATCGATAATAAAAGGATTTGCTATTCTCATAATGATTTTTCACCATTTTTATGGAATGTACGAAATACCTGATGCGAATGAAATTATAGACGCATTAAGAGATGACTCCATATTTAATTTATTTCGTTTTTTCGCAAAGATTGGAAAATTCTGTGTATTATTATTTGCATTTGTTACAGGCTATGGATATTTCAACATTGTAAAACAAGAAAAGCTCTCCATTTTTAAATCTACATGTACAAGATTAAGTAATTTTTACCCATTCTATGTATTTATTGTTGTCGGGATATACTTAACTATGCTATTTTTCCCATCTTGGCTAAAGCTTACATTTGAAAAAGCCTTGTTACAGTGTTGTGGGGTATTGTCCATACCGGATTACTGGTACATAACAGTTGTTTTGGTTGGTGCTCTATTTTATTTCCCCATTTTATTATATTCGTACAGGAAAAGTGAAGCATGGCATATTGCATGCTTTTGGGCTCTTATTATTGTTAATTATTTTTCATATCCCTTATACAATTTGTTAATTTCAGACTGTTCAGAAAATAATTTACTTACTTGCATTCCTGTTAAAGACACATGTGTTTCTATATCTTATTTACTTTTAGGATATGCATGTGGGTACATCAATGAAAAAGGTCTAAATTTAAAAAACACATTAATGCTAGGTTTACCTGCATTGTTAAATGTACAACTCTTATCATGGGATAACAGGTATATTTTGATAATCTTATCTATATTATTCTTAGTACAACTCAAATGTATTAAGAGTTCATTCATAACTCCCACATTGGTAATACTCGGCAAATATTCAGCTTGTATGTGGCTGAATCACAGATTAATTTTCGGCTATTGGTTTTCTGATACCTTTTACGCTATTCCCTCTCCTCTCAACTATCTGATAGTAATTATTTTTTCATTTTTATTATCGATTACTATTACAAAAATTTGGGAGTTACTCAAATCTCTGAGAAGATTGATAATTGCCAAAATGCAGTATTAAGAAGAAATCTCAGTATCTTTTTATCGGAGAGCTGTTCGCGCCGCCCTATATCAATAGTGTGGCACAAAGCAGTTGTGTTCCTCCCGGCGCTCGGGAAACCAGGCCTTGTACGGGTATGTTTCATGCAAGGTCTCAAACAAAGACATATCTGCTCGCGGTATACGGAAACGAGTATCCGGCCCGAGCTCCATTTTGTACTCGAAGTAGTGGAAATCAGCATCACTGCCCAAGTAATCCGTTCCTCGGTACATGGTGGCCGGGGTTGTGACCATGCGGGAGGCTTCTTCATAAGTACAGGTGCGTACTTCGGCAGTACAGCCGCTCAGTATCAGGGAAGTCATGAGGAAAAAGAGGCGCAGTCGGGGCATGCTTTTTATATAACCCCGGCTGCCCGGTTTGTCAAACCTTTTCCGGATTTTTTAAAAAAAATGCACTTTTTTAGAATTATTCCATTTTTCCCTCTTGACAAATACCCACTATTCCGCTATTCTTTGTGCGCACCCGGCAAACGGGGAAAACAGCACAGAACACAAACAGACAAACCAAACACATACACGAATATGAAAAAGTACCAATGCACCATCTGTGGCGAAGTGATTGAGAGTGAGACCATGCCTGAGGTATGCCCCGTATGCGGCGTAGATACCTTCGTAGAAATTGAGGAAGGAGCCGAGAAAGTATACGCAGACGAGCACCGCGTGGGTGTGGCAAAGGGTCTGGACCCTGAGATTGTGCAGGGGCTGCGCGACAATTTTACGGGCGAATGCTGCGAGGTGGGTATGTACCTTGCCATGAGCCGCCAGGCCGAGCGCGAGGGTTACCCTGAGGTAGCAGAGGCCTTCCGCCGCTACGCGTTCGAAGAGGCTGAGCACGCTGCGAAGTTCGCCGAACTTCTGGGTGAGGTGCTCACCGACAGCACAGAGAAGAATGTGCAGATGCGCGCCGACGCCGAGTTCGGGGCCTGCAATGGCAAGCTGATGATTGCCAAGCGAGCCAAAGAGCTGGGTTACGATGCCGTGCACGACACCGTACACGAGATGTGCAAGGACGAAGCACGCCACGGCAAGGGGTTTGACGGTCTGCTTAAGCGCTATTTCTCCAAGTAAGGAGTTGTTCACCAAACTGAGTACAGGCAGCCTCGGGGGCAAATGCTCCCGAGGCTGTCAAACTTTCATGATGAAGGCATTACTTGGTATCATCGATGGTCTTGATATTGAGCCTAGCTCTGCCGCTGACAGCCATGAGAGCCTGTTGAGTACCATTGACGATGATGAGGTCTGAGGGTGAGAGTTCACCGGTGACAGCCACGCTGCTGCCCTGTTGCAGCCCGAGCGTTACCGGGACGGTTTTCACGGCACCATTCGGGGTGGCGACAATCACGAATGGAACACCTTGTATACTGACAACAGCCCCGACCGGCACCAGCAAAGCCTGCGCCTGCTCTGACACACGAGCCCGCACGGTCACAAACATACCTGGGCGTAGTAATGCCGAGGGGTTCGGGGTGAGCGCCTGAAGGAGCAGTGAACCGGTGGCTGAGTTTACCGTGTTGTCCACCCCCTCAATAGTAGCGGGGTGCTCATAGCGGCGACCATCAGGCAGCAGCAGCTCTACCTCGGCGCCGGGGTGCAGCACTCCGCTATCACCGCCCTGCTGCAGCCAGTCGGTGCTGCTGATACTGAATTGCACGCGAATGGGGTTCACGCGGTTGATGAGCACCATCGGGCTGCCGCCGGGGGCAACATAGCTGCCCACATCTGCCTGAGCAAAACCGATCAGGCCATCCACCGGGGCATATACGCTGCAATACCCCAGGTCCGTACGGGCCTGAGCAGTAGCGGCCTGTGCGGCAGCCAGGGATGCCTGAGCCGCCCTGAGCTGCTGCTGAGCATCCGTAAATGTCTGGCGCGAAATAGCGCCATCTTTCACCAGTGGTTCATTGTAGGCGAGGTGCTGTGCGGCCTCTTTCTCATTCGCCCGGGCCTGTTGTTCACGTTGCTCGGCCTCACTGAGAGCCTGCCGGTAGCGGGTGGAATCTATTTTATAGAGCAACTCGCCGGCCTTCACCCTCTGCCCATTGGTGAACAGGCGCTCGGTCACATACCCGCTGACCTGTGGTTCAATCGCTGCACTGACCAGCCCCAGCAGGGTGCCGACCCATTCGCGGTATTCGGCTACGGCACCCTGCCGGGGGTGCGCGGCGCGCACTGTATATTCCGGTAACTGCGCGGCGACTGACTGCCGCCCGCCATCCTCGCCACAAGTACAGAGCAGCAGCGCCGCCGTCGCAGAAATTGTCAATCGCCTCAACATCTCGATGACTGTGACACTATTTCTACGCACGCGGCACAAAAACAGTCAACCGCTGCGCGGTGCAACCTGTTTTTGCACGGATGGACCGCGCGGGGACATCTCACCCCTCGACCATGAAAAAATCACCCCCCGATAACGATACGGTAAGCATATTCGGCGCAGCCGATGTAGCGACTCCCCTGCCCACGAGCCAATTTCCGGAGCCGTCCATGCGCCCGGAAGATGCGTTCCAGTTAATCAAAGATGAGCTGATGCTCGATGGTAACGCCCGGCAAAATCTGGCCACCTTCTGCCAGACTTGGGATGACTCATTCGTACACCGCCTGATGGATATCAGTATATCCAAGAACATGATAGACAAGGATGAGTACCCGCAGTGCGCCGAAATCGAGCAACGCTGCGTACGCATGATTGCTGATTTGTGGAATGCCCCGACCGATGGTACCCCCATAGGCTGCTCCACCATCGGCTCCAGCGAGGCCTGCATGCTCGGCGGCCTGGCGGCCCTGTGGCGCTGGCGCAAGAAACGCGGGCACAAATCCACCGCCAAGCCCAACCTCGTGTGTGGCCCCGTGCAGATATGCTGGCACAAGTTCTGCCGCTACTGGGATATTGAAATGCGGGAGGTCCCCATGACCCCTGACTCTTACTGCATGACGGAAAAAGACTTACTGGAGCGTGTCGATGAAAACACCATCTGCGTGGTGCCCACCTTCGGCGTGACCTACACGGGGCAATATGAGTTCCCGGAGGCCATCTGCAAGGTACTGGACAAGCTCGCCGCTGATGGCGGACCGGATGTCGATGTTCATGTGGATGCCGCCAGCGGCGGGTTCCTGGCCCCCTTCACCGCGCCGAAAATTCCCTTCGACTTCCGCCTGCCGCGCGTGAAATCCATCAGCTCCAGCGGTCACAAGTACGGGCTGGCCCCGGTGGGTTGCGGCTGGGTTGTGTGGCGCGATGTCGCAGAGCTGCCGAAAGACCTCACCTTTGCCGTCAATTACCTGGGCGGCAGTGTGCCTACCATCGCGCTGAACTTCTCGCGCCCGGCCGGTCAAGTCATCTCGCAGTACTACACCTTCTGCCGACTGGGTCGGGACGGCTACCGCCGCATACACGAGGCCGCCTATAAAGTCGCAGCCTACCTGCACGCGGAGTTTAAGAAACTCGGTCAGTTCGAATTCATTGCCACCGGCAACCCGCAAACGGACATTCCGGCCGTCTGCTTCAGCATGAAAAAGGGGTATGACCCCGGCTACAATCTCTATGAACTCTCCGAGCGTCTGCGCACACGCGGCTGGCAGGTGCCGGCCTTCAGTCTGCCACCCAAGGTGGAAGATGTGGTGGTCATGCGCGTGATGGTACGCCGAGGGTTCACGATGGATATGGCCGCCCTGCTGATGAACGATGTCAAGCGAGCCATGGACTACCTGAGCCGCCACGCCCCCTCCGCACATGCCGCGGAGCAAGAGGCCATGACCTTCAAGCACACATAGTCCATCGGCAGTCGCCTCTGGGTCATTCCCTCAGGCTCTTACGGGGCCGCAGACCGCGTGGATAACAGGTCAGCGGCTCCTCTGCGCGGCACTCGGCGAAGGCCAGCTCGGGTTCGTTCGGGTGCAGGCGCAGGCTCTCCAGTACCCTATTGCGAGTGGCCAGAGCAGCAGCCAGCGACTCGCTCTCCCCGCCATACTGTTTGTCTGAAAAATAGCGTGTGAAGTGCACCTGATTGCGGCAGAGAGTCACCCGCCATCCCTGGAAGGAGGTGAACTCGTAGGTAAAGCGAGTGATGTTGCGTATGGTTTTCATGTCGATGAGAAGCATACATCATTTATTACCAACGGTCAATAATAATTAGCCGTAATACGGATAATAGAACTTGCTTTTGCGGCACAGCCTGTTAAAGTGTAACAGCCATGAAGCTAAAATCCATCACATTCCGTTGTTCCCGCCCCCAGTTGCAGCGCCTGGAGTCCACCATGCTGTCGTGCAAGGAAAATAACCGCACCACCTTTATCACCACAGCACTGGAGGAATTCCTCAACTACGCCGAGCAGCCGACCATCGCTGTGCTCGACCTCTTCGCCCTCGTGAGCGACATCGACTCCATCGGCAGCGGGGATAAGTTCGCCACACAAGCCTGATTTCCGGCCGAACCGCGGTGAACCGGCCAAGCGGCGCACGCTCCCCGCATGCGGGGCGGGGAGCAGCCGAACACCAATTAGCGCCCGACATTTTGTCATTCGTGGAGTTTTTGCATCCATGGCGCATTTTTTTCTTTTCCGAAGTGACGTGTTAGTGTATAAATCAACACTGTGGAACGCGGCTGCGCTTACAGGCGCGCGAGCTCCCACAAGATAACGAGCAAACGATAAACACCGAAAGATGAGCACCTCCTCTTTTTTACCGGCTCAGTACGCCCACCCGTACGAGATTGACCCCAAGTACAGCAAATCAGTAGCCTACTTCTGCATGGAGTACGCTATTGACAACGTGTTCAAGATTTACTCCGGCGGCCTCGGCTACCTGGCCGGCTCTCACATGCGCTCTGCCGGGGCACTGCGCCAGAACCTCGTTGGCGTGGGCATACTCTGGTCATACGGCTATTACAACCAGATTCGCGCAGAAGACGGCTCGATGGCCGTGCAGTACCGCAAGAAAGATTACGCCTTCCTCGAAGATCATAACATCAAGTTCCTCATCCACATCTGCAACGCCCCCGTGTGGGTGAAGGCCTATTACCTGCGGCCGGAGGTTTTCGACACCGCGCCCATGTTCTTCCTGACCACCGATTTGCCTGAGAATGACGCCGTGAGCCGCTCCATCACCCAGCGACTCTATGACAGCAACCCCATGACCCGCATCTCGCAGTACATCGTGCTCGGTCAGGGTGGTGCAAGGCTCTTCGAAGAACTCGGCGTGGAGCCCGAAATCTACCACATGAACGAGGCTCACGCCATCGGTGCTGCCTTCAACATGCTTGCCCGCAACGGCGGCAATGTGGAGGAGGTACGCAAGCGTTTCGTCTTCACCACCCACACCCCTGAGGAGGCCGGCAATGAAAAGATGGACATCAACCTGATGGCCAACTTCTCCTTCTTCGACGGCCTGTCGCTCGATCAGGTGCGCAGCATGCTCAAGCTCGACCCGAACGAGCAAACCTTCAACTACACGCTTGCAGCCCTGCGGCTCTCGCACATGGCCAACGGCGTGAGCGAGCTGCACGGTGAAGTCTCGCGCCAGATGTGGCAGGGCTACAGCGATATCTGCCCCATCACCCACGTCACCAACGCGCAGAATGTCACCTACTGGCAAGATACCGAGCTGGCAGAAGCCTTCGCCGCCCGCGATAAGCGCGCTTTCATGGAGCGCAAGCGTTCCCTGAAGAAAGACCTCTTCCGCATGGTGGGTGAGCAGACCGGTCACCTCTTTGACCAGGATACCCTCACCATCGTTTGGGCACGCCGATTTGCCGCCTATAAGCGCCCGGCCCTCATCACCGAAAACCCGGTGATGTTCGAGCGCATGTTGCAGCGCACCAACCGCCCGGTGCAGATGATCTGGGCAGGCAAGCCCTACCCGACAGATTTCACCGCGGTGGATATCTTCAACAAGCTCAACAAACTCAGCGAGAAATACCCCCGTTGCGCCGTGCTCACCGGCTACGAACTCGGGCTTTCCCGACTGCTCAAGAACGGGTCAGACATCTGGTTGAACAACCCCGTTGTCACGCGCGAGGCCTCCGGCACCTCCGGCATGTCCGCCGCCATGAACGGCTCCATCACCATCTCCACCAATGATGGCTGGGTGCGCGAGTTCGCACGCGATGGGCAGAACTGCTACATCATCCCCGAGGCGAAGGCCGGGCTCTCGCCCGAGGCGCGCGACCGCTCCGACCGCGACCACTTCTACAACATACTCGAATCGCGCGTGCTGCCGCTCTACTACGACAATCGCGACGCCTGGAACGACATCGTGTTCAACGCCATGGAAGACATCAACCCGGCGTTCAATTCCGACCGTATGGCCGACGAGTACTACACCAAGATGTACAACGCGTAACCCCGCGCGCTACATCATCTTCCCCACCCCCGCCCGGTTCATACCCGGCGGGGGTTCTCTTTACAAGCGGCATGAACCCTGCGCTCCGGCCTGCGCACGCGCTTTGCTCTTGCCAAAGGGGGCAAAATCTGCTAAGAGAATGCACATGAGCAGCGCCGGCATGGCACAGGGAATGCAGCAGAGCATGGCAGCAAACGCCGCCGTGCAGTTGTTCATGCGCACCCTGCAGGCCGGCACGATGGAGCTGAGCGAAATCGCAGCGCAGGCCATGGCAAGCAACCCGACCCTGGAGGAACTGCCGCAGCCCGCGCCGGAGGGGGATGAACCATCCGCCCCCCTGAACTACACAGCCACCCTGCGCCACGACCGCCTGCTGGAAAACCAAACCGGCCTTGCCACGCTGGCAGAACACCTGGAGGAACAGGTGCGCCGCAGTGCCCTGCCCCCGGCAACGGAACAAGCCGCCCTGGCGCTGATACCCTACCTGAACCGCCACGGCTTTTTCGCCGAGCCGCTGCAAGATATCGCCGCCGCCCTCGAGCTGCCGCAGCTGACCTTCCGCCGAGCCTTGCGTGCCCTGCGCGACCTGGAGCCCGCCGGCGTGGGTGCGCAGGATTTGCGCGAAAGCCTGATTCTGCAGCTCAAGCGCCTGGGAGAGCACGGCGGCATACCCATGCAACTGCTGCGCCACCACTGGCAGGAACTCATCAACCACCGCTATGCAGATGCAGCGCAAGCCCTCGATGTGGATGAAGAGGCCGTCACCATTGCCGCCCGCCGCATTGCCCGCCTGAACCCGGACCCGGGCAACGGTTTCTCCCGGGCGGAGCTTAACGTCATTACCCCTGATTTAGTCGTGGAAAAAGAGGGGAATGAACTGATTGTCAGCCTGACCGGGGAAGACGTGCCGCGGCTGGGTATCTCGGCCGAATACCGCGATATGATGGCAGAACAGGCCGACAACGCCGAATTGCGCCGTTACCTCTCCCGCTGTTTCCGCGAAGGGCGCGAGCTGATACGCGCCATTGCCGAGCGACAGCAAACGATACTGAAAGTTGCGCAGGCTATTGTGGCCCGCCAACGCGATTTCTTCCTGCACGGCCCGCACAGACAAGCCCCCTTGCAGATGGAAACCGTAGCAGCCGATGTGGGCGTGAGTGTCTCGACCGTCTCGCGTGCGGTGCGGGCCAAGTACCTGAAATGCGCCTATGGTGTATACGAACTGCGCAGCTTCTTCAGCGCGGCAGTGGACAGCACAGCGGGCGACCATATATCGGTAGGGGCGGTCATGGCACGCATTCGCGAGCTCATTGAGAACGAATCCCCCACCGCCCCGCTGAGCGATGCAGCTATCGAAACCGCCCTCAAAGCCGAGGGTATTACCCTGGCTCGCCGTACGATTGCCAAATACCGCGAGCAGATGAAAATTCTGCCCGCCCGCCTGCGGCGGCAGTAGGCAGGCCCATCAAGGCAAGGCATCAATAGCCTCCAGCACATCCTGCGGCAACGGCGGCTGACCGGCAGCGGCGGCACACTGCTCAAGTTGAGCGACAGTGCGGGCCCCGATAAGCACGGAGGTGAGTTCCTCCCGGCGCAGCAGCCAACGCAGCGCAAGCTGAGTAAGCGGCATACCGGCCTGCACGGCTATCTGCTGCAGAGCGGCCACGCGGGCATTGTCCGCCGCGACTTTTTCGGCATCCAGAAACACCGAGCTGGCATCTGCCGCGCGCGTTCCCTCCGTCACACCGTTGAGGTATTTACCGGTGAGCATGCCCTGTGCGAGCGGCGAGAAAACGATGGCACCCGTCTGCTGCTCTTCCACCTCGGGCAAGACGGATTTCTCACAGTTGCGGTCAAGCAGGTTATAGCGGAACTGGTGCAACAGGCAGGGAACTTTTTCCTCGCGCAGCATTTCACAGGCGCGGTTGAAAAGCGAGGGCGGGTACTTGGAAAGACCGACGTAAAGAGCCTTACCGCTACGCACGGCGTGCACGAGCGCACCGATTGTTTCCTCCAGCGGGGTGTGAGGGTCGGGGCGGTGGGAGTAGAATACATCCACATAATCAAGCTGCATGCGGCGCAGCGACTGATCCAGCCCGGCAAGCAGGTGCTTGCGTGAGCCCCAATCACCGTAGGGCCCGGGCCACATGAGGTGCCCGGCCTTGGTGGAGATGAACATTTGGTCACGCAGGGCTGCAAAATCGCTCTTGAGCAGGCGGCCGAAGCATGACTCGGCACTGCCGGGGGGCGGTCCGTAATTGTCCGCCAAGTCAAAGTGACAAATTCCCAACTCCATCGCACGCGCAATCATGTTGCGGCATACGCTCATATCTGCTCCGTCACCAAAATTGTGCCACAGCCCCAGAGAAATCTCGGGCAGCAGAATTCCACTCTTCCCACATCGGCGGTATTGCATGTCAGCCATAAATAAAGCGCCATTATATCAGGCGACAGGCAAAAAGCGAGACAATCGCGGGAATATGACACAATGGCATGCCCGACCGGAAGTGCAATTAGAATTGACAGAGCGCGCCCATCTGGTACAATCTCTGCCATGTTTATTGCCACCATAGCCGGGTATCTGGTCGCAACGCTGTTTGCCTTCTGCGGGCTGGTCCGCCTAGGCCACGTTCTGTCTGATTTATCAGCCATCAAGAGCGCCTCTGAATTTGTAACAACCCTGGCGGTGGCGGCTTGGCCATTGGCCGTGGCCGTAGCAATATACCTGCTGACCCAGATAGCCGGGCTGCTGCAGCGACAGGGTATCATGCTCAGCTGTGTGC
>JAZRKM010000015.1:0-18054 GCA_045646325.1 Akkermansia sp. | reverse complement strand
TGGCGGGCTGCGGTGGGGGCGGGAGCGGAGGCAACGCCGGCAGTACGGGAGCTGATTGCGGTACAGAGGCTGATGGCGGTACCGGTGGGAACGACGGCGGTACGGCAGGGGGCGTACTTTGTGCCGGTTGGCTCTGCTGGGGAAGGGCTGCTTTTTTTCGCAGCGGCAGGTTAATGGGGGTGATGGGGATATCGGCTGAGACGGGCTCAGCCGCGGAATTCATGCCATTGAGCCACTCGGAAGTGGATTGCCAGCGCTTCTTGTAACTGAGCGAGAGTGCTCGGTCAATGCTTTGCAGGAAGGCGGTGCTGAAGCGGGTGCGCAGGTCGGGGTTCAGGGCGAGAGCGGGGCAGCTGTCTTCATCTCCCAGTCGGTCGAGGCTTCGCGGCGGGTTCTGGCCGGTAAGCAGGCGGTAACAGGTGGCACCGACGGCGTAGATGTCAATCCACGGCCCCTTGGCACCGTGGGTCTGCAGTTGTTCGAGCGGGGAGTACCCGGGGCTTTCGAGCACAGTGGCACTACGGTCGCTGAGCAGGGAGCGCGCTGTGCCGAAGTCGATAATCACGGCTCGGCCGGTACTCTCCAGTAGAATATTGTTCGGTTTGATATCGCGGTGCAATAAGCCGCAGCCATGCACATAATTCAGCGCTTGCAGAATATCACAGAGCACGGGGCGCAACCATTGCTCCGTAATCTCGCCGGGCGCCGGGGCTGCTTTGTGCAGCATGTCACCCTCGATATGTTCCATCACGTAATAAGCGGTGCCGAGTGCGGTGAAGGCTTCCGTTACCTGTACGATGTTGGGGTGATTGAGCTCAGCCAGCAGCTGAGCCTCTTCCAGAAATCGCTCCAGCGCCCAGTCGAAAATCTCTTTCTCTTCGCCCGTGCCGGTCGGTGCCACGGTCAGTGAAGTGTCGCTGCGGTGAGAATAGGCAGCGGGCATATTCTCCTTGATAACCACTCGTTTGCCGTCCGTTATACGCTCGGCCAGATAGGTGATACCGAACCCACCCTGGCCCAGTGTACCAAGCACACGGTAATGGCCCAGTTTACAGCCCACGGGCAGAGCAATGCTGATATTGTTGCCCAATCTAGTTGATGAATCGTTTTCTTGCATATTCGTGGCGTCAGCGCATGATCTACGCTCGAATGGTACCATATCACTACTTCGCTGTAAAGCATAATTCCCGGTCTGCTGAAAAACATCAGCTGCGGGTGCTTTCACACCCGCAGCTGAATAAACTGCAATAATTCGGGAAATGGGGAATTATCAGAACTGGCAGCCTACACCCACGGAGATGATGTGCTGACCCATATCGTAATCAACGATACCCTGGCTGAAGTAGGTGCGACCAAACTCGTAACCTACGTTCACGTAGACGGAGTCAGAGCACATGAACTTCAGACCGCCACCCACGGAGAAGGTGAAACCGCCCGTGGAATCGGAATCGCTTATACCTACACCTTTGTAGTCAATGTTACCCCAGGCATAACCGGCCTTAGCACCCAGGTAAAGCAGGGCAGTGTCGGTAAGCTCGATGTTCATTTCGTAGCCGAGCGTGACGGGCATCATGAAAAGATCCACAGAGGTCTGATCATCATAATCTTCGCCGCCCCACATGGGTGCGATGCTGAGCTTGCCCTGGTGGCGTACGGTATCGGCGGCATCACTGTAAAGGCTGAAACTGACACGCACACCGGCGGTGTTGGGGTCATCAGAATCATCTGCAACGGCATACAGACCCTCGATGGAGTAGACGGGCTGCATGTCATAGGGGGTCAGAGCTCCCGGCTGATGGGAAGGCAGAACATAGGGAGCTGCAGTGGCTGCACCACTCAGCACCCCCAACAGAGCTGTGAGAGAAAGAATCTTTTTCATAGCACCCAAACCTATAGCATATTCAGCGCATCATTACAAGTGAAAAACGGTGTGTTGCAAAAAAATAACGAGAATTTCCCCCGGTGTGTTGTGATATTACCCGCCGAGAGAGAATCTCCTTCTTTTGAGGTGGCTGTAAAATCTGCCGGTGAGTCCATATTTCTGTGTCGTGCTGTGTAGATTTTATGGGGGTGGTGCGTTCTTTTCCGTATGGGGCTGCGGATGTTGCAGCCGGCTGTTATGATTAAAAGTAACTTGACAAGCTGACAGGAAGGAGTAAGATTTAAGCTGTGAATGCAATCGTTAAATGTGGAATAGGCGCTGTCCTGGTGGGCGGCGGAGTCGCCGCGTGGTATTATATGCAGGGGAATGACAGCACGGTAACGGAGTTCCGTACCGTCGAGGTGGTGCGCGACAATTTTGTGAACAAGGTGCAGGCTACCGGCACCCTCGAGCCGCAGGAGCTTGTGGATGTCGGCGCGCAGGTCACGGGCGAGATTAAGGAGTTCGGCGTGGATCTCGCCGGCAACCGGGTAGACTACGGCAGCGAGGTGAAAGCCGGCCAGCTGCTGGCCCGAATTGATGATACCATTGTGGAGCTTGATATCAAGCGCGCCGAGGCCAGTGTGGCCCAGGCGAAAGCGCAGATTCTCACGGCACAGGCCAATATATCCCAGGCCGAAGTGAACAAGAAAAAGGCTGACCGCGACCTTGACCGTGCCAAAAAGCTGGGCGTGGGTGATGCCCTGTCACAGATGGATTACGACCAGTATCTGACCCAGGCAGAGAATGCAGCGGCTTCACTGCAGAGCGCCCAGGCTCAGCTGGCGAATGCCGAAGCTCAGCTGCAGAGTGCGAATGCCATGCTGGAGAGCGAGCTGCGCAACCGCGACTATACCCGCATTACCACCCCGGTGGATGGCACCATCGTGGTACGTCAGGTGAACGTCGGTCAGACGGTGGTGAGCAACATGAGCGCCACGACCCTGTTCCTGGTAGCTCGTGACCTGCGCAAGATGCAGATTTGGGCCAGTGTGAACGAGGCCGATATCGCCAAGGTACACGCCGGGCAGGAGGTGCGCTACACGGTGGATGCTCTGCCGAATGAAAGTTTCTCCGGCGTGGTGAACAAGATTCGCCCGAATGCCACCATGTCCTCAAACGTGGTGACCTATATCGTGGAAATTGACATCGAGAACCCCGACCGCAAGTTGCTGCCCTACATGAGCGCGAATGCCAACTTCATTGTGAAGGAGGTGAAAGATTGCCTGATGGTTCCCGAGGCTGCTTTCGACTTCCGCCCGGCACCCGAGTATGTGGACCCGGCATTTGCCGGCAAGCGCCCCGAGACTCCGGCGACCCCGGAGGCAGAGGGGGAGGCGGCAGCTGCTCAGCCTGCCGCGGATGCCGTGGGTGAGCGTGCCCTGGTGTGGGTGCAAAAAGGCGACAAGGTTGTTCCCGTGCGTGTGCTTCGCGGTGAGAGTGATGGTACCCGCAGCATTGTGACCCCGCTGCCGGGTGAGAAACTCGATGCCGGAGATAAACTGGTGACCGGTCTGCGCACGGTTTCTCCTGTTGCCGCTTCCGGCAAGGGCGGGCAGCAGGGTGGGCTCTTCGGCATGAATGGCCCCAAGCGCCGCCAGCGCGGAGCCGGTGGCGTGGAGCCTAAGCCCGGTCAGAATCCCGCAGGCGGTGGGCATGGCGGTCGCCCGATGTAAGCGGTGACCTACCGCAAGCCTTAACTTCTTTCAGAGCATGATAGAACTGAAAAACATAACCAAGGTTTACCACCTGGGCGAGATTGATTTGCCGGTGCTCAAGGGGATTTCCCTGCGCATTGAGGACGGCGAATTTGTGTCGCTCACCGGGGCCTCCGGTTCGGGTAAATCGACCCTCATGAACATACTGGGGTGTCTGGATCACCCCACGAGCGGGGAGTTCTGGATAGACGGCCACAATGTTGCCGGTCTGAATGCCAACGAGCGCGCTCTGCTGCGCAATAAGCGAATCGGTTTCGTGTTCCAGAACTTCAATCTGCTGGCCCGCACGTCGGCGCTGGAGAATGTGATGATGCCTGCCTATTATTACCACCCTGCCAAGAGCACGGCTGAGATTCGCGCCCGCGCGCTCGAACTCATCGACCTGGTGGGTCTCAAGGAGCGCATGCACCACACCCCGGCTCAGCTTTCCGGCGGTCAGCAGCAGCGCGTGGCTATTGCCCGCTCGCTCATCAACAACCCCGGTATCTTGCTGGCAGACGAACCCACCGGTAACCTCGATTCCACGACCTCGGTTGAAGTCATGAACATGTTCCGCGAGCTCAACCGCAAACAGGGTATCACCGTTATCATCGTGACGCACGACCCGAAAACCGCCGCCTTCACTGACCGCGCTATCAACATGAGCGACGGCCTGATTCTCGAAGGCGTATCCGATGAACTCTCAGCCACGCTTAAGAAATGAAGATAGGAACTTTGCTTGTAACCTGCATGAAAGCTCTGGTGCGCAATCCCATGCGCGCCGCGCTCACAGTGCTCGGTATCGTTATCGGTATCGCGGCAGTGGTGGCTATTATGGAGATTGGTGAGGGCTCCAAGAAGCAGGTGGCCGACAAGTTCTCCTCCATGGGTACGAACGTCATTACCGTCACCGGTGCCTCTGTCAGTACGGCAGGCGTGAACACGGGGCAGGGCGGCCGTGCATCTCTCTATGCAGCGGATTCAGACGCCCTCATGAAGGATTGTCCCACATTCGTGAAAGCGGCCTCGCCCGTGGTGCGTGCCAGTGGTCAGGTGATTGTAGGCAACCAGAACTGGAGCCCCCGCTCCATCATGGGCGGCAACGAGCACTACCTCTCCATCGAAGGGTGGAAAGTGGCCAAAGGTCGCTCGTTCACCCGCAAGCAGGTGGATGAAGCCAGCCGCGTGTGCGTTATCGGCCAAACCATCGCCAAAGAGCTTTATGCTGATACCGAACCCATCGGCAGCGATATCCGCATCAAAGACGTTGTGTTTACCGTCATCGGCGTGCTTGAGGCCAAGGGTGCCGACGGCATGGGCAATGACCAGGACGACTGCATCATGCTGCCCTGGACGAGTATCCGCACCCGTCTGATGGGCGCCAGTGGCTCTGCCACCATCTCCAAGGGTGGCGCTGCCAACAGTGCCAAGGTTTCCTCGACGGATACCTTCTCGACCACCACCGTGAACTTTTACCCCGGTTGTGATTTGCAGCCCTACACGAATGCTCCCCACCCGCTGCGCACCCGCACGGTGGACAGCATCGCCGTACAGCTGCACGATGGCAAGGCTCCCGATGCCGCCATGGATGCCATGACCCCCATCCTGCGCCGCCAGCACGAGCTCGAGCCCGGCGTTCTCGATGACTTCAACATGCGCGACCGCTCCCAGTTCGTTAAGATGATGACGGAAACCACCGACACCATCAGCAGCCTGCTCATTTCCGTGGCCATGATATCACTGGTAGTAGGTGGCGTGGGTATCATGAACATCATGATGGTATCTGTCACCGAGCGTACGCGCGAAATCGGCCTGCGCATGGCCGTGGGGGCTCGCCCCCGCGACATCATGTGGCAGTTCCTGCTCGAAGCCGTGCTGCTGTGCACCATCGGCGGTGTTATCGGCATCGTCGTGGGGCGTATAGCCTCGGGCATTGTGAGTGCGAAAATGGGCTGGCCCGTTGCCTCGTCCGTATCGGCCATGGTGCTTTCGGTATCGGTTGCTGCTGTTATCGGCATTGTGTTCGGTTGGTACCCCGCATGGAAGGGCTCCCGCCTCGACCCCATCGACGCGCTGCGTCACGAATAATTCACTTACCTTTTTTACAGTATAATATGAAGATACGTTTTACGTCCGTTTTAATTGCTGCCGCCCTGCTGAGCGCTTGTCAGTTGGGGCCGAACTTCACCGGTGCTCCCGATCAGGGACTGCCCGTTACCTGGGTGAACGCCCTGCCGCCCTCCAGCAGTCAGGAATCACTCACTGCTTGGTGGCAGAGCTTCGGTGATGCCCAGCTCAGCGACCTCATCAACCGTGCTTTCCTCGGCAACCCTGATATGGTGAGCTCGGCACTCGCTATTGCCAAGGCGGAGGCCTCCCTGCGCTCGACGCGCTCGGGGTTGTTCCCCACGGGGTCAGCCTCTTTCGGTGGTGACAATGCCGGTGACTTCAACACCTCCACCTCGCATGGCGGCTGGAGCGGGGCGCTCTCCGTCTCGTGGACTCCCGATATCTGGGGCGGCACACGCCGTGAGGTCGAGGCTGCTGCTGCATCTCTCGGTTCCACCCAAGCCGCGGCGAATGCCACCCGGACTGCTCTGGCTGCCAGTGTGGCGAACACTTACTTCGAGTGGATTTCAGCGAAAGAAAGTCTGCGTATCGCCCGCGAGCAGCTCGAGTACCAGGAGCGCACCTACAATGTGGTCAAGAAGAAAGAGGCCGTCGGTATGGTCGCCAATCTCGAACTGGCAGAGGCTCGCGCCACCATCGCCTCCACCCGTGCTCAGATTCCCACCTACGAGGCTAACATCAAGAGCTGTGAGAATACCCTGGCCACTTTGCTGGGAACCACGGTAGACAAGATATCGCTGCGCATGCCCGGCCCTGCCACCTACAACAAGATTCCCCGCGTGCCCACCGGTCTGCCTGCGGAGCTGCTGCGCCGCCGCCCCGATGTGGTGAAGGCAGAGCATGACCTGCACCGTGCTACGGCCAACATCGGTGCTCGCGTGGCTGATTTGTTCCCCAAGATTTCACTCACGGGGCGTGCCGGTTCCTCAGCCGGTACGGATTTCTCGGGCTTCTGGCGTAACTCGACCTGGAACCTGGGTGCCAGTGCCAGCCAGACTATCTTCAACCGTACCTCGCTCAAAGAGAACGTGAACATCGCGGAGCTGGAGCGCGATTCCTCCGCTCAGGCTTACCGTAAGACGGTGCTCGCGGCTTTCGCAGAGGTGGAATCGGCGCTTATTACCTACGCCAAGCTCACCAACCAGCTGCCGCAGTATCAGGCCGCCGCTGCTGCTAACAAAGAGGCCTCAGAGCTCTCCCTGCGCCGCTTCAACTCCGGTGAGAGCGACTTCCTCAACGTGGCTGCTGCTGAGCGCGCCTGGCTCTCGGCTGAGCTGAACCTCATTTCCACCCGTCAGCAGATTCGCATGAGTCTGGCCAAACTCTGCACCGCTCTCGGCGGTGGCTGGTGATAGGGCCTTTCAGGTATGATTCAGCGAGGCTGCCGAATGGCGGCCCCGCCGATTTTTATAAACATCATAAAAGTTGACAGTTTGGGGGTACTGTGCTACTATGCGCGGCGCATGAAAAGGACTGCTGTGAGAGGTTGGGCGTTGCTCGGGGCCGTAGTGGTTATGGTGGGGTGTCAGCAGGTGCAGCTGTGGTCGGCTCAGGCGGAGTATGACCGTGAACATGCAGAAGATTGCCTGAAAAAATACCACAGCCATGTGAAAGAATTGCAATCCGCGGCGGAGGACCTGCGCAAATCATTGCCGCTGGCTGTGCGGGCTGAGTGGCGCTGGGTGTATGATTGCGATGCCTGTGATGAGGCCTTGTTGCCCGCGCCGGTGAAACTGAGCCGGGCCGAGTTTAAGCAGGTTGTGGCGTTACTGGGGCAGGCCGAGGCCATGCCGCCGTTGCCGCAAGAGTCATTCATGACCGAGGCCCCGCGGCTGTCGCTGGATTCGGCGGGGAATATATTGCGCCCGGTGCTGATGGAGCCGTGGCTGCATTGCTGCGGTGGCGTGGCTCCTGTGCTGGAGTTCTTCGATGCCGAGGGCAATGAAGTTTGTTATTGGGATGAGTCGATGACGGTGCCGGTTTCTCGTGTGCCGGAGTATCGCGTCGGGAACGCTTGGGAACGCCCGCGATTGGTGTTGCCGGATGCCGCTTATGAGCAGCTGCAGGCTCTTCCATCAGTCTTAGCCGTTAAGAAAAAGGATGATGAACTACAGAAGAAACTTAAGCATTTGCGTGGGGGTGGCTCTGCTGACAGTGGGCTGCCATCAGCAGCAACTCGCCCGCAGGATTGAGCTGAACACCGCTGAGGTAACCCGACTGAATTCTCAGTACCGCAACAGCAACTATCAGCGACATGTAGAGCAGCTCGCGCGGAGATGCTCTGCTTTCAAAACCGCGCTGGCGAATGCCGTGCGGGCGGAATTGAGGCATGTCGAGTGTGGGGCCGGTGATTGCTGGTGCGGCGAAAAAACGGTGGAGCCTGTTACATTTGAAGGGGGCGATTTTGATAAGCTCAAAAATCAACTGTCTCAGGTAAGCCCCTCTGTTGCACCTTGTCGGGAGCGTGTTGCGCCTGATACGGAAGAACCGTTCACCCTGGATGCTGAGGGCGCGGTGATACCGAACCCTCAGCATGTTGTCTGGGTGTGCCCTCCGACCTTCCCACCGCAGGATATTCTGGCGTTTTACGATGCAGCGGGAAAGAAGGTCTGCGAGTTGTGCCTGTGGGAGCTGAAGCGCGAAAGCGATGACAGCAAACCGGGTAATGAGTATGATGCCTTTATGCTGCCGGAAACTGACTTCGCTCGCCTGTTCTCCCAGCTGGGGCTGCAACGCTATATCAGCAACATGCCCGCTTGGGCGCAAAAGCATTTCGGCAAATAAAGGTTTGCCCGATTGCCGGCCATTACAGCATCAGCCGGTAATTGTTGGCACGGCGGGCGTAGTCGATGGCATGGCGCTTGTAGCAGTCACAGCGCTCCGGATTGGCGCCGTGAGCGAGCAGTAACCGGCCGACTTTCCGGCGCCCGCTGCGTGCGGCGATGATGAGCGGCGTGGCACCGGAGCGCGCCGGAGCATCCACCACCGCACCGCGGTCGATGAGAATGGCCGCAATCTCGTATAGCCCCTGCGCGGCTGCGTGGTGCAGGGCCGTGTAGCCCCGCTTGTCGGTAGCGTGTATATCAGTTTGGCGAGCCCAGTCCGCTTCGTAAGGGCAGGGGATAGTGTTACGCCTACGCCGAGTGGCTCCGGGGAGGGGTGGCTCCGGCGGGGCTATGTACCAGCGGTATATGTCTTCATCGGTTTCGAGCCAACTATAGGGGTGCGTCCGGCGCAGGTAGTCGACATCGAGCCAGGGGATGATGAGTCTGCCGTCTTCGCCGTTGGGGATGGGGCTGTAGGCATGAATGAGTTTGATGACGTTTGTGAGATGGTGGCGCAGGGCGAGAATTAAGGGAGTTTCGCCCGAATCATCGGGGAGGTAGGCATCTGCCCCGGCGGCCAGCAGTGCGCGGGCGCTTTCCGTCTGGGCTTCGACGTGGTAATGGCTGCTGAGCCCCTGTCGGCAGAGCCAGTGGAAGGCACTGCGCCCCCAGAGGTCGGACTTCTCGTTGACATGAGCCCCGGCCGCCAGCAGCACGGGAATGACGGCATGCGCTCCCGCTCTCGCTGCAACCATGAGCGGCGTGAGCTGATTCTCAAACCGGGCATTCACATCCGCGCCCTCTGCCAGCAGTTTGGCCACCACTTCGGCTTCGTTGTGGCAGATGGCTGCGAAAAATTCACATGGAATCGTTGCTTCGTTCATAACCCTTCAGAGTAGCACATCTGCTACCGCCGGGCAAGCCCGAAGTGATGATATACACGAAAAAAAGAGCTTTTTAAGGAGTTTATGGTATTTTTATTCGCCTTTTTCACACCACCGGTGCAGGGCGCGCAGCATTTCCGGGCTGAGGTCATCGTCGCAGAACAGGCCGATGCCGGCAGGGGCTGTGTGGAGGAGTTGGTCGAGCTCGCGGGGCAGGGTGGCGGCGGTGGAATCCGGCAAGTGCAGCCCGGGGGCGAGGGGGATTCTCTGTTGAGTCTGCCCGGCTGCCATCCTGCTGCACTCGGCCGCCCAGGTGGTATTTTCGTTGTAGAAACTATGGTAGACCATGGGCAGGGCGAGGTCCAGCTCAAAGTCTGCCCAGTTTTGGCGCACGAGTTTGGATGCCAGTTGCGGGGTGGGGAACACGGCGCAGGCGGCGCGCAGGTTGTGTGAGCGAATGCGCCGGCAGAGGGTGTTGGCCACGCGTGCCACACAGTTCAGTCGATAGGTGCGCCAGGCGGTATCCTGCTCGGCTATCGGCTCAATATCACGCCCGCTTGTCTTTCGGAAATCTGTTCGGCAGCGCTCGCAATAGCAGAAGTCGTACTCCGGTAGCTCTCGGCTCATATCCAGCCCGTATTTGGCCCACAGGCCGCGGGGCAGGATAACGTCGGGCATGCGCATGTAGTCGAGCTGTATACCGGTGAGCCCCGGTATGGCGGCCAGTCGGTCGACCTGGGTGAGCAGGTGGTGGAGAGCCCCCTCGCTGTTCGGGCAGAGGAACTGATAATACTCCACAAAGGGGCGGTCTGCCGGTGCGTGGCAGGACTTACCGTGCCGGTTGACGGCATACCAGTCAGGGTGTTGCAGGGCTGTGGCATCTTGCGGGCGGTTCAGAGCCCACAGCCAGGCATAGACCTGCAGTCCTTCAGCGTGAGCGATGGGGATGAGGTGGGTGAGCTGCTCCACAGTGCCGCCGATGATGACGGCGTGTATGCCTGCGCCGGCCAGGCGGGCGAAGTGTTGCTGCCACCAGGGGGTGTCGCCCTCGTGTTTGCCACCCTGTACCCACAGGTAGAGCGGGGGGCGCTCATTTGTGGCAGGCAAGAGGCTCAGATTGCCGTGGTGGTCGAGGGTGAGCTTCTGTCCGTCGCTTGCCGTAGCTTGTGCCAGGAAATGCTGTGTGTCGCAGTAGAGGGTGGTTACACCGGGGTGCTGAAGGGCGGTGCTGAAGGTACCGTGCTGCGCCCGGTGCGCCAGCTGAGCTGTGTACCAGTCGAAGAGCCTGCGCTGCGCCGGGTATGTGGTTGGCACCGGGGTGCTTTCGTAGCCGCTGCCGACCGGTTTATCGCTCAGTCGCACATATCCCCAGTGTTCGGGGCAGTGGATGTTGATGACCCCTGTGGGAGCCCACACATGGTTACTTTCGGGCAGCGGGGTGCCCTCCGGCTGCGTGAGTTTGGAGTACCCGCAGGGGGATGTGGTGTCCGGCTGGACCTGCCAGTTCACGCGCGAGAAGTTCATGCGCAGCGTGCTGCCGGGGGCGGGGGGCTCGCAGCGGCGCGGGTGAGCGGAGTGCCCGGTGATACTCTCCCAGGGGATGGCGAGTTCCACAGTCCATCCCTCATCGGTATCTGCCGGGTTGTTGAGTGTGCCGCGCAGGTGTACGGCGCTCTGCAGGCCGGGTATATTCCAGTCGTGCAGCGCCTGGTTGGCTGTGCGATAGGGGGCCGTAAGCAGCAAATCCCATACGGTGTTGAGGGCATTCACCTCAATTTCCACATAGTTGCGCGTGTCACCATCGGGGTCGATGAATACCTCGAAATCCGGATCGCGGTAGATGATGCTGTCTCGCTCGCGCAGGCTGGCCCACAGGTGCGGCTCCTGCATATCGGCCAGCACGTAGAGGTAGCGGTCATCCCACAGCATTCGCACGACTGTCTTGTCTTCAATGGCACTGCCTTCGATATCTCGCAGCGGGCTCAGGCGCATGGCCTGTTGCCAGTCCGGCTCCTCGCCCTTGCCGTCAATGGTGAGTAATTGTGTCGCCCGTTGGCAGACGTATGTCGGCGGCACCGGGGGCAGGGCGGCAGTCGCGGTAGCTGTGGCGGCAAGCAGAGAAAGGAAGGGCACTCTCATGTACGCCAGAATAACATATTCATGCGCCCTGTTGAAGCAAAAAAGCCGCAGCTGACATGCTGCGGCTTGGTTGAGCTGGAGAGGGGAAGCGGCGTTACCTGAGCACGATGTGCTCGCCATCGGCCTCCACATGAATGGTGCTGCCCTCGGGGTATTTCCCGGCGAGGATGGCCAGGCTGAGCGGGTCGAGTATATCGCGCTGAATGGCTCGCTTGAGCGGGCGGGCACCGTACACCGGGTCGTAGCCGTGGGCGGCAACGAGCGCGGCAGCGGCGGAGCTGAGCTCCATCTTCAGGCCACGGTCAGCCAGGCGTTTGCGCACGCGCTGCAGCTGAATGTCGACGATTCGAGCGAGGTCCTGCTGCTGTAGGCGGTCGAAGATGATGATTTCGTCCACACGGTTGAGGAATTCGGGGCGGAAGTGACCGCGCAGGGCATCGAGTGCTTTCTCATTGCGGGCGGCTGCATCGCTCTCGGCAAGGATGAACTGCGAGCCGATGTTGCTGGTCATGATGAGCACGGTGTTCGTGAAGTCGACCGTGCGCCCCTGACCGTCGGTGATTCGACCGTCATCGAGCTCCTGCAGCAGCACGTTGAAGACGTCCCGGTGGGCTTTTTCGATTTCATCGAAGAGCACCACGCTGTAGGGGCGGCGGCGCACTGCCTCCGTCAACTGGCCGCCCTCATCGTACCCCACATAGCCGGGAGGTGCGCCGATGAGGCGCGACACGCTGTGCTTCTCCATGTACTCGGACATGTCGATACGCACCATGGCGCCCTCATCATCGAAGAGGAACTCGGCCAGAGCCTTGGCCAGTTCGGTCTTGCCCACACCGGTGGGTCCCAGGAAGATGAAGGAGCCCAGCGGGCGGTTTTCGTCCTGCAGGCCGGCACGGGAGCGGCGCACGGCATCTGCCACGGCTTTCACGGCACTCTGCTGGCCGATGAGTCGTGCGGCAATGCGTTCCTCCATGTGCAGGAGTTTCTCGCGCTCACCCTCGGCCAGACGTGCGGCGGGAATGCCGGTCCAGGTGGCCACGACCTTGGCGATATCGCTTTCCGTGACCTCCTCTTTCAGCAGCCCTTCACCGTTTTCCTGCATGTGCTGCAGGGCTTCGCGGGCTTCTTTGGCGGCTTTTTCGGCGGCGGGGATTTCGCCGTAGAGAATTTCGGAGGCGCGGCCCAGGTTGCCCTGTCGCTGAGCCTGCTCGGCCTCGGTGCGGAGGGTGTCGATTTTCTGTTGCTCATCACGGGCGCGGCTTACGATTTCCTTCTCACTCTTCCATCGGGCAATCATGGCATCCACCTTTTCTTTGGTGTCGGCCAGTTCGCGGGTGATTTTTTCGAGTCGCTGTTTCGAGTCATTGTCCTTTTCTTTGGCGAGGGCCTGGCGCTCCATTTCGAGCTGCATGGCGCTGCGGTTGAGTTCATCTATCTCAGCGGGCATGCTGTCGAGCTCGATTTTGAGGCGTGCGGCGGCCTCGTCGACCAGGTCGACGGCTTTGTCGGGCAGGAATCGGTCGGTGATGTAGCGGTTGCTCAGGGTGGCGGCTGCTACCAGGGCGCTGTCGGTGATATGCACGCCGTGGTGTACCTCATAGCGCTCTTTGAGCCCGCGCAGGATGGCGATGGTGTCTTCCACGCTCGGTTCGGCCACATAGACGGGCTGGAATCGGCGCTCCAGTGCGGCGTCTTTCTCGATGTACTTGCGGTACTCATCGAGTGTGGTAGCGCCGATAGTGCGCAGTTCACCGCGTGCCAGGGCGGGTTTGAGCAGGTTGGCGGCATCCATACTGCCTTCGCCGCCGGCACCGGCACCTACCAGGGTGTGCAGCTCGTCGATGAAGAGGATGATTTCGCCGTTGGACGAAGTGACTTCTTTGATGAAAGCTTTGAGGCGCTCCTCGAATTCCCCTCGGTACTTGGCACCGGCGAGCATGGAGCCGATGTTCAGGCTCACCAGGCGCTTGCCCTGCATGCTGTCGGGTACGTCGCCATCGACGATGCGGCGGGCCAGCCCCTCGGCAATGGCGGTTTTGCCCACGCCGGGCTCGCCGATGAGTACGGGGTTGTTCTTGGTGCGGCGTGAGAGGATTTGCAGCACGCGGCGAATCTCGCCATCGCGGCCGATAACCGGGTCAATCTTCCCTTGACGGGCACGGGCCGTGAGGTCGGTGCCGTATTTTTCGAGCGTTTCGTACTTCTCCTCCGGGTTTTGGTCGGTCACGCGCTGGTTGCCGCGCACCTCCTTGAGCGCCTGCAGGTAGCGGGCCTGTGTGAGTCCCACCCCCTCCAGCACGCGGCGCAGGTCGCCGTCAGACTCCAGCATGCCGAGCACTACGTGCTCTACGCTCAGGTAGTCATCTTTCAAGCGCTTACGCTGTTCTTCCGCAGCGGTCAGGCAGCGGTCCAGTTCAGGGCCGATACCCGGTGACTGCGCCACGGCACCGGTCTGGTGCGGTTTGCGGTTCAGCTCATCTTGCAGAGCGCGTGCCAGAGCGGCCAGCTCGACACCGGCCTTGTTCAGCACGGCGGCCAGTACGCCGCCTTCCTGCTCGACCAGGGCCAGCAGAAGCTCAGCAGGGTAAATCTGGGCGCGGCCGCCGCTCGCAGCATTTCTCTGCGCGGTTTGCAGCGCCTCCATTAATTTTGTGGTGAGGTTGTTGTTCATCTTGTCGGGTATGACACCGTAGGTGGGTGCCTTGTTCAAAAATAATTATGCGAAGTTGTGAATAGCCGGTGTAAAAATGGGAATCTTCTCTTGCGAACCCTTGCCGCATTGCCGTGCTGCTGAAAAATGGCAGGTTTTATTCTGCCGGAAGGGCGGGTGAGGATTGATAAAGTTGGCTGGTGCGGCGGAACTGTGCGGCCTGCTGTGGGGACCAGACACCGGTGCGCAGGTACATATTGAGGTAGCGCTCGGCGGAGTTCGCATCGGGGCAGCATTGGGTAATGTTCTCGGCGGGTATGCGGGGGCTGACGCCGTGTGTGATGAGGTAGCGCAGTACTTCCTCTGAGCGGGCGTTGCAGGTGGCAGGGTAGAATATGCCGTCTGTGGTGTATTCACCCTCGTGTAAATCGCCGCCTGCAGCATGCAGGAGCTTCAGGCAGTCGAGGTGGTCATGTACGATGGCCATTTCCACCCCGTAGGGGCGGGCTCCATGGTGCAGCAGCAGTTGCAGGGCGGCAGCCTGACCGTACTGTGCCGCCAGACCGGTGGCGCTCAGTTCGTCCCCACTGAACAGGCAGGAGTTGCCCGGCTCTGGGCGGTTGAGGGCTGCCGGGTAGTTCAGCTCCGCCCCGCGGGCAATGAGCTCGGCCAGGTAGGCCACATCTCCCACGGCTGCTGCGTGCGCCACGGCGGGCAGGCCGTGGGCATCCGGCGTATTAACCGGCAATCCGTCAGCAATACCGCGCTTGAGGGCGCAGAGGGAAGCTGTGTGATTGATTTTCTCGTGCAGCAGTTCGGGGGAACCGTCTTTCCAAACGATGGTGGGGTTACTCAGCGTGGTAATGATATCGCCGGGCTGAGCCGCAGGCTCCCCCTTCACCATAGGGTAGCCTGCGGGCTGCGTATTCTGCCATACACAGGCGCTGAGCACCAGCAGGGAGGTGAGGGTAAGGGCAGCTTTTCTCATGGCATTACAGCTCCCAATCCACGTCAACGCGGACGGTTTCGCCCTTTTTGTCAACGTAGTTCACATAGCCGTTGAGGGCGCCGAACTTGTGCACCTCCATGGTGACTTTCACATCGAAGCAGCAGTAGCGGGCAATATCGAGCATTTTTTGCGGGTCGCCGGTTTTCTCGTACTCAGCCCACCATTTGAGCGCATCGAGCCCCTCAGCTGTTTTCGAGTTACCGAGGGTGACGGAGGCTACGGAATCGAGCTTGAGGCGGTGGCCGATTCTGTTGGTGAGGTCAATGCAGATGTCGAGGTTGTTGGAGACATCCGCCAGGGTCCAGAAGGTAAAGGGTTGGATGACCTGATAGTCGAAGCCGATGTGGTTGTAGCCGACCACGAGATCAGCGGTGCGGAGTTCTTCGATAAGTTGTTCGACCTGGTCCTGAGTGTAGATGTGATAGGCGTTGTCTTTGGTGGAATAGGTAACGGCAACGGAGATTCCCATTTTGCCGGCCTCGTGCCAGCCGCCTACCTGAGCAGCTGAGAGTCGGGTTTCGAGGTCGAAGTAGACGATGTTTTTCATAACCGGTCAGCAGGGGAGAGTGCGGCGCAGCCCTTCGTAGAGCATGATTGCCACACTGGTGGAGAGGTTGAGCGAGCGGGCATGGGTGCCCGGCATGGGGATGCGCAGGGCGGTATCGGGGTGGGCTGCTATCCAGCTTTCGGGTAAGCCCTTGCTTTCGGGGCCGAAGATGAAATAGTCGCCATCGGCAATGGGGAGTTCCGGCGCCCAGATGGAGTGGGTGGCTTTCGTGGAGAGATACCAGAAATGCGCACCCGGGGCGGCAGCGGCTTCGAGTTCAGCAAGTGAGTCCCAGAGCTGCAGGTCAACGTGTGGCCAGTAGTCCAGCCCGGTGCGGCGCACGTGTTTTTCGTCCAGGCTGAACCCGAGGGGCTTGATGAGGTGCAGGCGCGAGTTTGTTGCTACGGCCAGTCGACCAGCCGCGCCGGTGTTGTGGGGGATTTCGGGATGAAAGAGGACGATGTGGAACATGCTGCGCACGCGTTATTTGGCCCCTTTGCCGAAGATGGCGACGGGGATGGTGCGAAGGATGAGCACAAAGTCCGTCCAGAGGTTCCAGTTGTCAATGTATTTCAGGTCCTTGGCAATCAAGCGGTCGAAGTCTTTGCAGTCGCTGCGGTCCTCAATCTGCCAGTAGCAGGTAAGCCCCGGCTTAACGCTCAGGCGGCGGCGCTGTGAAATCTCGGGGAACTCGGCTGTCTCATACGTCGGCAGCGGGCGGGGGCCGACAATGGCCATGTCGCCCGTCAGCACGTTGAGCAGCTGGGGCAGTTCATCGATGGAGTACTTGCGGATGAAGTGACCGAAGGGGAAAATGCGCGGGTCATTGGTGAGCTTGAAGATGGGGCCGTCCATCTCGTTGCCGTATTTGGCCTTGATTTCATCCAGGCGTTTGTCGGCATCGGAGTACATGGAGCGGAATTTCCACATGCCGAAGGGCTTGCCATACAAACCGGAGCGCTGCTGACGATAGAAGACTTTACCCTTGGGGTCACTGATTTTGATGCCGATGGCTGCAATGAGCCACAGGGGAGAGGTACCGATGATACCCAGCAGTGCAAGCAGGCGCCCCAGGATACCTTTTATCAGTCGGCTCCATGAGTAAACCGGGGTCGAGGTGAGAATGAGCACGCGCTGTTCACCGATTTCGGTTATGTCTGCTTTCTGCGCAACCGGGTGGTTATCGCTCAGGTGCACGTAGATGTCGATACCCTGTAATTCACAGCGGGTGATGGTCTCCGACATAGCGCTGTAAGCGTCCAGCCCGCCGAAAAGCATAAGCTGCTCAACGTGATTGTTCTCAATGTGCTGCTGCACTTCCTCTTGCGGGGTTTGACCTGCAATAACCCGACCGACGACACACAGGCTTTTTTTCCAGTGGTGGGGGAGTTTCTCCCAGACTTTGTTGATATCCTGTTCGGTGCCGGCCAGAAGTACGCGGCGCAGGGCTCTGCGCCCGAAACCGGTGTTCTGCAGTATATAACGTAACAGGTAGAAGCGCAGGAACAGCCCCGGCACAATAAGCAGCAGGCTGACCAGAATAACGTGGTTCATGTAGGTGGAGCCGTGGTCGCCCCTGCATATCACATACAGCCCGAACACCCCCAGGTAATAGACAACAAACGTGAACAGCTGCTTGAGGGCTGAGATAATGCGCTGCTGGTTGCAGCGGTGGTAAAAACCCGTCATGCGCAGAATGAGCGGTACTGCCGCAACCGCCAGGCCAACCATGAAGGGAGAAGCCGCAAATGCATTGAAATCCGGGGCGCTCCCCCAGCCTACGTAGGCCGCGATATAGTCAACCAAATCAGGCGCCACGCCTACGCAGCCTGCTGCCAGCAGAATATCTGCTACAGGCAGAAGATGATACAGAATGGTGTTACGGTACGTCACGGGGTGATTCTAGCATGTTACACCTCGTGGTGCAAGGTTAAAGTCCGGCTAATCGTCGGAATGTATGACTTACGCCTGCTTGCGGCTGCGTATGCGGGCTCGCTCAAAGTCCGCCGGGCAGACCGTGCACAGCACTTCATCGCCGGGTTGCAGGACATCAAGCAGGTGTGCCTCTTTGCGCTGCACGAACGCTACGGTGGATTTGCCGTTCGGCAGGGTGGCGCGGAAAGCCGTGGGGGCGAATCGCTCCACGATGGTACAGGTGCAGTCGATGTATTGGGAGGGGTACGAATGAGTGTTGCTGCTCATGATGGGGCGGGGGTCAGAAGATAATATCGAGAACGTCCGTGGCTGCGGGG
>JAZRKM010000014.1:0-6541 GCA_045646325.1 Akkermansia sp. | reverse complement strand
GCCCCGGTGCCTGTGCTGCCGACAAAGGCCGATGGCCCCGCCGGCAACTGCCCGACCTGTGCCCGGGAACTGGTGACCGAAGACGGCCAACTGCCGCCGAACTGCCCGCACTGCGGTGCATACCTGCGCCCCAGTCGGAATACGCTCTGGCAGCACATACGAGCCGCCCTGAAACGCCCCCTGACTTGGCACGGGCGCTCCCCGCGCGCCGAATACTGGGGGTCCTTTCTCTTTTACCTGTTCACCGCTACACCGCTTACACTGGCGGCCGTTGTGACTATCATCATCTCAGCAACCCGCGAGTTCAAAGGCATACCCGTTGCAGAGCTCAGTTTTGAGCAGGTGGCGTATGCTCCCGGCATGGTATGGGCATGGGTTGCAGCAGGAGTACTGGCCCTGTACATGCTGTATTTCACGCTGGTATCCATCGCGGCAGGTATTCGCCGCCTGCACGACATCGGACGCAGCGGGTGGTGGCTGGGCACCGTGCTCATCATGAACCTGGCCTGGCAATTCACCTACGTACGAAAAGTGATTGACTACATCGGCGGGATAAACTGGCAGCTCATCGCCGCTATCGATGACGATGCCTCGCGCAAGAGCCGGCTCAACGAAATTGCCGACAGCATCAACCTGCTGGCATACGACGGACTTTGCGGGCTGTTCTATCTGCTGAGCATGTGTTTCGGGTTAACCTTGTTCGCTTTCAGCCTCATGGACAGCAAACCCGGCCCGAACAAATACGGACCCAGCGCCAAATACCCACTCTCATAATCGCCCCCGACTATGGACAGCTATTATTACCTGAACGAAAACAAAGAACCGCAAGGGCCGCACACGCTTGATGAACTGCGTGCCCTGCTGGAAACCGGTCGGCTGCAGCCCGAAACCCGCGCTGCGCGGCGCGGTTCTGCACACTGGGGTACGCTGGCCGAGCTGCTGGCAGCACCGGACACAGTTACCTTACCCCCGGCCCCGCCTGCTCCCCAGGCCGGTTCCTGCCCCGGCTGTGCCTGCGAGCTTACCGCCCCCAGCGGCATACTGCCTGCGCGCTGTCCGAGCTGCGGGTACCGTTTCCGCGCGGTCAACATACATGACCTGTGGCAGAACTTCGTGTTAGCTCTGCGCAAGACCTTTGTGCTGCGAGGGCGTGCGCCGCGCATTGAGTACTGGAGCTTCATACTCTTCAGCACCATCATCACCACCATGCTCATGACCATCATGCAGGTTGTGATGGTTGCCATGCTGCCGGCAGAAGCCGTGACAGCCCTCGAATCCCCCGAGACCGCCGAGCAACTGGACTCACTGCCCTCTGCCGCCATAGTCGCCATGTTCGTGATGGGGGGCGTCTATACTCTGGTCAACCTGGCCGTTGCAATACCGCAGCTGACAGTAATGGTACGGCGCATGCACGATGTCGGTCGCAGCGGCAAGTGGCTGTTGCTCTACATGCTGATGTTAATCGCCTGCATTGTCAGCACCTTCATGCTGGCAGCAAACCATGACAATGAAACAGCCGGGGCCATCCTCATCATCGGTGTTCTGATACCCGCCATCTGTCTTCTGGCACTGGGAATCTTCTTCTTTGTGCTTACCGTACTCGACAGCCACCGCGGCCCGAACAAATACGGCCCCTCACCTAAATACCCCCTTGCCTGACACCTGCCATGAGCTCAAAACCTACCGCCACCACCCCGTCGGCAACGGTCAAACTCTCCGACCTCAAAGCCGCACCCGTCAAAATCTCCACAGCTAAGAACACCGACACGCCTAAAACCCTGACTGTACCGAAAATCACCACAGTCACCACCAAACCGCAGGCAAGCAAAGCTCAACCGGTCGCAAAGCCCACCGCCGAGAAAACCACCCCTCCGGCCGCTGCCACCCCTACGGCACCCGGTAAAAGCCGCAAATCCCCGGCCCCCGGCACAGCCCCTCTCTGCCCCCGCTGCAAATCCGTGCTGACCGTAACAAGCGGCAAGCTGCCTGAATTGTGCCCCACCTGCCACTTCATCCTGCGGGCAGAGCGCCAGAAGGCCTTCAACCACAACTTTTGGCTGGCATTCCGCAAGACCTTCGTATGGCGGGGGCGCTCCACCCGCCGCGAGTTCTGGGGCTTCACCGTCATCATGGGCGGTATCGGCCTGCTGCTGGCACTGGCTCTCGATATGGTATGCAACGGGCTCATTGCCCAACTGATAGCCGAATACATAGCCCCCATACCCGCCCTGCCCGAACTGCTGTGGTACATACTCACCCCCATGCTCGGTGCTGCGCTGTTGGTATGGGTACTTGCCCTGCCGCTGCCATTGCTCAGCCTGACCATTCGCCGCCTACATGACGTAGGGCACAGCATGCTGTGGCTCGTCATTGCCGGTATCTGCTGGCTGGGGGCCGGGCTGGCGGCCTCGGCAAGCGCACTAACCATGCTGCTCGCCCTGCTGTGCGGGGCAGATGCCGCCGCTGCAGAAACCGCCCCCATTGCCGCCCTCATCGAGCACAGTCTGCTTGCCACTCTGGTACTGGGCGGTATTGCCACCATCTTCACCCTGGCTATCGGCATGTTCAGCCTGATGGACAGCCAGCGTGGCTCGAACAAATACGGCCCCTCCGCCAAATATCCTCTTGAGTAAATAATAAATAATACTATACCATTCAGTCATGAAAGAAACGCCCTCCACCACCTGTACCCCCATTGCCGGGAAACACCACTACGTCGGCGACTGCCCCGACTGCGGCCAAGGCATACTGGCCGAAAACGGCAGACTTCCCGAGTGCTGCCCCACCTGCAACCACAGCTTACGCTCGGCCAAACCTGACAGCCCCCTGTACAACATACTCCGCAGCCTGAAACTCTACTGCGACACACGCGGGCGCTCCACCCGCCGTGAGTTCTGGGCCTTCACCCTGCTCACCCTGCTGCTGCTGGCAATCGAGGCCGCTCTGTATGCCGGCTGCTTCCGCAACGGCAGCCTGAGCTCCATACCCACCTGGCTGTGGCTGGTACTGCCGGCCCTGCTGCTCTGCCCGTTCAGCACCCTGACCATTCGCCGCCTGCATGACCTGAACAAAGGCCCCGGCCTGCTGATTGCCTTCCTGGCGCTGGGGTTGAGCGGTCTGGGTATCATTGCCATGCACAGCAGCAACGTGCTGCCCGAAATCATCACCAAAGAAGTCAGCGACTGGGCACGCGTGGCGCTGCAGCTGGACATCATCGTGGGCAGCATCATCCTCTACCTCGGCACACAGCACCGCATGCCCGGCCCGAACGAATACGGACCCGCACCCAAATAATTTCACCATCTCAAATTCGATTTGACGAAAAAAAACAAATCGTAAATCGTAAATCGTAAATCCGAATGGGTCCAATCTTCATATTGGGGCCGACAGGCTGTGGCAAAAGCAAAGTAGCTGTGGAGCTTGCACAGCGGCTCGGGCGTGCCGAGATTGTGAGTGCCGATGCCTACCAAGTCTATCGCGCCATGCCCATATTGACCGCCGCCCCCGGCGAGGCTGAAAGGGGCGGCGTGCCCCACCACCTCATCGGCAATCTTGATGTCAGTGAAAACAATGACGCCGCCACCCACGCCCGCCGCGCACTGGCCTGCATAGCCGATATTCAGGCACGCGGGGCAGTCCCCATCGTCACCGGCGGCAGTGGGCTGTATGTGAAGTTTATCTCCCACGGCATATCCCCCGCCCCGCCGAGTGACCCGACCTTGCGCGCCAAACTGATGGCCCTGCCGGCAGCAGAAGCCGTGCGCCGCCTGCAGGCCGCCGACCCTGAGGGGGCCGCCGCCACCAACCTGCAGAACCCCCGCTATGTGGTGCGCAACCTCGAGATTGTGCTGCTGGGCGGCAAGCCGCTCTCCTACTGGCGCAACAACTGGCAACCACAAGCCTGCGGGCCGGGCTTCAACCTGGTGCGCGAAGTCCCCGAACTCGACAGCCGCATAGCCGCCCGCGCCGAGCAAATGCTACAAAACGGCGCTATCGCTGAAGTCGCCGCCCTGCCGCAAGAGCTCTCCCCCACGGCCGAAAAAACCCTGGGCCTCAGCCTCATACGCGACCACCTCGCCGGCACCACCACACGCACCGAACTCGCCGCAGCACTCGCACTCGCTACCCGCCAATACGCCAAACGACAGCGCACCTGGCTGCGCCGTGAACCCTGGGCTACCTCCATTCCCTGCGACAACACAGCGGTTGAATCAATTCTCCGCTCACTCTCCCCGCAACTTCAGGCCTGAAAATTGCAAAAAATACGCATTTTTTCAATTCTGTTATCCACTGTAGCTCAAGGCTGAGCATTTCGCCCTCACATTTTCCCTGACTTACCCCCAATTTTTAGATTGAACTGGCAGGTGAGAGTGGTATAATGGGCACGTTATGAGTACAGATACAACGACAACCGAGCTCTCAGCTTCGGTCAAGCGCTACGCCCTTTACCTCATGGTAATGGCAGGTCTTGGCGGTCTTTTATATGGTATTGACGTAGGCGTGATTGCCGCGGCTCTGCCCTACATTGAAAAGACCTCCTCTTACACCCCCTCGGAAATCTCGCTCGTGGTTGCGGCCGTGCTGGCGGGTTCCGTGCTCTCCTCCCTGTTTGCAGGCATGCTGGCGGAGTGGCTCGGGCGTCGTAACGTCATCATCATCTCTGCCCTGCTCTTCACGCTGAGCATTCCCGTCATCTGCTTCTCTGACGGCAGCTTCGCCATGCTGATGAGCGGCCGTATTCTGCAGGGTGCCAGTGCCGGTCTGGTAGGTGTGGTAGTGCCCATGTATCTGGCTGAATGTCTGGACGCCAACTCCCGTGGTAAAGGCACGGGTATGTTCCAGTTCATGCTCACCGTCGGTCTGGTATTCGCAGCCGTCATCGGCCTGGTAACCACCCAGATTGTGGGTGCTGCGGACGATGTGACCGTATCCGCCGAGCACAAGCAGATGGCCTGGCAGGTTATCTTCTGGTGCTCCGCTCTGCCCGGCATCATCCTCTTCATCGGCGCTTTCAAACTGAAGGAATCCCCCCGCTGGCTGTACCGCAACGGCCGTGAGGACGAGGCTCTGCTCGCCCTAGCCGCCAACAACGGCGACCAGGCTGCCCGCGAGATTCTGCAGGAAATGAAGGATGCTGACGCCCGCGAGGCCGCCGAGAAGGCCGCCATGGCCGAGGCCGCTAAGGGCGACAGCCTGATGCAGCGCAAGTATATCATCCCCTTCATTCTGGCCGTAGTCGTACTCGCCTGCACTCAGGCAACCGGTATTAACTCCGTGCTCAACTACTCGGTCAAGATCTTCCAGCAGGCCGGCCTGCAGGGTGCCTTCGCCAACTGGGCTGACCTGGGTATTAAGGTCATGAACATGGTCATGACCATCGTGGCTGTGACTCTCGTGGACAAGAAGGGCCGCACCTTCCTGCTCAAGATGGGTACGCTGGGTATCATCGTCGGTCTGGCCGGCGTGGGTGCCATGTTCCTGAGCGTGGAGAACAAGCGAGTGGACGTCACCGACATCGTGAAGGCCGCTATGACCGACAACTCCCTGAACATCTCCGCCGCCGATGCCGTGAAGCAGGCTATCGCTAAGGATGCTACCATCTCCCAGACCTACCCCGAGTTCATGCAGGGTGAAAGCGTGGCCCCCGGCATGCAGCTTATCGTGAACTACACTCAGGGCAACGACACCAAACAGGACGTAGCCGAATTCTCCACCGATCCCAAGGCTGAGGGCACTGCCATCGATGTGAAGAAGACCATCGTCGAGGCCGACCCCAACTTCATGGACAAGTTCAAAAGCTTCTTCGGTACACCCATCCTCGAGAAGGGCAGCGTGAAGGAAGTGCAGATTACCAGTGCTGAAATCGGCATGAAGCCCGGTGCCTTCACCGGCTACATGGTTGCCGGCTTCTTCGTGGTATTCATCGCCTTCTATGCCGCCGGTCCCGGCGTGTGCGTATGGCTGGCCCTCTCTGAGCTCATGCCCAACCGCATTCGCGCCAACGGCATGGCCATTGCCCTGCTCATCAACCAGCTGGTATCCACCACCATCGCAGGCACCTTCCTGCCCTGGGTTGGCTCCAGCGGCTACTCCTCCGTATTCTTCTGGCTCGCCGGCTTCACCGTGATTTACTTCATCACCGCCGCCTTCTTCATGCCCGAAACCAAGGGCCGCACCCTCGAAGAAATCGAGCAGTACTTCACCACCGGCAAAATGCCCGGCAAGAAGGAGGAAGAAGACGAGGCCAAGGCCTGATAAAGTACACTTTCTCATCTCTCTGAACTTACACTGAACCGACCGCCCCTCACCCGCAAGTGAGGGGCGGTTTTATATTGCCCACCGGCAAAGCTGAAACAGTCCCCTCGACCCGGTACCCCCTCTGTTCAAGGTTGACAAATACCCCGAATATGGTAGTATGATGGTCGAGATGACAACGGCGGAACTGGTAGTGAATTATCTGCGTACCCTACAGGAAGGGGGTATGGAGCAGCTGCCTGTGGATGAAAGCGCGCGCGCCATTCTGCGCGAATGGATGCTTGCC
>JAZRKM010000013.1:0-10235 GCA_045646325.1 Akkermansia sp. | reverse complement strand
GGGCATAACCCCACATGAACTGCCGCCGTCAGGCGGCAATTTCAATGGCTGCAACAGCAGCCAATTTCAATATGCGCCCGTAGGGTGCATAATTTCACTGTGGGCGGTACGCCCACAATTTCACCGGCCGCTGCCGGCGGCCGACAAAGAGAGGGTTAATCGACTGCCTGAGCAGTCGGTGAAATTGCTCGCTGCGCTCGCAGTGAAATTGGTGGCTTTCGCCACCATTGAAATTATTGCCTACGGCAAGAATGAAATTGCCGTTGCTTGCGCTCCGGCAGCGTTATTCACCGGCCGCTGCCGACGGCCGACAAAGAGAGGGGCAATCGACTGCCTAAGCAGTCGGTGAAATTGCTCGCTGCGCTCGCAGTGAAATTGGTGGGTTTCGCCACCATTGAAATTATTGCCTACGGCAAGATTGAAATTGCCGTTGCTTGCGCTCCGGCAGCGTTATTTCCACTGACTCGCCAAGCGAGTCAGTCGGATATGACTGAACCTCGGCTTGCCTGAGCGAGCAACCGGGGCTATACTGTGCGCATGAAGACTGACCGCCGCGAGATTGCCACAACCGTATCGAATGACCCGAGCAGCTATAAGCTCTGCGCGGTATGTGGTTCTATCGTCGATAAATCGGTGACAAATTGTCCCGATTGCTACGCGTACCGCTTCGACTCTGACCCCTCCCACGTGGCTGATGCCGCACTGGATTTGGCCGTTAAGCCGCAGCGCGCCGTGAGTCACTTCGACCTCATGCCCGAGAGCGCGGACGATTCGGACAGTGACACCCGCGATTGATGGGGGAAATAGGCTGCTCAGCCTTATATTGTAGCGAGTCGTGCATTGAAGGCCGCCGTCTGTTCGGGGTCAGGTATGATGTCGAGCAGGGCGAAGGCGGTGGGTTCCAGCGAATCAAGTACCTCGAAATCCGCCTCGCAGTGAATGGCGTAGTACTCAGCGCCCCACAGTCGGGCTACCTCTTGCAGGTCATAGGTGGGGGGCTGTACCATCAGGCGGTGTAACTCGGCGTCCATACCCGGGGTGAAAGCGCAGCCGGCGCCCTCATTGTTGAGCACGGCAACCACACGGCGGGCAGGGGGAAGTTGCGGCAGCATGGTGGCCGCGGCACAATCGCGCAGCAGGGCCAAATCACCGGTCAGGCAGCAGGCGTAGTCGGCATCGGCACTGTTGGCCAGGAAGGCAGACACCGTGCCATCTGCCCCGCCTGTAGCGCTGTTGGCGCGCACGTAGTGAGTGGGTACCTGGGTCTGGGCGTAGTTGTTCCACAGGCGCAGGGTGGTGGCGGAACCGAGGCAGAGCACATCTGCTATACCGGCCTGGTTGGAAAAAGCTCGCACCATGGCGGCCTCGCTTTCCGGGTAGGCCAGCAGCAGCTCTTCGATTCGGCCGGCACAGCGGCGGCTGCGCTGCATGAGCCCCGTGGTGTCACCGATATGGGGTACATCGCCCAGGGCCTTCATGACCTGCTCAAGCTCGCCCTCGACTACAGTGCTCTTGCGGCACAAGCCTGAGAATCCGCTGCGGGTGATGGAGTATACCTCGGTGCCGGGCATGTCTTCCAGCGCGCGCCAGCAGGCGGCGGTCGGCACATCGCCCACTCGCAGTATGTAGCGCGGGGCGTAGCGGGGCAGCAGCTGGTCTGCCCCGTGCAGCATATAGGCGGAAAGGGTTTCGCGCAGGCCGCTGGCGGCCTCGGCCACGATGGGTACGCGCAGGGTGCGGGCCAGCCATACGGCCGGTTCCTGTTCATCGGGGTCGAGCCCGCCGATGATGAGCACCAGCCCCTCAACCGCACGGAATCGCAGCATTTGCGACAGCGCCACGAGCGAGGCTCGGAATGGCGGTGCTGCCGGGGGCTCCGCTACCTCCAGCCCGGTGAAATCGCAGCCGGGGCGGCAATCCTCCGTCAGTCGCAGGCTCAGGTGCACGGGGAAGCCCTCGGCACAGGTGGCTGCCAAATCAGGCAAATCTGAGACTGAGCAGGGCAGCGCCACCTCGATGGTGGGGGCATATATACCGAAAAGCCCTTCCGTTTCGATATGGCCGGGGGCGCCGGAGCCACCGGCGTTCTCCTTGTCATCGATGGTGATGACGATGAGCGGGCGGCGCTGGTAATAGGCCTCGACCACGGCGGGGGCAAGGGCTGCAGCTGCCGAACCGCTGCCGGCCACAACCGCTACAGGGCGAGCGGTCGCCTGTATACGCCCCAGGGCGAAGTAGGCCGCGGTGCGTTCATCCTGCTGGTTCCAGCGGTGTACAATCGGGCAGCGCGCCAGGGTGGTGAGCAGGGGAGTGTTCAGGGCACCGGGGCAGCATACCCATTCGGCTACACCGGCTGTTGCACAGCATGAGATGAGGCTTTTCATATCGGCTATCAATAGGGAAGTTTTTCAGGAGTCCCCAGAAAATCCGGGGTGCGGTTGGTTAACAGGTCATAAACCATGGCAATGCGAGCGGCGCGCTCCCGCAGGTAAGCGCGTACCTTGGCGCGCCGGGTCATGGCAAAGCGGGGCGCGTTGAGCCCCTCTGCCTCTATACCCAAGTGGCGGGCTATGGTGACGGCTCTTTCGGCATGGTCTTCCTGACTGACAATGATGAGCTGCTGTGCGCCGAAAATGCGGTTGGCACGAGCCACGGAATCGTAAGTACACACCCCGGCAAAATCGCACACAATACGGTCTGCCGGCACCCCCAGCGCGATGAGTGAGTTTTTCATGTCGCGCGGTTCGTTGTAACTCTTGTGCCGATTGTCACCGGACACGATAAGGCAGCGCACTCGCCCGCTGTGCCACAGGGCGGCAGCAGCCTCCATGCGCTTGAGGTAAAAGTAATTGAAGTAATTACGGTGCCCGCGGCTGATGTATTTGGAGCAGCCCAGCACCAACCCTACCGAGTTCGGTTGGCACTCGGCGGCACTGTCATGGCAGCGCCCGTGCGAGAGCACCCACGTCCACCCCTCAGCCACACCGATACAGAGCAGGGCAATGGCTGTCAGCCACAGGCTCAGGCGGAACAGGCTGCGCAGTTTCCCGCGTTTGGGGGCTTGGTCGCTCATGGGGGGCAGGGTAGCTATCAATTGACGGAAATGACCTGAATTCTCGTGGTCAGCGTGTGGGTTTCACCACAGCGCAGCATGAGGTTTTCTGCCGGTACGGCCGTGGTTTCCACTGCCAGGAACCCGCGTGCGGCATCCGCCCCCAGGTCACCCATTTCGGCAGCCAGTTCGCGACCGGGGTTCCAGACAACGGCTGAGCCGGAACCGGCGCGGCAAATGCGGATACTGCGCTCCCAAGCGGGGTCGTGAATCGTGATTTCCTGCTCCTCCGCAACGGGGTGGTAAATGCGGTCGATGTGCCCGGCGGGGATGAGGGGGTCTTCGCAGTGGGGCACGGCATCGGCGGCGAATTCGGTGAAGTCGCACTCTTCGAGCCCGGTGACGGCCACCTGTTCGTAATCACTCACGGCAAAGTAGGTGTGCATAGCGGCTGAGAAGGGCATGCTGCGCTGCACGTCCAGTGTGAGCAGGCTTACCATCAGCTCGCGCCCTACCTCGATGATGACCGCTCCGCTCGGCATGAGTTCCTGTGTCGGCGGCAGCGCCAGGATGACGCGCACCGTGCCGTCCTCCAGCTCCTCGGTGCCGGCGTGCTGCCAGGTCGATATACGGGCCACGCCGTGCGAGGGCAGGCTTGCGTCTTCCGTATTCTTGCCGAACCACGGCCAGCACAGCGGCATGCCGCCACGCAGGGCTTTCCCCGGCGCAAAGACGGCTTTCGGGCTCATGAAGATGACCGGCATCTGACCCGTGGGGGTCCACTGCAGCACCTGAGCGCCGTACAGGGATATTTCAGCCTCGCACAGCTCGGTGGAGATGCGCAGTATCGGGAAATCGCGACCGTGGGGGTATTCCGTGGTTACCATATCAGAAACAGTTTGTTTGTGTGCCGATATCCTAGCAGATTGCCACACACTTGTCGAGCAAACATTGGCACGATGTCAGAGCAAACTCCCGCCGGCTGGTTGTCACTATCTTCCCTATGGCAAAAGCGTAGTCAGCATTGCGAATGCTGTGAGCTCAGTCCGGTCTTGAAAATCAGCGTCCGCGCTTAACCGTTTGGCCCGCTCAACGCTTCTTCACTTCGTGATGTCGCGCGCATAAGTGTAAATTTTCTATATTTTTACGATTTTTTTGCTTGCTACAGCATTCGCAATGCTGTATTCTATGCCCGTCAGTTTGCCGCAATTCTGCTCGCGTCTCATTGCGCAAGAGAACAAACAGATTGTGCAGGCTGTTGTAATTAACTAATAATCAAACATTACAAATATGAAAAAGACAATCATTGCACTGATGGCGCTGGCTGGGGTTGCTATGGCTGATACTGTGGATACTACGTTCACCACTACAAATGCGGTGAGCACAAAAGCAGACAACTATTCGGCCGCAGGTTTTGCTTTCACCTTAAGCGGAACTGCACTCAGCACAGTCTCAACTCCCACAGGTACTACATGGGCAACGACCGGAAGCATTGTAGAACTTACCTCTATCACCCTTGTGACCGGTTCAAGAGATGCCACTATTGAACCCGGTAAACATTACCTCGTTATCACGGACACCAGCAAAAATATCATCGGTTGGTCCACATCCGCTAATTCCGCAGTGGGCGAGTCTACGTGGACTTTTACTGCCGGTAACGATAAAGCTGTCACGCTGAACACCAATACAACGTATTATGTGTTCGCTGAAAATTCGTATACTGCGGGGGCGACTTTGTCGCCCGATTCCTGTGATCTGCGTGTCGGCACTAGTGGCGTAGTAGATTATACAAGTGGCGTAGGTACCACCTATACTGGCCTTTCCTTCATTGACGCTAATGGCACTTCTAAGAGCACTCGGTATGCTCCGGCAGTGACTATCATCACAAAGGCTATTCCCGAGCCGACCACGGCCACGCTTTCTCTGCTGGCGCTGGCCGGTCTGGCTGCTCGCCGTCGCCGCAAGTAATCATTTCTTCATTGATTGTAAAACAAGGGTCGCTATCCGTAACAGGGTAGCGGCTCTTTTTATGGCTGATGTTCAGAGTGTTTATATAAGTTCGGCCATGCGACCTCACGGTGAAAACCTCGCTTCACTCGGTGTGAAAAAGCCCCCTGCCGGGGGCGTACCCGGCAAAGGTCAGAAGACGCTGCCAGAAGCGAACATCTTTCTGAACCTGTACCAGATTATCAGCCATTGGAGTCGTCTCCCTTGTCCTTAGTTACGATTCCCACTGCACCTGCAATGGCAATCCCGGCGGCGATAATGTGCTCTGCAAGTTCAGTAGAAATCGAGGCACCGCAAGCGGTGATAAGTCCGATGATACCGAGCCATGTAGAGCGCTCCTTCAGTCGATTAAAAATGTATTTGAACATGCCTTTGGCGGCATGTCAAAAAAGAAGCGGCTTTCTCGTAAAAACACGAATGAAAATTAAAAATATTCATTCGCGATATATAGTCTTAATGCAATAAAAATAGGCATGTTACCGATTTTTTATTTTTTTTGCTTGTGAGGATGGACGCTTTCTGTTAAACTCCCAGCATGCAGAGCGAATCGCACATCTTGACCTCATTGGAGACGAAAATTCTCCAATTGTTACGCCGTTGGGGACGCGGATGCGTATTTTCCAATAGTGACTTTTTTTCATATGGACCGGGTGCTAGCGTTGGGCGATGCCTGCATAGCTTGAAATCAAAGGGGGTAATTCGTCCATTACTGAGAGGTTTATATGACTACCCTAAGTTCAGTTCTCTTTTGCAGGAAGAATTGGCTCCTGATTTGCACCAAGTTGCAACAGCTCTCGCAAGAAAACATAAATGGCACATTCAACCATCAGGAAACGCTGCTCTCAACTATTGGGGATTAAGTACACAAGTCCCCACCCGGATATTATATTTTTCAGATGGACCCAGTAGAAAGTTTACCATTGAGGGGCGGACGTTAGAATTCAAGCACATTTCCGGTAAAGAATCACATTTGGGTAACTCTGAATGCGAACTGTTTATTCAAGCAGTTAAGGAATTAGGCGAGGCCGCGCTAACTGATGATTATAAGAGACAAATCCAATCCATCCTCACACCAAGGTTAAAAGCACAGGTAGAAAAAGCACTCCCTCTGCTTACCGAAAAACTGAGAACAGTATTACGCAATCTTCTTCAATAAGTAAATATGAATACATTTATTTCTCGCTCAGTACGCGAACGTCTAGAGCTAATCAACCAAACAGCAGCAAAGATGGATATGGCTCCGGCTGCTATTGAAAAGGATTTCTGGGTTTGCTGGATGCTTCAGCGTTTATTCCAATCCCCCTTGCGTGATTCCATTATTTTCAAAGGTGGCACCAGCCTTTCCAAAGTATATGGCTTTATCAAGCGTTTTTCGGAAGATATCGACTTAATCTTGAATTGGAACGATTTCTGTAAGGAAACAGAATGGAACCCAGGTGAACGATACGGCAAGTCCGGGCGAGAAAAAATGATGAAAGCTTTGGACGAATGGAATACGCAGCAGATAGCGCAAGCAATACTTCCTGTTGTTCAGGAGTGCTGTGGCTCAATTTGTTCAGCTGAAATCCTCAAGGAATCTCCAGAAGCTATAGTGATTAGCTATCCCAAGAACTTTGACTGTTCCTACATTCGCCCCCAGATACTGCTTGAAATTGGCCCGAAGGCAGCATGGAATCCTCATGCTGAATGTGTTGTACGTCCCTATATGGCAGAGCTTTATCCCAAGCTATTCGAAAATGCAGAAGCCAAGGTTACTGTAACTACAGCAGAGCGCGCATTCTGGGAAAAGATTACCATTCTACACTCACAGGCTAATCGTCCATCAAGCTTGCCTCCCCGGTATGCCCGACACTATTACGATACGATAATGATGGCTCGAAATGCGAAACTTAAAGGAAGCGCATTTTCTGATGTTCGTTTGCTTTATCAAGTGAGTTCGTTCAAGTACTATTTCTACAGAGCGGGATGGGCTGACTACCCGAATGCAATTCCGGGAAAAATGCACCTTATTCCAAGTAAGCATATCTTAAAAGACTTAGAGACAGATTATAACAAAATGAGGAGGGAAATGCTTCCTCCTGACGCACCTACTCTTGACGTCATCTTAGGTGAACTTCAGCAGTTGGAAAATGAGATTAACAAGTTGTCTCCTCTTAATCTAGATGTTACGAATTATCCATCAATGGAGCGTTAAATCTTGACTCCGATTAGCATTCAACTATAATAACCCACACAAACTTTTACACTTATGGCTACTATTACCAAGAGAGAACTCGTGAATATGGTCTGCGCTCAGCTGGACAACGGCTGCACTCAGGCAGATGTACTGGAGGTTGTGCAGAAGATGGTGGATTCCATCACGGAAGCTGTCAGCAACGGCGATACTGTGGTGTTCCGCAACTTCGGTACGTTCTGCCCCAAGGAGGTGAAAGCTAAGGTCGGTCGTAACCCCAAGGATCCCGGCAAGGACGTGGCCATCCCCGCCCGCACAGTTGTGAAGTTCAAGGTCGGTAAGAACCTGAAGGACGCTGTGGCCAAGCTTTCCAAGTAAAATCTTGAAGGATAGCGAGATACAAGGAGGACGCATCGGTTTGTTGATGCGTCCTCTTTCATTTACAGCCACTTGGCTATCTTGTGGGCAAACTGCCGGTTGCGGCAAGTACGGTAGCTTTTGTGCCGGATGTGCGGATCGTCCGGGGCAATATCTGACTCGCTGAATGGAATCTCCTCGGCGTTCTCAATTTCAACATGGATTCCGTGCCGGGTGATATTCAGCACGTTTTTCGAGATTTTTCAAACCCTTTTTACACAAATCTACGTTCACGCTCAATACTTTGCATGATTATCTCAACCAGCTTGGCATGCAGATTGTGTCGGTAGCCGCCGGGGTATTCCATATTGAACTCCGTATTATTGCTCCGGCAATAAAACATAATTGTTCGAGGCATAGCGAACACTGGCTTTGCGAAAGAAGTTTTTCAATGAGCTATATAGATTTGTGGGTCTGGATAAATCAGCAGGAAGATAGGGTGCATTCCCCGCCGAAATTAACTGAAAATTGCATACAGGGGGGCTTCGAAAAAGCCCCTTTTCGGAAAGCCTAGTATTTATCGGCACTTGCGTCTCTCAGAAAAAAAAATTGGGACACATGTGGAGGGGGAGGCCTGTCAGAATTCGCACTTGATTTTTATGCCTCGGGGTTGTAAGCTGTGGGGGTGAATGTTTTTTCCACCTGCTGGAACAGCGCGCGCCACACGGATGGCGGGGCGATGTGCGATGAAATCCGTGAGCTGGGCTTCGAGTATATCGAGGCTTCGCACGGTCTGTCGCTTGCGCTTATGCCGGGGCTGATGCAGGCGGTGGATGAGGGGCGTATTCGCGTGGCGGGGGTGCATAATTTCTGCCCGGCTCCCATTGATGTGGCGGGGGATGCGCCGGATGCGTACCGCCTGACCTCTCACCGACCCGAGGAGCGTGCGCGGGCTATGCGGTTGAGCATGGAGACGTTGCTGGTGGCGGCTCGTCTAGGGGCGCGCTATGTGGTGCTGCACCTGGGTGAAGTGGAGCTTTTTCGCGGGCACCGCTGCACCCGTGAGTTGCAGCGGCTGGTGCGCCATGGGTACCGTGACACGCTGGAGTATGCCCGGCTGAAGGGCAAGTATGTGCGGCGGCGTGTGAAACTGGCCCCGCTGTACTATGAGCGTGCCCGCGTAGCCCTGTACAAGCTGGCAGAGCGTGCAAAAGAGTTGAACCTGGTGCTGGGGGTGGAGGGGCGCAGTCATTTTGAGCAGGTGCCCGGTGAGCCGGAAATGCCGCGCTTGATGGCGGAGTTTGCCGACAATCCGCACGTGCGCTACTGGCATGACTTCGGGCATATTCAGCGCAAGCATAACCTGCTCTTACTTAATCATGACCAGTACCTGCGCAATCTGGCTCCCCATATATACGGCGCACATGTGAACGATGTGCAGTGGCCGCAGCGTGATCATCGGGCACCATTCCAGGGCGGCGATGTTGACTTCGATAACCTGTTGCCGCGTTATTTCACACAAGCCATGCCGCTGACCTGGGAGCTGTCGCCCTCCGTCACTCGCGAGGCTATACTGGCCGCGCGCTCGCGCTGGGACGCCCTGCATGCCACCTTGCCGCTGTCATGAGGGAAGAAATCACACAGTCTGTGCAGCAGCTTTGTGCGGAGCAGGGGGCTACACCGCTGCTCGTCTGCCTGACCGGCTCCCGCGCCTATGGGTGCCACGGGCCGGGGAGTGATTACGATGTGCGTTTCATATATGTGTACCCTGCTGCCCGGTATTTTTCGTTGACGCCGCCGCCGGATGAGCTTCGCCTGCCGTCGGGAGACGTGCTGGGGTTTGAGTTGGGTAAGTTCCTGCGCATTATCCGCAAGAGTGGGTGGAACGCCCATGAGCTGTTGTACGCTCCGGTGTGGTATGCGCACCCCTGTGCGGATGAGTTGCGCGCGGTATGTGAGCCGAATCTCTGCCCCGGGGCGCTGGCCCACGGTTTGCTGAGTGGGGCTCATGTGTACCTGCGGCGCTTGCTGTACCTGCCGGAGGGGGAGGCCGGCACCATGCGGGAGTGCAAGCTGAGCATTGGTACCTTGCGCATGCTGCTGGCAGCTCGCTATGTCTTGCAGTACGGTCGCTTTTACCCCTTGCCGCTGCCGGAGTTGTTGCGGCAGGTGGCTAACCCTGAGCAGCAGGAACTCATGGCGCAGCTGGTGCGTTGCCGCGCGCAAGAGCAGTTGCCGGAATCCGCCCTACTCGCCGCAACCCGTAAGCATTGCGAGCAATTGCACCGCGAATTGCTCGGGGCGTCTTTGCCGCAGGCTCCCCTACCTGATGAGCTCCCCCTGAATCGCTTTTATGTGCGTGTTGTCGGATGGCAGGAATATCCGGCTGACAACTGAAGCGCCAATTTCACCCGCTGCTCAGGCCGGCAATAGCTTGTTCTCAGGTCGGCCGCTTGCGGGGGTAGTGGCAGCTTCGAATACCTTTGCCCTGTCACCATGCCATATTCCGATTGACTTGAGGGGCGTTGTGTGCTAATATGCCGCGACTTTAAAACCTCAAACCGCTTATGACTTTTTACGAAGAACTCGAATGGCGTGGGCTTGTGAACCAGATTTCCAGCCCCGATCTGATTGAAAAGCTCAACA
>JAZRKM010000012.1:0-15441 GCA_045646325.1 Akkermansia sp. | reverse complement strand
GGGGGTGGGGAGCAGGGGGGCAAACTGTATGGCTCCTCCCTCCAAGTGGGTGATTTCACCGGGGTGGTTCATCATGGCGCACACGAAACACAGGCCGATGAAGACCCGTTCCGCCGGTACAACCTCAGCGATAGCCTCGGCATTGCCCATGCCATTCTGGAAGGTAAGCACCCGCGTGCCGGCGTGCAGCAGTGGGGGCAGGGCTGAGGGGAGCAGGTCGTTGGCGGTGGTTTTCCAACACACGATCACCAAATCAACCGGCCCGCATTCCTCCGGGGTGCGGGTTATGAGCGGGGTTGGCAGGTGAATGTCGCCGTATACGCTGTTGACATGTAGGCCGTGTTTTTTCACGGTATCGTATGCCGAGCGCATGATGAATGTCACCTCGTGGCCGACCTCTGCCAGGCGGGCCCCATAGTAGCAGCCCAGTGCTCCGGCTCCCAGAATCGCTATCTTCATGCCCCGAATTGTAGCATTTGTACCCCATTTTGGCAATAAAATTTGCATTTTATGGCAGGCGCACACACTTTTGCCTTGCCTTCCCGCGCGGAAAGCGTTATTTACTAATGCGTATCTCATCAATATCGGGTAGTTCACTGCCCTACAAACCTAAACAGAAAACCATGGGTCAACAGCACCGTAAGGAAACGAAGCGCCGCCGTCGCAGCGCCTACATCAAGCGCCAGAAGGAAATCGCCAAGAACAGCAAGAACACCACCCCCGTGCAGCTTGCTACTAAGGTAGTGAAGGCAGAGGATGCCGCTCCTGCCAAGAAGGCTCCCGCCAAAAAGGCCTGATGGTCGACTTGATTCTCTCACGCTAGAGAACGCCTCTTACGGAAAACCCGGTGCTGATGGTTCAGTCCCGGGTTTTCTTCTGCCCTGATAGCGCTGCCCGAATAGCTCCGGGATGAGTAATTAACAGAGTTTTTTACTAATCAAGAAAAAATAATTGTTGAAAAGTGTTGACAAAATGTTAAAAGTCGGTTACAAGTTGCGCCGTTGACACGAACCTCCAACAATTAGTCATTTACAAACTGATGAAAAGTCTTTCTGTCAAATCTCTCCTGATGGTGGCCCTGGTAACAGTGGGTATCACCTCATGCTCTCAGGTATCTCCCGAGCTGCGGGCTCGTATTAACAAGGCTGAGGATGTACTCGAAGCCTCGCCCGCCCCCGAACCTCTGCCTTATGTCGCGGGGTCGTATGAACATTTTATCTGCAATCACGGTTATCCCACCACGATGGAAATATACCGCGATGAGGCGCTGCTGAAGAAAGCCGGTAGCAAGAGTACAGTGCATATCTGCCTGCCCCAGCAGCGCGGGCGCCTGTATGTGGACGGCAAGGTAGCCGCCGATTGGCCGGTTTCTACCGGTGTGGACGGCCGTGAAACTCCCACAGGCTCTTATACCATTATTGAGAAGAAAAAGGACTACGCCTCGAATCTTTACGGTAACATCAAAAACGCCGCCGGCAAGACGGTGAAACATAATGCAGATGTTACCAAGGACCCTATACCTGAAGGCGGTCGTTTTGTGGGCTCGCCCATGCCCAACTGGCAGCGCCTGACCTGGGATGGCTTGGGTATGCACACCGGCAAGGTGCAGGCCGGCAAGCGTCTGTCGCACGGTTGTATCCGCACGCCGAATGCTATGGCCAGCGAGCTTTTCGCCATCACCGGCATGGGTACCCGTGTGTATGTGATGGATGAGTTGGAATCTGATTATCCCGTGCGCCATCTTCTGCCCTTCAGCGAGCAGTATCAGGCTGTGTTGAAAGCTCATAACGATGCGCAGGATAACCTCAACAAGCTCCGTAAACAAGCGGCAGATGAGATTGCCGCCCGCCAAAATGGCACCCGAAAGGCAGAAAATGCTGCCGGTTAAACCGTTTCATGCGTTGAAATAGGTTTATTGGATTGACATACAGCTTTGATAGTGGTACAGTTTTGTTCCGGAACTGTACCACTTTTCTTTTTCGGACGGGTCATGAATAGAGTCTGCTCCAGTCTGTGTGTATTGATGATGGCAGCCCTGCCATCGTGCCACAGTGTGTTCAGTCCCCGTTACATGCCCGAAGATGAACGCCGAATAGCTGCTCTCGAGGCTCAGATTGACGCTGTTCCACGCGGTGACTCCATATCAGATTATGAAAAGGGTTCTTACGAATTCTTCGTGAGTCACCGTCATTATCTCGACACAATGGTGGTCTATCGCGACAGGGAATTGCTCAGTCGCGCGACATCGGATTGCCCCATCCACATCTGCCTGCAGCACCAGCGCGGGCGTTTGTATGTAGACGGGCGCGTGGCCCTCGATTGGCCGGTATCTACCGGAACGGAGCAAACCCCCACCTCTCAGGGGGCTTTTGTGGTGCTGGAGAAGAAGAAGGAGCACTATTCCGGGCGTTTCGGTGCAATCCGCGGTGCCGATGGTTCCATTCTGGTGGAAGATGCTGACTCCCGCAAGCATGTGGTGCCGCCCGGTGGCAAATGGGAGGGGGCTTCCATGCCGAACTGGATGCGCCTGACCGATTCCGGTATCGGTATGCACACCGGCACGGTGATGCCCGGCCAGCGTTTGTCTCATGGCTGCATTCGCATGCCGCATGAGATATCGAGCATCATCTTTGACATCGTGCGCTTGGGGAGCCCTGTTTATGTGGCTGACGGGGTAGAGGCTGCTTTCCCCTGCAAGGCTGCTTTGCGTGAGGGCGATGTACTGCGCGCCTCTGACAAGGCTCGCAGCATGCTGCAGGAGCAGCTTGCTACCTTACGCCTGGAAGCCGAAGAGCGCGCGGTTGTTTACGAAGAAAAACTTTCTCACGAGCAGGAGGCCCGCGAACGCGCCGAAGAAGAAGCCGAGGCCAAAGCCAAGGCCGAGCGCAAGGCCGCCCGCGAAGCTGAACGTGCTGAGCGTGCCCGCCGTAAGGCAGAGGAACGCGCCGCTGAGGAGGCCCGTGAGCGCGCCGAAGAAGAAGCCGAGGCTAAAGCTAAAGCCGAGCGCAAGGCTGCCCGCGAAGCCGAGCGCGCCGAACGTGCCCGCCGCAAGGCAGAGGAACGCGCTGCCGAGGAAGCCCGCGAACAGGCAGAAGAAGAAGCCGAGGCCAAAGCCAAAGCTGAGCGCAAGGCTGCCCGCGAAGCCGAGCGCGCCGAACGTGTCCGCCGTAAGGCAGAGGAACGCGCCGCTGAGGAGGCCCGCGAACGCGCCGAAGAAGAAGCCGAGGCCAAAGCCAAGGCCGAGCGCAAGGCCGCCCGCGAAGCCGAGCGCGCCGAGCGTGCCCGCCGTAAGGCAGAGGAACGCGCTGCCGAGGAGGCCCGCGAACGCGCCGAAGAAGAAGCTGAGGCCAAAGCCAAGGCTGAGCGCAAGGCCGCCCGCGAAGCAGAACGCGCCGAGCGAGCCCGCCGCAAGGCCGAGGAACGCGCCGCTGAGGAGGCCCGTGAACGCGCCGAAGAAGAAGCCGAGGCCAAAGCTAAAGCCGAGCGCAAGGCTGCCCGCGAAGCCGAGCGTGCCGAACGAGCCCGCCGCAAGGCAGAGGAACGCGCTGCTGAGGAGGCCCGTGAACGCGCCGAAGAAGAAGCCGAGGCCAAAGCTAAAGCTGAGCGCAAGGCCGCCCGCGAAGCTGAACGCGCCGAACGTGCCCGCCGCAAGGCTGAGGAACGCGCTGCCGAGGAGGCCCGCGAACGCGCTGAAGAAGAAGCCGAAGCTAAAGCTCGTGCTGAGAAAAAGCGAATCCGCGCAGAGAGAAAAGCCGCAAAAGAGGCCGCTAAACGTGCTGAGCGAGAGGCCAGGGCCAAGGCTCGCGCAGAGAGACAGCGCAGGGAGGAGGAGCTTCGCTTATACCGCGAAGCTCAGAACCGTTCCCGGGAAGAAGTGGAAGCTGCCGGTAACGCTGAGGATAATCCCGCTCCGCGTCGAGGGTGGCGCCGCCTGCTCAGAGCCGTGGGGCTTTGAAACACCTGCGCGGGAAAATGAGCGCGGGGGATATGAAGGGGGCTCCCCATTGGTCTTCACCGAAGAAACGCAACTCCATATGTACCGGCGGTCGGCTGAACTCCTGACACCCGCTGAATGAAAATACGGCCCCCGGTGTCAGAATCGGGTCTTGATTGAAAACGTGTGCCGCCTCAATGATGCGGGAGTCGCCGGTGTTGTCCTGTAAAAACCATTTACGCCCTTTCAGGCGCACAGAACATTCGCCTGCATTGTGCAGGCGAATGCGGTAAAAAACGTGGTACACAGGTCCGGGGTAGCGCGTGAGCTGCACCCCTGCCAGGGCTATGCCCATGTCGAGTACATCGAGCACGGGCAGGGAGAGCCTGTCAGTGCTCATAACCCTTACCAACGGCCAGAGTGGATATCTCACCCACTTTGTCGCGCAGAGCCTGAACCTTTTCTACGGTGGGCTGCTCGTTTTCGGGCAGGTTCATTATTTCTGCAACCTCGCGCAGCAGAGCACACATTTTCTCGGCTTCAATTCGGCGGGCTGTGCGGGGTGCCAGACCTTCCAGAATCTCGCAGAAGTACTCGGGGGCGTCTGCATAGAAAATAGCGCGGGTTTTTTCGGCATCGAATCGCACGCAGAGGGCTGCTGCGGAGGCCTCCAGCGCGCGCACCCAGCCACCCAATGCGATGAGGTGTGACAAATCAGGGTCGCGCAGCGAGGCAAGCTCCGCGTTCACATCGCTCTGAGTCGAGGCGAGTATGCGCTTGAACTCCTCCAACTGGCCCTTTTCAGCGTGCTCCAGCAGGCCGGCCGAGTGAGAGTTCATTTTGTCACCCACGCCCAGAGCATTGCCATAGCGGGAGAGGTCGAGAGCAATGGGCTTGATGTCGTTCATATGTCCGCTGCGCACGGCAATGAAACCGTCGGCCAGCAGATAACCCATTTCCAAAGCCAGAGCACCGGCGTGCATGGGGAGTTTCTCGGGGCGGTTGCGCAGCACATACTCCTCAGGGATGGCGGGCAGGTTGTCGAGCTGGTCAAAAATCTTGCTGATGGAGGGCGCGGTGTAAACGTTGATTCCCAGCTCTTGGTTGGAGCGGTTTTCATCGAGCATGGAATCATCCCGGAACATGGCCGGTACTTCACCGGGCTGGCGCTCGGGTTCATCTACGCCCATGAAATCAGGGGTGCCGTCCAGAGCGGCATCTGTTGCAATCTCTATATTTTCCGCTACCTCTTGTGCATTCACAACCGGGGAAAGAAGAAAAACGGCCGGTACTATCAGGCGGTAAAAAGGTCTTTTCATGATGTTCGGGAAAAACCGTTGCTTGTGTTGAGATGTTTTAGGCTTGACTCCTGTTCAAATATACATTACAATTTCCGCGCGTCAAGTTTAACTTCGCCGCTGACATAAAAAGTCGGGCTGGTGAATGGTTGAATATCTTGCGCAACATACTCACAATAAACGAATCTGACAATGACACCTCCCGAAATGTCTGAGACGGCTCAGTACTGGTTCAACTTTATCTGGATGATAGCCTACTTCCTGGTTCTCATCGGGATGAGTGGTTATGGTTTTCACCGTCTGATGATGGTGGTGCTCTACTTGGTGCACCGCAAAGACGTACCCAAGCCGGCGGGGCAGTGGGAGGAGTGGCCGTTGGTCACGGTGCAGTTGCCCATGTTCAACGAGAAGTTTGTGGTGGAAGGTCTGCTGAAAAAGGTTACCGCTATTGATTACCCCAAAGACAAGCTCGAAATTCAGATTCTCGACGATTCAACGGATGACACTTGGGAGCTCTGCAAGCAACAGGTGGAGTATTACACGGCCCAGGGATTTGACATTAAGTGCCTTCACCGCGTGGATCGCACTGGGTTCAAGGCCGGTGCTCTTGAGGCGGCAGATGCCGTGGCCAAGGGTGAGTACCTGCTGATACTTGATGCGGACTTCCGCCCCGAGCCGGATATTCTGAAGGTAACCATGCCTTACTTCACTGACCCCAAGGTCGCTCTTGTGCAGACTCGCTGGGGCCACATCAACCGTGGCAAGAACATGCTCACCCGCCTGCAGAGTATTTTCCTGGATGGTCACTTCGCCCTCGAACAGACAGTGCGTAATCGCTCCGGGCGTTTCTTCACCTTCAACGGTACTGCCGGTGTGTGGCGCAAGAGCGCTATTTTTGATGGCGGCGGCTGGGAGCACGACACCATCACCGAGGATATGGACCTCTCTTACCGTGTTCAGATGAAGGGCTGGAACTTCGTTTACCTGAACGACTATGTGACCCCCGCAGAGCTGCCGGAAGATATGGATGGCTTCAAGGCTCAGCAGCACCGCTGGACCAAGGGCTGCATTCAGGTTTGCCGTAAGATGTTCTGGACTATCTGGCGCTCCAACGCCCCGCTGAAGGCCAAGATGGAAGCCACCACTCACCTGACATGTAACTATTCCTACCTGGCCCTTATCTTGCTTTGCCTGCTGGTCATGCCCATTTGCACGGATCTGATTGCGCCCACCGGTGCCTGGCAGTGGGATTCCCCTCGCATGATTCTGCTCACCTTCACCCTGTTCTTCTTTGCAACGGTGACGGTATGCATGTTCTACGTAACGGCAGAGGCGATTGTGCGCCCGCGCCGCTGGTGGATGGTGTTCCCGCTTATCATCCCGTTGCTGGCACTTGGCGTGGGTATGGCGGTGAATAATGCCAAGGCCGTGCTTGAGGCCATGTGCGGTAAGCCCAGCGAGTTCGTGCGTACGCCTAAATTCGGTGAATCGAAAGAGGGCGAGCTCTCCATCGAGAAGCGTGCCAAGGATTACAAGGCTCTTAAGTCGGTACTGGTACCCAGCATTGAGCTGCTCTTCGGGCTTTTCTTCGCCACGATTGAGGGTGTTTACATTTATAAAATCTGCATGGGGCACTACGGGCTTATCCTCAATGTGTTCCTCATGAGCCCCTTCCTGGGCTTCTTCTACACGAGTTTCTGCTCATTCGGTCGCCTGATAGACGGTGTGCGCCAGCGCCGCGCCGCTGCTCGCTCGGCAGCCGCCTGACCCTTCTCTCATAATACCAAAACATATACGCATCGTAAATGATAAAACCGACAAGACTACTCCTTCCGCTTCTCATAGCGGTGGCGTCGTTGCAGGTGGCTTGTAAGCACAGAGCCTCCGGAATCAGTGAGTATACAGCCGGTCCTGATAGTCCGCCCCGTGCGGTTATTAAGGATGGCGTGGCTATCACTCTTCGTGACCAGAAACTTACCGTTATTCGTAACGGTAGGAAAGTAAAGGACTATGATATCAGTACCTCGAAATTCGGTATAGGTGCCACGCGTGGCAGCTGCCGTACCCCAACGGGGGTTCATACCGTCACTCGCAAGGTGGGTGAGGGGCAGCCCAAGGGGATGGTGTTCAAGGGGTGCCGCCCTACCGGTGAAGTGGTGGGCGTGAATGCCCCCGGGCGTGACCCCATCGTTACGCGCGTGATTCAGCTCACCGGCCTCGAGGCTTCTAACCGCAATTCTCACAGCCGCCGAATCTATATACATGGCACGCCGGAGGAGCGCACCATAGGCCGCCCGGCTTCGTATGGTTGCATACGCATGCGCAGTAATGACGTGCTCGACCTCTATCCGCGTGTACATCGCGGCATGCCCGTGGTGATTGAGCGCTGCTCGCAGGATGTGTACCTGCGCTCCGAGCGTTCCGGTACGGTTCCTCAATACCAGATTAACCCGGAGGCCTCTCTCGCGGCTGATGACCGTGAGGAAGCCGCACCCTCCCGCAAGGCCAGAGCGCGCAAGGCAAAGGCCAGCCGTAAGCGCTACTCACGCCGCAATTCCCTGCGTTCCTCGCGCCGGGCCGTGGCTCAGAACAAGAGCAAGGCCGGGAAGAAAAAGATGAACCGTTCTTCCAAGCGCAAAACAGCCATGCGTTCTACCCGCCGTCGCCGCGGGTAATGAAATCGAATGGTTTAATGTGATAAACATAATGGCCGGGAGCAACATCAATGCTCCCGGCCGTTTGATTTATTGCAACAGGTGTTCAGAGTGTTATGCCGAGTTGCTCGGGCAGGGCAATGCGGGGGCGCTCTGTCAGAATCTCGCCGCCGTGAGAGCCCACGGCTACCATGTGCTCAAAGTGTGCGGCCCAGCTGCCGTCAGCAGTTACGGCGGTCCAGTCATCCTCAAGCACCTTCACGCGGAAAGACCCCAGCGTAATCATCGGCTCAATAGCCAGTATCATACCGCGCTTGAGACGGGGAAGGGGGTATTTGGGGCGGTAGTTGGGAATCTGCGGTTCCTCGTGCAGCTTGCGACCTACGCCGTGCCCTACATAATCACGCACGATACCGAACCCGAAGGGTTTCACGAAATCTTCCACCGCGCCGCAGACTTCAGCCAATGAGTTGCCTTGCTTGGCCTCGGCTATCGCGCGGAAGAGCGCCTCCTCCGTCACAGCCAGCAGACGGCGGGCCTCTTCGCTCACGTTGCCAACGGGTACGGTCATGGCGTTGTCGCCATACCAGCCGTCCACGATGGCGCCGGCATCCAGCGAGACGATATCGCCGTCCTGTATCACGCGCTTACCGCCGATACCGTGCACAATTTCTTCATTCACCGATATGCAGAGCTGCCCGGGGTAGCCGTAGTAACCCAGGAAAGCGTTGCCGCATTTTTCGCGCTTGAAGAGCTCGGCAGCGTAGTCATCGATTTCCTTAGTGGTGACGCCGGGGCGGATGATGGGCATGAGTTCCATCAGTATGCGGGCGCTTACTTCGCCGGCCTTGCGGAGCTTGCTGATTTCGTTCGGATTGCGTACCGGTATGCGTTCTGCCATGGTTTTCTGTCGGTTGTTCGGGACAGTATACCACAACTCCCCGGAATTGCAAGCCCGCGCACAAAGTTTGAAGTTTGGGCAGAGCAGAAACAGGTCTGACAAATGCGTCAGTCCTGCTTTTAGGATTGACCGGCGTGAGTTGTTAGTGTAGAGTGACATAGCGATGGTTCGAGTCATAAAATCATGCTTTGTTCTGGCGGCTGCTGCGATGTTGCTGTGTGATTGTTCCGCACCGCTGGTGCCGCCTGCCACTGTGAGCAGGAGTGAGCGGCTGCGTGAGCCTGATGCCGACCTCATGGTTCAGATGCGCCGTGATTGGTTTGCCTTGCAGGTGCCCGGACTCAGTGTGACTGAGTACAGCGAAGTGGTGAACCGTTACAATAGGGCGCTTCTGCTGCTGATTCGCCGCTACAGGGCCGACATGTTGCAGGCCTTCAAGCGAGGGGATAAACATTATGAGATACCCGGTGTGGTTATCCGCACGCATGATACCGGGGTGAATCGCCCGCTGCGTGAGGTGTTTGAGGATATGGTGCCGGCCTGGGATATCCGCACCCATTCCCTGCAGGAACACTACACCGTTCCCGGTCTGGGGGTACCGATGGTGGGTATCATTCCCGCAGAAAACGTGGAAAAGGTCGGGCAGCGTTTTAACATACGCACGCGTGGTACAGTCAGCACCCTGACGGCGGTCATGGAGTTCCCGGAGCGTGAGGGCGAGCCGGCCCGGCTCCGACTGATACCCCGCAATAAGCGAGATACGCTGCGCCTGCGCGGGCAGGAGCATGCACTCGCCGCCGATTTTTCCGCAGCTATTGAGATATACTGGAACCTGACGCGCGTGAAGGATGACCGCATGCTGGGTATGCTGCGCCCGCAGCAATTGCGCGATGTGAGTGGGCTGTCATGCATAGAGGAGTATGACCCGAACAAAATTCCGGTTGTGCTCACACACGGTCTGATGTCAAGCGCCGGTACCTTTGATAACTTGGTGAACCGCCTGCTGTGTGACCCGATTATCCGAAAGAATTACCAGTTCTGGTACTACAATTACCCGACAGGCGTAGCCTGGGTGTTCACGGCAAGTCAATACCGCGAATCCCTGAAAGCGGTGCGCAAGCAACTCGACCCCCAACTTTCAAACCGCAACTGGGACCACATGGTAGTGGTAGGGCACTCCATGGGCGGGCTGATTACCCACTACAGCCAGTGTCTGGAACCCTGGGAGCTGCTGCGCCACCACCCGAAAGCGCCCAAGTATTTGCAGGGACGGGAGGAGATGCGCAAGAACTTTTATTTCAGCCCGGTGAAGGCCGGTATGGTGGTTTACCTGGCCACGCCGCACCGCGGGGCCCCGTTGGCGCGCTACAGAATCGTCACGGCCCTCACAAAACTTGTGGAGCTGCCGCAGAATCTGATGGCCGAGGTGGTGAATATCGCTACTCTGCAACAGGATTCCGTGCTGTTTAATCCATCCAAATTGACAGCGTCTTTCACCAGCGTGAACCAGCTTGCCCCGGACAGTTATTCTATTAAGGGGCTTGCAGGACTTGCTGTGCGGGATGTCCCCACGCATTCCATCATTGGTGATCGGGGTAGGGGAGACTCGCCCAAAAGCTCTGATGGAGTGGTGCCCTATTGGTCCAGCCACCTTTCGCGTGGGTCTGAGACGATTGTGCCCTCAGGTCACTCCGTGCAGGATGTCCCGGAAAGCGCTGCTGACCTCACCCGCGTGCTCGCGGAGCACCTGAAGCGTTGCGGTCGCTTGTGAGTGGTGCTGCCGGCGGTAGGCGGCCTTGCTTTTGCAATTTCCTGTTAGAGATGGGGATGACACAAGAATGGCTTGCGGTGAGGGTGGGTTCTCTTTATGCTTAGAGGTATAGGAGTTCTATACCGGGCTTTAACTTCCCGGTAAATCAATTTTCGGAAAACTATGGATGCTGAAGATTTGTTGAAATACCCGGGTTCTCGCCGCATATACGTCAAGGGAAAAATCCACCCGGAAATTCAGGTGGGCATGCGTGAGGTGACGCTGTCGGATACCTTGTTTCCAGATGGCTCGGTAGAGCCGAATGCCCCGGTCAGAATATATGATTGCTCAGGTGCCTGGGGTGATGACAATTTTCACGGCAATGCCGAGCTGGGCTTGCCCCGCCTGCGGGATGAGTGGATTCGGGCTCGCGCTGATGTGCAGGCGGACGGCGAGGGAAAACTCAGCGCGGTTGATTTAGCTCACCCGCCTACCCAGCGTGAATATGCACTGCGGGGGATAATCACGCCGGAGATGGAGTATGTCGCCATACGTGAGAACTTGGGGCGAGAGGCTGCTTACAAGGCTGTTTACGATGAGTTCCCGAATGTTAAAACCCGCCCCGAATCTGTTCAGAGACTGCTAGATGAACTGGGAACCGGCATGCCCCGCCCCAGCGAGCTGGAGGCTCAGGCCGATTTTTCGCCCGAATCTCTGGTGCGCCGCGCCGATATCAACTATCAGCACCCGGCGGAATCTCACCGTGGCGGCAATATGCCGACGTTCTTTACCCCGGAATTCGTGCGCGATGAAATCGCCGCCGGGCGTGCACTCATCCCCGCCAACATCAACCATCCCGAGGCCGAACCCATGGTTATCGGGCGCAATTTCCTCTGCAAAATCAATGCCAATATCGGTAATTCCGCTATATCGTCCGGCATTGAGCAGGAGGTGGAAAAACTACGCTGGGCGATTCACTGGGGAGCGGATACCGTGATGGATTTGTCCACCGGTAAGGATATTCACAAAACTCGTGAATGGATTCTGCGCAACAGTCCTGTTCCCATCGGTACGGTACCCATTTACCAGAGCCTGGAAAAGTGCGGTGGCCGGGTGGAGTTCCTCAGCTGGCCGATATTCCGGGACACACTTATCGAACAGGCTCGACAGGGTGTGGACTATGTGACCGTGCATGCGGCGTTGTTGCAGCGCTTTGTGCCACACACGGCACGACGTGCCACGGGCATCGTATCGCGCGGTGGTTCCATCATTGCCAAATGGATGCTGATTCACCGGCAGGAGAACTTCCTCTACAGCCATTGGGATGAAATTTGCGATATTCTGGCCACTTACGATGTGGCGATTTCCATAGGCGACGGACTGCGCCCCGGCTCCATTGCCGACGCCAACGACTTTGCACAATTAGCAGAGCTGGAGGTGCAGGGAGAACTGACCCGGGCAGCCTGGGCCAAGGGTGTGCAGGTCATGAATGAGGGGCCCGGGCATGTGCCGCTGCACTTGGTGCCCGAGAACATGCGTAAACAGCTGGAGTGGTGCTACGAGGCTCCCTTCTACACGCTTGGGCCGCTGGCTACGGACATAGCCCCGGGGTATGACCACATTACCGGAGCTCTTGGTGGCGCGCTGATAGCACAGCGCGGATGTGCTATGCTGTGCTATGTCACCCGCAAGGAACACCTCGGCCTGCCTGACCGCGAAGATGTGCGCGAAGGTGTGGTGACATACAAACTGGCGGCTCATGCGGCTGACCTCGCCAAGGGGCACCCGGGGGCTCAGCTCCGCGACAATGCTCTGGCCAAGGCTCGCTTCGAGTTCCGCTGGGAAGACCAGTTCAACCTCTCGCTCGACCCTCACCGGGCTCGCGCCTATCACGACCTTACTCTGCCGCATGCTGGGGCGAAAAAAGCTCACTTCTGCTCCATGTGTGGACCGGATTTCTGTGCCATGAAGTTGACTCAGGAAATAAGGAACACGCGTTTGGAAAACTTCAGCCCAACAAATAGGTAACCGGGTATATGTTTTATCGATATTTAGCCGTTGCTCTTTTGGCTGCAGCCTGTGGGGTTGGGGGGACCGTTGCTGTATATCATATACAGCAGGAGAATTGTACCGCTGCGGTGGTATTGCCGAAATCCGAACCGGAAGAAGGGGAGCAACCTGCTCCTGATATTACCCTGGCTGATATGCTCAGCGCGATGGCGTCCGCAGAAGCTTGTGAGTGGAAATATGCAGGAGGCCATCATGCGGTTTCTCAATTGGCTAATGCTTCTTTCTTTACTGAGAATTGGGAAGAAGAAGTGTGCATGGAGCAGGAGATTCGTAAAGCTTCGATGATCGCGGCCATGCTCTATGTCAGCAATTATGAGGAGTTGGAATTGGCTTGGTGGCAGAGCCGTTCGCCGTTGCGGCGGCTCATCATCCTTTCTCTGTTTTACACGCAGATGGATACCGGTCTGTGCTGTTTTCCGAACTTCACCTGCTCAAGTTTTGCGCCCGAGATTGCTGAGCAGCGTCGCCGTGAGAAAGAATGGGTGGTCGCTCACCGCGCCGAGCTCGAACCCGTGCTCTCCCGACTGGTTCATGAAATCAGGCTGAAAAGAAACGAGAGCAAATGAACCGGCGCTTTCTGAAAATGTTTTGATGGCAGCTCATTTTTGCATTGACAATCGTGCGGCTATAGTATATAACGCGCGCGCACTTTAACCTTGAGCTTCATTATGGTATCTCGCAAACACACCACAATCAAACGCAAAGTTAAGAACTGGACTGCCGCCGACTCCGCCGAGCTATACTGCGTGGATGCCTGGAGCAACGGTTACTTCGGCGTATCTCGTAATGGTGAGGTGACGGTCAATCTGGTGGATACTGATGGCGAGACTCGCCCGGTGAGTTTGCACACCATCATGAAGGGGCTGGCTGAGCGCGGGACGGATGCCCCGGTGTTGCTGCGATTCCGCGACCTGCTGCGTGCCCGTATCGATGAGCTGAATCTGAGTTTTATTAAAGCCATTAAAGAGGCTGACTATAAGGGCGTGTACCGCGGTGTATACCCGGTGAAGGTGAACCAGCAGCGCGAAATTGTGGAGGAAATCGTTTCCTACGGCGCTCGCTACCACTATGGGCTGGAGGCCGGCAGCAAGCCTGAGCTTATCGCCGCCATGGCTCAGATGAAAGATCCGCAGGCGTTCCTGATGTGCAATGGGTACAAGGATGACGAGTTCATTGACCTTGCGCTCATGGCTCAGCGCATGGGGATTAACATTTGCCTGATTCTCGAGATGCCCAACGAGCTGCCCGCCATTCTGGAGCGCGCGCGCAAACTGGGTATCGACCCCAACCTCGGCGTGCGAGTGCGTCTGGCAGCTAAGGGCTCCGGCCACTGGAGCGAGTCTGCCGGCGACCGCTCGGTGTTCGGCTTGAACACGGCTCAGGTCATCGAGGTTGTCGACACGCTGAAAGCCGCTGATAAGCTGCATTGCCTGAAGGTGTTGCACTACCACCAGGGCTCGCAGATTCCCAATATTTCCGTTGTTCGTGAAGGGCTGACAGAGGCCTGCCGCATGTACATTGACCTGGTGCGCGAGGGCGCACCCATGGGGACGCTCGATATGGGCGGCGGTCTTGCGGTGGACTACGATGGCTCGCAGACGAATTTCCACTCTTCCTGTAACTACACGATGGAGGAGTACGCCCGCGATATCGTTGAGGTGGTGGGTGAGCTGTGCAGCAAGTGCGATGTGCCGCACCCCACGCTGGTAACGGAGAGTGGTCGCGCAATCGCGGCGTTCCACTCTGTGCTGGTGTTCAATATTCTGGATGTCGCCAGTGCTCCGGGGCAGGACGCCTTGCCGCCCGAGCTGCCCGAGAATCCGAGCGAGATTCTGAAGGCGCTCGATGAAACCCGCCGCATGCTCACCCGTAAGAATATCCAAGAGTGCTACAACGACGCCAACTACTACCGTGACCAGCTGCGCATGCAGTTCTTCTACGGCAATGCCAATCTGCGCGAGCGCGGTGTGGGCGAGGCTATTTACTGGCACATCATGGGGCTTATCTCCCGCCGTATTTCCGAGATGAGTGAAATCCCCGAGGATTTGAAAGAAGTCTCCGACAATATGGTGGACTTCTACTACGGCAATTTCTCGCTCTTCCAGAGCATGCCCGACTCCTGGGCTATTGACCAGCTTTTCCCCGTCATGCCCATTCAGCGGCTCAGTGAGCGCCCCACGCAGAAAACCGTGCTGGTGGATATCACCTGCGACTGTGATGGCAAGGTGGACAATTTCATTGACCGTGAAGACGTGGCGCACTCGCTGCTTCTGCACGAGTTCGAGGGGACGGAGAATTATTATGTGGCTGTATTCCTTGTGGGGGCCTATCAGGAGACTTTGGGCGACATTCACAACCTGCTGGGTGATACCAACGTGGTGAGTGTACACCTCGAGAACGGCCGCCCCGTATACACGCAGGAGGAAGAGGGCGACAGCGTGGCCGATGTGCTCTCGTATGTGAAGTACGACAGCCGTGACCTCGTGGCGCAGTTCCGCAACCTGGCAGAGCGCGCCGTGGAGGAAGGGCTCATTACCCCCCGCCAGCGCCGTGACGCGTTGGAGGCCTACCGCACCGGCTTGAACGGCTACACGTACTACGAGCTCTGATAGGCGTTTGAGACTGATTTTTGAATCGACATTCGGCCCTGATGTGCGGGTTGAATGTCGATTTTTTATAATGTTGTGTGTGCTTGTCTTCTGCAAAAGCAGTAGAGACTTTTGCGGAATCAGCCAAGGATGAGTTGAATCAGCCGCTGCATGTCGGCGGTGCTGTAACGCTGGTCGAGGGGTAGGGGGAGCAGGGTGCGGGCCAGCAGGTTTTCGGGTTGGTCG
>JAZRKM010000011.1:0-8575 GCA_045646325.1 Akkermansia sp. | reverse complement strand
CGAGCCATGGGGAAAGAGTGGTTCAGGAAAATGGGGTTAGTCTCATTGCAGAACGTCGTCTGTAATGGTTAGGAAACCGCCGTATGCCATAAAAGGCACGTACGGTGGTGTGTGAGGGGGCGAAAGCCCCCTACACGATTCGTTAGCGTGTTGTTGGTGAAAGCTTTTGAATCATTTGCGGGCTTTTTGCAAGATGGCGCGGATGGCTCGGGCATTCGGCCCGCCTACACAGTCGTCCACACTCGCGCCCTTGGCTGTGCGGGCTTTTGTATCGGCTCCGTGCTCAACCAACCATTGCACGATTGCCACATGGCTGAGCCCGCAGGCATTGTGCAGGGCGGTGGTGCCGTTGGCGTTTTCCGGGATGCTGTCGACCGGGGCTCCGGCTGCAATGCGAGGCAACAGGGTGAGCAGGCGTTGCTGGTACAGTCGATCGACCACTTTGTCGTATCTGCGCTGCTGCAATTCCCCGATAAGGACGCTCAGCTCAGTGGTTGGGGTGCCGTTATCCATGCTCGGCCATTGCACCGTACCGTTGGCACTCTTTGCGGGGCGTATGCGGAAGGTTGCACCGCGCACGAGCCACACGGAATCATCCATACCCCAGCTCACATGAGCCAGCCCGGATTCACTGTCCTCAAAATCCAGTGAAATCTCTACCTGGAGCATGCAGCCGCTTAGCTCCACCACCGCACCATGGCTCAGCAGTTCGTAGTTCACGGCAACACTCGGCCACTCTGTTTCCAGCCCTGCGGGGGGCTCTGAGTTTCGGGTGATGGTGAAGGCGTGTCCCGATGTCGGGAACTGAATGACCAGCGGGGTGGATTGGCACGCGCTCCATTGCGAGTGGGGCTCGTTGCCCACTACCGTGGCATCTATGGCGCCGCTGAAATCAATCTCGAGCACTTTTCCGGCCAGAGAGTCCGGCACCACGTCACCCACAGGGTCACCCATGCGGCTGAGGTAATCAGCCCCTGTTGCCGTCTCCGCCAGTCGGAAAGTGAGGTGGTAGTAAGCCGCCCGGTTCCAGCGCATGTGAGCGATACCACAGACATCGGTCACGAAGGTCATGTCGATGGTTGCGGTGTCTTGCGCTCCCTTGATGGTCAACTGGGCTTTGGTTTTGCCTGTAGTATCGGGCCTGTAGGTGACTTCGCAACTGCGGTCTTCAGCCTTGAGTGTGTATGTGTTCGCAGTCCCTGGTTTGCCTTTCCCGAAGTGCATGAGCAGGGGAGTAAATTTCCACGACGGCGAGTAGCTGAACTGCACTTTGCGGTTATTCAGCTCAGCGGGAGCGGAGGGTACTGCTGCGGCTGTGGCAGCCAGCAGCGCAGCAAGTAGCATGCCCATCTTCATATGAGTTCTTTTTGTAGAGTATCAGAGGTTATCTTTCAGGATTTCAGCTGCACCGCTGTGACCGGCGGCTGCGGCTTGTTGCAGGTATTCACGGGCAAGGATCTCATTCTGCTGCCCATCGCGCCCCCACAGCAGGCGAATGCCCAGCTCATAGAGAGCGCGCGGCTCGCCACCGGCTGCGGCCTGTTCCAGCCAGGCTCGGCTTTCAGCGGCGTCCGGGTCAGGGGTGGCGGGGTCATGAACCCAGGCGGCAATGGAGCCCACCTGTTCCCCAATGCCGTCATTGTAAAGAGTACTCATGGTGTATTGTGCAGCGGCATCGCCACTGCAAGCCTTGCGCCACATATCTGTTGCGAACGGGGTGAGACACTCAGCAGGTTTGCCGGTGCGCAGCATCTGTCCGAGCTGGCGCAGTTTTGTCTTTTGCCTGGGCAGAGCCCCCCGGTTGTCTTTTACATCCGGGTGGGCGCCGTGGGCCAGCAGGCGCAGGGCAGAGCGGTAGTCATCGAAATAAGCTGCGCGGTGCAGCGGGGTCATGCCGTTTGTGCCGGGGGTATTGGGCGAGGCCCCGGCTTTCAGCAGGCTTTCCACGGCAGCAGCACGTCCTGCCTCAATTTCAAGCATGCAGTGTTCCAGTAGTGTCATGCCGTTTTTGTTGCGGGCATCTACATCGCGCTTGTCGCGGATGAGTTGCAGAAAATCCTGAATCTCCGGCCACTGCGGGGTAGTGGCGCAGAGCGCCGAGAGCTCAGACTCCAGGCGGGAGATGGAGTCTGCTTTCATTTCGGCCTCACTTGCGGGGGCTTCACTGCACAGGCAAAGAACTGCTGCGGGCAGGGCAAAGGTACTCAGGGCAGTCCCTTGTGCCACGCAGGCACAGCTCAGAATCTTTATCAGGGAATGAACGGGGAGTTTCATCATCATACTCTCAGTATGCCACAATTCGGCAAAATTGCAAGATTCATTTCCGTTTAAATCTAACACACCGTGCCGGTCTGCATGGCAGGCAGAGAAGCATCCATGCCAAGTGTAAACAAAAGGCCTGCAACAAGGCGTTTTAATGCAGTTCCCCCCTCCATTCTGCCGGGGCTTTACGGTGTCGCGTTTGATTTTACAACTTACCCTTATGCCTGATTTTCACGAAAAGTCTTGACTCCTGCGCATTTTATGGCATAAAGGGTGCATGCGTATCGTTATGATGGCTACGGGGGATATCGCCATCCCCTCATTTCATTCATTGCTGGCGACCGGTGAATTGGTAGGGCTTATTACCCAGCCTGATCGCCCTGTCGGTCGCCACCAGCAGCTCACCCCCCCGCGTGTGAAGGTTTGCGCCGAGGAGGCCGGAATCCCCGTTTACCAGCCTGAGCGCATGCGAGATGCCGCCGCTGTCGAACACCTTCGCTCGTGGCAGCCTGATATTGTGGTGGTTATGGCCTATGGGCAGATCCTTTCGCAGGAGGTGATTGATGTGCCCCGTATAGCCTGTATCAATGCGCACGCTTCTCTGCTGCCTCGCCACCGAGGGGCTGCCTGCATACAGGCCGCTATCGAGGCCGGTGATGATGAGACCGGCGTGACAATCATGCATGTGGTGAAAAAACTCGATGCCGGCGACATCATCTGCAGCCGCACGATTCCCCTGAGCGGTACTGAAACCGCCGAAAGTCTGCACGATGACCTCGCAGCCCTGGCACCGGAAGCTCTGGCCGATGCAATTACGCAGCTGCGAAATGGTACCGCCGACCCGCAGGAGCAGGATGAGAGCCTGATGACCTATGCGCCCAAGCTGCTGCGCCACCACGGCCGGATAGACTGGCATGAACCCGCCATGCAGGTCGCCCGCAAGATTCGCGCCTACCACTCCTGGCCCGGTACCTTCACGACTTACCCTTCCGTCAAATCCGGTGACGACAAGCCCCTGAAGATATTTCCGCCCATTGACCTGTATTCCTATTATAAAAAGCCGGTGGATGCCGTGCCGGGCATGGTGCTTGAAGCCGGGCCTGACGGTATGCTGGTATCGTGCGGTGGGCCGCGCGGCGGGGCTATACGCATATCAACCATGCAGCCGCCGGGTGCCCGCAAGATGAATGCCGAGAGTTTCTTCGCCGGTCACAAGATTATGCCCGGCACCATTCTGGGGCTGCCCGTGTTCCCTTTCTCGTAAAATGACCGCCTGTACAGCGAACTGTACAGGCGGTAGATCTACTCGTACCTTTCTATTTTGCCGTACCTCACTCAGAATGGTAGCGAGGTGAACCAGGCTACGGCCGCCGCAAGGGCTGCGCCCGCTGCCCACAGCCAGCGCTTCCAACCGCTGCTGGTGCGGGCTTTTTCCCCGGCTTTTTCGGCACCCTGTGCTGCTGCCACATGCAGCACTCCTTTCAGTTTGTCGCGTGTATCGTCATTCATAGTAAAACGGGCTTTCTTTTGCCCGTTCGCCACCATACTACGCAACATGAGCCGCTGCAAGTCAAAATGACCTTCGCGGCGACGTTACCCCCCCCCCCGGGGGCAAATCACCGTTTGTCGGTATATTCCGACCAGGCAAGTTGCCGGGCGGTGTGTATAAGCGCCTCTGCCACCAGCCCGAGCCGATTGTAATCGAGCGTTTCGGGCGTGTCGGTCGGTTCATGGTAATGCGGATTGCGCAGCATGGCCGTATCCGTCACCATCACGGCCGGTATGCCGAGCGGGTGGTAGTTGCGGTGGTCGCTGAAGAAGAGTTCGCTCCCCTCGGCCCAGGGGACATTGAGTCGTACGGCCGGTAGCTTGCACTGCAGATTGGTGTAGATGTGCCTGGCCAGCGGGCGCGCTTGCAGATTGCCCACAACCGCAGCAAAATTCCCCACCGTGGGCAGCAGCAGCGAGTGCCCCGGGAACAGCGGGGGCTGGCTGCCCGGTTCATCGCTGTAGTAGCCGAGCATTTCCAGGCATATCACGCCGGCAATCTGTTCCGGCTTGCAGCCCGCGGCGTGGTGAGCGCTGCCCATGTCGCAGCTGTCGAACCACGGGGGCTCTTCGCAGGCCCAGGCTACCAGCTCAATGTCATGCGTGGGGGCTGTGTCGGGTAGGAACTCCGCCAGTTCGAGCAGCACCGCAACGGCGCTGGCGTTGTCATCTGCGCCGGGATTAGGGCCTTCACCTGTGTCGCATGCGTCATAGTGAGCGCCGATGATGTAGCGCTTGCCGCTGCTGCCGCGCCGCAGAGCGCAGATGTTGTAATGGGTTTCGCCATCGGCTGTGGTGAAGGCCTGTCGGCTCACTTGCCAGCCGCCGGCTTGGTTGAGTCGGCGCTCGATGTAGCTGCGCGCGTGCTCCAGCGTATCGCCGTAGCGGGGGGAGGCGCACAGCGTATTGACGTGGCCGCGCAGTCTGTCTATCTCGTATGCCGTGGCGGGGTGTTCCGGCGGGGTGGCGGAGCTTTCTACCATGGTGCATACGCCAACTGCGAGCACAAGCAGCAACAGCCCCAAAGTGAGTGCAAATATTTTCAATGTCTTCATGGCAGTGTATGCGGAACCGCCCGCGTGTACCCTGATGATAGCATACTTATCTTCATTGGCAAGTGTTTTCATGGAGGGGGGCGCGAATATGTGCAGTAGATGAATACTTTTTTCGTTGACAAATGGTCCATAGTGTTGTTGAATATCTTTATGCGCAGTTTCAGCAGTTTTATTCTTGCCACAGCATGCATGCTGGTGCCGGTGGCGTGTCGGTCGGTGGAGCAGTCGTACATCACAGGGGTGGCGGATGTACCTTTGAAAACAACGGAGAGTTTTTCGACTTCATGGGAAACCTCGCCTCTGAGGGCCAACAACAGGTACCTGCTGTACGGTGCCAATACCCACACGGAGCGTGTGGCGCGCCTGGGCGACTATTACTATGTGCGCTGGTATGATGCAGAGCCTGATAAACCCATGAAGCTGGTGATGTTCTATACCCAAGCCCGTACCGGCTCAACGGTGCTGACCTCAGAATACGTGGTGAATGAACCGCGTAAGTCCAAGGGAAATCACATGTACCGCTTCGCGTTCAATGGCGATGTGCGCAAGCAACTGGGTGATGTGCTCTCGTGGCGCGTGGATTTGTATGCCGGTGGTCAGCTGCGCGATTCGCGCAAGTCATACCTCTGGCAGGAACCCTCCCTTACCGGGGCGCAGGTGGTTCCTGCCTCAAAGGTTGACAGTGTGGTGAAGGCCGCCTTGTCCGAGAAAAAACAGGCTGCCTTGAGCAAGATGGCTCAGGCCGACAAAACCGAGAGCGAGACAAAGCAGCCGGAGGATACTCAGGCCACCGCTCCGGAGCAACAAGATTGAGCCCCAAAAAAACACCCCGGCTTTATGTGTAGCCGGGGATTGTGTTTGTCGCCGCAAGGGCAAGTGCAACCACCTTACTCACAAGGTGCTACCCATACCTGTGCCATGCCGGCAGCACGGGCGGCCTGTATGCCGGGTTCGGCATCTTCGAACACCACGCAATCGGTTGGTGCTACCCCCATGCGCTCTGCCGCGAGCAGGAAGATATCCGGCTCGGGTTTGCCGCGACCGGGGGCTACGTCATCAGGGGTGACGATAATGGGGAAGAGCTCTTCAATGCCTGCGGAGCGCAGGGTGGCACGTGCACCGTTGATAGCACTGCCGGTGCCGATGGCGTACGGTATACCGCGTGCGTGCAGTTCACGCACCAAGCCAACGGTTTCGGGGATGATGGGCAGCTGCTCACTCTCCAGCAGTTGGTCGTAGAGGGCGCGTTTTTCATTGGCCACGGTGAGTGGTTCCATGTGCAGGCCGTAGGTGCGGTTCAAATCGGCCACGATATCGGGGGCTGCCATGCCGCCATGGGCCACGAACTCAGGCCATAGAAAGACATGGTGCGGGGCCCCGTGATTCTGCAGGGCCGCCCGCCAGGCTTTGTAGTGCGTGGGCATGCTGTCGACGAGCGTACCGTCGAGGTCGAAAATATAACCGCCGAACTGTTTTTCGGGCAAGGTGACGCGAGGGGGCATAAGTGGCTTAGAGATTGAATTTCTTTACAAAAGCGGTAAGGTCATCATCCTTGCCGAAGATGACCAGCACATCACCCTGCTGGAACTTCATGCCGGGTTCGGGCGTGTCGATAACCGGTTGTTCGGGGGCGAGCAGCACATCATCATTGCTCGTCTCGCTCATCTTGCCACGGCGCACGGTGAGCAGGTTAATGCGGTGCTGCTTGCGCATGTTCACCTCCATGAGGGTTTTGCCAATCCAGTCATCCGGCAGGCGCACGTCGGCCAGGGAGTGGGTGGCATCTATCTTGCGCAGGCGCATGAGCCCTTCGTTGATGAATCGCGCCGCAAGCTGCTTAGCGGCCACGTCTTCCACGCGGAAGAGGTCAGTTACGCCGATGAGCTTGAGCACCTTGCCGTGCAGTTCGTTTACGCTGCGGGCATAAACATTCTTTACACCCAGTTCTTTGAGTTGCGCGGTGATGAGTATGTTGCGCTCAAAGCACTCACCCACTGCCACGATGACGTAAGTGGAATCTCCCACCAAATCCAGGCGGCGCAGGGCGCGTATATCGGTGGCATCGCCAATCTGGGCATCTGCCACGTGGTTGCGGATTTCTTCCACCACGCTTTCCTTTTGGTCGAGCACGGCGACCTCATAGCCGCTGTCGCTCAGGTACATGGCGAGTGCTTTGCCGAATTGGCCTAAGCCGATGATAACGAATTTCATATGTGCGGGATGGTGTGTATCAGGTTAAGGGTAAGCGCGTTTCGGGGTAACGCAGGGGGGAGGGCTCTTTGGGTTTGATAAAGATGAGCATGAAGGTGAACATACCCACCCGGCCGAAGAGCATGTTGGCGCAGATAAAGAGTTTGGAGCAATCCGAAAGCTCGCCGGGGTTGCAAATGCTGTAGCCCGTGGTGGTGTATGCGCTGATTTCCAGGAACAGCAATTTGATGGTGCCGTTGGCCGACTGCGCAATCGTGGGCTCCAGAAGAATGAGCAACATGGTGCCCGCAAAAATCAGGAACCCGGAGAGCACCACCGTTGCCATGGCGCGCTCGACTGTGTTGCGCGCGATGCGGCGCCCGTGCAGGTTCAAATCCTGCTGCCCGCGCAGCACTCGCAGCACCTCAAGCACACACAGCGCCACCACCGGTGCAAACACGCCGCCACCCGTACCGGCAGGGTTGCCGCCCACAAACATGAGCAGGCAGAGGAATAACTGGTAAACCTGGCCGTAGGTGCTGATATCCGTAATCGTGAACCCCGCCGAGCGCCCGATGGTGTTCCACATGCTCTCCCACAGGTTGAAATCGGCTGTTTGCTGGTGGTGGGAGGGCTCAAGCGCACCCAGCAAGGCCAGCCCCACAGTACCTACCAGCATCACAATGAGAGTCACCCGCACAACAAGCCAGCTATGCGTGCTCCACCGGAACGGGTTGCGCTTGCCGCGCACGCGGTTCCCCAAGCGGGTGAGCGCCTCAAGGTACACGCTGAAGCCCAGCGTACCTGCGAGCGTCAGCAACATCATCACCCCCTGTACCGCTTTATCGTACGCCACGCAGGGCTCCGCCATATTCTGCGGGAACAGCGATATACCCGCGTTACAGAAGGCCGAAACCGCGTGAAACAGCGAGCGGAACCACAGGTGGTCCTGCGGTACTCCGGGCGCACCTTGCCACAGGATATAGAGCAGAGCCGCCCCTACCAGCTCCACACTGAAGGTCACGAAAATGACTGACTTGATGAGCGCGGGGATGATGTTGGCGCCCCGCTGGTCGAGCATGGACGATATAGCCAGGCGGTCACGCAGGGCGAGCTGTTTGCCGACCATCAGCAGCACGAAGTATGAGAACGTCATCACACCCATTGCGCCAATCTGAATATCAATCAGCAGCACAATCTTGCCCAGCGGGGTGAAGGTGGTCGCAACATCCACACAGGTAAGCCCCGTAATGGATATGGCCGAGGCGCAGGTGAAGAATGCCTCCGTAAAACTGATAGGCACTCGCGTGGCGCCGGGGGTAAGCAACAGCAGCGTACTGATGAGCACGAAGGCCATCATCCACGTGAAGAAAAGCACTGCCGGGCTCCACTCGCTGCGGGTGTTGGGGCGGCCGCGCCGCCGCCGCTCGCGAACCAGCGCCCCGATAGTCACCAGCGAAAACATACCGATGACAAAGCTGAGCACGATGCTGATGCGGAAGAATACCCCTGGCAATACC
>JAZRKM010000010.1:0-6237 GCA_045646325.1 Akkermansia sp. | reverse complement strand
TAAGAGCACCCTCGGGCCTGCCGGTCGCAATGTCGTCATCGACAAAAAGTTCGGCTCCCCCAACATCACCAAGGACGGCGTGACCGTTGCCAAGGAAATCGAGCTCGAGGACCCCTATGAGAACATGGGCGCCCAGCTCGTTCGCGAGGTCTCCAGCAAGACCAACGACATCGCCGGCGACGGCACCACCACCGCCACCGTGCTCGCCGAGAGCATCTACCGCGAAGGTCTGCGCAACGTGACCGCCGGTGCCAACCCCATCTCCCTGCAGCGCGGTATCAACAAGGCCGCCGCCGCTATCGTTGAGGAGCTCAAGAACATCTCCAAGCCTGTCGACTCCGGCAAGGAAATCGCTCAGGTCGCCACCGTCTCCGCCAACTGGGACTCCGAAATCGGTGACATCATCGCCGAGGCTATGGACAAAGTGGGCAAGGACGGCACTATCACCGTGGAAGAAGCCAAGGGTATCGACACCTCCCTCGACGTGGTGGAGGGTATGCAGTTCGACAAGGGCTACCTGTCCCCCTACTTCGTGACCAACGCCGACACCATGGAGGCCGTGCTCGAAAGCCCCTACATCCTCATCTTCGAGAAGAAGATTTCCAACCTCAAGGATTTCCTTCCCGTGCTCGAGAAGGTAGCCAAGAGCGGCAAGCCCTTCCTCATCATCGCTGAGGACATCGAAGGCGAGGCCCTCGCCGCCCTCGTGGTGAACCGCCTGCGCGGTACCCTGAATGTAGCCGCCGTGAAGGCCCCCGGCTTCGGCGACCGCCGCAAGGCCATGCTCCAGGATATCGCCATCCTCACCGGTGGCCAGTGCATCTCTGAGGACCTCGGCCTCAAGCTCGAAAACGTGGAAATCGACCAGCTCGGCATGGCCAAGCGTGTTGTCATCACCAAGGACACCACCGTCATCATCGAAGGCGCCGGCAACTCCCACGACATCTCCGCCCGCGTGTCCCAGATTCGCAAGCAGATTGAGGACACCACCTCCGACTACGACCGCGAGAAGCTCCAGGAGCGCCTCGCCAAGCTCGCCGGCGGCGTGGCCGTCATCAAGGTCGGTGCCGCCACCGAGACCGAGATGAAGGAGAAGAAGGACCGCGTGGACGACGCCCTGCACGCCACCCGCGCTGCGGTGGAGGAAGGTATCGTACCCGGCGGCGGTGTGGCACTCATCCGCGCTCAGAAGGCTATCTGCTCCCTCGACCTCACCGGCGCCGAGAAGACCGGCGCCGCCATCGTCTATCGCGCTGTTGAGGCCCCCCTGCGCCAGCTTGTCGAGAACGCCGGCCGCGAGGCTGCCCTCATCGTCGAGAAGGTCAAGGGGCTGGAGTCCCCCACCATGGGCTACAACGTCGTGACCGATGCCTACGAAGACCTGCTCACCTCCGGTGTGGTTGACCCCACCAAGGTGACCCGCTCTGCCCTGCAGAACGCCGCTTCCATCGCCGGTCTGATGCTCACCACCGAGTGTCTCATCGCCGACCTGCCTGAGAAGAAGAGCTGCGGCTGCGGCTCTCACGGCGGTGCTGACGCCATGGGCGGCATGGGTGGCATGGGCGGCATGATGTAAGCCCCCCTCTCACACGAAACCACTAAAGCCCGACTACCCTATCACACCACCGCCCCGCCTTCTCACCGAAGCGCGGGGCGGCGCTTTTTTGCGGTTCACCCGGCCATTAACCGCTTAACGCGAGCCAAAGATGAAAATGAGTGGCAGATTTCACCCTGTATACCTCATCAGACCCGCAGGAAAGCCCTGTGGCGGTACAGGAAGAAAAGAAAGCACCACAGCAGCAGCAGGCTGAGCAGCGCGAACACCGGCGCGGCGGCAGCTCCGCATTGGGCCGCAATGCCGTGAAAAAGCGGGTGAGCTACCCCCCACCAAATGCTATGGCCGCCGGGGCCGTGTATCTCCGTGAGCAGGTAGGCGAGCAAAGCATTGCACCCGATGACCTGCAGGGGGAAAGCACATCGGGCAGCAACGGTGCCGCAGCAGTCGAACAGCAGGTGAAAGAGCGCCAGCAGCACAATACACCAGCCCCCGCTCCACAGCACGGCCGTGGTGGTGAAAATGTGTTTGATGAGAGGGGTATCGACTTGCAGCGCAGCAGCGGCGAGCAGGCAGGCGCCCCCGCCGAGAGCCAGGCGTACAACGGTACGCGGCCCACGCTGTACGCGAATAAGTGAGCCGCTTATGCTCCCCATGAGGGTGAGCGCCCCGAAGGAGAGCGCCGTAAGAATCCAACTGTAGGGGGGTCCGTCTTGCCAGGAGCCCTGCAAGATGTGGTCGATATAGATGGCGAGGTTGTTGTCGGGGAGGAAAAGTCCGGCGGGTTGGCCACCGTAGGGTACGAAGCGCAGCAAAGCCCAATAACTGAGCATACATATCATGCAGGTGATGATTTGCGCGCGCAGACCGCCGAACATCAGCACAACAGCGGCGATAAGGTACCCCTCTGCAATGGCCTGCAGAGTGTTGCAAAAAAGGCTCATTTGCTCCGGGCGGGCAGTGGCAAGCTGCCCCTGCACCAGCATACCCAGCAGGAACAGCAACACCACACGGCGAATCACACGCCATGCCGTCCCAAACCGCCAGTGGGCACCGCCTTTTTCGCGGTATTTGGCAAAGGCGAAGGGCATGCTGGCACCGGTGATGAAAATAAACAGCGGCATGACCAGATCCCAGCAGGTGAAGGGGCCGCCCCACTCCGCATGGGTGAATTGCTGCATGAGCCACGCGGGGGCAGAATCACCTGCACCCCGGCTGATAAAGAGCTGCAGCGTGGTCGCCCCACCGCAGAGCAAGAGCATATCCAACCCGCGTAAGGCATCTATACTGATAATACGTTGTGAAACGGGATAAACGGTAGACGGTGGCATATTCGGCTCAGGTTCTGTGGCATGTTATCACGTAGCACAGCATGTGCCAAGAACAAAAGCAAAAAAACACCCTGCTACCACACAAACCGAACCGCGCCATCTGTCGGCCCTCCGCGTTCCGCGTCGGGCTCTCATGTACTTTTTCTCTCACAACCCGGGGCTGCGCGAGCCTGACGGCTCGCTTCCCCCGCGCTACTCTCTGCCGCCCCTCGGCGGGGCTTTCGGACTTCACCCCCTCGTCCACAAAAAAAGCCCGACACCGCCGGAAACGCGCCCCTGTATGGCGGGGCTGTCTGCCGGGCGGTGTCGGTGATGGTATAACAGAGAAGCGAGAAATTACTCCACGTTGCACTTACCTTCCATGGCAACGACATCGAAGGGCTTGAGGGTAATCTCAATGGGGGTATCGACACCGATGGGGGTGTCCATGATGGGGAGTTTGGTCTGGTCAGCAAAGCTGCTGCTCAGGGTCACCGTACCGGAAAGGCCGGGGGGCACATCGAGAATCTGTCGCAGGGTGGTGCGAAGGGTCTTGGTGTACTTGGAAGAGTTGCGCAGGGAGAGGGTGCACTTCTGAGCATTCCAGGAAGCCCAGCCGTAGATGTCGCCATCCTTTTTCTCCTTGTCCCAGGGGTTACCGCCCACCCAGTGAGTGTCGGCCAGCACGTCTTCATTGCGGCGAATCCAGGCAATGCAGGCGGCCAGTTCATCCCAGAGCGCGCCGTTATTCTGCGACATGAGGTCAGAGTCGACATATATCTCCTGCAGGCCTGAGCCACAAGTGAAGGCGGTACGCATTTCCTTCACGCAGTTGGCGGGGTCTTTGCTCATGACGCGGGGCGGACCGTTTTTGGTGATGATGGTGCCGTGGGTCATCAGAGCATTGATGGGGAAGAGCGGCGCGCCGGTGACAAAGACCTCGTGCACCAGACGGTCACGGTAGGTAATCCAGCGGTCGCGGGCATCGCCCATGTTACCGACCTGGTCGAAGTCGTTTTCCTGGCGCCAGACAGAGTCCGCGTGCATGAACCAGAACGGGCTGGCCCAAGTGCCGACGGTGGTGTTGAGGTAGATGTCGGGGCGAGCCTGACGCAGGGCGGCAAGCACTTGCAGAATACCCTCGGCATCTTCGAGAGCCCCCGGTCCCTTGGCATGGAATTTGGTGGAAATGCCATCGAACTTGAAGTAGCGCATATCGTACTTCTTCACCATATCGGAGCAACGCCCCACAAAGGCATCGAAATAGATGGGGTTGGAGAGCTCGAAGTTGGAAATCTGGTTATGGGGGTGCGTTTTGTTCCAATTTCTGATACGCAGCTGCTTGCTGGTACCGTAACCGCCGACAGGACCGAGCCAGGTACCCACACCGCAGCCCATGGAGGTCACCACCTCGTTCAACTTGGAGAACCCGTTGGGGTACCCGATATGGAAGCCCCAGAGGGAATTGAAGTCGTCCCAGCCGTCATCAATCACGAAGGCATCAATCTTGGTCTTGCGCTTTTCAAAAAGCTCGCGTTTCCAGGTTTCGGCGATACCCAGGGAGATTTTTTCCGTGGTGCGCTTGAGCGGGTCTGCGTTGTCATGCAGCACGATACCGACCTCGTACCAGTCGTTGTAGTGCACCATGGTACGGTAGGGAACGGGTTTTTCGCGCTCGATGTAGCTCAGGAACGAGCGGCGCTGCTGACCGGGGGCAAAGAGACCGATGACGGAATTGACCTTCCAGGGCGAGCCGGGGACAAGGTTGGTTTTGCGCACCCAGTTACCGCGCACAAGGTTTTGCGGGATGGCGTCCTTTTGCTCCGGAGCGGCCATGGGCAGCGACAGGGTTATACGGCCGCGGCTGCTCAGGGACTCCGTCTTGGTTTCCACCCAGTAGCGCAGGTGGTAGGCACCGGCTTTCGGCACATTGATGGTATAGTCAGCATCTTTCGAGGCATGACCGGTGAACCCGGCGTGAATATCCTCCGCCACCACCTGGCCGCCGGCCGTCACCAGCTGTACACCAACGATGTTGAGGCGATGGTTGCCGCCCTCGTAACGGAATGATATGCGGCAATCGCCGGCCTGTGCAAAGTTCACAGCGCCCTCTGCCACTTTCAAATCGCGAAGTATGGGGCCACTCACGGCATCAAACTTATTGCCGTATACCGGTCGGAACCCGGCCGGCACAGAGAAGGCGCTGCCGAACATATCAGAGGTCCATTTCTCGGCATTCCAGGAGTCTTTCATGACGGCGCCCTGATTCCCCACGGTCATGGCCGACATGGGGGTTTCGAGCCCCATGAACAGCTTGTCGGTCACCACAACGGTACCGTGCGTGGTGTTGCCGGAGATAGAGGGCTTGCCGCCCTGAGCGGTCGGCGTGAGCTCCAACGCGGTGATGGTGTTGAAAGGCACGGGCTTTTCACCGGCTTTCAGCGTGAACTCCTGGCGCAGATAGTGGGAGCCATCGCGCAGCACAGCCAGCCATTCAATGCTGAATGAGGAATCCGGTGCGGTAAAGGTGGCCGATATGGCCTGCCCGGGCACCTTGTGGGCAAGGCAGAGTGCCGTTGAGTCGGGAGAGAGAGCTTTGACTTCGGGGGCAGTGACCGTCATGTCAGCAGAGCTGAATTGGCGACCATCGGCCAATGTGACACGGAAGACGGGACTCCCCTCCTCCACCAGCAGGGTACCATCGGCCGTTTTCAGTCCGCCGAAAGTTACGCCGCCGTCTGAGTATTTAAACTCAGCACTCAGAAGAGAATTACCAATAGTGTATGTTGAGCCGTGCTGAGTCACAACGGCCACCCCGGGGGCCTGCCCCGGGAACTCCACTGCCGCGGCCTGCTGAACGGAGGCCAGAGCGACAGTTAATGCTGCCAGAAATAAAGTATTACGCATAAAAAAATATTCAATGCAAGTTGACCTTATCAGGCTAGCATATATTTCAGCTGGCCGCAAGCAAAAAAACACCGAGGCAGACGCATTCATACGTGTCCCAAAGATTTGGGAGACGCGTATTTACGATTTTTGATTTACGATTTACGAATTAAGGATTAGCGGCTAACGCCGGATATTGGATAACCGAACGCTTACTGCCGATGGTCAGGTTCGTGATACCCCTGCGCAGAAATGAAAGCAAAATACGCTGATTATATGTCGTTTGGTGCCCTTTTTCTGTAATCTTTGGGACACATGTGGCTCGGGGCTTTCCCTAATCAATTCGGCTCTTCGTTATAAAGTGTGGGCATGTCCCATTCCCGGAGTAGAAAAAGACGTCGATATTGGCATAAGAGAGAGCAAAAGATACTCAATAGCCCGATAAAAGAATTGAGCATGGAGGACAAAAGTCCTACCATGCCCTAT
>JAZRKM010000009.1:0-20813 GCA_045646325.1 Akkermansia sp. | reverse complement strand
CTTGCCCCAAGCACAGGGTGAGCAGCTCCAGCATTTGCTCGCGCTCGCCGAGGTACTCGGACTCAATACGTGCGTTGGTGATATCCTTTTGCATGGCCTCCCAGTTCTTGATATCCGTACCTTCCGATACGGCTTTGGCTTCAGCCTTAAGGGCAGCGGTAATGCGCTCCGTGATTTCTTCTTTGCGCTTTACCAGCAGCGCTTGAAAATCTGCACGCAGCCCCAAGGCCGCTACATCATTACCCACACGGGGCAGGGCGGCTTTTACTGCCGGCAAAAACAGCTCTTGCACTCGGCTGAGGCGCACGCCGGGGCGTGAATCGCGTAAATCTATGCGCACGCAGCGCGATAAAATGGTGGGTAGCAACTTGCTGGGTATCTCCGTTATCAGGATGATAAGTGTTTGTGGCGGGGGTTCTTCCAGCGTTTTCAGAAAGGCGTTGGCCGCCTCGGTCAGCAAGCGGTCTGCCTCGTCAATGATGATAAGCTTGGTGGCACCTTCATCTGCACGCAAGGCCAGAAACGGCTCTACACTGCGCACGGCGTCAATGGAGATAGTGCGTATTTTGGAGCCCGGTCGCAGCACGCGGCAGTTGGGGTGCTGCAGGTTCTCCAAAGAGCTTGCCCGTGCGCCGTTCAGCTCGGCTGCCAAGGTGAGGGCAAGGCGGTGTGTGCCGGCCTCCGCTGCGCCGGTGAAGAGCAGGGCGTGCGGCTGGCGGCCGTTGGCCCGGGCGTTGCGCAGCAGGGTGTGCGCCTGTTCGTAGGTGAAGGCCATGGTGTGCAGAATCAGGTTTCGGGGTAGGAACCCAGTACCTTGAACATGGGGGTGGTGTCGTGCACCTGTTTCAGGCAGCTGCGCAGCGGCTCTACCTCTTCATGCCCCTCGACATCAATGTAGAATAAGTATTCCCATGCTGTGTCGCGCGTGGGGCGCGAGTCCATGCACCAGATGTTCACCCCGTGGTCGCGGAAGATGTTGAGCACGTTCACCAGACCGCCTGCTGTGTGTGGCACGCTGAAGCAGATGGTCGTGCGGTCGTTGCCGCTGGGGGCGTTGCGCTGGCGACCGATGACGGCAAAGCGCGTCGTGTTGTCGGCCTTGTCTTGTATGTTGGCGCTGAGTATGTCCAGGCCATAGAGTTCGGCGGCCATACGGCTACCGATGGCGGCGGCTCCGCTGTCGGCTTCCGCCGCGGCGCGACGGGCAGCCTCTGCAGTGGAGGGGGTGGCTACCTGAGCGGCATTCGGGTAGTTCTGCAGCAGCCATTCACGGCACTGCCCCAGTGCTTGCGGGTGTGAGTAAACGGTGCGGATAGTGCGCGGGTCGCACTTGCCCAACAGGCAGTTGAGTACGGGCTGGTGTACCTGCGCGCAAATGCGCAACCCCATGGCTCCCAGCAAATCCAGTGCTTGCGATACTTTGCCGTCTGTGCTGTTCTCGATGGGTACCATACCGTAGTCAACTTCTTTGCGCTCAACGGCGTGGAAGATGTGATTGAAGCTGGGGAAGGGAACCAGCTCTACGCTGTCGCCGAAGCGTGCCTGCGCAGCCTGGTGGCTCCAGGTGCCTTCCGGGCCCAGATAGCCGACCTTCATGCCGCCCTCCAGCGCGAAACTCATGCTCACAATCTGGCGGTATACGCTCTGCAGGCCCTTTTCGGGCAGCACCCCGGCGTTGTGGGCCATGAGTTTGGCGAAGAGCTTGCTCTCGCGCTCGGGCACAAAGATGTGGGAGTTGCTCCCTTTCTTGATTTCCCCCACCCCGTGCACGCATTGCATGCGTTGCTTCAGCAGCTCCACTATCTGCGCGTCGAGGCGGTCAATCTCTTGTCTCAGCTCTTCCAAAGTCATATATCGCCCGCATTTTACCATACGCCCGCGCTCCCTGCAATGCCAAAGTCTGCCCTCGATATTTTTCACCTGTTTTGAACTTCATTGACTGTATTTTTATTAGTCTTTCTGAAAATGTCAGTTTATGCGCTTCAAACGAAGGTTAAAAACATATGATAAAGCAGGGAGTTTAATAGATGGTAAAAATCATACATATACTGAAAACAAGTTTTGCAAAAGTGTAAAACAAACCAATCATAAAAATATATGATAAACCGTCAAGGCAGCAAAATGTTGCTCCGGAATGTTTCTTCTGATGACTTGCCACGACGCGGCGTTGCTTTTGAAAAATGCGAACACCCTATACACCTATAGGAACGAACGGCAACGAGGCCTTGAGAAAAAATCGATGGCTCTGGTAGGTGGCGGCCTCTGTTTTTTCATGTTGGCCTGAACTGAACTAAAAAATATACACCCCTTAACACAGTAGGAATATGGCGGCGATATTTAACTTTTCCTTACCATCTGTGCGTCTCTGTGCTCACCACGCAGGACTCCTGATTTGCCTGAAAAAGTGAAAAAACGGGGATTTTTACACGAAAATGGGCACAAAAGTGCGAATTTGGGCGTACTTTGCGTATGTAAAGTAGGTTTACAGTAATGAGAACTCTTGAAAAGTGCTAGAAAAAAGGTGCAGGCGGTCGCGTTATAGTGGAGTAAAAAGTTCTGAAATAGTCCGAAATATGCCGAAAATAGGGAGAAAAACGCTAAAAAACACACATAATAGTAAAGAGCGCTTTAATACCAAGAAAAGTTAAATAAATTTTATCTGTTTGCAATCTACAGAACAAGAATGGATAAGGCATGTTTTCTTTCTTGATGGTGAGTTGGGGTAGTATCGGGGCGAGCGTTCCGTGCGAAAAAGGCGTTTTTCGCAGGGGGTTGGTTCGTTTGGGGGCGCTAATCGGCCTCGCGTGCGCGATGAATGGGCGAAAAAAGTTCCGCGATTTTGAGCTTGCAATCTGAGCCCGGCCTGTTCATAATGGGAAAGTAACGCTGGAACCTCGTATCCATGAAAAGAAAAGACGTAGAACAAATGCAGGCTGCCGGGCTGATTACGCCGGAACAGGCAGCTGCCATAACGGAGCATTTCCGCCTGCAAGACGGGCGGGGATGGCGCTGGTTGCTCATCTGCCTGTGTGCGCTGGCCGGCGGATTGATCGTGGCAGGTATCATTATGCTCATATCGGCTAATTGGTATGATATACCACCCGTGGTGAAAATGGGCTGCGCGATGTTGTTGTTGCTGCTCTGCTGGCTGGGTTGGGCGATGCAGCGTGCACAAAGACCGATGGTGGCGGAGGTGTTAGGATTTTGCGGGGCCGGCATGTGGCTGGGGTGTATTGCTCTCTATGGTCAGATTTTTCAGTTGCAGAATCCTTTTGTCGAGGGATTCACACTCTTTTTTGCAGGTATCGTGCTTCTGCCGTTTGTCTGCCGGCAGCGCCTGTTGATATGGGTGGTTGCCGTGTGTTCGTTTGTGGAGTTGGGGCTTTTGTGCTGTTCTCGCGGCAGTTACCTGAGCTTGCGCACGGTATGGCCTGCGGTGGACTGGGATGAATATATGATTGCGGCGCTGCCACTGCTGGGCGGTTTGTGGTGGGCGTTGGCTGAGCGTTGGCGAGTTGCCGGCGAGCGGTGGGCGGCCTACAGTTGGCTTGCTCCCGTATTGCTGTTGGTGGGGGTGAGTGCCGCGCAGAGTATGATGTATGTTCGCGGGGATTTCCCTGAAGTAGATGCGGTGTTCTGGGCGGAGCTGGGAATACTGCCGCTGCTGCTGCTGTGCCTGAAGTCGAGAGGAGTCGCTTGGTTGCCATGGTGTGGGGTGGTTGCCGTTATCAGCCTGTGTCTTCCGTCAGTGATGGGGGTAGCTTGCGTACGCGAGATGATGAGTAATTTCACGCTGTATGGCGAGCGATATGAGGCCCTGGTACCTGAGTGGGCAGGGCGTTTATCCGGGATAGTGGTTTACATGCTCTTCGCGCTGCTCATGATTTACAGTGGATGGCGTGCCCTGCGCCTGAGCTGGATTAACATCGGTTCGCTCATGGTGATATATGCCGCCATTGCGCTCGTGGCAGATGTGCTTGATAGTTACACCTTCTCCGGTCTGGTGCTGGTGGTGACCGGTTTGTTGATGCTGGGCATGGGCTGGCTGCTTGAAAAGGGGAGGCGCCACCTGGTGAAATCCGTGAAAGAGGCTCAATCGACCACAACTCTTTAAGACGATGAAAAAACGACTTTCTCTTATTGCTGTTTTTGTGATTGTGGTGGCTCAGCTCGGCTGGCTGGGCTACAACTATCACGCCCGCAGGGTAGAGCTGGCAGCGGCGCCCACCCTGCTGGTTGAGTGTGATGCCTTCGACCCCCGCGACTTTTTCCGAGGTGATTATGTGAGCTTCGATTGCAAGTTCACCTACCCGATGGAAGATCCGCTGTTTCTCGATTTGTTCCACTGGAATGAGTGTATGCCTATCCGGCTGTCCCCGGATGAAGTGGCGGAGGGTATCACCGTGCAGCCCCTGCCGGCGCGGGCTGCTACTAACCCTGATTCCATAGAGATTGCTACAGACGGTTGGCAAAGGAGGATTGATGAAAAACTGGCCGGTTATTGGGTGGCCGGTGCTGACGGAAAGTCGAAGCTGACCCGTGTGGTGAAACTCGGCAGTAGTGGGGATGTCCCACACCCCGGCGAGATGCGTACCCACCTCAGAGCGCGATGGAACTATGACGTGGAAGAAGACGCGAAGGTATGGCGAGTGCGGGGGGAGGTAGAGCTCGTGTTAGTTCCGCACGAGCAGGCAGATGCCTGGTTCCAATACCGATTCTATGTGCCGGAGAATACCGGAGAGCCCCACCGCGCCTGGCGAAGTCTGGATGCGAATCAGGGCTCACTCCCCCTCAATCGCATTCGCTCCACGGTTGAGTTCGCCTGTCGCGAACGCGATGGTCTGGTCGCGAAACAGCTCTATATTAACGATATACCCTGGGTGCAGGCTGTGCGGATGATGGAGCAGGGGACTTTCCCTCTGCTGCCCGAGCAGCCCACCGCCGCAGAGCAGAACTGATGTGAGCCATGCGAGTTCTTTCTATTGACCCCGCCATTCGCAACACGGGATTTGCCGTGCTCGACGGTGACCACCGCGAGGCCGTGGCTCTGGAGTACGGCACACTCTCGCTGCCGCAGAAATTGCCGCAGAGCCGTTGCCTGCTGGCCATTCACGAAAAAGTCTGCTCGCTCATCGAGCAGTATCGACCCGATGAACTGGCTATCGAGGCTATCATCTTTGTGCAGTCCCACCGAACCGCTATCACCATGGGTTCGGCCCGTGCCGCCACGGTACTGGCAGCCGCACGCTACGACCTGCCTATCATGGAATACCCGCCCAGCTGTGTGAAGCTGGCCACCGTTGGCCGGGGCGGGGCAGGTAAGCCGCAGGTAGCTTTCATGATGCGTGCCCTGCTACACCTCACTGAAATGCCCGCGCCCGATGCGGCGGATGCTCTCGCCATCGGCTACTCCCACCTCGCAGCCTGCGACCCGCTGCGAGCCCATCTTTTCCGCGAACGAAAATACATATAATGAAGTTGCTTTTATTCGGCGGCAGTGGCCGCACAGGACAAGTAATGCAGCGTGCCGCCACTGCGGCAGGTTGGCAGGTGTGCGCACCCTCGCATGCCGAGTGTGATTTGTTGGATGCTCAGGCTCTGACGGCTACTGTGCTCAGCTCTGGCGCGGCGGCTGTGGTGAACTGCGCTGCTGTCAGCGGGCTTGAGGCCTGCCTGGATGACCCTCTCACCGCCCACCTGGTGAATGCCGTGGCGCCGGCCACCATGGCGCTGGCCTGCCGCCACACCGGGGCGCGCTTTGTGCACCTCTCCACCGACTATGTTCTTGAGGGCGTGAAATCCGGCCTGAAAAACGAAAGCACCAAGTGCAAGCCAGCCAATGTCTACGGCCTGAGCAAGCGCGAGGGCGAGCAGCAGGTGGCCGAGGCTCTGGCGGCGGCGCTTGTGCTGCGCGTGTCGTGGGTATGCGGCAATCCCGCCAAGCCTTCTTTTGTGGAAAGTACGTTGGGCAAGGCGCTCAGTGGTGCTCCCCTGGCTGCCATTGCCGACAAATATTCCCTGCCGACGGATGCCGCCGACATCGCCCGAGTGGTGCTTGAGCTGCTGCCGAAGCCTGTCAGTGGGGTGTTCCACCTGTGCTCCGGTGGTGAGCCACTCAGTTGGTACGACTGTGCTCAGATTGCCCTGCAGCATGCTGTTGCTCTGGGCGCGCTGCCCGTGTTACCGCCCATGGAGCGGCAGCTGCTGGCACAGGCTACCTTCTTCCGCGAGGTGCGTCCCCGTCACACCGCTATGAGCAACGAGCGCCTCTGTTCCCTGGGTATCAGCATGCCCTCTGCCTCCTTGACTTTGCAGCGAGTGGCGGCGCGATACCTGGCGAGCCGGTTGAACAAATAAGGCCACGATTTGTTAGCCTTCAGATTTTGAAACAGCTCTACAAATAAGCCGGCGGGGTGTGTCCCGGCCGGCTTATTTTCAGGAAAAATCAGTTCTCTTCCTTTTGGGCTTTCTTAGCCTTCTGCTTTTTTTTCTCTGCTCGATTGGCTTCGGCAATGGTCTCGTCTAATTCGAGCAGTATGGAACCATGACCTTCTTTGATTACCTTGCCGTAGCGGTCAACGACTATGGCTGAGGGGTAAGATGAGGCACCCTTGTACCCGGGAACCGTGGCTACTTTCGCCGGCATGACCACCGGGAACTTGGCTTTGTATTTTTTGGCGTATGCCTTGGCTTCCTCCTCGGTTTTGTCTCCGCTCACGAGTATGACTTCAACCTTCTTGCCCTTCAGTTTCTTGTATTCTGTTACAATTTGCGGCATAATCGCTCGGCAGGGGCCGCACCAGCTGGCTGAGTGCAGGAACGCATAGTAACGAGCTTGGGTCGAGGGCTTGCCGGATAGGAAGTCTACCTTTTTCAGGGCCGCACCCACAGTGGGGGGCGGGGTATCATCTGTACCCTCGGCAGAGGCGTCTTCCGCAACGGGGATATCGGGGGCGTCTTTGATGGTATAGTCGCGCCAGCGCATGACAGCGCTGCCGTGCTCAGTGGCAAGAATCTTGCCGTTGGCATCCACGAAAACCGCGGCGGGAATACCTTTTATTTGCGGCTGTTCGGGCAGTTGAGGCATTTTGCCTTTGGCTATGACAGGGAAGGTGCCATTGTTGGAGTTGACGAATTCGAGAGCTTTCGCCGGGTCTTGGTCAGCACTCGCGAGGATGAGTTCAACCTGCCCACTCTTGCGGATATTCGAGTATTCGGCAGCAATTTTGGGCATTTCCGCACGGCAGGGGCCGCACCAGCTGGCCGAGTGCAGGAAGATGAAATACTTTGCCTTCAGGTTGGGGCGAGCATTTGTCAAGTACTCCGCACCTTGCAGCAGCTGGCCGATGGCGGAAAGCTTGGCTTCTTCTGTTTCGGCTTTTTCTTCAGCAGGTTCGGAGCTTTTTTTCTTGCTCTTTTTCTTTTTACCTTTGGTGGTTTTGACCGTGGAGGGAGTGTCGTCTGCCACAGCCTGTGCGGGCAGAGCCCAGCAGCAGAGCCCCAGCAGGAGTGTGGCGAGTATGCGAGTGTGTTTCATGTCAGCCACATGCTACCATATTTCCGTGTTTGTAGTCAATAGTAAAAAAATGATAACATATGAAAAATGTCGGAATATCACACCGGGCTCCTCGGGGCGAGGTGAACTTTATCAGTCAGGGAACGCGAGAGTTTTGAACCAGCCGTCGCGTGGGGTGTGGGTGTTGGGGAAGATGGCCCGTGCGACGTCTCGGCAGGATTTGGGGTTGGGGAGTGAGGGGCTGTAGTGAGTGAGCCACAGTTCTTTCACGCCGCCGGCCTGTGCTGCCAGGCGCGCGGCTTCTGAGAAGAGCATGTGCTTATTTTCGCGTGCCTTGGGCAGGCTTTCGTCATCACCGTACATACCTTCGCAGATGAACAAATCGGAATCGGCCGCTGCGGTGGCGATGGCGGGTACAGGGCGGGAATCTGTGCAGTAGGTGAGCTTGAGTCCGCGGCGTGCGGGACCCAGCACCATATCGGGGGTAAAGGTGCGCCCGTCGGTATGTTCGATAGTTTCGCCCTTTTGCAGCCGTTTCCAGTATTCGAGGGGGATTTTCTGTTCCCTGGCGCGCGCGGCGTCGAATTTACCGCCGCGCGGCAGGGTGAAGCTGTAACCGTAGCAGGGCATGCCGTGCTGGACTGCGAAGGCTCGTACATCGCAGTCCAGAAAATACATGAGCTCATCATCCCCGTACAGTTCGCTGACCTGTACCTCGAAGGGCAGGCTGCCGGCGATGGTGCGCAAACCGTTGACGGCTCGCTCTGTACCGGTCGGGCCTATGATGCTGACCGGTTCGGTACGCCCCATGTTACCCATAGTGAGCAGCAGCCCGGGCAAACCGCTGATGTGGTCGGCATGCAGGTGGGTGATGAGTATCTTGTCTACCGGTTTAAGGCTCATGCCGGCTTTCTGGGCAGCGATTTGGGTGCCTTCGCCGCAGTCGACGAGCACAGCGTGGCCCTGGTAGCGCACCATCAGCGAGGTGAGCCACCTGTTCACCAGCGGCTGGGTGCCGCCGGTTCCGAGCAGACAGATATCGAGCATGGCGAGTTGCGGGTGAATGTTCAGCCGATTATGCCTCGCCCTTCAGTATGGCAAGTCTGGCGGGGTCGAGTTGCTCCCAGGGCAAATCAGGGCGCGAGAAGTGACCGTAGTTTGTTGAACCCGCGAAGATGGGGCGGCGCAGTCCGAGGGCCTGTTCCATATCAGCCGGTTTGAACGAGAAAGCTCGCAGCACTCGCTCAATGATGACATCTTCGCTCACGCCGGCGGTACCGAAGGTGTCGACATCGACCATGATGGAAACCGGGCTCGCCTTGCCGATGGCGTAGGCAACCTGCAGCTCGCAACGGTCGGCCAGACCGGCAGCGACGATATGTTTGGCAACCCAGCGGCACATGTAGGCACCGGAGCGGTCAACCTTGCTGCAATCCTTGCCGGAGAAGGCGCCGCCGCCGTGGCGGCCCATGCCGCCGTAGGTGTCCACAATAATCTTGCGGCCTGTCAGGCCAGAGTCACCGTGGGGGCCACCGATGACGAAACGCCCGGTGGGGTTGATGAAGAATTCGGTTTCGGGGGTGATGAGTTCGGCGGGCAGCACGCGGCGGATGAGGTCGGTGCAGAACTCGCGGATGGTGTCGATACTTACCTCTTCGGTGTGCTGGGTGCTGAGTACGACGTTGAGGATTCGGGCGGGCTTGCCGTCTTCGCCATACTCAACGGCAACCTGGCTCTTGCTGTCGGGGCGCAGCCAAGCGACCTCGCCGTTGTGGCGCACGCGTGCCAGTTCAATCATGATACGGTGGGCGAACATGATGGGGGCCGGCATGAGTTCAGGCGTTTCATTGGCGGCGTAACCGAACATGATACCCTGGTCGCCGGCGCCCTGTTCGGCACCTTCTTTGCCTTCGGCCTCGCGGGCATCCACACCCTGGGCGATGTCGGGGCTTTGGGTGGAGAGCAGGTTAGTTACGCTCAGAGTCTCGGCGTTGAAAACGGGGTCATCTGCCGGGGTGGCATAGCCGATGGCACGCACGGTGTCGCGCACCAGTTTTTCGTAGTCGATAACCGCCTGGGTGGTGATTTCCCCGGCCAGGATAACGTGGCTGTCTTTCACCAGGGTTTCGCAGGCCACGCGGCTGGCGGGGTCTTGGCTCAGGCAGGCATCTACCACGGTGTCTGAGATAAGGTCTGCCACCTTGTCGGGGTGACCTTCACCTACGGATTCGGAGCTGAATATGTGGAGTCGGTTCATAAATCTGTTACTCGTAATTGGTGAAAGAAAATTGCTTGAGCCCACTGGGTAGGGCAGAGGAAGGGGCTCCGAATGCTGACATGACAGCCGAAGCGATGAGCGCGGACTTGTTGTTCAGCACGGGGCTGTCGTCGAGGGTGCAGGCGAAGATATCCCAGAGCAGGCTCATTTCATTGCGGAACTGGCTGCCCTGAACCGTGAAGTTGCGGTAGCCCGCTGCATAGAGGGCAGCGCTTTCCGTGCGAGTGAGGTTGCAGGTGGCTTTTTGCCGCAGGGTATCTTTGCTCACATTGTGCCAGCCATCGCGCTCTGCGAGGGCGCTGCGGCGGCGGTTGAGGTCGGCATTGTAAGGGTCTTGGCGAATATCGGCCAGCAGGCGCAGGTGGTCGCGGCGCAGGGCTGCCGTGCGAGGCAGCGGATCGTTGATGATGATATGGCAGCGCTTCGGCTCGCTGATGGCAGTGTAGATAGTCGGTTTTACGGCGTCGGCCGGGTGCAGGTATACGCCGTTGTACTCTGTGAGCAGGCGGTTATACAGCTCCGGCGTGCGCTTGCTGCGCTCGGCTATCAGGCGGTTGGCGTGGCAGATGACGGGCAGTTTGGGGTAGCGCTGCCGTATGTGAGCTGCCAGCAGGTCATTGGCCACGCAGACGGCGTTGCGGTGTACGCGGTCGCGTTTCCAAAGCTCATCGAGCAGGGTATTACCATAGCTGTCGTTGAGCATGTCCGGGCTGATGTGGGGATTGTCGAAGCAGAGAACTACACCGATGCTCATCGAGGCGTATGCCTCCAGTCGCTCGCCGTAGGTGGGCAGCGACATGGGGCGGAGCTCGGTGTACCAGTCCAACGACCATTTACAGGCGGGGCAGCCGGCAACTCGCGCAGGCTTGCGCAGCGGGAAACTATCGCCGAGATGCGTGCAGATGAGCAGCAGTGACCGGTCGAACCTCAGCGCGCCGCCGAATGTCCACACGGCATCGGGTAGATGGTTCTCGACCATAAACCTGATATCCTTAGCGGTAACGCTGGAATTGCAATCACTCATGATTGTTCGTACGGTAAGATGGATTCCCAGAATCGCTGGCCGATGGCGTGCATGGCGTTTTCATCCGGCGCGTCATTGCGCAGTACCAGGCGCAGCAGGTCGAAAAGTATGGATGAGGCGTTGGCGTGCCCTCGCCCCTGCATCTTGAAGTGGCGGAACCCCATTTCCCGTAGGCGTGCAATTTCTGGGGTGTTGAGTGCCAGCACGCTGTGTTTGGGGTGGGTCAGCAGGGTTCCGAGGCTGCGGCAGCCGTTGGTGGCCTGCTTTTTGTCAAAGTCGCTGCTGTCGAACCCGAAGTAATTGAGGGCCATCTGCGAGAGTGAGCTGTAGTGGTAGGGGCGCAGGGGGCATTCGCGTATGCAGTACTCATTCACCAGCAGAATGTAGCGTTCCTTATCCTCCAGCTGTTCGAGTAAATCATAGTTGAGCACATCGTCCGGGTGAACCATGACCTCGTCGTATTTCTCTGCCAGTTGCTGATAGGCACTCAGCTTGCCCTTGCCGCCGCCATTGGTGATTTTAAGTATGCTTGATACCGTCCGCAACGTGGGGAAATTGGTGCGAACGTGCTCCAGCAGGGCATCGCTGACCAAGATGACGGCATTGCGCCCTGTGGGGTTGTGGTTGGTGGCGAAAGTGAGCATGGCGTTGCCGAGCGGGTCGCCCATGTGTTCACTTTTCAGGCAGAGGTTGGTGAAGGTATAGTACAGCGCGATTTTGCGTTTTTCGTACTCCAGCCCGGCGGCGCGGATTTCCTCTGCTGAGCGCATGAGGTGCTGCAGCACGCGACCGCTGTTCCAGGTGCAGAGCGGGGCTCCATGCACGATGTTGTACGGGCTGAACCCCAGCAGCAGTGTGCAGAAGTCGTGAAAAGCGATGAGCTCGCGGTCATTGACGAACGCCCCCGAGACATCCCACACGGCATCCGGCCAGTTGGGGTTCAGATATGGTGAGTACTGCTGCATGCTGACGATAAGCTGTGCCGAAGTTTAGCAGAATGCAACCGATTTGGCAAGCCGAATCATTCGCCCGCGCGCGTCAAGAACGCAAATCTGTGTTTGCGCGTTTTTTCTGCAGAGTTATTTCGTATACATTCAGCTTGTTTTTCCAGCCTTGTTGTGCAACTTATGCGAGATGTGGAGCCCGGCGATATCTTCAGGGTTGACTACGGAGTTTTTTTTGCTTGCTAATCGGACATCTTTAAGGTAAATATAGATTGTGATGGATATGACTAACCTTTCTTTGCAATGGCAGCAACTGGCTGATTTGCCGGATGCTGAAGGCTGGGCCGGTATGTATGCCGGTGTGAGCAACGGCGCGCTGATTGTGTGCGGCGGGGCGAATTTCCCTGAAAAACCGCTGTGGGAGGGCGGGCCTAAGCGCTGGACGGAGCGTGTGTTTGTGTTGACGGCAGACAACACCGGCTGGCAGGAGGGGGCCCCGCTGCCCAAGCCGCTCGGCTATGGTGCTACCGCGACTCTGCCCGGTGGTGTGATGCTGATAGGCGGCAGCAATGCCGAAGGTGCGGTGGCTGATTGCTACCTGCTCAGCTGGGATGGCTCTGCCCTGAGCTGCAAGGCGCTGGCTCCGCTGCCCGTGACTCTGACCGGTCATGCCGCGACCGTGATGGGTGGCAAGGTTTATGTGCAGGGTGGTAGCCTGGCTCCCGGTGAGCAGGACGCCGAGAGCCGCATGTGGATTTATGACCCCGAGGCCGATTCCTGGTCTGAGGGGCCGGCCATGCCGACACGCGGCCGATTCCTGCAGCAGATGGCGACCGTGGGCGATACGGTGTATGTGCTGGGCGGTATCGGGCTGAAAGATGGTGAAGACGGGCGTAAGGTGCGCGATATGCTTACAGATGCCTGGGCTTACACCGTGGCCGGGGGCTGGGCTCCGCTGGCCGATTTGCCCCACTTCTGCGCGGCAGGTCCCACCCCGGCACCTGTGATTGACGGTCGAATTTACCTGCTGGGTGGAGACGATGCCACGGTCAAGGGCTTTACCCCGCAGAATCACCCCGGGTTCCACAACTTTACGCTGTGCTACTGCCCCTGCTGCGACAAGTGGGCTGATAGCGGCGAAATGGCAGTGGCTCGTGCCGTGCTCCCCTGTGCTGAGTGGAACGGGCTGGCTGTCATCGTGAACGGTGAGCAACGCCCCGGTAAGCGCTCCAATCAGGTGTGGGGTGCTGTTATGAAATAAACTGATTTTTGTCAACCGATGAAACGTACTCTCCTCCTGCTGTCTGCGTTGTCCTTTGCCGCGCAGGCTGAGATAGAATCCTGCGCCCCCTGGCAGATTGGTGACAAAGTGGGCCGTGCCGGTATGGCCGCAGTGCTGCTTGAGCAATCGAGCGGCGTGCTCATGACCGGCGGTGCCAACTTCCCGAATGCCAAACCGGGCGCCAAAACTCCCGCCGAGCGTGGAGCAAAGGCCTACTACGGCGATGTAACCTACCTGAGCCTGGCTCCGAACGCCCCCGAATCGGCCCCGTCACAGAAGGTGGTGGGGCAGCTGCCGGCTCCCATCGGCTACGCAGCTTTCGCGGCTTATGGCAATACCATGGTGATAGCCGGTGGCTGCAACGATGGCGGACACGTGGCGACCGTGACAGCCAGCAAACTGGTAGATGGGCAGTTGGATACCGAGCTTTGGCCCGAACTGCCTGTTACGGTGGCTTACCCGGCTTTTGCCGTGGTGGGCAGCAAACTCTATGTGATGGGCGGGCAGGAAAAAGCTGATAGCGTCACCACGCTCTCTCGCTGTTTTGTGCTCGATATGGCTGCCCCCAAGGAGGGCTGGAAAGAGCTCGCACGCATGCCCGAGGCCCGTATGCTGGCTGCTGCCGGTGTGGTTGACGGTCGTATCTATGTGATGGGTGGTTGCTCTCTGCACCCGGACGCCAAGGCGGCAGCAGAGCGCACCTACCTGCACAGTGTGATGTGCTACAACCCAGAGTCAGACACCTGGAGCACCATCCCCGCTCCCATGCCTGAACCGCTTGTAGGTGTGGCCAACCCGCTGCCCTCTTACAACGGTAAGCTCTATGTGGTAGCCGGTGATCCCGGTAACTACTATCGCGCATCGCTCTGCGGGCAGGCTCCCGCTGAGCACCCGGGGCAGAACTTTACCGTTTATTCCTTCGCCCCTGCTGCCATGCAGTGGGCTAAAGAGGGCGGTAATGCCACAGGAGTGGCAACCTGTCCCGCTGTACAGAGCGGTCAGCTTATCTACATTATTTCCGGTGAAACTCACCCCGGAATCCGTACTCCCCTTATCTCCAACATAAACATAACTAAATAACACAACATGAACGAAACAATAGTACCGTGGTACGTAGAGGCTTGGCAGGCTTGTGCCGCCTGGCTTATCGATACTCTGCGTGCCTGCTCCGAGGCCGTGGGGGTAACCCTGTGGGGCGCCCTGGCCATTGCCGCCGCCGCCATTGTTATCGGCCTGAAAAACGGCTTTAAAAACAAGCCTGTGGCAAAGGCTGCCCCCGCCGGTGGCCCCGGCAAGTGGGCTTGGGCCTGCGTGGCCGTGCTGTGGGTTGTAGTGATGCTCAACTACTTCGACCGCCAGCTGCTTGCCGTGCTCAATCAGTCCATCACCGAAGGTCAGGACGGCATAAAGATGTCGCAGGCCGATTTCGGTATGGTGACTTCGGCATTCCTCATCATCTATGCCGTGCTGAGCCCGGTGGGTGGTTTCCTGGCAGACCGCTTCAGCCGCAAGTTCATCATTCTCTGCTCGCTGGTGGTGTGGTCCGCTGTGACCTACATGACCGGTAAGGCCGGCTCATACGAGGAACTTATCTTCTGGCGCGCCCTCATGGGTGTGAGCGAGGCTTTCTACATCCCCGCTGCTCTGGCTCTTATCTCGGACTATCACCGCGGTAAGACCCGCTCGATGGCTACCGGTATTCACATGAGCGGTATCTATGCCGGTCAGGTGCTGGCCGGTTGCGGTGCCATGATGGCCGGTGAGCCCTGCCAGCTGGGCTGGCGCCTGACCTTCGAAACCTTCGGTTTCATCGGTGTGGCCTACGCTCTTATCGTCATCTTCTTCCTGCGTGACCCCGAGGGTGCTACCCCCGAGGAGCTCGCTGCCGAGGCCGCTGCTGCCGAGGGTCAGAAGAAACTTGCTGCTGCCGGTAACGACTTCACCATTATGGACGTGTTGCGCAACCTCTTCAGCGGCCGTGCCTTCCCCATGCTGCTGATTGCCTATGCCATTGCCGGTTTTGCTAACTGGTTCCTGATGGGCTGGTACCCCCGCCTGCTTATCGACATGTTCCAAATTCCTGAGGCCGAGGCCGGTCCGCAGGCTACCAGCTGGATTAACTTCGCCAAGTACGGCGCCGTGCTTATCGCTGCTGTGATTGCAGATATGTGGTATGCCCGCACCAACAATCCGAACGCTCGTGCTTACGTGCCGGGTATCGGTTTCTGCCTGGCCGGTCCCTGCGTGGTGGTGGCCATGCTTCCCGCCCTGGGGCTGCCCATCGAGTTCGGCCTGGCTGCCACCCTCGGTCTGGTGGCCATGCAGGGTGTGGCTCAGGGCTCGCTCGATGCCACTCTCATGCCTGTGCTGCGCTCGCAGATTGATGAGCGTTTCTCCGCTACGGGTTATGGCCTGCTCAACCTCACCTCGGTGGGTGCCGGTGCACTCATCAGCTGGCTGGGCGGTTACCTGAAAGATGCCAACATTGCGCTGGGCATTCCGCTGAGCGTTGCCGGTGCTCTTATGGTGGTTTGCGGTCTGATGTTCTTCTTCCTGCCCCGCAAGAAGCAGGCCTGATACACTGCTTAACTACATCAATAAAACTTTGCGGCGGTCATGGCTCCCATGACCGCCGCTGGTGTTTCAAGGTCGGAGCTCAACGTTGTTGCAGGAACTGCATCATTTCCGTATGGCCTTGCCGAGTCGCGATTTCGAGCAGGGATTCACCGCTTGTTGCGGCACAGACGTCTGCCGGGGCGCCTTTGCCGAGGGCCAGACGTATGAGTTCCCATAGCCGGTCATGGGCGGCATTAGGCGCGCTGACCAGCTCCGCCAGTGTGGCCATGACCTGATTTTGCCCGGTCAGCGGCGCGGATTTAGAGATAAGTTGGCCAAGTAATTCAAAATGCAGCTCGTTTTCTGCCAGGTACCCCGGGTGGGTAAATGAGTAGTAAGAGGTGACCCACCAGGCGAAACACTCAGGGGCGATACCGCTGTCGGCCCTTTCGATGAGTTCGCGCAGGCAATCGTCTTTGCTCTGGCAGAGCGCGGTGATGATGCCGTTGCGCAGGCTGGCCCCCTTGGCAATGTAGGCGTTCATGGCCTCCAGATTGCCGCACTTGATAGCTCCGATAAGCTGTGGCACGTAGGCGGCGGATTTTCGTTCGTGCATGGTGCGTGGTGCCGGAGAATGCGCCGCATGTCGGGTGGGAGCCTGTTGGCGGAACGTATAGGGGGTGTTCTGCAGGGCAGGGAGCAAGGGGTGCGCCGTGGCGGTCGGGGTCGACAACTTCAGGTAGCTCAGGTAGCCGTATTTGTTGATGGTCATGAAGTCGATGAACGGGAATCTGTCGCACTTGGGGCGGCGATTGCGCAGTTCATTGGCGCGTGCTACATCATCAGTTACCAGTATCAGCCGGTTTTTGCCCATGTTTTCCGGTTGCAGGTAAAGCTCGCCCAACAGAGCATTGGTTTCACTGAGCGCCGGGTCGGTCATGACGATATCCAGCAGCGGGGCGTATTCTCTCAGTACCGGTTCGGTGAGCGTACGCAGTTCCGCAGAAAGCGAGTTGCTGAGCACCCTGGCTTTTTTTTCCTGTGCCATCAACGGTGCTTTCAGGTGCTCCAACAGGGCGGATAAATGGACGTTGGCGAGGGCTGAGCTGTCGAGATAGATTGTTGTTTCGGCTGTCATTTCTTCGAGCCGAACACGCGCCCGGTAATCTTTGCGCTGTTGCAGGCAATCGAAGGTGATGAGGTCGCCGTTCTGCCACAACGTCATGACGGCGGTGGTGGGGCAGGGGCCTTCACCGGCATGCGGGCAACAGTTCTGTATGTCGGCGGCAAGCTGTTGGTCGTGGGTGATGAGTAACTGACGCTGCTTGTTGTGGTTGAAAAAGAAGCGCCGCACAAACTCGCCGTCCGCTGTGCCATTGCTCGCCTCGCCGCATTCAAAATGAATGAGGTCCGCATGCTGTTTGAAAAGTTTGAGCGCATTTTGTGCGGCGTATTTGAGCGGGGCGCAATTTTGCAGTTCGCTCAGTACATTGGCTGTTACCGTGAGCTTTTTTGAGCTTTGTCTGAGGTATGGCGCGGCCTGATTCAGAAAACTCTCCATCTCGTCTGACATCCAGGTGCAAGCGTCGATGTAGGTGATATCGTATTCTGCTATGAGGTAGTGGCCGGGCAGAGCTATGGTTTCAGTCCTGTGGTCTGAACGTGACATGGTGCTTTTAATTGATAGGTGGCGGAATAAATGAGCGCGGGTGGCTTTCATGCAAGCCGGTCGAGCCACTCATGGGGGCGGCGAAACTCATTCTCAGGCTCTTATTTGATGTTCGGGCGGCCGGTTGTGTTCACCTGAAAATAGGCATGGAGGGATTGATGACAGCATTTCGCCCCGTCCCGGTCGAATTGGCTTGCGGTGCAGGGTAGGGGGTGGTAGAGTAGGCAGCATGAAAGTACTGATTTCCGTATTGTGTTTACTGGGCGGGCTGCTGACAGCGGCTCCGCAACAGCCCCAGACAGTCGCCGATATGCCTGTGCATGAATTGGTCACTCTGCCTGCAAGCGCTGCCCCTGCTGCCGGGCCGGCAAAAAATGTCATCTATATGATAGGTGATGGTATGGGCGCCGAGCACCTGTGGGCTGCCTGGCTCTGCAACCACGGTAAACTTAATATCACGCAATTGCCCTGTACGGCGTTCAGCTGCACGGTGTCTGCCAATCAGACTATTACGGATTCCGCCGCCGGCGGTACAGCCCTCGCTTGTGGGGTGAAGACCAACAATACCATGCTGGGGCAGACTCCCGATGGTACCGCCCGTGAGTCACTGGCGGAGTATTTTCGCCACCGGGGGATGGCTACCGGCCTGGTGGTGACCAAGGCGATTACCGATGCCACTCCGGCTGCCTTCTATGCCCATACCTCCTCGCGCTACAATACAAGCGCGATTGCTCATGCGCTGACGGTTGCCGGGTTTGATGTGGCGCTGGGGGGCGGGGCGGCTGCTTTCTCCCCCGAACAACTGGCCGCCATGCGCGAGAGCGGGGCTGATGTGGAGCTGTTTGCTCCCGGTGATTGTCCCCCGGCCAGTCAGCGTGGTGATTTGCTCAGCCGGAATGTGCAGCGTGCCCTGACACACCTGCAGAATGCACCGGATGGCTTCTTTCTGATGATTGAGGGCTCCAGCATTGACCTGGCCGCTCATGAGCGAAATTTGGATGAAACCGTGCGTGAGGTGCTTGACTTCGACCGTGCTGTTGGTGTGGTGCTGCAGTGGATGTCGGAGCACCCGGACACCCTGCTGGTAGTGACGGCAGATCATCAGACCGGTGGACTGGCTATTCTCGATGGTTCGGCTGAGCGAGGGCAGGTGCGTGCGGTTTTTACCACCGGTAAGCACAGCGGCGTGGCTGTGCCTGTTTATGCCGCAGGTGCCGGGGCCGGGCGTTTTCGCGGTGTCATACAGAATACACAGGTAGCGCATTTGATTAAGAAATCCGTAGCTTCTGAAGCCGGAGATGTGTTGGAAAACAGGTAGCAAATCCCTGAATTCCGGCGTAAAATACCACTTTTGCGAAAAACTTTCTCGACAAGTCAGGAAAATATGGTTAAATAGAGGACGTCAATTCTGCATAAACAGCATTTTAACTATTATGAAAGACACGATTATTCGTTACGGCGTACGTGCACTCTCCCTTGGAGTAGTTGCAATGGGCTCTATGTCAATGGCTCTGGCTCAGGAGGGCGCAGATGGCGCCACCGTGGTTCAGAAGACCATGCTCGACAAGTGGGTTATCGATGGTGGTTGGACGATGATTCCCCTCGTCATCCTCTTCGCCATCACGGTGTTCCTTGTCGTGATTTGCGTGATGGAGCTTTCGAAAAAGAAGTTCTGCCCTGAGGAGCTGCGTGCTCAGCTTGTGGCTCTCATGACGGAGTGCCGCGTGCAGTCCGCTATTCAGCACGCCACCACCAGCCCCACCTACCTGGGCCGCTTGGTTGCTTATGCTCTGCCCAATGTGGATGCCAATCGCCCCGAGGACCTCGGTAAAGACGCCATCGAAGACGCTATCGCTGACTTCACAGCCAACGAGCGCCCGCGCCTGATGAAGTATGTGGACATTCTTGCTCTTTGCGGCACCATTGCTCCCTCCATCGGTCTGTTCGGTACGGTACAGGGCATGGTGGAAGCCTTCGCCGTGCTGGCTGAAACCGGTCAGGCTGACCCCGCTCAGCTCGCAGGTTCTATCTCTGTGGCACTTCTTACCACCTTCTGGGGTCTGATTATCTCCATTCTCGCCGTGCCGGCCTTCTTCTTCCTGAAGAAGAAAGCCCAGGCTCTTGAGGCTGAGAGCGTGAACGCCATTCAGGAGATGGTTAACACCTCCATCAACGTCATCAACGCTGAGGCTCAGCTTGCCCGTATCCCCGAGGGTCTGGGTGACGATGCCGCCGAAGAGGGCGAGGAGGAAGTCGAGTATGCAGAAGAAGAGGAGCAGGCTTAAGCCTGTATCCCACGGGCCTGCCCGATGTGAGTCCATCACCGGGCAGGCGTTAACCTACCAACATTTTCTGAATCCGACACATGGCTAAGAAAAAATCAAGAGAACCGGAGGAAGTCAATTGCGAGGGTGATCCTTCTCCCATGATTGACTGCTGTTTCCTTCTGCTGATGTTCTTCATTGTGAACGCCTCTCAGATTACGGTGTCCAAGGATCCGAGCGTGAATATGCCGCATGCGGTATCAGCCTCGGAAATGAAGGATGCTAACGGCTGTATCGTGGTGAACGTCTTTGCTGACCCTGATGTGATGGGTGCAAAGAACCCCAAGGCGCTCGAGAAGTTCAATCAGACCTACGCTGCTTATCCCGGTACCGTCTGGGGTGTGGCAGATGCCAGCCAGAACTCCATCGGTTATACCAGTGGTCAGAGTCAGCAGCTTTCTGAGTTTATCACCAAGCAGCGCGAGGCTATGGAGGCCAAGGGTATCAAGCCTGAGATGATTCGTCTTTACCTGCGTGGTGATGCCGATGCACCCTGGAGCCGTTCTTCCGGTGCTATCCGTGCAGCAGCCGCTGCCGGTGTGAGCAATATCGTCTTCGGCTCGCTGCCGGCAGAGAACTAATCAGCATTTAATTATCATTTCCGAATATGGCTAGACGCAAGAAAATCGACCCGCCGGCAGAAGAGGAAATAACTTCCAATATTTCCTCGATGATTGACTGCTGCTTCCTGCTGCTCATCTACTTCCTGGCTGCTACCTCTCTCGTCAGTGAGAAGAAGCTCGACATCAGCATCCCGCCCCCCGGAGACACCTCCAGTTCCAAGAAGCCCAAGGTTGACCCCGGCAACATCTATGTGACGAAGGCCGGTGTAGTGACCTGGAACGAAGGTCTGACCGTGGGTGAGGCCTACGATCCCTCTCTGGAGCCCGGCACGCCTGCCTACCTGCAGCAGCGCCGTATGGAATCTCTGGTAGAGAACCTTAAGATGCTCAAGGAGCAGGCAGACGCAGTGGAAACCACCCCGGTGGTGATGCTGCACGGTGCAGCCGGTGCCCCGCACCAGCGTATCGTCGACGTGATGGCTGCGCTGTCCGAAGCTGACATTCACTCCGTTGGTCTGAGCACCACTGCTGATGAATGATGAACGCACGCACATATAAACCTTAACCCCCGGAGAGAGGGGAGCGCGACGGTTCGCGCCGCGGCTCCCCTCTCTTGTTCACCCCGCAGGCTGCGGGGTTGAACCGTTCCCTTTCCCC
>JAZRKM010000008.1:0-2630 GCA_045646325.1 Akkermansia sp. | reverse complement strand
GAGCCCGCCCCTGCTGAGCCTGCGCCGGAAACACCTGCTGCTCAGGAAGAATTGCCCCCCGTTCAGCCTTCGTTGGGCGTGCTGGGCAAGCGTAACCCCGAGGGCGATTGGGTGAGCGCGCAGTTTAAGCAGCCTGTTGTCCCCCGCGAACAGACCCGTGTGGCTGTGCTTGGCTATCACAATTTCAGTAAGACCAAGAGTCGCACGGAAATGCGCATGAGCACGGCTGATTTCTGCCGCCAGATGCAGTTCCTGAAGGATTCCGACATCAGCGTCATTTCCATGCAGGACTTCCTGGAGTGGCGTTTCGGTACTCGCTGCCTTCCTGAGAAATGCGTGCTCATCACCATTGACGACGGCTGGAAGAGTGTGCATTCGGATGCCTATCCCGTGTTGAAGGCCTACGGTTACCCCTTCACGCTGTTCCTTTACACCCGTTATATCGATGTGCAGGGGGATTCGATGACCACCGCTCAGATTGAGGAGATGATGGCGAATGGCGCCACCATCGGCAGTCATTCCTCGAATCATCTTTACCCCAGCAAGTGGAAGCGCTATAAGCAGGATTCCCCCGAATATGCAGCCCAGCTGAAAAAAGAGTTGGCCGACTCACGCACCACTCTGATGAATAAGTTCGGTAATTGCTCAACCTATTGTTACCCAGGCGGTTACAATACGGCGCCCATGCACAGCACCCTGGCCGGGGCTGAGTACCAGGCGGCATTCACCGTATTGGAGCAGAAGGTAGAGTGCGAAGAGTCCCCCTACGAGGTGCACCGCTACATGGTGTTCGGTACCAATCACGAGATTTTCCGCCGTGCGGTGAACTTCGGTGGGCAGGAGAATGTGGCCGCCACTCGCGCCGCTATTGTCGCGGCGGAGGCTCCGGCTCGCCTTTTCTTCCCTGCCGCGTTTGAGGGCTGCACCAACATGTCCGACCTCACTCCGCCCGCTCCGAAAAAGAAAACGGCTGCTAAATCAACCCCGAAAACCACGGGCGGAAAGTCCGGCGCAAAGGCTGTCGGCACCCAACCGACCGCTCAGCCTGCCGCTCAACCTGCTCCCGCCGCGCCGGCTGCACCCCAGGTGCCGGCTGCGGAGTAAATATCCATCTGTTATTGAAAATCAATAAAACGGCTCGCCGCAGATGACAACGGCGACGAAAAAGGTGGTGGCGCCGATGGTGGCTGTAACGGCAGAAGTGGCGATACTGAGGGGGACATCCACGCCCCAGGAGATAGCGGCAACGAGGGGCGCGCGCAGGTGATTCCCTAGGGTGCGTTGCTCCGGCAGGATGGCGAGTTCCCGGGGCTCTCCGTTCTTTTTGAGCAGGTCGGCACTCCGGAAATGCCAGCCGGTACAGATAGAGTCGGGAATTTGGCATCGGATGCCTTTCGGGAGGTCTTCGTGATTGATTTTGCGGGCTTTCCGAAAGTCAAAGTCGGCCGCTTTTATCAGCTCGGGTGCTTTGTCATTCAGTTTCAGTAAGCAGCGCTCCGGTTTCGGCGCGTTCAGATAAGCCTGTGCCTCTTCGTATTGCGCTCGCGTGCCCCAGTGTACGGGGTCCGGATACCAGTCCGCAAAGTTGGGAGCATAGCGCATGTAGCGCACCTCGCATTCCATGTAATAGTCGCTATTCAGTTGGTAGAGTCCGCTGTAGGTGTCGCTGTGAATGGTGGGTACGGCCTTGCCGATGCTGTCCAGCTTGGCGCCGAGGTTGCTGGAGACGCAGGAAGGTAACATCAGGCAAAGTATGCCTGCAATGAAGAAGATGATGGATTTCATGGTATTAGCAGTGAGACGAGGCCGAGGGCCCCGGTTATCGTGTAGAGTACAGTATTGCCTATTAACGTGAGCGGGACATCCACACCCCACGAGACTACGGCCACCAGCGGTGTGCGTAGCTGGTTGCCGGTGCTGCGTTGCTCGGGCAGGAAGTTGACCTGCGCCTTCCGGGGGTGCGGGTTGTAGTCTGCACTCAGCGTGCGAAAATGGCAGCAATAGGCAGAGGGAATGGGATTGAGCGATTTGGGCTTGGCGGCACCTGTTGCGTGGGTGTAATCAAAATCGGCAGCCGGTATCACCTCGTAACCTTCTCGGGCCAGCAGGTAGCGTGTAGGGGGCGGTGCCTGGGCATCCGGCGGCAGGCTGTTGTGCTCGGCCGTGTAGACCAGATGGCCGAAACTGAACTCGATGATGGGTGTCTCAAACTGCTGATAGGCCACCTCGCATTCGGTATAGAGCTTGCCGTTCAGGGTATATTGGCCTGTTTTATAGGCCATGGGTACGGCTTTGCCCATGCTGTCGAGTCTGGCTCCCAGATTGCTGCTCACGCCGATGGAATCGCAACCTGCCATCAAAAGGGTTGTTGTGATGCACACAATCGGGAACAAGCTGAATATCAGGATTTTTTTCAATCGAGTCATTACGCGAAGTGTAAGTTGTTGATTCCGGGAAGTCAAGGCTTTTTTTACGGCAGGCTCTCGCCGTGCAAGTTGTAAAATCAAATGCGACACCGAAAGCCCGCCCAAAAAGTCTCCATAGGAGCCCAAACTGCCCTAGCAGGATGGGGGGAAGGACGACAATGAGTCCTTCCCCCTTGTGGAAGCGATGAAATAAAAAAAGGGTGC
>JAZRKM010000007.1:0-18561 GCA_045646325.1 Akkermansia sp. | reverse complement strand
GCACGCGTCACGACCTTTTCCTTCCCTCTCTTTATCCTCTCCGGCACCCCACCCGGAAGGTTGTATCCGGTGGCGAGCATCACTGCTCAGCCTTGGTGCCACGGAAAGTCCGTGAATTAAAAACTGCCTCGCCCGGCCGTTACTCAGCGTCGCATGTTTCAGCGTTTCGCTCGCTCTTTCGGGCTTCACCGTGTCGGTGTGCCGAGAAGTATACACGAATCATCGCCACACGTCAAGCTCATTTTTTAAAAATTTTGCATTTTTTCGCAACATTTTTCTCAAAACATTGAAAAATCAATGTTTTCAAAAATCACTTTTTTGGCACTTTTTGACAAAAGCCGAAAAAACGGGTAAGAAAAGTGAACTTTTCGGTCGACACTTTGCAAAAGGTGTTATTTCACGGTCGTTTACCCCAGAATACGTCTGCCGCAGTACGGCTCGCGCGTGGGAGGTTGGTGTAGCGTGAGCGCAGCAGCGCCGGGGTACCATGCCCCATTTCCAGCTGTAACTCTGACAGATTGCGGAAGTGAAGCAAATGATAGGTTGCGAAGGTGTGGCGCAGCGAATCCGCCTGCCAATGACTGAACCCGGCCGCTTGCCGCAAGGCGCGCCAGCGGTTTTGCCAGTTACGCGGGATCACGCGTGGCACACCACGCAGCAACCCTATGCGCCGCAGCGGAATCACTCGTCCGCCGCCCGTTTTACTCGCCAGAGGGCGCACGACTACCTCTTGCGTGGTGTAGCTTACATCATCTGCCCGCAGGCGGCATACCTCAGCCGGGCGCAGGCCGCAATAGGTCATCAGGTGCAGTGACAGGCGCATATCAGCGTGTTCGGGGCGGGTGGCGGCGGACTCCAAACGCCCGAGTTCATCCACTGTAAGCGGCACAATTTCGTTTTCCTGCGCTACGGGCGCCACGACGGCATCCACCGGGTTGATGCTGCACCACCCCTGCCTCACCCCATGAGCGAATATACTGTGTAATATAGCGCGCCCCTTGCGATAACTGTGAACACTGGCACCGAACGCCACGGTAAGCACTCGCCTGCAATCGGCTACGCCCATGCTCCGCAGGGGGCAACTCCCCACGCCGTCCACTCTCAGCATGCGCCGCACAAAGTGCCGCAAATCACGCCGAGTCGCTGCGCGCCGACCGGCACGAGCCTCAACACTCGACCACGCCGCATGCTCAAAACTCACCGTCTGTTCCGCCGCAGCGACAGCCGTCACCCCTGCCCGCAGCACCCGCCGCAACAGCCGCAACAACTCCACCCGCTCCAGCCCTGCCGCGCGCTCCCCCAATTCTTCAACAACCTCAAGCAGCAGGCGCGCAGAGTCTCCCGCCCCCACGGGCAGCCCTTTCAGTATCTTTTCAGCTAATCGTGATTTCATTGTTCTCGGTTTGCATTGAGTATGCAGAAGCAAGAAAAAACTGTTTTTCCTTGAAAAAAGTCGTTCCCTCAATCTATAACATAAAGGCCCCATAAGCAAGATAAAGCGGAGCTTCGCGGCGAGTTGTCGCTCTAGCGCATTATTCATCAATGCTTAGTGGGTTCATTCTGCATACTCAATGCTGATACAATGAGCAGCGTGCCGATAAAAAACAACGAGCACAATCCCTCCATGGTTCCCCGTTTGCACCGTATGCTGGTACCGCCCCGGCACATAAAGACGATAAAACGCGATATGGTATCTGCCGACATGGCGGAGAGAATGGATGAGCATTTATTCTTCGGCGGAGATGTCAACATAGCCTATATCAGCGAAATCACGCCTGATTGGAGCACGGTATTGGCCACACCCACCATAAAGCAGGTGAACGTTGTCAGCCTGGAGACAGCGTGCAAAATGCCGCGTATGCTGGAAATGGAAAAACAAATGCAGCACCGCAGCAAACACCCGCTGGCACTCATCATACGCGGCGCCGACGGCACGCGTGTATCGTTCCGCCATGGCAACTACTCACTGGGCTTCAAGCTCACTCGCTACTTACCGTATGAAGTACAAGAAGATTCAGACCTCATTGACACCCCGCCCATCGACATGCGCCTACTCTGCGAGCGCATGTTCTGCGTGCTCAGTGCACTGGAAATGTATAACAATCCGGATTTGAAAGCGATGGGGTTCGAGCCGCCCTACATCCGCCGCCGCAGTCCGCAGCGGGCCCTTGCCTACCGAGATACGGTGATGCAGGCGGTGCTCCAGCTTATTACCCTGCAAAGCTTTATCGAGACAGCCGAGAAATACGAACAGAAAAGACGGCTGGCAAGTGCCCGCCACAGGCTGTGGGTTAAGCTCGATATATTCCTGCAACAATAAAAGAAGGCCGAGATGGCGGCCCGGTCAGCGCTCTATCACGACCCGTGTACCCAGGCGCACGCGGTCAAAAAGGGTGCGCATATCCTGCGGTGACAGGCGCACGCAGCCGTGCGAGGCCGGGGTGCCGAGCAGTTCGACCTCATTCGTGCCGTGTATATAGATATAGCGCGAGCGGGTGTTGGCATTGTGCGGCTCAAGCCCATGCAGGGCGAGTATGCGGGTGAGGATGGCGTCCTCCCCCCGAGCGGCGGCGGGGTAAGTACCCACGGGCAAGCGGCCGCGAAAGACGGTCATGAGCGGGGCATTCTCCCCATGCAGGCTGCAGATTTCAAAAAGCCCGGTCGGTGTGCGACCGGAGCCGGGCTCCGTGCCTACCCCGGCCCGCCCGGTTGAGCAGGGAAACACCAGCTCGCCGTAGCGCAGGGTCTGGGCGGATATGGAGATGCAAATCATCGTCAGGTATGATGAGTAAAATTCCGAAGGGCGAAGCAGCAAAGCCCGGCGCGGACTTCGTGCTTCGCCCTCCGTATTTTTTTATCAATATCTGTAGGCTTCGGCCTTGTAGGGGCCCTCGACCTTCACGCCGATATAGTCGGCCTGTTTCTGCGTGAGGGTGGTGAGGTGTACGCCGAGCTTAGCGAGGTGCAGACGGGCGACTTCTTCATCGAGCACCTTGGGGAGCACCTGTACGGTGTTGGCGCGGGTGCCGCGGTCCTGCCAGAGGGCAATCTGGGCGAGCACCTGGTTGGTGAAGCTGTTGCTCATCACGAACGAGGCGTGGCCGGTAGCGCAGCCGAGGTTCACCAGGCGCCCCTCGGCAAGCAGGTACAGGCTGTGACCGTCGGGGAAGGTGTATTTGTCTACCTGGGGTTTGATGTTGGTGCAGACGATACCCTCGCGAGCCTGCAGGCGGGCAACCTGAATCTCGTTGTCAAAGTGACCGATGTTGCAGACGATGGCCTGATCTTTCATGCGCTCCATGTGCTCGAGGGTGATGATATCGCAGTTGCCGGTGGTGGTCACGTAGATATCAGCCATGCCGAGGGTGTCCTCAACAGTGAGCACACGGTAGCCCTCCATGGCGGCCTGCAGGGCACAGATGGGGTCAATCTCTGTCACGATAACCTGAGCACCCAGCCCGCGCAGAGCCTGAGCGCAGCCCTTGCCTACATCACCATAGCCGCAGATGACGGCGACCTTGCCGGCAATCATCACATCAGTGGCGCGCTTAATGCCGTCTGTCAGACTTTCGCGGCAGCCGTAGAGGTTGTCGAACTTGCTCTTGGTGACGGAATCGTTCACATTGATGGCGGGGAAAAGCAGTCGGCCGTCGCGCTCCATCTGGTAGAGGCGGTGTACGCCGGTGGTGGTTTCTTCGCTCACGCCCTTAATTTCGGGCATCCAGCGGTGGAAGATACCGGGCTGCTCGGCGGCAATGCGCTTAAGCAGGGCTTTGATAACGCCCTCTTCCTCACTGCCGGAGGGGGTATTCACCCAATCGTCGCCGTTTTCCATTTCATAGCCCTTGTGCAGCAGCAGGGTGGCATCGCCACCGTCGTCCACAATCAGCTGGGGGCCCAGCCCATCGCGGTGACTGAGGGCCTGCCAGGTGCAGTCCCAGTACTCCTCGAGCGTCTCACCCTTCCAGGCGAACACCGGCACACCGGCGGCGGCAATGGCAGCGGCGGCGTGGTCTTGTGTAGAGAAAATGTTGCAGGAGGCCCAGCGGACCTCGGCACCGAGTGCCACGAGGGTCTCGATGAGGATGGCGGTCTGAATGGTCATGTGCAGCGAACCGGTAATACGCACACCGGCCAAGGGCTGCTGCGGGCCGTATTTCTCACGGCAGGCCATCAGGCCGGGCATTTCGTACTCCGACACCTGGATTTCCTTGCGCCCCCATTCCTGCAGGGCGATGTCGGCCACCTTATAATCAGCTGTTGCGTTCATGTCGGGGGCGATTGTACCCTTTCTCGCGTCATTCGTCAATTCTAAGTTTGACTTACAGGCACATGTTCTGTAGCATAGGCGACCATGAAGAGCTCACCGACAATTCTTGCCTGTGCCCTGATGTGCGCCCCGCTGCTGTGGGCCGCCCCCTCTGCCCCGATTGAAATAGCCCCCGCTATCATACCGCAGCCGCAGCAGCTGCAGGTGAGCACCGGGCAGCCCGGGTTCAGCCTGAAAGAGGGAATTCGCGTACACTACAAGGTGAGCCGCAGCGAGCTGGGCCGCGCGGCCATTCGCGCGCTGATGGCGGCGGGGCTGCCTGTGCTGCCGGAGGAAAACACCGGCGAGCTCACCGTAGAGCTGGTGCAGCACACCAACCCTGAGTGGCACCATATCTGCGTGACCCCGGAGCTCATCACCCTGCAGGTGGCAAGCGAGCAGGCCCTGCACGCCGCCGCCCAGACACTGGCACAAAGTGTGGTACAGGCAGCGGACGGCTCCCCGGCCCTGCCCGCCATGCAGGTGACAGATGCCCCCCTGCTGCGCTACCGCGGGCTGATGCTCGACCCCTGCCGCCACCCGCAGACGGTGGAGGAAACCTGCAAGATGCTGCAAATCATGGCGCGCTACAAGCTCAACCGCCTGCACTGGCACTTAGCCGATGACCAGGGCTGGCGAATCGAGATTAAGAGCTACCCGCGGCTCACCGAGGTAGGCTCGCACCGCAGCGAGACTCCCACCCTGGCCAACCATGAGCAGGGTGACGGCAAACCCACAGCCCCTTTCTATTTCACGCAGGAGCAGGTACGCCACATCGTCGGCTATGCCAACAGCCTGGGTATTACCGTTATCCCCGAAATCGAGGTCCCCGGGCACTCCAGCGCCGCGATTGCCGCCTACCCCGAGCTGGGCAACAGTGATATACCCGGCTATGCCCCGCGAGTGGCTACTACCTGGGGAGTACTGCCCTATACGTACGCGCCCAAGGGTGTCACCATGCACTTTCTCAGCAGCGTATTCGCCGAAATCTGCGAGCTTTTTCCCCGCGCCGAGTTCATTCACATCGGTGGAGATGAAGCACCGCGCGACCAATGGCAGAAAAGCCCGGCCGTGCAGCAGTTCATGCGCCGGCAGGGGTTGCGCCACACCGGGCAGGTGCAGCACTGGTTCACCCACCGCATGGCTGAGTTACTCGCCGGGCACGGGCGCCGTATCATCGGGTGGGATGAAATCATCGACGACGGTGCCGTGCCTGGCGATGCCGTGGTGATGTACTGGCGCTCCTGGGTGCGCCCCTGCGCCCTGCGCCGCGCCCTGCGCGCCGGGCACGATGTCATTCAGTCCCCCGACTCGCACTTCTACTTCAACTTCTGCCAGGGTAAACTGCCCGCCGACCCTCGCTACAAGCCCCACGGCAGCCTGACCGCCGAGCAGGACTGGCGCCACGTCTACTCTTACAACCCCATACCCGCCGACATCGAACCCGAGCTGCACCGCCACATCATCGGTCTGCAGGCTAACTGCTGGAGTGAAAGTATAGCCGATGGCGCCAAGCTCGAGTACCAGTGCGTGCCGCGCATCTGCGCTCTGGCCGAGGTCGCCTGGCGCCCCGCCGAGCAGCGGAATGCGGATGAGTTCCTGCAGCGCATCATCGCCCACTACTCCTGGTTCGATGAGCAGCAGATAAATTACCGCCGCGAAGACGGCTCACCCGCACGGTGAGCCGGCAAGCAGGAGCCGCTATCGGCTATTTACTTGGTGTCACCGGCGGCGACCGAGAGTTGATTTCAGCGCGGGGACGCCCCGTCTGTAACCCAATTGTAACACTTGGCGATGTTTTTCTGCTGGATTTGTGATGGAGAATGTGCTAGAAAACCTCCGTACGAAAAACTTTAACCCCGAAATTACTGACTTATGGCTATACACATTCAGATGAGTGAAGAGGCCGAGGCCGAGCTGCGTAAGGAGGCGCTGAAGAACAAGCTCTCCGCCGTGCTGGCCTGTATTCTCTTCATCGTGCTGGGCGGTGGTATCCTGTTCTTTACCGCCGTGTTCATTGTGGGCGATACCCCGGTATCGTTCCTGGCATACACCCCGCCTGCAGAGGATGGCCCGCCTACCAATGCACCGGCCCCCAGGGAGTTTACCTCCCGTTCGGCTCCCTCATCGAGCACCGTGGCTCCCTCCGTTATCGTGGCTACCAGTACTTCTGCCGTAGCTCTGGCCTCGGTGGAGATTGATATGTCTGACGGTCTGGCGCTTGATACCACGCTCGACATCGGCCTGGGTGATTCCGACCTGGGTGAGGGCCTGGGCGATGGCGGTAGCGGTCTGGGTTCCGGCCAGGGTGGCGGTTCCGCCCTCGAGGGTACCTTCTACGACCTGAAGCAGAAGGGCAAAGGCCGCAGCCGCAAGATTTCTGAACTTGCAACCAAAGATGGTGACGGCACGCTCAAGATTGATCGTAACAAGTATTATGAGACTATCGCCAACTTCCTGAACAAGGGCTGGAGCCCTGCTCAGCTGTCCAAGTTCTACGAGTCTCCCACCAAGCTGTATGCTTCCAACTTCTACATGCCGGTAGCACTGGCTCGCTACGCACCCATCGCTTACCAGGTGGGCGACAACAAGAAGCCCCAGAATCAGTGGATGTGCCAGCCCTCCGGTTGGTGCGTGGTATACCGCGGCAAAGTGCGTGCTCCCAAGACCGGCACCTATCGCTTCATCGGTATGGGTGACGACTGCATTGCTGTGCGTTTCAACCGCAAGCTCGTGCTGGAAGGCGGCTACCGCCTGCCCTCCGCCGGTCCGACCTCTCCCAAGTTCCAGCTTTCTCAGGAAAATGGTCGTAAAGCGTTCTTGGATGACGTGAAGGCCAACCGTGACCATGACCACAAGGGCTACGAGCTCATCAGCACCATCGAGGGTATCGGTGTGTGGGGCCGCGAATTGGGCGGTCTGATGGCCGGTGCCGAGTTCAAGGTGGAGGAAGGAAAGACTTATCCCATCGAGATTCTGGTAGTGGAAGAAGGTGGTAAGTTCGGTTTCATGCTCTTCATCGAGGATATCACCAATGGCAAGAACTCCAAGGCTAAGAAGTATGATATCTTCCGCACGAACTTCTCTAACCCCTCCGCTGATGAGGTGAACGCCATGCTCAAAGCAGAGAACTCAAACGACCCCGGTAACGTCATCTCCGTTCCCTACAACGAGGACTCCCCCATCTGGACTGCTGTGCCGTAAGCACAAGCTGACGTGCAGGATTTTTTGACACCGGAAGGGCCGCGACATCATCCATCGCGGCCCTTTTGATGTTATAGATAGTCAGGCTTCAGGCCCGGCGGCACGCGCGCGCGACTGTGTTGTTGGCTTTGTGTCACCGGCGGTGTCCGAGAGTTGATTTCAGCGCGGGGGCGCCCCGTCTGTAACCCAATTGTAACACTTGGCGATGTTTTTCTGCTGGATTTGTGCTGGAGAATGTGCTAAAAAAACTCCGTACAAAAAACTTTAACCCCAAAATTACTGACTTATGGCAATACACATTCAGATGAGTGAAGAGGCCGAGGCCGAGCTGCGTAAGGAGGCGCTGAAGAACAAGCTCTCCGCCGTGCTGGCCTGTATTCTCTTCATTGTGCTGGGCGGTGGTATCCTGTTCTTTACCGCCGTGTTCATTGTGGGCGATACCCCGGTATCGTTCCTGGCATATACCCCGCCTGCAGAGGATGGCCCGCCCACTAATGCGCCGACACCCAAGGAGCTTACCTCCCGCTCGGCTCCTTCATCGAGCACCGTGGCTCCCTCCGTTATCGTGGCCACCAGTACTTCTGCCGTAGCTCTGGCCTCGGTGGAGATTGATATGTCTGACGGTCTGGCGCTTGATACCACGCTCGACATCGGCCTGGGCGATTCCGACCTGGGTGAAGGTCTGGGTGATGGCGGCAGCGGTCTGGGTTCCGGTCAGGGTGGCGGTTCCGCCCTCGAGGGTACCTTCTACGACCTGAAGCAGACCGGCAAGGGGCGCTCCCGCAAGCTTTCCAAGCTTGCCCAGAAGGGTGCCGACGGCATGCTGTCATACGACAGAGGCGCATATTACGAAACGATTGCGACCTTTGTTCAGAAAGGCTGGAATAAGAGTGTACTGAGCCGCTACTTTGAGTCCGAGCGCAAGCTCTATGCCTCCAACTTCTACCTCCCTTCGGCCAGAGCTAAATATGCACCGATTGCATACGAGCTGGGCGATGCCAAGAAGCCCGAGAGTCAGTGGGTGTGCCAACCCTCCGGTTGGACTGTGGTGTACCGCGGTAAGGTGCGCGCCCCCAAGACCGGTAAGTTCCGCTTCATCGGCACGGGTGACGACTACCTCGGCGTGCGTTTTGATCGCAAGGTTGTTCTTTCTGCCGGTTATCGTCTGTTCACGCACTTTGATGCCAAGGTAAAGGGCGGCCCCAAGTTCGCTATTTCTGAGTCCGGCAAGCGAGAAGCTTTCCTGAAGGATGTTAAGGCCGGCCGAGATGCAGAGCACAAGGATTACGAGCTTATTAACACTGTGGCCGGTTGCGGCCGCTGGAGCCGCGAACTTGGCGGCCTGATGGCCGGTCGCGAGTTCTCTGTGAAGGAAGGCGAGGTTTATCCCATCGAAATCATCGTGGCAGAAGAAGGCGGTTACTTCGGTTTCGTGCTTTTCATTGAGGACATCACCAACGGCAAGAACTCCAAGGCTAAGCAGTATGACCTCTTCCGCACTAATTTCTCTGCTCCTGATGCCAAGGAGGTGAGCCGCATGCTGCAGGAAGCCGGTAGCTTTGACGGCGACCCCACCAAGGCTGAGGCGATTCCCTACAACGAAGACTCCCCCATCTGGACCGCTGTACCGTAAGCGCAGACGGTGTGCAGAATTTTTGACAATGAAAGGCCGCGGCTCCTGAGAGCTGCGGCCTTTTTGCGTACGACCGACGCAGTGAAAGTATGGGATAATAGCTTATCCGATTGGGAGGGTGGCTATTTTTTTGCTTGTCATGCCGACTGAAATATGATAAATAGTACGGAACTTGTTTGCCGTGTGGTGAACTGATAACGAAAAGCCATGAATGCAAGATATATACTCCCACTGATAGCGCTGGGCATAGCTTCGACTCATGCCGGCGAGCGAGAGACCTTTGATTTCGGCTGGAAATTCAAATATTTCGGGGGATTTGACCCTGCGGATGCCGGTTCGCCGACCTGGAGCTCCGGTTACCAGGGTGGGCACCCTGCTTCGCACGCGGTAGATGGCAATATGGACACCCGCTGGTGTGCCCCGAATTCGGATGCCAGCCACAAGCTGGTGATAGCCCCCGGTGTGACGGATGCCGTAAAACTCTTTTACATCTACTGGGAAAAGCCCAACATGTTCGATGTGAACGTGAAGGTGGTGTGCCACGATGAGAGCAAGAATTTTGAAGCTACTTTCAACCAGGGTGGTCAGGCTGCCAGCTATGTGGAGCTGCCTGAACCGGCTGCTGTTCGCTATGTGATGGTGAGCGTGCCCAAGGGAACATCGAGCACGCAGTGGATGAGCGTGCGCGAGGTGCTCTTTACTGGGGCAGACAACAAGCCGCTGAAGATACAGCGTGGGCCGGGTGCAACCGCTCATGCCGCGGTAGATGCCAGCGAAATCGGCTACAAGCAGGTGCAGCTGCCGCATGACTGGGCTATCGAGAGCCCCTTCCTTGAGGCTGAGCCGAACGAAACCGGCAAGCTCCCCTGGAACGGCTGGGGCTGGTACCGCAAGAACTTTGACGTGCCTGCCACCTTCGACGCTACCAAGGAGCGCTGGTACCTGGACTTCGACGGTGTGATGTCGCGCCCGCAGATTTATGTGAACGGCCAGAAGGCCGGCGAGTGGGCATACGGTTACAACTCATTCCGTGTGGATATCACGCCGTTCCTGAAAGCGGGGCAGAAGAACCTGGTGGCGGTCATGGCCAGCAACCTGCAGCTTTCGACCCGTTGGTACCCCGGTGCCGGTATTTACCGCCACGTGTGGCTCGAAAAGACCACCCCGGTACACCTGACCCAGTGGCCGACTTATGTGACCACGCCTGAAGTCAGTGCCGATTCCGCTCTGGTGAAGGTGCAGACCACCATTGCCAACACGAGCGATGCTCCTGCCGAGATTACCGTCCATCAGAAGGTGGAAGGTGCCGCAGCCGCTCCCGCCACTATCACGCTGGCCCCCGGTACGGAGGGCGTGGTGGAGCAGGAACTGCGCCTGGCTGACCCGCGCCTGTGGAGCTGCGAATCCCCCAACCTTTACAAGCTCGATACCACTGTTGTCATGAACGGCAACACCATCGACACCCGCCAAACTACTTTCGGTGTGCGTACCACAGAGTGGCGAAAGGATGGTTTCTACCTCAACGGCAAAAAGGTGCGTATTAAGGGTGTGTGTGAACACCATGACTTGGGCGCCCTGGGTGCTGCATTCCACGCCCGTGCTTACGAGCGCAAGATTGAGAAGCTGAAGGCCATGGGCTGCAACTCCATCCGCATGACCCACAATCCGCCTGCTCCCGAGGTGCTCGACCTCTGCGACAAGCATGGCATGCTGGTGGTGGACGAGCTGTTCGATATCTGGAAACGCCAGAAGTATGAGAAGGTCAACGGCTACCACATTTACTGGGATCAGTGGTGGCAGAAGGACGTGCGCAACTTCATGCTGCGCGACCGCAACCACCCCTCTATCATCGCCTGGAGCGGCGGTAACGAAATCATGGAGCAGACCATGTACGATGTGGCCGCCATTCGCAGAAACCGCGGTGAGTATAAGTCGGATGCCGCTCATCAGCGCGCTATCAGCGATGCCGAAAAGTGGAATGAGCTCAACTTCCGCATTGGCTATGCCCTGCGCGATGAAATCCGTAAATATGACACCACCCGCCCCTACACTGTGGGCTGTAACGACCAGAATGCCTGGAAAAACGGGTTCATTGACACGATGGACGTCTACGGCTTCAACTACAAGCCGCACCTTTACGATGACTTCCGCAAGACGCACCCCGACAAGCCCTATTACGGCTCCGAGACCTGCTCTTGCGTGGGTACGCGTGACACCTATAACTTCCCGCTGGGCTGGGCAGTAGGTGACGGTTACTTCAAACCCGGTGCCGTGCCGCACCAGGTGAGCGCCTACGGTCTGGCCAGTACACACTGGGGCAGCTGCCCCGATACGGAAATGTACGCCCATACCAAGGCCCCCGATTTGGCCGGTGAGTATGTGTGGACCGGTTTCGACTACATCGGCGAGCCCACCCCGTACAATCAGGACGCCTCTATCGAGAACAACATCAAGCACCTGTCGGCCATCGAGCGCGAGGCTATCATGCGCGAATATGAGGCCATGGGCAAGCGCGCCATAAGCCGCAGCTCGTACTTCGGTATCATCGACCTCGCCGGTTTCCCCAAGGATATCTACTATCTCTACCAGAGCCAGTGGAACCCGGAGGTGGCTCAGGCTCACATCCTGCCGCACTGGAACTGGAAGGGGCATGAGGGCCGCACCACACCGGTGATGGTATTCACCAGCGGTGACGAGGCGGAGCTCTTCGTGAACGGTAAGAGCCAGGGCGTGCGCCGCCGCGGCGAGGGCGAGAAGTTCACCCAGAAAGATAAATCACTGGCTGTCAGCAAGAACCAGTTCCGTTTCACCTGGGAGAACGTCGTCTATGAACCCGGCACCGTTGAGGTGGTAGTGAAAAAGAACGGCCAACCCTGGGCTACTGCCAAGCGCGTGACCACCGGTGATTCTGCCGCTGTGAAGGCTGATGTGGATCGCAGCACCATCGCCGGTGATGGCCGCGACCTCGCCTTCGTGGAGCTGGCTCTGACGGATGCCGCCGGCAATGTGGTGCCCACTGACAGCCGTCGCTTGAGCTTCTCCATTGAGGGTCCGGCTGAACTGGCCGGGTTCTGCAATGGCGACCCGACCGACTGGACCTGCATGCAGGATGTCAACCAGCGCTTCTTCAATGGGCGCCTGCTGGCTGTGGTGCGCGGTAAGCGCGGCGAGAGCGGCACGGCTACCATTACCGTGCAGGCCAACGGTCTGCCCGAGCTGAAAATCCCGGTGACGATTCAGCCCGCAAAGTAACGGCTTGAACCATATATAACTTGCACCCCCGCAGACTCAACGCTGCGGGGGTGTTGTCGTACAGGGAATCACACGCCGCATTCAGGGGTACTCGTTACAGGGGATTTCGGGAATACCGTCTTCCGGCTCATCGCCGGATATTTCTTCATCCTCGACAGGGGGTAGGAGACTATCTTCCGTAAAAGGGGAGGTGATTCCGGGGGCGTTTTGCGGGGAAAGAGCGGGTATATAAGGTGTGAATTCGGGCTCCGGCGGCGCGGGAATAGTATGCAACAGATTTTGCATTAAGTGGTAATTCACGCAGTACGGGAGGAGCCGCGGCGATGTATCAATCGTGGGCGGTTCTGCCGGGTGAGTGGTGGGTGACGTAGGAGGACAATCGGTATCGGAAAGATACAACAGCGCCCCGCACAGAGACACAAAAAACAGACTCCCCACAATACACATAAGTGCTTTGCTCCCGGGTCTCGCTCTGTTTGATTTTCTGATATGAAGTGTCATAGGGGTGTACGCTTATCTACAGCGGGAGAATAGCATGTCACCCGGTGAGAAACAAGTCTTTTCACGCCGTTTACTGTTACATATCAGTCACATGAGTGTAACACTCCTGTAACACAACGTAAGTGAGCTGTGCAGAATTGCCGCCGTGGGCGGTTATTTGACTCTTGCGGTAACAGTCGAGATTTTCGGCTTGCGCCGAAAGCGAGATTCAGCCGGATTGCTGAGCGAGATTGCTCCTGACGGAGCAGCGAGATTACAACGGCTTGCGCCGTCGTAGTAAATGTTCGCATACGCTCACACGCCCCTGCCCTGAAAAATATAGCTTTCAACTTGCAGCAGGCGGGATTTCATGTTATACTGCTGTGCAGCTGAATGTGCGCCCGCTACAAAGCAGACCCCGGCAGCACCCCGAACAGACAGAACCGGGGTGCCGGTGAGGTGTATACTCAGGCCTCGCCCCGCAGGCGAGTGCCCGCCGGGCGCTATGCCGATGAAGAACCGCTGCCGCCCGACACACCCCGGCATGACGAGCCTGCACCCAACCGCCAATCAGGCACCCTGCATGTGAACATGCCATCGGGGGGGCGCTCCGGCGGCAGTCCGCCACCCCTGCGCGGCTATGTGGGTGATGATGACCCGCTGGCCACCCCGCCCGGCCCCGATGGGCGCAGGGTGTTGCACAGCGACCGACGCGACCCCGAGAGCGCGTTCGGCACCCCCGGCCCGCGCCGAGAGTACCGCAAAAGCCGCCCCTCAACCGCCCCCAGCGACGGGCAGGATATGGCGAACCCGTGGGCAGAGCTGAAAGCCCCGCCCAAGAAGGGCACCAGCCTGTGGAGAGGGCTGTTTATCTGGCTGTTCTTCCCCTTCCGCATGATAGCGTATGTCACGCGCAAGCTGCCGCGTATCATCCGCTTCATCGCCCGCCTGACCATCAGCGCGGCATTCGTGGGCAGTATATTTGCCCTGTTCCTGATTCTGTTCTACGCCATCAAGTCGGGGCGCTATGACCTCACCATGGTCATGCGCATGCCCGAGCGCACCATTGTGCTGGACCGCAAGGGGAACGAAATCGGCACCCTGCACGGTGAAAACCGCCGCAGTATCTCCAGCCTGGAAGACGAGGTGCCGACGTATTTCATCGATGCGCTGATCATGCAGGAGGACCGCTCATTCTGGGAGCACGGCGGTATCGACCCGCGCGGCATGCTGCGCGCCGTGGGGCAGGTGTTCAAACATGGCCGCACCACACAGGGTGGCTCCACCCTCACCATGCAGCTGGCCAAAAACACCTACAACCACCGCAAGCGTAACTTCGATGCCAAATTCACCGAAATGGCGCTTGCACGCCGTATCGAGGCCACTTACGATAAGAAAACGATTCTGACCTGCTACATCAACCGTGTGTTCTGGGGGCACACCTTCCTGGGGCTTAAGCAGGCGGCCCACGGCTATTTCTGCAAGGAACCGCGCGAACTGAGCATAGGGGAGGCGGCCATGCTCGCCGGTATCGTCTGTAACCCGAATGAGTTCTCCCCCTACCGCAGCCCGAGCTCGGCAAAGATTCAGCGCGACAAGGTGCTCAAGCTGCTGGTGGAGCACGACAAGATAACCCGCAACCAGTACGAGGCCGCCCTGGCAGAAGAAATCATCACCCAAAAACCCGAGCGCCGCGGTATCGACAACTACGCACTCGACCTCATACGCAGCGAGGTTGACCACATACTCGAAATGCTCGACACCCGCGAGGAGCGACTGAAGGAGGAAGCCGTCTTCGCCGGTGGTCTGGTGGTGCGTACCACGCTCGATGTTGATTTGCAGGATGCCGTCATGCGCGAAATCGACTCACGCCTGGTCGACATGCTCGAAAAGCGCCGCGGCTACAGCCACCAGACACGCGCCCAATACCAGGCCATGGTCAAAAGCCTGAAACCCGGGGCCATACGCCCGGCACCGAAATACGTGCAGGCCGCCTGCGTGATGATAGACAACGCCACCGGTGCCCTGCTGAGTGTGGTGGGCGGGCGCGACAGCACGGAATCCCCCCTCAACCGCGCGCTGCAAAGCCGCCGACAGGTCGGCTCGCTCTTCAAACCGATTGTCTACTCCACCTTCTTCGAGCGCGGCGGCAGCCCCAACAGCATGATATCCGACGCGCGCCTGCAACCCGGCGAAATTCCGGGAGCCAAGCGCTGGAGCCCCCGTAACTCCGACGGGCGGTTCACCGGCAACCACCCCGCCGGCTGGGGGCTGCTCAAGAGCCGCAACACTATGTCCGTGCGCGTCGGCGCCCGCGCCGGCCTGCAAAACGTCATCAACACCGCCCTGATATGCGGGTTCCCCACCCCGCCCCGCAAACCCGGCCCCACCATCTACCTGGGTACCTGGGAGGCCAGCCCCCTCGAAGTAGCCGGTGCTTACACCGCCTTCGCCAATGGCGGCGTGCGCCCCACTCCCTACATCATCGAAAGTATCACGGACTCCGCAGGCCGGCTCATCTGGCAGAACCCGCAGGCCGCCCGCCGTGTGTACAGCCAGCGCACCGCCAACGCTACCTCCGAAATCCTGCAGAAAATCACCAAACCCGGCGGCACAGCCGGCAGCATGCAGCGCCTGGGATTCAAAGCCCCCGCAGGCGGCAAGACCGGCACCACGAACGCCTACCGCAACGCCTGGTTCTGCGGCTTTACCTCCGACATCACCGCCGCTGTGTGGGTGGGTTTTGACCGCCCCGTCACCATCGCCGACAAAGCCTACGGCGGCACCCTGGCCCTGCCTATCTGGGTAGGTGCCATGCAGCAGGCCGAAAAACTCGGCTACCACATGGGCCCCATACGCCTGACCGCCGCCGGCATGCGCAGCAAGGGCATGCGCCTGTGCCGTGAGAGCGGCGCGCTCGCCCACTCCGGCTGCGAGTACAAGCGCACCGCCTACACCGAAACCATGGCCGATTTCAACAAGCCCCGCCCCTTCTGCACCCACCACACCGTCATGCAGGCGGCCGGTGCCAACGATGACCTGGCAGAAGACCCCGACGACTCCGAACTGCAGGAGGATGACATCGCCGTCGACCCCGAGGCTGAAACCCCGCTCTTCACGGATGATGATGTGGCAGAGGAAATCTGAGGTCACGGGGGAGGAATGGATGATTTTGAGCCCATGCGGGCTGCTACGCTGCGCTACCTGAAGCACCTGACGATTTTCCGGCGGTAAAACGGGCTGTAAATCCCCTTTTTTTGCCGCTGTGCGTCAATTCAGGCTTTACAATAACATGCAGCAGGAGTATAGTTCAGCCTGAGAACAATATACAGATATGCACGCTCCGAGTCTCATCAAATCGCTGAAGACGTACGACAGGAAAACATTCTTTGCCGATCTGACCGCCGGTCTCACCGTAGGTGTGGTAGCCCTTCCCCTGGCCATGGCCTTTGCCATCGCCTGCGGTATACAAGACATCACCCCCGCCACCGGTCTCATCACCGCCGTAGTAGCCGGGTTCATGATATCGCTGCTCGGCGGCAGCAAGTACCAGATTGGCGGCCCGACCGGCGCCTTTGTGGTGCTTATCGCCGGCGTGGCAGGCAGTTTCGGCATGGGGGGGCTCATTCTCTGCACCCTGCTGGCCGGGCTTTTCCTCATTCTCTTCGGTGTGTTCCGCATGGGGGCGCTCATTAAGTTTATCCCCTACCCCGTCACCACCGGTTTCACCTCCGGTATTGCCGTCACGATTTTCTGCACTCAGGTGAAAGACCTGCTCGGCCTCAATATCCCCGGTGCCGTACCGGCAGAGTTTATCGAAAAATGGGCCTGCTACTTCCGCTACTTCGACACGGTGAACTACTGGGCACTCGGTATCTCCCTGCTCACGATAGCTGTTATCCTCACCACCAAGCGCCTGCTGCCGAAAGCCCCCTTCATGCTCGTAGGCATGCTGGTGAGCACCATCGTGTGTGCCGTCTTCAAGCTGCCGGTGGAAACCATCGGCTCGCGCTTCGGCGAACTCCCCCAGGGCCTGCCCATGCCCACCTTCCCTGAGTTCAACTGGGTACAACTGCCTGCCCTCATCAAGCCCGCCTTCGTCATCGCCCTGCTCGCCGCCATCGAAAGCCTGCTGAGCGCCAGCGTGGCAGACGGTATGACCGGCTCTCGCCACCACCCGAACACCGAACTGATAGGCCAGGGCGTGGGCAACATCGCCAGCGCCCTCTTCGGCGGCATACCCGCCACCGGCGCCATCGCCCGCACTGCCACCAACATCCGCGCCGGTGCCAAGACCCCCGTATCAGGCCTCATTCACGCCGTCACCCTGCTGCTCATCCTCATGCTCGCCGGGCAATACGCCGCCATCGTCCCCCTGCCCGCCCTGGCCGGCATACTCGTGCTCGTCTGCTGGAACATGGCTGAGGTCAGCACCTTCGCCCACCTGCTGCGCGGCCCCAGGCAAGATGCCGCCGTGCTCATCATCACCTTCATCCTCACCGTGCTCATTGACCTGGTAGTTGCGGTGGAAGTAGGCGTTGTGCTCGCCGCCCTGCTCTTCATCGGCCGCATGGCCAAAATCAGCAACGTCGAGTCCATCTCCCGCGAAATCGAAGGCGAAGACCCCGAAGAACAACCCGCCCGCTCGCGCTACCTGCGCCACATCCCCGACAATGTGGAAGTGTTCGACGTGCAGGGGCCCTTCTTCTTCGGCGCGGTTGAGAAGTTCAAAGACAACGTCTTCCGCACCATGGAAGACAACATCGAATACGTGCTGCTGCGTATGCGCCTGGTACCCGCGCTGGATGCCTCCGGCCTTCACGTGCTCGAAGACTTCCTGACCTACTGCCGGCGCCACGGCATCACCCTGCTCATCTGCGGTGTGCAGCCCCAGCCCCTGAGAGTCATTCGCCGCGACAGCCCCTTCATTGCCGAGCTGCACGCCGAAAACATCTGCGAAAACATCGATGCCGCCCTTCTGCGCATACAGGAACTCGAAGCGCAGAAACCTGCCCCCACCACCGAAATCGGCGCATAACCGCAGAGCTCTATCCCTCGTTTCCCCGCCCCGCTGCCCCCACGCAGCGGGGGATTTTTTTTTCGCGCGGCCCCCCCGGGAATTCATCGTCCCGGGGTGGAGCAAGCTACCAAGTGTTATATGGTGGGCACCGGCTTGTCATAATCCGCCTATCGTGATTTACCACGTTTGTAAGAAAAATAATGACAGGCGCTATTCCGCCGCTTGTAAGAGGTCAGGAAAAATAAAATACAGCATTTGAGATTAAGGATTTATCTTCTGTTCAGAGTACATCTGCCCGGAGCATTTATACATGAACACTTGGAGGAAATTCTTCCAATGTAGCAACATGACAGCAAACCCTCATCTGCCGGCCTTGAACAGGATGTGGCTATATGGTAGAATACCCATGCTTTTCCGCCGACATGCCGCATGGCGGGTGTCTACGTGCACCGTCAGCGGGAAGTAAGCCAGCCCTTACCGCTGATGGTAACGTAGCCGCAAGGGTACGGAACAGCAGCTAATCATGGCTGGTGGAAAATGCAACTCATGAACTATCGAATCATGATAGAGCTGATAATGCTCATTTTACAGGTAATACTGTTTGTGATGAACTTCATCCGATGAGCATGTAAGGCTCCGCACGGTGGGCTGCCACCTACCGTG
>JAZRKM010000006.1:0-96933 GCA_045646325.1 Akkermansia sp. | reverse complement strand
GTTACCCGCGGTGGCCGAGGTGCCGCGATGGGAGGTGGCGGGGGAACGATGGGTACCGGTGGAGCTGTTTTCATGATGTGGTGAAGGGGGGCTCAGAGCGCTTTGCGGAATTGGAGTCTGCTGGCTTCGTTATCCGTGCTGTAGTCGGCTCGGTCGAGGGGCAGATTCGGCAGCAGGATAAGCGGGTTGAATTGCGGAAGGTTGTAGGTGAGCGTCAGGCGTGCTTCCTGTTCATTGCAGCGCAGCAGGGCATTTACGCTGCATTCTGCCGGCAGGGTTTTGCAGATTTCGCTCACGGCGTGCTGCAGCTCGGTGATGCTGTCGGGGGCCGCCAGCACGCTTTCGAGTTTCTGCTGCAACAGGAGAATGAGTTTTTCGGGCGCGGCGGCGGCTATGTCACAACGCGCGTGGCAGCTCCATTTGCCACGGAACTCGATGGCGAGCATGGTGATGTCATTGTTCTGCTCCATTTCGCCGGTATATTGGCGCAATGCGGCGCGCACGCGGCGGGGAACATCGGCCACGGTGGGGGCTTCTGCTCGCAGGGCCTCTTGCAGACGTACCGCGCCAAATGGGGTGTGGTCTGCATCGGCCGCAGCCAGAACCCCGTGTGTGTAGAGGAACAGTCTATCCCCGGGGCGGAGGGTGCGGCGGCATTCCCTGTAGGTGGCTCCGGCGTGGGCACCCACGATGGCGCCTGAGCGCATGGAGAGCATTTCGTATTCGCTCCCGCTGTGGCAGAGTAGTGCCTGCGGGGTGCCGGCATTCACAAAACGCAGGTCACCCGTGCTGACATTGAGCCGCCCGTAGAAGAGCGACATGCGCATGTCGGCCCCTTCGGCGCAGAGTCGTTTGTTTGCCTTGGTAAGCAGATTTTGCGGGGTGAGCCCATCGTTGGCCAGTTCGCGGGTGATGGAGATGGCGCGCATCATATACAGCGCTGCGGGTATGCCGGTGGCGGTGACATCGCCCAGCAGAAAGCAGAGGTGCTTATCATCGGGCATGAAGAAGTCGTAGAAATCACCACCCACGCTCTGCGCCTGGTCGCAGGTGGCGTAGATGTCGAACTCATTGCGCTCAGGGAAGGCCGGGAAGGTGTGGGGCAGCACGGTGCTCTGTATGGCGCCGGCGAGTTGCAGCTCTTTCTGCAGGCGCTCACGTTTCTGTTCACTGAAGGCCTGAATGGCGTCCACCATGGTGTTGATACCCGTCGACAGGCGGGTAAACTCCGGGGTGCTCTTTTCGTCCACTCTCTCGGCGGTATAGCCCTCCGTTATACGCCGCAGGGATTTGTTAATGCGCCGCAGGCCACCCAGCACATAAATGCGCAGCAGCAGCCATACCACGATGAACATGAAGGCAAACAGACCGAGGTTGCTCAACAGCAGATAGCGCAGTGACTTGTAGCTGATTTTGCTGATTTCCTGCCATGGGGTGAGGGCCACCAGGCGCATGCCGTTTTCTTCGATGGCGTAGGTGGCGTAGTCTTTGCCGCCCAGCGTGACTTCGCCTACATTGTCGAGCGGCAGGGCCAGCAGGGTGGATGTGGGTATGTTGAGCGCAGCGCGGTTGAGCAGGCGCCCGTCTCGAAAGGCGACAATATGGCCGGCGTCGCTCCCCAGAATTTTGCCGGCCAGTTTCTCGAAGTCGGCCGAGGCTCGTACCGTCTGCTCGTGTTGGGGCTTGAAGCCCAGCTGTATGACGCCCGGTTCATCGGGGCGAGTCACGCCGGCATATTGCAGTACCTGCCCATTGAGCGCGTTGTTGCGCGGGCGCTGCAGTAGCTCGAACCCCGGCGTATGGATGCACTCCATGAACGGGCGGCTCTGTTCGTGTTTTGACAGGTTGAACCCCAGCACGCTTTTGGGTACGCCGGCAATCACCATGCCGTCTTGATTGGTGATGCAGAGCTGGTCTGCGCCGAGTTCATTGCAGAGCCCCTGCAGCGCCTCGGCGGAGCTGATGACAGACGGGTTCAGGCGTATGATTTCAGCAGCGGCACGAGTGCGCTCCAAGGTGCTTTCATCGTTTATCTGAGCCACATGGCTCATGTTGTCCTGCGTGAACCTCACCAGCAGCATGAGGTCATGCAGGCGATTGCTCATCAAATCGCGAGCGCGCGCTTCGGATTGGCGCTGAAATTGAAGGAACGACAGCAGCCCCGCCAGGGCAAAGGCGGTGCATATCAGAACAAAAAGCCAGCTGAGAAACTTACGTTGCATGCGAGCGTTGTCTTACTCCGACCATTCTACCATGGTATTGTCCGCTTGACAAGCTTTTCTCCGGGTTTTGACCGGGAAATTTAATCATCGAGCAGGGCGCGCAGAGAGGCGATGGCGTCCACGCATTGGTCTTCGGTGAGCGGTGTTTTCATGAGCTTGTCATAGTCGACAAACTCGTAGAGCCGATTGGGGATTTCGGAGATGAAGCACGAAGGGCGGCAGCGCTCCTCCTGCCCGTAGCGGCTGCGCTTGGCGCAGTAGGTCATGGTCAGGCGTTCGCGGGCACGGGTAATACCCACATAGAACAGGCGGCGCTCTTCATCCAGATTGCCTTCATCCACCGAGCGGGTGTGGGGCAGCAGCCCATCTTCCACACCCACGATGTAGACTTGGGGGAACTCCAGCCCCTTGGCCGCGTGCATGGTGATAAGGCAGACACCGCTCTTGGCCTCGATGTCATCGTCGTCGCGGTCATTGTCGAGGTTGATTTTGGCCAGGAAATCGGTGAGTTTGGCGCCGGGGAGCCAGAATTGGCGCAGGGCTGACTTGATGTCATCGATTGCGGATTGGCGGCGATTCTTTTCCTCTTCCGTCTTGCAGTTTTTCGAGATGTATTCTTCGTACTGCGTTTCGTTGAGGAAATCGGTCAGGATGTCAACGAAGGGGCGTTCGCTCTGGGCGAATTCGGTTCCATAGCGGGTGACCAACTCGGTGAACGCGGCGATGCTGTTCTGCGAGCGGGTGGAGCACTCCGAGAGGAACGAGAGGTCGAGCAGGGTAGCCCAGATGCTCTTTTTGTTGTCGCGGCTCCAGTCGATGGCGAACGATGCGGTGTTCACGCTGATACCGCGCGGCGGCGTGTTGAGCACGCGCAGCAGGTGCAGGTCGGCATCGGGATTGTCCATCATCTGCAGGTAGCTGATGAGGTCTTTCACCTCGCGGCGGTCGAAGAAACTCTTGGTGCCCACCATGCGGTAGGGAATGTGGCGCTCGCGCAGGGCCATTTCCAGCGCGCGGCTCTGAGCATTGGCGCGGAAGAGCACGGCAAAACTCTCCCAAGGCAGGCGGTCGCGCAGGTGAATCTGCTCGATTTCATCGGCCATGAACTCAGCTTCTTCCTGCGGGCCGGGCATGGCCATGAGCCGCACAGGGTATTCGCCTACCTTGTTGGTGCGCAGTGTTTTATCTCGGCGTCCGGCATTGTTGCGGATGAGGATATTCGCGCAGTCGAGCACTTGTTTGGTGCAGCGGTAGTTTTCTTCGAGCTTGATAACGGTCGGGTTCGGGAAGAAGCTTTCGAAGTCGAGAATGTTCGATATCTGGGCACCGCGCCAGCCGTAGATGGACTGGTCGTCATCCCCAACCACGCACACATTGTGCTCAGGCCCTACCAGCTGGCGCAACAGGCTCATCTGCAGGGAGTTCGTGTCCTGAAATTCATCCACCGTAATGTAGCTGAAACGGCGGTTCCACTTCTCATGCACATCGGGGTAGCAGCGCAGCAGGCGCTCGGTGAGGATGAGCAGATCATCGAAATCCACCGCATTCTGAGCTTTCAGCTCGCGTTGGTAGGCCCCGGCCACGGCTGAGATGAGCGTGTCCTCAATCGCTTTGTAATCCAACCCCAGGTTGCGCACGCGGGAGTACTCGGCAATAACCTGTGCCGGTTCCAGCTTTTCACGGCGAGCGCCGTACTCCATTATCAGGCGCTTGAGCAGACCGCTCTGGTCACTGCCGGTATAGATGGAGAAGTTTTCCTTGTAACCCAGGCGGCCGATATCCTGGCGCAAGATGCGCACGCAGAGTGAGTGGAAGGTACACACGGTCATCTTGCGCGCAGCCTTGCGGTCCACCAGTCCGGCCACGCGGTCGGCCATTTCGTTGGCTGCCTTGTTCGTGAAGGTCAGGGCGAGAATGCCGTTGGGGTTCACCCCTTTATCAATCATGTTCGCGATTCGGCAGGTCACGGTACGGGTTTTGCCGGTACCGGCACCGGCCAGGATGAGTACCGGGCCGTTGAGGGTTTGCACCGCCTGACGCTGGGCGGGGTTTAAGCTGTTGATGTCGAACTTCTCTGCCATAATCGTGCGCTTTTGCTGCCGTGGGTCGGCGGGCTATGGTAGCATATTTCCCGGATTGCGGCAAGTTTTTATTTCTTTAGCCTTGTCAGGGTGGGAGTGATTGTGGTATAGTTTCCTCATGGGTAAGAATAAGAAGAAACAACTCCCCTCTCTTCTCCGTCATTTTGATGCTGATGATGTGGCCGAAGCCGCAGAATTTCTGGAGTGCATTGAAGATCGCTGCCGAGCTATCGAGCAACGCATGGCAGAAGAGGCCGCCCGGCGTGCCGATTACTACCCAACGCCCGCCGGTAAGCGATTGATTGAGCGTATCGAGCAGGCCTTTGCCGATGTGACATCGTACCGCGATGTTCGCGGCCTGCTGGGTGGTGAGGCGGAGGACGACTACATGTCTCCCAACGCGCAAGCGCTGCTCGCGCCGCTGGAGGAGCGCGATGATTGGCGGAGTATACCGGAGTCGATGCTGGTGGCCTGTAACTCTGCGCTCAGTTATCTGGCAGCCGGGGCATATCGTTTTTACCTGCCGGCCTTCTTATGTGCCGAGCTGCGAGGGGCCGGGCTTATCCTGTTCCCCGGTGTGGAGCCGGGTGGTAGAGGCTGTGCCGATTGGGAGCGTGGGCGCTGCGTGGAGTTCACGCCTGCGCAGCAGGCCGTCCTGACTGATTACCTGAACTACGAGTTTCGCTCCGATGGTGAGCGCGAGCGCTACTGGCCGTGGGAGCTGGATGACTACGCCGCCAACCACGCTACCCGCATGAGCCTGCAGGAATACGGCCGCATCCTCGTGCAGCGCTATCGCGATAGCGAGGGGCTGTGAGCCCTCCGCCGGTTTACGCAACATGAAAAAATGCCCCGGACTCACACGAGTTCCCGGGGCGCTTTTTTGCGGGGCGTCATCGATTCTAACGGTCTCTTGGCCGAACCCTCCCCGCGGGGTTGATTGGCTCTTCGTCATAAAGTGTGGGCATGTCCCATTCCCGCAGTAGAAAACGGAGGCTCCTTTGGCATAACAAAGCCCTGCCTGGCGGCAGGGTGCCCTCGCAGAGGTGTCTGCTCGGCTTGGTGGCAAGTTGCTCGCTTGCTCGCACCTTGTCCCACTCGTCGTTGGTTCGAATCCCTTGAACAGTAAAGCCCCTCTGGTGAGGGGCTTTAGAGCGGATGATGGGATTCGAACCCACGACATCAACCTTGGCAAGGTTGCGCTCTACCACTGAGCTACATCCGCGTGTTGGGGCTTGCGCCCGTCTGTAAGTGAGAGCGGATGATGGGATTCGAACCCACGACATCAACCTTGGCAAGGTTGCGCTCTACCACTGAGCTACATCCGCGTTTTCTCTGTTTTGCTCCAGTCGCCGTGTGGCGTGGAAGCGGGGACATTATACACATCTGTACCGTAATGGCAAGACTTTTTTTGAAAAAAATGGATTTTTTGCTGTTTTTGGGGGAGAAATCAGCGGAATAAGTCTATCTGTCACCGCATCCGGTTGTGTGGCGCGGTTATTTTTTATATTGGCGGCGTTCCTGGCGTTCGCGGCGTAATTGCTCCAGCATCTCCGGCGGATTGCTGAACTCGGTGTTCACCTGTTTCATCGCGTGGGGTTGACTGTCTTTCGGTACGCAGTATTTGATGATGAGCAGGTTGTCTTGGCGCATGGATTCGATGTCATCGAGACTGTCTGCCTGTTCCCGAGTGCGACGGATACGGCTGTTGAGTCGATCGGCAAGTAGTTGCAGCAGGGTGCCGCGGTTGGCCTCGCTTACAGAGGGCAGGGCATCGGTAATGACGATAATGGCGCTTTCGTCCGACATGCCCCGGGTTTGAGCCGTAACTTCATGTACGATGTCGAGGTCGCGCTGTTCGGCGTGAATGCCGGTGGTGTTCTGCGGGTCGAGGGCCGCTATTTCTTTGCGCAGCTCACTCAGATTTCGGCGGAATACGGCGGGCATGTTCCAATAGAATGTGCTGAGTGTTTGGGCTTTGGCCTCACCTGACTGGGTGGCGGCCTGCTCCAGCAGGCGGGCGTTTTCGAAGGCGAGTTCGAGTGGCTGGGTGACGGAGCCCAGGTCGGTGCGCCCCCCGGTGAACCCGCCGGTTATGTCGCCACCCGGGGTGATTACCAGCACCGTGGGGAAGGTGGCAACTCCATAGCGCCTTACCAGCTCGTTGTTTTGCTGCAACTGCCGGGGGGTCAATTTGGCGGTATTGCGGGGTAAGTCCACCTCCATCAGCACAAACTTGTCGCGAGCGTAGGCCTTGAATTCCGGCGTGTCGAGAACCTGACGACGCATCGTAATGCACCAACCGCACCAATCGGAACCGGTGAAATCGAGCAGAATAGGCTTGTTTTCCGCTTGCGCCCGGGCCCGGGCTGCTGCAAAATCGGTGTGCCACGCATCTGCAGCGCAGGCCGAGATGGCGAGAACTGCCGCAACCGGTAAAAGTGCATGAAGTTTCATCCCTGACATCTTGCGCTTTCCTGCCGCTCATGGCAAGTAAAAAATACCTGAGAGGGCAAAAAAACGGCACTTCGTCAAAAAAGTCGCGTGAATGACAGACTACACCGCACCTGCATCCAGAGCTATGGTAAAATGAGTTTGGAATGAAAATTATACCGGCTTTTGAGATGAAGGTCTGACGCGTCTATGCGTCGGATTCACTAGGTGTTCCATATTATCCATGCCAGGGCGAAAGTTGCCACCACGGCTACATATTGAGCCGTTGCAATGAGTACACGGAGGTTCCACATGGCTTACAACCAGTCCCTGAGTGGGACGGATTCCCCTTGCTCCACCCATGCCTCGTGGTATAAATATAGGTGCACACCGGTTGCCACAATGGCCGCCAGCATGAGCTGAAGAACGGAGATACGTCCTCTCTGCATTATTTGTACTTTATTTGACGCAGAAAGCATAGGCTTTCAGCATGGCGAGCCATCAAGCCTTGTCGGTCTGTGCTTTGGCACTAAACTTTTTAAGAACCAGTAGGGTGATGAAGAGGGCTCCGAGCGCAATCGGAAACACGATGAACCAGTTATGCACAAAGCCGGCCAGCAGGAAGGCGGCAAAGGACACCGCGGACACTGTGAGCACGTACGGCAACTGGGTGGATACATGGCTCAGGTGATCACATTGGGCACCGGCGCTGGACATGATGGTGGTGTCTGAAATCGGGGAGCAATGGTCACCGGCCACAGCACCGGCAAGACAGGCAGACATGCCGATGAACATGAGGGGGCTGGACGGATCAAAGGTGCTCACGATAATGGGGATGAGGATGCCAAAGGTAGCCCAGGATGTGCCCGTGGAGAAGGCGAGAACGGCCGCTACAACGAAAATTACCGCGGGCAAGAAGTTTACCAGCCCGGCGGAGGCGTGCTCCATGTGGAAGGCGATGAACTCGCGGGCCTCCAGAGCAGAGGTCACATTTTTGAGGGCTGTGGCTAAGGTTAGAATGAGAATGGCGGGCACCATGGCGATGAAGCCCTGAGGAATGCAGCGCATGGCCGCGCGGAAGTTCAGCACGCCTCGCAGCCTGTAGAATGCCACCGTCAGTACCAGAGCAATGATGGCCCCCCAAGGAAGCCCCACAGTAGCATCCGTGGCGCTCAGAGCGTCCGCAAAGGACTTGCCATCAAGTATGCCGCCCACGTACACCAGAGCGAAGGTTTCTATCCCGATGAGCAGCAACACCGGCACAATGAGGTCGCACAGCTTGCCGTGGCGGTGGAATTTCAGCTCCTGTTCCTGCACGGACTGCTCAGGCTGCACGGTGTGGACATCGCCGTTTTGGATGGCATTGAGCTCATAGCGCCTCATGGGGCCGTAGTCAAAGCGCATGAGCACCAGCATGACCACAAAACAGAGTGTCAGCAGAGAGTAGAAGTTATACGGAATTGCCTGAATGAAAAGCTCCAGCCCATTGTAGCCCGTGCCGGTAGAGTATTGGGAAACTGCCGCCGCCCAGCTAGAAATGGGGGCAATCATGCAAATGGGCGCTGCCGTGGCATCAATGATAAATGCCAACTTCGCGCGGGAAACTCGCTTGGCATCAGTCACCGGGCGCATCACGCTGCCCACCGCCAAGCAGTTGAAATAATCATCAATGAAAATGAGAATACCCAGGACGAATGTGGCAAGCTGGCTGCCGATGCGGGATTTGATATTCGTTTGCGCCCACTGGCCAAAGGCTTGAGCGGCCCCCGTCTTGTTAATCATGCAGACAAAGGCCCCTAGAATCACCAGAAAGATGAATACGCCCGTGGTGGCTTGCATACCCTCAATGAGCCCCTTATTCACAACAAAGTCCACCGTATCCGTCAGGGTGAATTGGGTTATAAAGCAGGCTCCCAGCACCACACCCGCAAACAGAGCGGAATATACCTCTTTGAAAATAAGGGCCAGCACAATGGCCAGCAGCGCCGGCGCCAGAGACCATATTGTGCCGCAGAGGGGGGATTTTACCGAAGCCGTAGCTTCCTCAGCCACAGGAACTTCCGTGGCACCAAAACTTTGCATGGCAAACACAGCCACCACAAGCAGGAGAAGAAGAAGGAGTTTCTTCATGGCGTTTCTTATCACGATTTCAATACGTTGCGCGGGAAACTTACCACAAAAGCCGCGCTGTGTCAATAGATAGATGCACATGAAGAATCTCATGAGAGTGGCAAAATTAAATGCGACATTAGAAAATTCGGCACTGCGTCAAAAAAGTCGCGGAATGACGTACAGGTAATCAAATAGTTGTTTGGTACGAGTTTGTATCCTCTGAGTCATTCAAATGTAGGCTGTGCAATCGCAGCATGCAACGCCGAGGGAGTCGCCGGCTTAAAGTGACGAACCCCTATATGCAATACGATATTGCGCTACAAATCGAGGTCAATTCGGCTGTATTTGGCGACGTCATCCGGGGTGAGAGCCGCCAGTTCATCGAGCAAGAGTGCGGCGAAGGTGCCGGGCAGTGCTGATTTCGCGGCGGCGCGCTCACCGGCCAGGCCCAAAATGGCGGCCGTTGCAACGGCTGCTTGTAGCGGGGTGGGGGCTGCTGCCAGGCAGGCTGCTGCGAGAGCACCCATGGCGCAGCCTACGCCGGTGACTCGGGTCATGAGCTCTGCGCCGTTGCGGCAGGCGTAGGTGGTGGTGCCATCGGTGGCGTAATCTGTCTCGCCGGTGACGAGAACAGCTGCGCCCGTGCGGCGGGCGAGAGCTTGCGCCGCGCTGATGGCGGCGGCACTTTCGGCCATGCTTTCCACGCCTCGGCACAGGGCGCCTTCAGCCCCGGCCAGGGCGATGATTTCGGAGGCATTGCCGCGAATCATGGCCGGTGGGGTCTGCAGGAGTTCGCGGCATACGTCCGTGCGATAGCGCAGCAGGCCGACAGCCACGGGGTCGAGCACCCAGGGTACGCCGGCGCTGCGGGCATCGCTTACGGCGGCGCGCATGGTTTGCGCCTGCTGTTCTGAGAGGGTGCCCACGTTCACCAGCATGCCGTTGGCGCAGCTGTGCAGCAGGTCGCTGATTTCGCCGCTGTGATTCAGCATGACCGGCACGCCGCCGGTGGCCAGCAGCATGTTGGCTGTGATGCTCTGCACAACGCTGTTGGTAAGGCAGAGGACGAGCGGGCGGCGCTCACGCAGGGTGCTCAGTACCTCAGCTGCTATGTACTGCGGGGTTTTCATAACAGTTCGCGGGCTGCTTGTGTGGGATTTTCGGCTGCGCAGATGTGAGAGACAACGGCTACACCCGCTGCCAGTCCCGTGGCTCGTATGGCGGCGGTGCGCTCCCGATTCAGCCCGCCGATGGCGACCACGGGCAGGGGGCTCATGCGTGCCAGTTCGGCCCATCCCTCCACACCCATGGGGGGCGGTGCGTCATCTTTGGTAATGGTCGGGTACACCGGTCCGCAACCCAGGTAGTCCACTAGGGCGGTATCGACAGCAGCCATCTGTTCAGGGGTGGTAACGGTCAAGCCCAGGATTTTGTGTGGGCCGATGAGCGCGCGCGCTTGGGGCACGGGCATGTCGTCTTGCCCGATGTGTATACCGTCTGCGTCTATCTCAACGGCCAGTTGCACGTTGTCGTTGATAATGAGAGGTACACCCACGCTGCGCAGGTAGGCCTGCAGGGGGAGCACCTGCTCGCGCTGTTGCTCGTGATTGAGCTGCTCAGAGCGGTATTGCACAATCGTCACGCCGCCCTCAACGGCGCGGCGTACCGTTTCGACCAGGCCATAGCGACAGCGTTCCGTTTCATCCGTCACCAGATAGAGAGTGTAATCAGCCGTGTTCATCAGTTGAAAAGCGGTGTTGAGTAGTAGCGGTCGGCACTGTCAGGCATGAGGGCGACAATCGTCTTGCCGGCCATGTCGCTGCGCAGTGCAACCTGCGTGGCTGCGTGCAGCGCCGCACCGGATGAAATGCCCAGTAATACGCCATCCAAGCGCGCCAGTTCCTTGGCTGCGGCAAAGGGGGCGGCGTCATCCACTGCGAGGATTTCATCGCATACGCTCAAATCCAGTACGGGCGGCACAAAATTGGCACCTATCCCCTGAATGGCATGGGGGCCGGGTTGCCCGCCGCTCAGCAGGGGCGAGGCTGCCGGCTCCACGCCGATGACCTGCAGGCCGGGCTGTTGCTCTTTCAGGTATTTACCGGTACCGGTGATTGTGCCGCCGGTGCCGATACCGGCGACAAAAGCGTGCAGCTCGCCCTGTGTGGCCTGCCAGATTTCGGGGCCGGTCGTGGTGTAGTGAGCGGCGGCGTTGGCCGGATTTTCGAACTGCCCGGCGATGATGGCCCCGGGAATGCCCGCCTGTAGCTCCTCCGCCCGGCGCAGCGAGCCGGCCATGCCTTCAGCCGCCGGGGTGAGCACGATTTCAGCGCCGTAGGCTTTCAGAATGTTGCGGCGCTCCACACTCATGCTCTCGGGCATGACCATGATAGCACGGTACCCGCGCGCGGCTGCCAGTGCTGCCAGGCCGATACCCGTATTGCCGCTGGTGGGTTCGATGATGGTGCCGCCTTTTTGCAGGCGCCCGCTTACCTCGGCCTCTGTTATAATAGCGAGCGCTGCCCGGTCTTTCACCGAGCCGGTGGGGTTAAGGTATTCGAGCTTGAGCAGCAGGCGGGCCTGCAGGCCGTGGGCGCGATTGTAGTTCACCGGCTCCAGCAGGGGGGTGCTGCCGATGAGCGTGCTGATGGAAGTGTGTATGCTCATGTTGTTCCCTCTTATTGTACCGCGCCTGTCAAGCCCCTTGAATCGCACCATCATCAGCGTTTTGGCATAAAACGCTTGCAAGCGAACGGAAATCTGGTAGACTTTGCTTGTTGATAACAACGAACGGAGTTCTATATGCAAAACAGTCCCCAAGAACCGCAACCGAATCTCCCGGTGCCGCCGCTGCCCTCACTCCCTTATACGATGAACGGGGGGTGGTTTCCCCAACCGGGTGCCCGGCGCATGTCGAAAGCGCGATTCAGGCTTCGCGCCCGAATTTGGCGCAAAGCGTGGTTCAAGTGGTTGGGTGAGCACAAATTGAGCTGGTTGATGCCCCTTATTCTCAATGTGGTTGCGATATTATGTCTGCTTACCGACAGCATAGGTGGGATTATACTGTCTCTTCTTCTTTGCATTGCCGCGGAAATTGCCTTGCTGATTTTCCTGTTCCGAAGTTTGAGTTTCACCTTGAAGAATCAGTTTCACAATGATACTAAGATGCGCATGCGCGATTTGGGGATTCCTCCGGGACCCATTATGTTCCTGAGTGTTGTCGGGGGTGCGTGCGTCGGTATCGGGACCGAGATCGGAAAAGCCATACCCATAGTAGGTTTGGTTCTGCTGCTGCTGGTGATTATTATCGTGCCTCTTCTGATGTACTATAAGGATGGGTCGGCTCAGCCCAATTCATACGGCCCGCCGCCGGATGATGCTCCTACGGAGGAAGAGCTGGCCACTGCCGGTAAGTCCGCCTGACCCATTTACGGTAGAAAAAGAAAAAACGCTGATTCGATTTGAATCAGCGTTTCTCCTTTTTTAAGGTGAAGGGGTGTTTTACTGCTGGTCTGCGGCTACGCGGCGCAGGTGCTCAATAACGGTCTTATTGATTTCCGCAGGCGTCTTTCCGGCCATGAATGCCTGCTGAGAAACTCTCTGAATCTCTGTTTCACGCATCAGCATGAGGGTGATAGACATCTGAGCATCTTTGCTGAAGTAGCGAGCGGCCTGGGGGTACTTGGCGTAGAGTTTGTTGAGCTCGCCATCGAAACGGGCTGAAACGGCCACCACGCCTTTGACGTCTGTGGGTTTCTCGGCCTTGAGGGTATCGATGATTTTGGTGTTGATTTTGTTTGCCTCCTTAATAAACTCGAGATATTCGCCGCTGAGGCTGTCGAGCGGGGTGGCGTCCACCACCTTCTGCATGAGGTCGAACTGCTGCTCGGGGGTGGGGAGCTCCGTGCCGTCGCCCTGAATTTCAGCGCTCAGCTCCATGGTATTGGCCATGAGCAGAATGAGATAGGTACGCACACCGGCATCGATGTCATACCAAGAGAGCGAACTCTGCATGGTTATGCCGGGTACGTTGTCGGGCAGGGTTTGGGACGGTGCCGGGGTCTGAGCCATCAGAGTACCGGCCATGCATAACAGGGCTACGAGTGTTTTCTTCATGGTGTTTGTTTTGTTATTTCGTTGTAGAGTCTGAGGTAGGTAGCAGCGGTATCTGTCAGCCGGTAGGGATAGGGTATTTCCTGTATCGGGGTCGGGGGGTAGACACTCCACTGGCTGAGCGTGTCGAGCACGCCTGCGATGTCGCCCGGGGCAACTCGCCCTTCCGGCAGAAAGATACTGAGATATTCGCCCACAACCCCATGGTCATAACCCACCACGGGGCGGCCGAGGGAGAGCGCCTCTTGTACCGCGCGGTCCCAGGTGGCGGGTTTGCGGCTCAGCGATAGGGTAATATCGCAGGCGCAGAGCACATCTCGCAGGTCGGTGCGGTGGCCCAACCAAGTGATGTAGTCGCTGAGCCCGGCATCGGCATAGAGGTTTTTGAGCTCTTGCACATAGGCGGTGCGGGCTTTACGGATATCGCCGGTGATGTATACCTGAGCGGTGATTCCCGCCTGCAAGAGTCCGGTGAGAATGGGGGCAATGTCTTCAAGCCCGTGCAGCGGAGTGATGGCACCCGGTACGCAGATGGAGAGTCGCTCGACATACTCCGGCTGCTGCCTGCGCCAGGTATGGTACCAGTTTTCGGTGGGAGCATAACCCGGGTAACACAGGCTTTCATCCGTCCCGTAGGGAATGACCCACGGGGTACCTGCCCGGAGCGCTTGGTCGGAGGTGACAACCTCTCGCAGGTGGCGGGATATGGCCGTGAGGGCATCGCAGCGGTTCCAACCCAACTCGGCGGCACCGGGCCAGGCATAGCCGGTCATGGCACCGACCATGGGGGGCGTCACTTTGCTGAGCCCGTTGCGGCAGGCCATGCTGACCACCCATGCGGCATCTGCCGAATAAACCTGCACAACATCCGGTGCCTGGCGACGTATGGTTTTGCGCAGTCGGCGGATTTCACGCCAGGCTGTCAGCATGTTCGGCCTGTGGCATGAGATGTGAGTTACTCCGCCGGTGTGCAGGCGACTGAGCAATTCGCCGGTTGGCGCTATCACGATGTTCTCGCACCCGGCCGCTTGCAGAGCACACGCTAAATCGGCAGCCAGTACGGAAGGGCTACCGGGTTGCATGTGTGGGCTGTAGTGGAGAACTTTCATGAGGTCAACTCTCGCAGATGCTGCGGTAGAGTGCTATGTGGGCCCCTATCATATCCTCCCGGCGATAGGGGGCCGGCAGGGGCAGGCGCGGTGTGGGGCGATTTTCGTACCAGTTGGCCAGCAGGTCGGCCATCGCCTCGGTATTTTTTGTGGGCACGCGACCTTCCGGCAAAAAGACGTTGAGTTGCTCCCCGACGCCGCCGTGCTCATAGCCGGCAACCGGTCGGCCGAGGGCGAGAGCCTCAAGCGTGGTCTTGCCGAAGGATTCCGGCTGCAGGGTCAGCGAGAGGGTCACATCGCAGGCGCAAAGTACATCCCGCAGGTCGGTGCGGTGGCCGGTCCAGGTGACGTTGTCTGCCTGGCCTGCTTCTGCCAAGGTCTGCTCAATTTCGCGGCGCACGGCTTCTTTGCCCTTTTTGGTTTCGCCGACGATAACGGCATGTGCCGGAATGTTGCGGCGGTGAAGCTCTGCGAGGATGGGGGCCAAGTGGGTGGCTCCCTTCAGTTTGGTGATTCGGCCGGGCAGGCAAAGGGTGTATTTGCCCGTCAGTTCGGGGAAAGCAGTACGCCAGGATTCGAGCCATTCGTCGCTCGGTCGGTACTCGGGGTAATTCTGCGTGGTGTCCACCGAGTTGGGGATGACGCAGATGTGCTCCGGCTGCACTTTGCCGGGGTAATGCTGCACGATATGCTCCTTCATGCACTCCGAAACCGCGATGACCCGGTCACCCTTCGCCATGATGGCGGAGTAGAAGTTCACGGAATGGAAGCCGTGGAAAGTGGTGATGACATGCGGTCGAATCGACGGCTTGAGTCGCTTGCAGGCCAGGTACCCAACCCAGGCCGGTACACGTGAATGAAGGTGCAGAATGTCCGGCTTTTCCTCTTTGAGCAGGCGCACCATTTTACCCACCTGCATGAAGGTTTTGAGGCTTTTCTTGCCGATGGGGCGGGTGATATGGCGAGCGCCGGTCGCCTCAATGGCGGGTACCATGGGACCACCTGCCGATACTACCACACAGTCCACCCCCTGCTCACATAGCCCCTGGCAGAGCTCGAGTACAACTTGCTCTACACCGCCGGATGACAGTGATGGCAGGAGATGCATGACTTTCATGGCAGAAGCTGGGGGTAGGTGGTGAGTATGTAATCTGCCGTACGACCGGCTTCATTGAGTATGTTTTGCGTGATGGGCAGTTTATTGCTCTTTGCCCACTCGGTGAAGGTGGTGGCCCCGCCGTCAGCTATCAACATGTTGAGTCCGCGTACCACACGCGAGGGTTTGTCTTTGTGCGGGTCGCCCTTGCGCAGCATTTCAATGATGCCGACCGGAGCGCCGCTGGAGAGTGCCTCGTACACCATCGACACACTGTCCTGCGTGACCCACACCTCGTGAGCTGTGGCCAGGTGGTCAGCCACCCAGGTGGGGCCGGTCTGGTCCACCGGTTCCACGCGAATGTTGGGGCAGGCGGCGGTGACGTCCTGCACGAAATCGGCCGGGGTGCGGCGAGAGGTGGTGAGGATGATGGAGCGGCTGCTCTGGCGCGCAATGGCCGTGAGCTGGTTGAGCACGTGCTCGGCTTCCCACTTAAACTCCTTGCTGGGCCCGCCGATGAGTACCAGAGTCTCCTTTTTCTCGACATCGGGGCGGGGCTTTATACAGTTGATGGCTCCGTTGGTCAGGAAGGTGCGGGGAGAGGGAACGCCGCCTTCGGGTACATCGTGGCGCGGCATGATGCACAGGTCGAAGCAGCGCGTGGGCAGGCTGGGGCGCATGCACACCATGCACAGGCAGCGCAGGTGGCGGGCCAGGCTCAGCGCAGCGAGGTGGGTGCTGTGACCGGCACACAGAATCAGGTTGGGGCGGGGTAAGTCGAGTTCCTTGCCTTTGTAGAACAGTTTGGCAAACCAGGTTTTGCCGCTGATGGGGACTTCGTGGCACGAGTGCTGCATGTTGGGGCGTGCTTGGCGTGCGCGCTCCAGCAGAGCCTCCGCCAGACCTCGGGTCTGGGAGAGGTGCCCTTTTTTGCCATCGCTGATGATGTAGATAACCATGGCGGAGAGAAAGTTGTAAGTGATTAGCGATTGATGGGAAGAGTAACGGTTCCTGAGAGTGTGGTGCCGAGCATGGGGTTGTTGGTTGTACCGCAGCTCAGGCTCTCAGCGGTGATGAGTTGCTGTTCATCGGGGGAGAAGAGGAGCAGCGGGGCTGCCACGGGCACGTCTTCTTCGCGATCGTAGGGGTTCACGATGTCGACAGGGGCCGTGCAGCAGGCTCGCACCACTTCCGCCCAGCTGAGCTTGCCGGGTTTCACCAGATGGGTGTAGATGGCGGGCAGGAAGGTATCAAGCCCCACCATGCCCTGCGGCGCACTCACAAAATCCTGCTTCTTGGCAAAGGGCAGGCAGGGGGTGTGGTCGGTGACAATGCAGTCGATGGTGCCATCTTTCACACCGGCCAGCAGGGCGGCGCAGTCAGAGCTTTCGCGCAGCGGGGGCACGGTTTTGAAGGTGGTGTCATAATCGCCCACGCTCTCATGAGTGTAGAGCAGGTGGTGCAGTGCCACTTCGGCGGTGAGCCCCTTCATTCCGGCGGCTTTGGCTCGGCGGATGATTTCCACACCTTCCGCCGTGCTGACGGTCTGTACATGCAGGCGCACACCGGCATCTTTGGCCAAGCGGATGATGGTTTCAATGCCGATTTCTTCGGCGCAGGCCGGGGTGCCATGCAGACCGAGCAGGTAGGAGGTGGTGCTCGGGTGCATGTAGGTATTGTGGCTCAGGCAGGGTACATCACCTCGAATAGCGAAGGTGAGCTCCATTTCGGCGGCATATTTCATGGCGCGGTGGAGCATGAGCAGGCTGGCGGGCATGTTGCCGCTGTCACTCAGTATGGTTACACCTCTTGCTGCGAGTGTGTTGTAGGGGGCTTGCTGCTCGCCCTTCATACCCTCGGTTATGCAGCCGGCGGGCACCATGGTGGCCAGCGAACGCTGACTCACGGCGTCATCAAAGCTGTCGAGCGTGGCGGCGTTGTCGAACACAAAACCACGCGAAGGCATGACCAGCATGCCCCATACACCGCCGCGGTTAGCGGCCTGACCGGCCCGATAGATACTCTCGCGCTTGCTGTGACCTTCGATGTTGATGGTGGCGTGCAGGTCGAAGAGCGCCGGCAGCAGAATCTTGCCCTCGGCATTGATTTGGCGGGCACCGGCGGGTATCTGCATTTCACCGGCGGGGGTTACGTTGCTGATACCGGGCAGGGCAATGCCATCGCGGTAGATGGTGATGGGTTCATCCCCATGGCCCATGCGCAGGTCAATTTTTTCGCCCGTGAGGGCCCATGTGGCGTTCGTGATGTAAGTGTTAGTCATGGCACTGCGTCTGGGGGGTAAGGTGGTAAAGGATACTCATGCGGGCGGCAATGCCGTTCTCAACCTGATTATTTATCAGGCAGTTGCGGTATTCCATGGCGGTATCGCATATTTCCACGCCGCGGTTAACGGGGCCGGGGTGCATGATGCTGAGGTTCAAATCGTCTATGCGGCGCAGGCGCTCCTCCGTCACGCCGAAGGCGGCATGGTAATCTGCCGTCGGGAAGAAGGGGGTGTCGATTCGCTCATTCTGCACGCGCAGCAGGTAAATGACATCGGGTTTCCACTCAAAAATCTGATCCCAATTGGTGAAGCGAGGTATGCCGGTGTGCTGCTGGGGGGGGACCAGCGGGCCGGGGCCCATGTAGGCTACCTGTGCCCCCAGGCGGCGCAGAATCGTGCTGGTTGAGCGGGCCACGCGGCTGTGCAGAATATCGCCTATGATGACCACGCGTCGCCCGGCGACATCGCCGTACTTTTCCTGTATGGTGAAGGCATCCAGAAACGCCTGGCTGGGGTGTGCGTGTGCTCCGTCGCCGGCGTTGATGACGGCAGCCTTGCAATGGCGGGCAATCACCGCGGGTATGCCGCTGTTCTTGTGGCGTACGATGATGTAGTCCATCTTCATGCTCATGAGCGTGTCGATCGTATCGTGCACGCTTTCCCCCTTCACAACGGATGATGTTGAGACGGTGAAGGTGGTTACATCAGCCGAGAGACGGTGGGCCGCTACCTCGAATGATGAGCGGGTGCGGGTGCTCGGTTCATAGAAGAGGGTGAGCACGGACTTGCCCTTCAGGGCCGGCACTTTCTTCACGCTTTTGGTGAAGATGTCTTTCATGGCCGAAGTGCTCGCCAGTATGGTGCGTATGTCTTCGTCGCTGAGAGCGTTGATGGTGATTAAATCCTTGCGCGGGTTCATGGCAGGCGGTGAAGAAAATGAAATCAATAGGTTATGTCGTCCGAGCCGTCGAGTTCGCACAGGTGTACCTGCACCTTGTCAGCAGCCGCGGATGTGAGGTCAAATGCTACGTAATCAGGCTGTATGGGCAGCTGGCGACCACCGCGGTCAGCCAGGCAGTGCATTTCCACCCGGGCGGGGCGGCCGTACTCCCACAGCACTTCGAGGGCGGCACGCGCTGTGCGACCGGTGCTCAGCACGTCATCCACCAGCACCAGGTGCAGGTCATCCGTAGAGAACGGAAGGTGCGAGCTGCGGAGTGCAGGGCGATTGCCGCGCAGGTCGAGGTCATCGCGATACAGGGTGATGTCGATGGCGCCGTAGAGCGCAGGGCAACCGGCAGCGGTCAGTCGTTGCACCAGTCGCCGGGCCAGCACATCGCCGTGGCTGACGATGCCGACGATAGCCAGTTGAGCACTGCCCCGGGCCGCCCGCCCCTGCAGGAGGTGGTCGGCCCAGGCCTCCAATGCCCGTTCAATGTCATCTTTGCTGATGGTGGGCATGGTGATAATTCGTTGAATTTACTTAGCGAGGTTAATGATACGGTGTGCAGCCATGGCAGCGTTGATGGGGGTCTTCTTGTGCAGCCCCACCGTAGTGGCGGGTACACCGCCGGGCAGCTGAGAGATGGCCAGCAGGGCATCCACACCATTGAGCGGGCCGCAAGGTACCGGCACGCCGATGACGGGAAGCTCGGTATTCATGACCACCACGCCGGGCAGGGCGGCAGACAGACCGGCCACGCAGAGCAGCACAGCCTTGGTTTTGCTCTCTTCAAGCCCCTTCAGGTACTCAATCAGTGCGGGTAAATCGCGGTGGGCAGAGTAAATAACCTCCTCGTGCTCAACGTTGTTTTCTGCGAAATAGGTGCGAGCCGGTTCCATGAACGGAAGGTCGCTCTTGCTGCCGTAGATGGTGATAACTTTCATGCTAACCCGCATTCTAGCACGGAGTCGGCGCTCAGGCAAGCAAATTCCGCGTACACGCGAAGGATTGTTCCACAGAAAAATGCAGGGGCGAAGACTGAAATAGCGCTTGCCAAACGCTGATTGCTGCGTTAAAATGCGCGGCATGAGCAAAATTGATGACCTTTTCGCTTTTCTGAGTATTCCGAGTGTGTCCGCCGTGGCTGAATATGCCCCCGAGGTAGAGCGCTGTGCGGATTTTCTGGTGACTAAGCTCAGCTCGCTGGGGTTTGAGGCGGTTAAGCACATGACTGACATTCACCCCATTGTGGTGGCTCACAGCCCCAGGGTCGAGGGTAAACCCACGGTGTTGATATACGGTCACTATGATGTGATGCCCGTTGACCCGATTGAAGAGTGGCACAGCGACCCCTTCAAGCCGGAGGTGCGTGACGGCCGTGTGTATGCTCGCGGTGCGTCTGATGATAAGGGCGAAATCATGGCTCATATTCTCGGTGTGGAGGAAATCATCCGCAAGGATGGCGCGCTGCCGCTCAATGTCATCTTCTTGCTTGAGGGTGAGGAGGAGCGCGGTAGTACCAGCCTGTTCGAGTTCATGCAGCAGCCGCAGGCAAAGGAACTGCTGGCCTGCGATGTGATTGTGGTGAGCGATACCGGCATGGCTGCTCCTGACGTTCCCTCTCTTTCCTACGGTCTGAAGGGCCTGTGTTGTTTTGAACTTGAGGTGAGCGCCCCGGCCATGGATTTGCACTCCGGCATATTCGGCGGTGCTGTGGCTAACCCCATCACCACCCTGTGCGAGATGATTGCCACCACGCACGATGCCGACAACCACGTGACGGTCGCCGGTTTCTACGATGGCGTAAGCGATATCGCCGACTGGGAGCGCGAGAGCTGGCGCCGTGTGCCCGGCATGAGCAATACCGAGCTGGCCGAGCTGACCGGAGTGCCCGAACTGCGCACCGAAACCGGCTACACCGGCGCAGAGTGCGTGTATGCACGCCCCACGTTTGAGCTGAATGGTATTTCCGGCGGTTACGAAGGCGAGGGCTCCAAGACAGTCATTCCCACGAAGGCCGTGGCCAAGATGAGCTGCCGTCTGGTACCCGGTCAGGACCCGGAGGATATTCTCGACAAGGTTGAGGCTCATTTCCGCAAGGTATGCCCGCCGAGTGTGCGCATGAAGTTCACCCGCCAGCACGGTGGCGAGGCTTACCTGAGCGACCCGCACTCCGCCTGGGGCAAGGCTGCACAGCAGGCGCTGCAGATGACCTTCGGTAACCCGCCGGTACTGGTGCGAGAGGGTGGTTCCATTCCCATCATTGCCGAGGTCAGCAAAGTGCTGGGCAAGGATGCCATTTTCTTGGGCATGGACCTGCCCGATGCCCGCATTCACTCGCCCAACGAAAACATGCGCGTGGAGATTTTCGAGAAGGGTATCACCATGGCCGAGAATCTGCTGCGCCTTATGGCCGCTGCTGTGTAACCCCGCTTGCATTTGACGCCCGGTGCCCATGAACGCCGTTGAAATACAGGATATTCATAAATCTTTCCCCGGTCACTGGGGGAAGGGTGGCGTGTATGCCGTGAAAGGCGTGAGCCTGAGCATACCGCAAGGCGGCGTTTATGGGCTGATAGGCCCGAACGGCTCGGGCAAAAGCACCATCATGAAGGCGCTTGTCGGTCTGCTGTCGCCGGATTCCGGCACGTGTCGGGTATTCGGCCGACCGGCCACCTCAGCCGCCAATCGTCGTGAAATCGGCTTCTTGCCGGAAAACCCCTATTTCTACAAATTCCTGACCGGTGAGGAAACGGTGCGTTTCTACGGTCGCCTGTGCGGGCTGCGCGGTGCTGAGCTGCGCAATCGCACGCAGGAAATGCTGGAGCTTACCGGATTGACGGAGGCCGCGCACCGTCGCCTGGGTGGATATTCCAAGGGTATGCTGCAGCGCGTGGGGCTGGCTCAGGCGCTGGTGCAGCGTCCGCGCCTGCTCGTGCTCGATGAGCCGACGGCCGGTGTGGACCCTATCGGCTCGCGTGCTATTCGCGATATCATTCTCAACCTCAAGGAGCAGGGGATGACCGTTTTCCTTTGCTCCCACCTGCTGGAACAGGTGCAGGAAATCTGTGATTGCGTGGGTATATTGTACCGCGGTGTCATGATAGCCGAGGGAACGATGGAGGAACTCACCCGCGACCACTCCCGCACCGAACTCACCCTGCATAACCCATCGCCTGAGCTGCTGGAGCAACTGCAGGCTCTCGCCGGGGATTCCTTCGTTTCTCTTGCACCTGCCCGAAACTCGCTCGAAAGCGTCTTTCTGCGCGGCATTCAAGCCCGGCTTCGGGAGCAGCAGAAGTGACCCTGTGCAAAAGCGCGGCGAGGGCGTTCTTCATCAAGGATTGGCGGGAAGTAGCCCTTCCTGCTGCAGTTCCTTCAGTAATTTGGGGTTGTGCCCGCCGAGGAACCGCACGCAATCCTGCTTGCATTTATCGCTTGCCGGATAGCCGTGGCGCAGAGCCCAGGCGGTGGCGCGGCCGTTGTCGCTGAGCTCGCTGAGGGTGGGCAGGTGGATGTAAAGTTCCGGCACGCGGCTATTCGGCGGCATGGTTACGTTGCCGCCGTGCTCGAGCATGAAATCCAGCAATTCCAGGCGGGTGTCGGGTGACAGCTTGTGGTCGAAATCCAGCCCCAGACCTTCAAAACATTCCCATATCAGGTTGGTGCGACCACCGTCCGTTGACGCGACCGGGGTGCTCCAGGCCACATACTCGTGGTTCGGGTTGGCGCCACGGCGTATCAGTTCCTTGAGCAGTTCCGTCTTGCGGTATTTGAGCGCGAAATCTGCCACGGGAATGCCGGAGGGCAGCAGCACATCTCCCTTGCCGGTGCGTATGGTTTCGTGCAGCGCCGCACGGGCCGGCATGCCCAATTCTCGCCAACCCAGCAACAGTGCGGGGACCATACCCCACTTGCTCTCGCGCAGAGTGCAGGTCAGCGGAGAGAGCCCGACTTCGGTAAAGAGCACCAGACCGGCGTAGTCGGGGCCGCGTAGGGCGGTATCGATAGCCAGCAGGTCAGCGCGTTGCTGCTCGCTCCAGCTCTCGTGGAAGGGCGGCGGTTCGATGGTTTGCCAACTGTTCTTGGCCCAGTAGCAAAAACCATACCAGCTTATCAGAGCCAGGAATAGCAGGGTACTGAAGGTGATGGCGAGTATTTTCAGCAAGCGTTTCATAGTGGGCAGGTGCAGAGTATACGGTGCTGACTCACTCTAGCAGAGTATCAGACAATAGTCAAGCACCTCTTACGTAAGGTGACCTTTTCAGCATAAAATAGCCTTGCTGAGATGGCGTGCGATAGGCGTAGGTTGTGTTAATCGCCTTTCCGTGTTTTTGGGCTTTACTTGTTCAAGTAGCTGTATTAGAATGGCCGCTCACAGACTAGATAACGGTTAGATATGGATATTGAACAGGGAAACTCCGAGCGTGGAAATGGAATAGCATTGCCGGATGGCGTAACACTGGGCGATTATCGCATTGTTCGTACACTCGGGCAGGGAGGGTTCGGTATTACCTATCTGGCAGAGGTTGTCTCTACCGGGGAAAAAGTCGTTATCAAAGAGAACTTGCCGACCTTCTGCGCGTGGCGTGACTGCACGAATATGTGTGTGCAGCCTACCAATTTGAAAGACCCGCTGCAAGAGTATTCCAAGTTGCTGACGCGTTTCGTGGAAGAGGCTCAGCTGCTCTCCCGCCTGGAGCACCCCGGAATCGTGAAGGTGCTGAGTGCTTTCGAGGCGCTGGGTACGGCATATTATGTGATGCCCTGGATTGGGGGCAAGGAGCTTCACCTCGCTGCTCCCGCTCCCGGGGTTATTGCGCAAATCTGGCTCAGACCCGTTCTTCGTCAAATCCTTGAAGCGCTCGATTACCTGCACGGTCAGAATATCTACCATCGTGATGTGAAGCCGGCCAATATCCTGTTGACGGAGGGCGGTAAGCCCATGCTTATTGACTTCGGCACGGCCAGAGAAATTGTCAGTGAGCGCTCTGCTACCTTGGTGGGCTCGCCCGGTTACTCCCCCATTGAGCAGATTACCTCTCGCGGTCATTGCGGGGCGTGGACGGATGTGTATTCACTCGGTGCTACCTGTTATCGTCTCATTACCGGTGAGCGCCCGCCGGATTCGAATGAACGCCTGGCTGACGATGTTGACCCACTGCGCCCGCTTGTTGAGCACGAAGAACTTCGTGGGCGCTTCTCTCTCAGTTTCCTGTCCACTATTGACAAGGCTCTTGCCCTGCGTGGCAAAGACCGTTGGCAGTCAGTCGGTGAGTGGTTGGCGGCTCTGAAGTCCAATACCCGGACCACACCGGCCGATTCACGCAGCAATCGGCCGGTAGCCCCTGTTATTGAGCCCTCTCAAGCGCACGTTCACCATAACTCGGTTCCCGCACAGGTTGCTGCATCCATGCCGAACTTCCGCAGAAATGCCGTGGAGTCCGATAAGGATAATAATGCTGTATCGGAGCCTGTTCCCGCTAAGCGTAATCGTAATCTTTTGTTGCTGAGTGCTGTTCTTGGGGTGGCTGCTGTGGGTGTTGGTGGTTGCTGGTGGCTTTATGAGTATGCCCAGGCTAAGGCCGAAGAGCGTTTGCTCGCCCAGCAGGAGGCCGAGCGCCTGGCTCGTGAGAAAGCAGAACTTGAAGCGCGCCAAGAGGCTGAGCGCAAAGCCCGTGAGGAAGCCGAGCGCAAAGCCCGCGAAGAGGCCGAGCGCCAGGCCCGCGAGGAAGCTGAGCGCAAAGCTCGCGAAGAGGCCGAACGCAAAGCTCGCGAAGAGAGGGAACGTTTGGCTAATGAACATTACGAGAAAGGCCTGAATTATTACAAGGGTACTGGTGGAAGTCCTGTGAATTATAACAAGGCGGTGGAGCATTTACGCAAGGCTGTCGAGCTGGGGCATGTCGCGGCGCAGAATAGCCTGGGTTTCTGCTATGAAAACGGCCATGGCGTGGACAAGGATGTAGATGAAGCTATTCGACTGTATCGTTTGGCTGCCGAGCAGGGTGTGGCAAAAGCTCAGCTTAACTTGGGCTTGAGTTATGAAAAGGGCGATGGCGTTGCTCGTGATGAGAGTGAGGCTGCCCGTTGGTACCTCAAGGCTGCCGAGCAGGGGGTGGCAGAGGCTCAGGCCAAAATTGGCTACTTTTATATGAGTGGTAAGGGGGTTCCCTGTGATAAGAAAGAGGCGTTGCGTTGGTTCCTCAAATCCGCCGAGCAAGGTCTGGCCGCCTCTCAATTATATGTCGGCATTATGTACAACACGGGGGATGGTGTGGAGCGCAATGTTGAAGAATCAATCCGCTGGTTCCGTAAGGCGGCAGACCAGAATTTTGCCCCGGCGCAGAGTGCACTTGCCCTTTGTTACTATGAAGGTGATGGTGTTGCCGTAGACAAGCAGGAAGCCGCTCGCTGGTTCCTCAAAGCTGCTGAACAGGGTGACTCCAGCGCTCAGTTCTGTGTAGCCTTGCTGTATGAAAAGGGCGACGGCGTCAGCCGTGATATGAAAGAAGCGGTGCGGTGGTATACGAAGGCTGCCGAGCAAGGGAATGACAAAGCTCAATTCAATTTGGCTGTTTGCTATTACAAGGGGGAAGGGGTTAAGCGTGACCATAAAAAAGCGGCTCAGTGGTTCCACCAGGCTGCTGAAAAGGAGAATGTTGAAAGTATGTTTGCCCTGGGTATTTTGTATGAAAACGGCTACGGTGTATCTCGCAGTCGAAAAGAGGCTATCAACTGGTATAGGAAAGCCGCGCAAAAGGGGAATGAAGATGCCAAGAAAAGCTTGCTCAAAATGGGTGTAAGCTGGTAATTCGGCTACTCATGAGGAGTTCCGCATGTCTGGTGAATCCCGGTAAGACTCACATACCGGATAGACCGTCATATAAATCGCCGGAATTGCAGGAAAACAATCAGCGCTCTGTCGCAGAAATCACTTGAAGTCGGCTCAAACTGCAGGTATAATGGCGGACATGAATAAACACCTGTTTCTCCTTTGCCTGACCTGTGCCGGTAGTCTGAGCATGTTTGCCCCTGTCACGGCTGCTCCGGCCGCAGCACAGAGCACGCAGGCTGACCTGAATGCCATCCTTCAGGATATGGTAAAGCGCAACAGCGATGATTTTTATGCCGCCGCAGCCGCAGAATACGATGCCGGGGGCGATATGTCGAGCTTTACCAAAAAAATGGAGGCAGCCGCCGGAACGGGGAATGCCGCGGCCATGCTTTGGAATGCCCGCTATCAGAATATGTTTGCTGCCAAAACTCCCGAGCTGACCGGGCTCACGCAGAAGTTGCTCGAAAAAGCTGCTGCCACCGGCTATGTACCGGCTATGGTGGAGTATGCGGGGCAGGTGTTCTCCCGCTCCGATTCCGAGACTGACCGCAAGAAAGCCATGCGGGTGCTGATGGAGGCTTGCAAGAAGGGCAGTTCCAAGGCCCGTGCGCTCTATCTGATGGTGTCCGGGCGCATGCAAAGCGGCGGAATCACCTCACCTGAAATCGTGTCAGAACTCAAGAAGAAGAACTATTATCTTGAGGAGATGATAGCTGCTGCTCAGCAAGATGAGTCCTCCTTCCTGATGTGGATGGAGCGTGCGGCTGAGCATGGCAGCGCTTTTGCTGCTTTTACCCTGTGCGAGTTTGTGCCGCAGGATAAGGCGGAGAAGTTCATGAAGCTGGCAGAGGAACGCCACCTGCCGGCGGCTTTGGGGCATGTGGGGCTGATGACGGTGCGCCAACAGGCTGCGCGTATGGAGGCGTATGATGCCGCCATCGCCGCCGAGGGGCTGCGCAAGCTGCATATCTCGGCCATGATGTGTACCCCGGTCGCGATGAATTCTCTGGCAAGCCTGTATGCCGAGGGGTATGGAGATAAGGTGCCCAAGGAGCTCATCTGCGAGCTTTACCGCGTGGCTCACGATTGCGGGGACCCGAATGGCACGGCCGGGCTGGGCTACTGCATGGTGATGGGGGCCGGCTGCAAGCAGGAGCCCGCCGCCGGGCTGGCACTTATGGAAGAGGCTCGCGACAAGGGGGCGCAGTGGGTGAACCAGGCTCTTGCCAGCATGTACTTCAACGGTGACGGTGTACCGGCCGATATGGATAAGGCTATCTCTGCGCTGACAGATGATTATGTGAGCGGCTCGCTGCATGCCTACGCCATCATGGCTGCCATCACCAAACTGGGTAACGCTACAACCAAGCCCGATGAGAAACGCGCTCAGCTTTTCCTTGACATGGCTGCTGCCAACGGGGATGTGCACGCCCGCGTGTTTTACGACATGATTGTGAAAGAGGGGAAGTGGCGTTTCCTTGAATTGCTGGCAGAGGAACCCTGATAATCAGGGTTTCTCGTACAGGCCAATGAACCAGGGTGTGCTCTGCTCGTTCAGTTCTGTCACCATCCATACGAACGGACGGTCAAAGCTGATGCGGCGCAACAAGCTCCTGTAGCGCACGAATGCCGCACCGGCTGCAGCGGCTTTCGTGCCTTGTTCATCGACACTTACATAGCATTTCTGTGTGACTTTGCTCAGGTACAGCGCCCCGGGAGCATCTTGAACCAAGCGGCTGAAATCGGCCTGGGTGAAGAGCTCTTTCAACCCGAGTTTTTCAAACGACGGCCTTAAATCCATAGCCTGTGTACTGACGGTGAAGCGTGGCAGCTGCACGCTCACCTTGTCCACAGGTGCATCTGCCAGCGCCTTGCGAATTTCAGCCACTTTTTCGTGAGTGAGGGTGGCTGCAAAATCACGGGCGGATTGACCCACCGGCAAGATACCGATGAAATAGCCCGGTTCGCCCTCACGCCCCTCTGAATTGTAGGGCAAGGCAACCGCCTGCCAGTCTGCGCCTTTGGCCAGAGCAAACTTGTTTTCAATGCTCATCATGGGCAGGTTGGTGCGTTTACCGTCAGCGGTTTTGAAAATCCCCTCCACGGTATCCGTTTCATCGAAGGGGTAAAGCCAGCGCTCATGCAGGTAAATGGCATTCGCGGCGATAAACGCCATGTTGGGTTCGATGTCAGCCGGTTGAACTATGGTGGGTATGAGACCGTGGGTGTGCTCATGGCACCAGCTGTTGATGGCATCTGCGGCTTTATCCGGGAATTGGAAATCAAGTGTTTGTACACCATTAAAGCCGGGATTGAGGGTGATGTGGTGTGAGGCGAACAGGGCAGAGGCCTGCTGTACCTGCATAGCCGGAGCGGCGGTTTGTTTGCCCAGGGGCACTTGCGACAGGGTGTGGTGGGTCACGCCGGCACTATAGTCGGTCAGATTGCGCAGCAGCTCCTCCGTCATGGCGGGAGAGCAGGCCACATTTCCCTGATTTTCGGCAACGAGTGAGCGGAAAATACTCATGCCGGCAGTGTCTGCCACGGCACTGCTGACGATACCGACCACCGCAACCATCAATTGATACATCTTGTTCATGGTCTCAGTCTAGCATACCCATCCCGTCAAAAAAAGCATTTTTTTTGCCCGCAGAACTGACTTTTAGCTGGAAAGCAGGCCGCGAACGTGATAGTATGCAGATGATAACATGAGCGATACATACATTTTCGATAACGTGAACCGGTACCTTGAGGCCGGGCGCAGTATTTACAGCCCCTCGCTGTACCTGGGTGTGGGCTTGCAGCCTTATTGGATGAAGGCTGCTGCCTATGAACCCATGGCAGAGGACGCCCCGGCCCTGACCGAGCAGGATACCATTGCCCTGGTTAACAGCTGCACCACTGAAGAACAGCGCGCCGTGCTTGAGGCTGAGGGGGCGGTTGATTTCGTCGGTGATTCTCCCTCCGGTAAGTACCATGCCTACATTTACAAGCAGGAGGTCGGTTATCTGGTCATTCTGATGATGCTCAATGTCGCCAGCTTCCTGAAACAGGGTATCGACGCCAAGTGCTCAGACCTGCACCTGCCGGCCTCGTGTGCTCCCTCCTGGCGTCGTTTCGGTAACCTGCAGCCCATGTGGGAAGGTGCTCCGCTGCTGACCCGTGAGGATGCCGAGGCTCTGGTGGACAGTTTCCTGGGTGAGAAAGAGTGGGCTCGCCTGAAAGAGAAGGGCGATGTTGACTTCGCTTACGAGAACGAAAACGGTCGTTATCGCGCCTCTGTGGTCGATCAGCGCCTGGGCTACACCATGTGTTTCCGTATCATCAACAGCAAGGTGCTCACCATGCAGGATATAAATCTGCCCGAGGAGTACGTGGTGCCGCTCACCCGTTTCACCAACGGTCTGATTCTCGTCACCGGCTCCGTGGGTTCCGGTAAATCCACCACGCTTGCCTCTATCATCGACTTCATCAACAAAGACCGCCACGACCACATCATCACCCTCGAAGACCCCATCGAAACCGTCTTCCAGCCTATCGGCTGTCAAATCAACCAGCGCGAGGTACACAAACACACCGAATCCTTCGGTCGCGCGCTGCGTGGTGCTCTGCGTCAGGACCCGGATGTTATCATGGTGGGTGAAATGCGTAACCTTGAGACCATTTCACTGGCGCTTTCGGCCGCTGAAACCGGTCACTTGGTGCTCGGCACTCTGCACACCGGCTCCGCCGCCCGCACGATTGACCGTGTGCTCGATGCGTTCCCCGTCAGTGAGCGTGAGCATATCCGAATCATGGTGTCCGAATCGTTGCGCGGCGTGCTTTCCCAGCAGCTTGTGCCCAAGAAGGATGGCACCGGCCGCGTGATGGCGCTCGAGATGCTTGTCAACACCTCGGCTATCGCTAACTGCATACGTGAGGGCAAGACCTTCATGATTCCCGGCCTCATTCAGACCGGCAAGAATCAGGGTATGCGACTGATGGATGACTCCCTGCAGGAGCTTTACCTCAAGGGGATTATCAGCGCAGAGGAATGCACCACCCGAGCTACGGATAAGGTGATGATGGACAACTTCCTCAAGGCTCATCCCGAACCCGCCGCTCCCGCTGCTCAGTAAACGTCAGCCCCCCAACTTCAAACGACATGAAAAATCGCATTGATACTTACTTTACCGCCCTTGTGGAAAACGGCGGCTCAGACTTGCACCTTTCGGAAGGGCAGCCGCCCAAAATGCGCGTGCACGGTGACATCGTGCCCATCGAAGAGACGATTCTCACCCACGAGGATATGATTGAGCTCATGCAGCCTATCTGCCCGGAGCGTCTGTGGAAGGAATACACCGAGGGCGGTGATGCCGACTTTGCGTATGAGATGGACGCCACATCGCGTTTCCGCTGCAACTTCATGAAACAGGAGCGCGGCTACGCCTGCGTATTCCGTCTCATTCCCACTAAGATTCTGACCATGGAGCAGCTCAACGTGCCCGAGCAGATTAAGCGCTTTGGTGAGATGCGCTCCGGCCTCGTGCTGGTAACTGGCCCCACCGGCTCAGGTAAATCCACCACGCTGGCCGCTCTGATTGACTACATCAACACGAACTTTGCCCGCCACATTATCACGGTGGAGGAGCCTATCGAGTTCGTGCACCCCTCCAAGAAGAGTATCATCACCCAGCGCGAGGTGCCGGTTAACTGCCCGACATTCGCGGACGGTCTGCGAGCCTCGCTGCGTGAGGATGCCGATATTGTGCTCGTGGGCGAAATGCGCGACCTCGAAACCATCTCGCTGGCCCTCACTGCCGCTGAAACCGGCTTGCTGGTGTTCGGTACGCTGCATACCAACAACGCCCGCAAGACAATCGACCGTATCATCGACGTGTTCCCCGCAGAGCAGCAGTCGCAGGCCCGCACCATGCTGGCAGGCTCGCTGCGCGGCGTGGTGGCTCAGCTGCTCATGAAGCGCAGTGATAAACCCGGTCGCGTGGCTGTGAATGAAATCCTTTTCTCCACACCCGCTGTGGCCGCCATTATTCGCGAGGGTGCCACTCAGAAACTGGCCGATGTCATTACCGGCGGCAAGCAGCTGGGTATGCAGTTCATGGATGACGCTATCTGGCAGAAACTCCAGCAGGGCCTCGTATCGCCTGAAGAGGCATACATGAAGTCTATCGACAAGGCCAGGTTCAAGAACTTCCTTCCGCCCGACAAGGCCATCCTGGCCAATGCAGGCGGTGCATAATTGCTAACCCCGATTTTTAACAACGGCGCGGCCGGGCCAACCGCAGCCGCGCCGTTCTTATATCATGATGAAAGCAACTGCTCTCTATGCCGGCAGCTTCGACCCGCCCACCAACGGTCATCTGTGGATGATGCGCCGCGGGGCGGAGCTTTTTGATGAACTGGTGGTTGTGCTGGCCGTAAACCCTGACAAGCGTGGGTTTTTACCCATGGAACAGCGCGCCGAACTTCTGCGCCAAATGGCCGCTGAGCTGCCCGGTAAGGTGCGGGTGGAGGTCGTGCCGCAGGGCTTCCTGGTTGACTTCGCCATGCGTGCCGGTGCTACCCACTTGTTACGCGGTGTGCGCAATACCATTGATTTTGAATACGAGAAGGCGATGGCCCGCATGAATGCCCGCATGCAGCCTGAAATTCAGACTGTTTTTCTCATGCCTCCCTCGGAATTGGAAGAAATCAGTTCATCCCTCGTGCGTGGCTTTGCCGATTTGCCCGGCCGCGAACGCTGGGTGCAGGCCTGTGTGCCCCCTTGTGTGGCCGATGTTATCTGCAACAGCGGGAACCCTGACTGAGAACCCGGCCCGAAACAAGCCTTCCGGTACAGGAAATGCTCTATCTTCGCCCGGATGGTACCGATTTTTTAGGGACTGGCACACTTTAGACTCGCTTTTTAGGTCAGAACGTGGCAAAGTATGGGCAGACGAAGTATATTCTCCGGTCATGAGTGAATCAACCTCTCCCCAATACAAGCGGATACTGCTCAAGCTGAGCGGTGAGGCTCTGCGTGCGCAGGGCAGCAAGGACAATATTTCCCCTGAAATCGTGGCTCGTATCGCCCGTGAAATCGCAGAGGCTCAGCAGAAGGGTAATCTTCAGATTGCCATTGTGGTGGGTGGCGGTAACATTTGGCGCGGCGCGAAAGCGAGTGTGCGCGGTATGGACCGCCCGACGGCCGATTATGTCGGCATGCTTGCAACGGTGATGAATGCACTCTCCATCTGCTCCGCTGTGCAGGAGGCCGGTGTGCCCGCCCATGTGATGAGCGCCATTGAGATGAAGAATGTTGCTGAACCCTACGTGCGCAACACCGCCCGCGAGCTGCTGCGTGACGGGCAGGTGGTTGTATTTGCCGCCGGCACGGGTAACCCCTTCTTCAGTACCGATACCGCCGCCGCCCTGCGTGCCTGCGAAATCAATGCCGAGGTTGTGATGAAGGCCACCTCCGTTGACGGTGTTTACACGGCTGATCCCAAGAAGGACCCCTCCGCCACTCGTTTCGATGAAATCTCGTATGAGGAGTGCATCTCCCGCGAGCTGAAGGTCATGGACCAGACTGCTTTCACCCTGTGCAAAGACAACAAGAAACCCATCATGGTGTTCGATATGCACAAACCCGGTAACATCACCCGCGCTCTGCTCGGTGAGCAGATCGGTACCGTTATCGGTGGCTGATTCTCATTAACTCATACACTCACTAAATTATTAATATGGACGAAGAAACACTCTTGCTCGAGGTAGAAACCGGCATGGAAGAAGCCCTCGAGAACATGTTGACCAAGTTCGCCGGTGTTCGTACCGGCAAGGCCTCCCCCTCGCTGGTGGACAATATGGACATTTTCGTGGCCTCTTACGGCACGAGCATGAAGCTCAAGAGCCTCGCCGTGGTTTCCACGCCCGATGCCCGCTCCATCCTCATTCAGCCGTTTGACCCCAGCACGCTCAATGACATCAAGAAGGCTATCGCCGAGAGCAGCCTGAACATTACCCCCATTATTGATGCCCGCTCCGTGCGCCTGCCCATCCCTGAGCTGACCGGTGAGCGCCGTAAAGAGCTTTGCAAGCACGTGAAGACCCTTTCCGAAGAGACTCGCGTGCGTATTCGCGGTGTCCGCAAGACCGGCATGGACGGCGTGAAGAAGCTGAAGGCTGATAACATCCTGACCGAGGACGGCGTGCGCCTGGCTGAAGACAAGGTGCAGAAGCTGACGGACAAGTACGTGAAGAAGGTAGACGAGCTTGTGACCGCCAAGGAAAAGGAAATCATGACTGTTTAATCATCTAAGCCTCTTATCACACTAATATGAGCACCAATACAAACAACGTACTGGCTCAGGGTATTGAAATCATCGGTACCATCACCTTCCACAATGACATGCACATCGATGGCAAAATTGATGGCGAAATCACCTCCGAATCCGGCAAGGTGACCATCGGCGAGCTTGCCGACATCAAGGGCGACATCAAAGCCGGTGAGGTGCATATCTACGGCCATGTGGACGGCAATGTGAACAGCGGCCGCTGCCACCTCAACGAGCGTGCTGTTGTGAATGGCGACATCACGACCTCCGTTCTTTCCATGGTCGAGGGCGCTCGCCTTTCCGGCCGTGCTCAGATCGGTTAAGAGTACCTGACATCTGTTTCTAGTCGGCGCAGCAGGTTGATGACCTGCTGCGCCACTGTTTTGCAAGGTCAGCGCACCGTGCAATTACCGATATGTCACGCTGTGAGCTTGCAATGCTCACGCTCTGCTGGTATGGTGAAGCCATGGCAACTGACAAGAAAATCACCATCAAAACGAGTAGCGGCGATATCAATCTGACGGTATTTGCATCGAAGACCCCCATGACGGCAGCCAGCTTCCTGAACCTGGCAACCCGTGGTTTCTATAAGGGCCTGACCTTCCACCGTGTGATTGCCGATTTCATGATTCAGGGCGGTTGCCCTGAGGGGACGGGCCGTGGTGGCCCCGGCTACAAGTTCGATGATGAGTGCCGCCCCGACCTGAAGTTCAATCGCCCCGGTCTGCTCGCCATGGCAAACGCCGGTAAGACCTGGACCGGGCAGGGTACGAACGGCTCCCAGTTCTTCATTACCCACGTGCCTACCGACTGGCTCAACGGCAAGCACACCATCTTCGGTGAGGTTTGCGCCCCGGAAGACCAGAAAGTTGTTGATTCCGTGCGCCAGGGTGACAAGATTCTCGACATCGTTATTCACGATGACTGCACCGACCTCTTTGAGGAGCAGTCCGCCAACATTACCCGCTGGAACAGCAAAATCGGTAAGTAATGGTTTTTGCCGTACAGGACCTGCACATTGAGTTCGGGCCCCGCGTCTTGTTCGATTCGCTCTCTTTCGTCGTGGAACGGGGGGAGCGAATCGCCTTCGCCGGGCAGAACGGGGCCGGTAAGTCCACCCTGATGAAATGCATTGTGGGTGTGCAGGAGCCTGACCACGGCAAGGTGTTGTTGCCGAAACATACACACGTGGGCTATCTGCCCCAGGATGGCATTCACATTTCGGGCCGCCCCTTGCTGGACGAGGTGCTCGGTTCGGTCGGCAACATCGTGGAATTGCAGCAGACGGTCGATGAGCTTTCGGCTGATTTGCAGCGCCTGCCTGCCGACAGCGATGAATACCGCGACACGCTGGAGGAAATAGGGCGCCTCGAACTGATATTGCAGGATAGGGATGCCGCCTCGCTGCGCCCCCGTACAGAGTCTATTTTGCGTGGTCTGGGGTTTGCCGACACTGATTTTTCCCGCGATTGCGGCGAGTTTTCCGGTGGCTGGCAAATGCGTATAGCCCTGGCTCGCCTGCTGCTGCAGGAGCCCGAGGTGTTGCTGCTCGACGAGCCGACCAATCACCTTGACATTCAGAGCCAGCGCTGGCTGGAGCAGAACCTGCGCAACTATCGCGGCGCCATCTGTATCATCAGCCACGATATCGCCTTGCTCGACAATCTGGTGACCCGCACCATCGCCTTCCACCACGGTCGGGCAGAGGAGTACTCCGGCAATTTCTCTTTCTATCTGCGTGAGAGCAAGGCCCGCAAGGAAATCCTGCTCCGCCAGGCCAAGGCCCAGCAGCGCGAAATTGCCAAGACGCAGGCCTTCATCGATCGTTTCCGCGCCAAAGCCACCAAGGCCAGCCAGGCGCAGAGCCGTATCAAACAGCTCGAAAAAATAGAACTCATTGAGGTGGAGGATGACGATGCCGTCATGAGCTTCCATTTCCCGCCACCTCCGCCCGGCGGCAACACCGTTGTGCAGCTCGACAAAGTTTGCAAGGCATATGGCCCCATCTCCCTGCTGGAAGGCTATGACTTCCGCATGGATAAGGGCGACCGCATAGCCATTGTCGGCGTGAATGGTTCGGGCAAGTCCACCTTTACCCGCCTGATTTCCGGTACAGAGTCCCCCGACAGCGGTCAGTTTTCCTTCGGACACCATACCCAGGTGGCCTTCTTCTCCCAGACCCATGCCGATGTGCTCAACAACGAGCAAACCGTGCTGGAGTGTGTGGAGGCTGCCGCCAGTCGCGAAACTCGCCCTCTGGTGCGCAATATACTTGGGTGTTTCCTGTTCCGGGGAGATGACGTGTTCAAGAAAATCGGCGTGCTCAGCGGTGGTGAGCGTTCACGCGTGGCGCTGGTGTGCATGCTGCTCAAGCCGGCGAACTTCCTTATTATGGACGAGCCGACCAACCACCTTGACTTCCAGAGTCAGGATGTTCTGCAGGCGGCCCTTGCCGAATATCCCGGTTCGTACTGCATTGTATCGCACAACCGCCAGTTCCTGGACCCCATCGTCAACAAGGTGCTGGAGTTCCGCCTGGGGCATGCCCCGCGACTGTTCCATGGCAACGTATCGCAATATATCGAGACGGTGGAGGCAGAGGAGCGCCGTCTGAAAGAGGCAGCGGTTGCCGCAACGGTGACCACCGGCACGACGGCTGACCCCGCAGCCGGTATCGTCAACAAAAAAGATGCCCGCCGCGCCCGTGCTCAGGAGCGTGAGCGCCGCGCCCGCCTGCTTAAACCCCTGCAGAGCGAGCTTGAGCAGGTTGAGCTGGCCATAGCCGAGAAAGATGACGCCAAAGCCGCTGTTTCCGCTGAGCTTGAAAAACCCGAGAACATGAGTGATAACCAGAAACTCATGGAACTCACCCGCCAATACCAGGTGCTGGAGTCTGAAACTGAGGCGCTCTACACCCGTTGGGAAGAGCTCTCTCTGGCTATCGAACAGGCAGAAGCTCAACTTGCCGCTGCAGAGTAAACTCGCCCGAAAATAACATCTCGGTGCGCGCCTGAATCGGCTGTCAGTACGGCCTTTTCTGCTTTACCTTGCCGCAAAAATCTGCTAGCATGGCAGCATGAGATTGGCAGTAATAGTGGCGGCTTGTATGCTCAGCAGCTGCGTGTACCATGTATACCCCACCGTGGAGAACAATGTGGCCCTGACATCTGATGAACAGGTGCTCCGCGTGGCCCACGATGAACTCGCGAAGCTCTCACCTCAAATCAGTTATAAATGGAGCGGAACGGGCGATGTGTACAAGCGTGCCATGTCGGTGGCTGATCAGTTGCTGCGCGAAGGGGCTGTGGTATCGTTCTCTGTCGCAACCCGCGGGCAGCATGTCACGTTGACCCCTACCTACGCCGACAATGTGTACCTGTTGCGCGCGCACCGCGACCCCGCAATGCGCTCTACACTCTCAGCCCGGCAGCAGCAGGCTCTCGCCGTTGCTGAGCAAGCCGTGCAGCAGGCACAGGCCACGGCCGGTTCGCAGTATGACGTTGCGCTGTCTCTGCATGATTTTCTGGTGCAGCACAGTACGTACGAACGTGAACTGCAGGGGCGCGACACGGCAAATGCCACTACCAGGCTCCTGTTGAGCGGTCGCGGAGTCTGCGATGCCTACACCCGCGCTTACCAACTCATGCTCAGTATTGCCGGTATTGAGAACATGTTTGTTGCCGGTGTGGCTCAGAAAGATAACCACTGCTGGAACCTGGCCCGGCTTGATGGACGTTGGGTTCACATAGACTGCACCTACAGTGACCCCATGCCCGATGAGCCCGGGCGGGTTTACCACACTCACTTCGCGCTGACGGATTCTCTCATCGCCCGCGACCATACCTGGAACCGTGCGAACTATCCTGCTGCAACCGCAATCGATTTGTATTACCCGGTGCGCCATGCCGCATTTGCCAATATCGACAACTTCGTGCTCTGGTGCAGCGAAAATCGTCAGCAACATGTCACGGCCTATATCGAAGAGCTGCGGCAGATGGGCCGCAACTATGCAGAGGTTCAGCAGCGAATCGAGCAGATGCACACTCACCTCGGCAGGCATGTCATCGTTAACTTCGCTCTAGATGAACACCTGCCCGGGGTTATTGTTTGCAAGTGCAATACCGGCGACAGCCGGAACCAAATCCGCTTTCCGTTCTAAGCCCTGAGCCGTGGCGGGCAGGGGGCCGGCATTTATCTGCCCGCTGCGCGCATGTTGTGCAATATGCCGTCCGCCATGCTGCGGACGGTTTCTTCGAGGATGTTGGAGAGGTGGCTGCCCGCGCGGTAATCAGCCGGGGCGAAGAAGTCCACTCGGTGCTGCTCAGTCTTGAGGTTGTAGCACTTGCGGAAACTGGCGCGGGTGGCGTCGTCCGGGTTGTAAACGGCTACACTCAGCCCGCCTTGCTGTCGCATGACGGTGAAACACGGCACGTCAGTGGGGCCATCCCCCAGGTAAATCATGTGCTTGAAGGGAATGGGGCGTAAATCGCTATCCATGTGGTCATTCACATCTTCCGTGTATTTGATCATGCCCTTATTGATGCGGAAGAGGAACTGGGTCTTGGTCGTGTGCGAAATCACACGCTTGGGGAAACCGATGCAGCCGTTCTGTTCACTGAACTCGCAGGCAAACACCTCTTTCATGTAGGGGCGGATGACGGAGCCGTCGATGATGGATTTGATACCGCTGGAGATAATGTAGAACTCAACGTGTATACCTGCAAAGCGGTGTTCAGGCGTCAGCGCCCGCTCTTCAAATTTTTCGAAGAACTCCGGTATACCGCGGAAGAAGGTGAGTTTTTTGCCGAGATTCTTGAGCGTTTCGTTACTCACACCATCGATGCTGAGCGTGTCGAGCAACTCTTTGAGGTAGCTCAACTCGCCATCCCAGCCCTCGTTTCGGCTGCGCTCATTGCACTTCTGCCAGAAGAGCTCGGCGTTGATGCCGAACTCGGGGAAGATGGTATCCTCCTGCATATTATGCGGGCTGAGCGTCTGGTCGAAGTCAAAAATGAGCGCGATGGTGTTTTGCGGTACAGACATGGTGTGAGGCAGGGGGCTCAGATAAGTTCCTTCATGCGGTTGACGGTGATACCGGGCACGGTGACAGTTGTGCCGTCAGCCTTGCGCAGAATGGGGGAGCCGTCAGACTCCACGCCGACGAAGTAGCCGCGTACGCGCTCAGTGTCGGTAATGGCGACAACGGGCAGGGATTGCCCCCAGGCGGCTTCGAGGTCATCTCGCAGGGCTTCGATACCATGCTCAACAAAGGTATGGAACGTCGTCGCCAGCGCGTTAGCAACGAGCATGCGCATTTTGCTCACCTTGGGGCAGGCGTAGAGCAAGTCCTGCAGGCGGGTGGGGCGCTCGGTGGTGCGGGGCGCAATCTGCTCGATGTCATTGCTGATATTGAGGCCGATACCGATGGAGGCCATGCCGGTGGCCGGGCGCTCGACAAGTATGCCGGCGAGTTTCTCTCGCCCCACGAGCACATCGTTCGGCCAGCGCAGGCGCAGCCCGCGGATATTGTAGCCGTCAAGAGCTTTGATAATGGCTACACCTGCCACCAGTGGCAGCAGCCCCCAATGTCGGGTGGCTTTCGGGTCGAGCGGCAGGTTATAGGTGGCCCACAGTCCGCCGGGGTCACCGAACCAGGTACGGTTAAATCGTCCGCGGCCCTTCAGCTGGCGCTCTGCGCTCACAATGGTCCACGGTGCCTCTTTGCGTGCCACGTTGAACGTAGACTCGCATTCTTTCAACTCGACGATTTTCCAGTTTATGCTCACGCCCTTTATAATAGCGCAAGTGTGACTCCTCGTCCATAAAATAATGACTTCATGCGGGCAAAAGCGTGAATTTTCTTGTCTTAATCTTGTTATATCTGTAGTATGTGGGGGTGATTTGTTGCGAGCGTGTGACAGACTGGCCGGGAGTGTGGGCTCTGTATGAGTCTGCATTTCCTCGTTGTGAGCGTCGTTCATGGGCTCAACACCGGCGTGCCATGGCAGCCGAGGCGGGGTTTGAATGTGTGCAGGTCAATCGTGACGGGCAGGTTGTGGCGCTGGTGTTTTACTGGCGGCTGCCCGGCTGTCTGTTTGTGGAGCATCTTGCCGTGTTGGGGGAGTGCCGGGGGCGGGGGATTGGGCGAGCTGTTCTGCAATGGCTACAGGCAAAGGCTCTGCCTATCATTCTGGAAATAGAACCGGTAGTAGATTCCGCTACGCGCCGTCGGTTGGAATTTTATGCGGCAGCAGGATTTGTCGAGCTGCCTTTTGAGCATGAGCAGCTCCCCTTCCATGCGGACTCCCCGGCCGTGCCCATGCGCCTGCTAAGCTGGCCGGTCGCCATGACACCAGCTCAAATAGAGGATTTCGAGCGTGAGCTGCGCGGGCGGGTGATGCTCTATAGCGATGCTGTGGCTGACAGATATTGAACTGTCGGCTTAGCGTCGGTGTCGCTTCTCCATGGCAGGAGCAGCTCAGAATTTACTCGTATGGTGGCGCAGGTTGATTGGCTATATCTGGCGGTATATGGGTACCCTATCGGCACTGGCTTTGTTGCTGGGGGTGATGGGTATGGGGGCATATCATGTGTTTACGAGCGGAACCGGCAGGGCCTCGGTGCGTTATTTCAGCGGCGTGTGTAATACTGCGGCCCCTGCTGCACCGACCGGGGTGGGCGAAATCTTCGGCAGCGCAGAGGGCGCGACCGTGCCCCATATCCGCTTTGAATACGGCGCAGACGGGCGGCTTGCCAGGTTGATTCACCATGGCGAGGCCGGCAACGTGTGCCCTATGCCGGGCAGCAAGGTGGCAGAGCAACGCCTGGTTTATAATAAGGCCGGGCGCGTGGTGGCCAGGTTGAATTATGATGCGCGCGGGGTGCCGGTGGCGGATTCTGCCGGTATCGCCATTCGTGAGTTTGAATATGACCCCGACGGCAGGCTCACGGCGCGTATTTTCCGCAATGCGGAAGGGCAGAAGATTGTGCCGGTGATGCCGGGGTTTGCGGAGGAGCGTATCCGCTATGACGAACAGGGGCGCCCCATCAGCATAGAATATCTTGATGGTGAGGGGCGCCTGTTGGTGAATGCCGCCGGTGAAAGTCGCATAACCTTCACCTACGATGAAGCCGCGCATGAAAGCTTGCGAACGAACTATGTGAACGATAAAGTGGCAGAAAACGCTGATGGCGTGGCCATGGAACGCGTGCGGTACACAGGTGACGGTCTAACATCGCATACGACCTGGCTGGATTCGGCCGGCTCACCGGTAGCACATGCGGACTTCGGTTCATCTTCCATGCTGAAGGAAGATAAACCCGGTGAAAAGTTGCACCGCACGCGCTACTGCGGTAACGATGGACTTATGCGAAACAGCGCCCGCGTGTGGGCGGAGCACTTGGTGCGCTCCAATCCGCAGGGTAGTGTGGAGTGGGAATGTTTTAACGCGGCGGATGGCCTGCCGTGTGTGAATCCCCGCTGTGGTTATGCCGAGCGCCTGTGTGAATACACGGGGGCAGGGCAACTGGTGCGCGAGTTATTCTGGGATGCTCACGGCCACCCTGCCGACTGTTATGAGAAACGCCATACCACAGATGGACCCACCCATCACGTGATTTTGCTTCACCGCGATGGCTCCACCGAACTAGTGCGTACCCGTTGAGGGACGCCTTTCGGTTAATAAAACACCCTGCCACTCGGTGCGTGGCAGGGTGTTGACATTTTGCTTGCTGTGCAGGCGGCGCTTTACGAATAGGCTGATTCCACCTTCTGAGCCACATCGCGGTAGCCGTAGTCGACCTCGTAAATGACCTTGAAGTTCTCGAGAGCCTTCTCCTTGTTGCCGGACTTCTCGTACAGGCAGCCAATCATGTAGAGGATTTCCTTCTTGGTTTCATCCATGGTGAGCACCTCCTTGTCGGCGTCTTCGAGCTGGCGGATAGCCATATCCGTCATGTTCTTGGAGGCGTAGCACTTGCCGAGCATGAGCATGGACTTAATGCGCAGGTTCGGGTTGGTGCGGGCGCGCTGCAGCGGGGGAATAGCCTCGGTGTACTGCTCGGCGTCGAAGAGAGCCTGACCGTACTTGAACTGCAGCTGGGCGTCGGTCGGGTTGGCATCCACACGAGCCTTGGCATCGGCCACCACAGCCTCAGCAATTTCCTTCTTGCGGGCGGCGAGAGTGGCGCGGGCTTCCTCGTTGTTCGGGTCAGCGGCCAGCACCTGCTCGTAGTAGGCGATTTCGGCTGCCATGGCTTTCTCCTGCATCTCCATGGCTTTGTCGTTGATGGAGAGGTCGGCCCCGCCGCTGAGCTGGAAGGCGTAGGCGTAGAAGGAGTAAGAGTTGGCGTAGTCTTCCATCTGCTCGTAGATGGAGGCGATGTCCTTGACCACCTGCAGGTTGGTGTTATCCACAGCGTACTGTTCGGAGAGCTGGGCGAGGCGCTGCTCCATTTCAGCGCGTGTCAGGCCCATCTTGTCAGCGTTTTCCAAATCGGTGGTGGCACTCTGGCTCTTGAGCTTGGTGCGGAAATCACCCTTGCCTTCCCAGTTACCCTGCTTCATGGTAGCGCGGGCGGCGCAATCCTTCTCACCGCGCTGGGCGATAGCGTCCGTGCGGTCGATGGCGAGAATCTTGCGGTAGGTTTCAGCGGCCTCGGCAAAGTTTTCGTGCTTGATGTAGTGGTTGGCCAGCATGTGCATGTGCTTTTTGGCATTCGGCTGACCCTGGCAGATGGTTTCAAGAGCGAAGGCTGCCAGCTCGGGCAGGTTCAGGTCATTGGCAGCGGCGAACAGAGCCTCGTTGGCCGTCACGGAGTAGGGGTCCTTTTCCAAGTCATCTTCCACCGTCACAATCGTTGTAGCCGGGTCTTTGCGACCGGTGGATATGCGCATACCGCCGAAGAGCGATGAGCGGCGACCGGCATCCGGCGTCGATTTTACCTCGCAGGCGCGCAGCACCTTGCGCCCCTCCAGGAAACCCGGGGCACGCTTCACAAGCGTTTTCAGAATGCTGACGGCGTATTTGTAGTTCTTGGCGGCCACAGCTTGTTGAGCCTTAATCCACAGGCCTGCCTCTGCCTGCTGCAGCTGACGTTCGGTGATGATGGTAATCATAAGTGTGTGTAAGAGAGAAAACGAAAGCCCCGATTGGCCCCATGCCAATCGTGCGCGCGGTTCTTAAGATATATTTACCACAAAATGTACGTGATTTCAACCTTGTTTTTTGAAAAAAATATGGCAAAATGACGTGGCGATGAGATTAGAGATGCGATTAGATGCCGTGTTGAGCCGGTTCGGGTACTGTTCCCGGCGTGAAGCGGCGCAGTGGATTAAGCGTGGGCGTGTGCAGGTGAACGGCGTGGTGGCGAAATCTCCCACGGTGAAGGCCGCGCCGGCAGAGGTGCTTGTCGATGGTCAACCGGTGGAGTTCCCCGATGGGTTATACATTGCACTCAATAAACCGCTCGGCTGTACCTGCAGCCACCGCGAGGAAGGGGAGCTGGTCTATGATTTGCTGCCGCAGCGTTGGCTGAACCGTGCAGATGGTGTGAGTACGGTCGGCCGATTGGATAAAGAGACGAGCGGTCTGCTGCTGCTGACGGATGACGGCGCCTTCGTGCATGCGCTCACCAGCCCCAAACGTCATGTGCCCAAGGTGTATGAGTTCGAGTGTTCGGCGCCGGTGCCTCCCTCGGCTGTTGAGCTGTTTGCGAGCGGGGAACTTATGTTGAATGGTGAACACACCCCCTGTCTGCCGGCGGAGCTGGTGATTACGGGCGAATGCCGGGGGCAGCTCACACTGCACGAGGGGCGCTACCATCAGGTGCGTCGCATGCTGGCCGCGGTGGGGGCGCCTGTTACGGTGCTCACCCGTGTTGCTGTCGGTCCCTTGCAGCTGGCCGAACTTAACCTGGCGCCGGGCGAGTGGGTAGCGATTGACCCTGCGGTATTCTCATGAGTTTTGACATGCCCATAGCCGTGCAGCCTCACTTCGATGTGCTGTACGAAGATGACGACGTGCTGGTGGTCGACAAAGCGGCTCCGCTGCTTACCCACCCCACGGGCGAGAAGAATGAACCCACGCTCTGGCATGGTGTGCGTGAGCTCTTGGCCTATGAGCTGGCTTGCGGGGGGCAGGTGTCATTCGTCAACCGGCTCGACCGCGAAACAAGCGGTATTACCCTTATTGCCAAGACTCCGCTCTCTGCCCGCGAGCTGGGGAAAGCCATGCAGCAGCGCCTGCTGCACAAGGAATACTTCGCCGTGGTGCAGGGGGCTCCGCTGTGGGATTCCGCATGTTGCGACGAGCCGATTCTGCGGATGGAGACGGTGGCCGACACGCGCATACACGTGCGACAGTGTTGTCACCCGCTGGGCAAGCCTTGCTGTACCGAGTTTGAAGTCTTGCGTCGTGCTCCTGCCCGCAACGGACTGCCACCGTTGGCCTTGCTACGCTGTATTCCTCATACCGGGCGCCTGCACCAGATTCGCGTGCATGCCGCCTATCTCGGCTTTCCTTTGTTGGGGGATAAAATTTATGGTGGAGACGAGCGCAATTACCTCGATTTTATTGCCGAGGGCTGGACCCCTGCGCTGGCGGAGCGCCTCCATATCGAGCGACATGCTCTTCATGCCTGCTCCCTGCGTTTCCCGCTTGACGGGCGTGAAATTACCGTTACTTCTCCCTTGCCGAGCGATCTTGCCGACTTGTTATCCGAATAAATCCGCACAATAGTTCAGGTGAGAGTGTCTGTTTTTGTGCTTTTTTTTGACTGTGGCTCACTTTATGAGTGACTTTGCGTGTGCAATCTGGTATGATATGTGCACTTACCATGATGAGACCGTTTTCTCGTACTGCAATTTTCTCAATGTTAGCCATGGGGGCTCTCTCCCTGGCTCCTTGTGTGTATGCTCAGCAGACGGAAACTGCTGAGGCAGCCAAGCGCCGGATAGCTGCCCGCGATGCTCGCCAGCTCGTGCAGGAAGCCCGCCTCGCCTACAAGGCAAAGCGCTACAGTCAGGCCGTAGAGCACTATCGCAATGCGCTGCTCACGCTGCCGGATTCGGCTGATAATGCGAAGTTTGCCGAGTTTATTCGCCTCAGTCTGTCAGATGCACTCATCGCCAAGGCCATTGACTACCGCACCGTTGGCCGTTATGATGAGGCTATCTCCTTCTTGCAGGAGGCTATCAAGCTCGCGCCCAACAACAAGCGCGCGGAGCAGGAACTCATCTATACCACTGACCCCGTTCGCCACAACCCTGCGCTGACGCCGCAGCATGGTGCCGATGTTGAAGAAGTTACCCGTCTGCTCTCGCTGGGCTACGGTCAGATTGACCTGGGCAAGTTCGATGAGGCTGAGGACACCTTCCGCAGCATTCTGAAAATTGACCCCTATAACACGGCGGCTCAGCAGGGGATGGAGGCTGCTCGTCGCCAGAAAAGTCACTACTATAAGAGCGCACGCAACTCCAACCGCGCCAAGATGCTCGCCGATGTAGATGCCATGTGGGATGAAAGCGTGACGGACGGCGCCCCGGTTGACCGCGCTACGCAGGAGACGTTCTCCCCCGGCATTGATAACGAATTGCAGACTGAGTATTCTGACCGACTTTCCGAGATGGTGCTGCCCACCATCATTTTTGATGATGCGCCCATTACAGACGTGGTAGAAGCGCTGCAGAACCAGATTACCCGCTTCGAGAGCAACGGTGTGCGCGCCGGTCGCCATATCAACCTTACCACCAACTTCGGGTCCACGGAATCCCCTGCCTATCAGGAATTGATGAAGCAGACCATTCGCCTGAATCTGAACAATGTATCAGTGAAGGAGATTCTGGATTTGCTGGTCAATCAGTTGGGAATCAGTTATTACTACACATCCACGGGTGTGGAGCTTTCATACTCCGGCAAGGATTTCGGTCCCTTGGTGGAGCGTACGTTCAACGTGCCGCCGCATTTCTTCGACCCGCGTAAAGATGAGGGTGAAGATGAGGGTGATGACGGTGAAGAGTTCGATGATGCAGATGGGCGCATGGCTGTGCGCCGCGTGAACCCCGTACAGGTGCTCAAGCAGCTCGGTGTTTCATTCCCGGAAGGTGCTACGGCCCGATACTCACCCTCCTCCCGCCGTCTGGTTGTGCGCAATACCACCCACAACCTGCAGGATATTGAAGATATACTCAATGTTCCCCTTGAAGAGGAACGCCAGGTGGTGCTCAATGTTATCGTCATGGAAGTGTCGGAAGATGACCTCCAGCAGCTCGGTTTCGACTGGTTGCTCAACATCAGTATCAACGACGATTCGTATCTCAGCGGCGGTAAGGAACTGGCTTCTTCTGCAACCAATGTGCCTATTTTTGAAGGCTTTGTCGGTGAGCAGGGGCCGCAGGGTGGTCATGTCGTTACGAGCGGCCTGCGTAGCGGTAAGAGTGTGCTTTCCTCCGGTAGTGCGGCCCTTGAAAACCTTATCAGCAGTGGTTCCGTAGTGAACTACAAAGGTTCCAACAGTGATGTCTCTCCGGGTATTTTCGGTATTCGCGGTGTGTGGAAATCTGTTGATGTCACCATGATGATGCGCGGTCTTGCCCAGCGCAAGGGTGTCGACATCCTGCACAATCCCCGCCTGATTTTCAGCCCCGGTGCAGAGGAGCAGGTGGTGTTCGCGAATGTCAACGAACTCTTCTTCCCGGAAACCTGGGAGGCGCCTGAGGTTATGTCCACCTCCAGCGGTGGTGGTTACAACGACAATAACGAGAGAAACTCTCACAGCATGTCGATGACGGCTACCGGCTCCACTCCTGCCGATTTTGTCCGCTTCGGTATGACGGAAGATGCCATCGGCGGTATCGGTACCATCTTGCAGGTTCACAGTGCTGAAATCTCGGAAAACGGCCGTTTCATTACCCTGGCTCTTACCTCTACCACGAACGAATTTGAGGGCTTCATTAACTGGGGTACTCCCATCAACAGCGCCATGTGGGCCGGTAACGGTGGTGAGATTACCTTCTTCGAGCTCAACCCGAACTACATTCTTCAGCCCATGATTAAGCGCTATGTCGAGAATACCAAGATTACTGTGGTTCCCGGCAGCGTGATCGTGATGGGTGGGTTGAAAGAGGCCAGTGTCGTGAAGTTTGAGGACAAGGTTCCCGTGCTCGGTGATTTGCCGTTTGTGGGGCGTCTTTTCCGCTCTGAGGGTGAACAGAAGAAGCGCAAAGCGCTCCTTTACTTTGCCAAGGTGGATGTCATTGACCCGACCGGTCGCGATGTCGTGACCGGCGAGCGCCCGAGCATGAGCGCTGAATAAGTGGAAGTTGTTACATAATATAATACATGGGGAAGAAAGAGGACGAGAAGTACACAAGCGAGTCTGACCGCGATTCGCAGGTTCGCAGTATCATCAACCAGCTCAATGCAGAGCACCCCTCTCGCGAGAAACGGCGAGAGGTCGTGGTGCGGGCGGATGGTACCAAAGCGATTCGCGTGGTGAAAAAGCGCAAGGTGATGATTACCCGCGATGAAAAACGCAAGCGCGAGCGCCGTCAGGTAGTCAATGCTCTGCTGATTTTTGTGCTTTTGCTCGGTTGTGTATTCGGGCTGGTTGCCTACCGTTTCTCCCAGTTGTCATCCCGTGAATATTACGATGACCTTACGGTAAAACTGCAAGAATCTCTCGGCGCTCGCCAGGTGCAGTTCATGGGGGTTGAGTTGAATGGCCTTCAGTTGAAGGTGTCTAACGTCATCGCTGAGTTTCCGGAGGGGACGATGGTGGAGCGGCTCGAAATGAGTGACCTGAGCTGTGAACTTGAGCCTTCTTCATTCTTCACCGGTAATCTCCGTACGGAGGACCTCAAGATTGGTCGTGCCGTGTTGACGGTTCCTGCCACTGCGGAAAAGGTGGATGTTCCGGCCTGGAATGGTAAGGAACTGTGGCAGATTAAGCGAATGGAGTGTGCCGATTTCTCGTGCGTCTATGGTGACAAGGAGGCGGCTGCTGTTGCTGTTCAGCATGCGAACGCTTACCTGTATTCGCCCGGTAAAACATCGTATGCCCGAGTGCTGATGATGCAGGGCGGCACCTTCCAAATGGCCGGCTGGCGCTCCATGCAGTTGGTGGAGGGCAAGCTCTATATTACCCCTCTGGCTCTTGAGAATATCCGCCTGATGCTTACCTCCGATACAACGCGTGCGGAAGGTAAGGACCCCGACTCATACATGGAAATCAGCGGTCACCTGATGGATGGCGATTCTCTCTGTTCCGCCATGAACATGGCGACGGAAGGCATGTCTTTTTCTGATTTTACCATAGGGCGTTTTGACCGCGTGTTTACGGCGACCACGACTGTCAATCCCGGCAAGAAGGTTATTCCTACGGCAACGGTTGTTCTGCCTTTCAGAGGGGAGCGCCCGCTGTTCGGCGGCAAGTTCCCGCTTAAAAACGTGAGAGTGGCTACCACGCCCGCGCTCATGGCTATGATGGACCACATTGAACCGGTCAAACGCAAGGTATACCTGCCGCTCAAGCTCGAACAGGGTCGCGTAACGCTCAGCAATGATGGTGGCGATATGAAGCTGCAGTTCTCCGAAACTGACTTCATGCAGCAGGACCTCATCTCCATGTCCGGCAACATCACGGTAAATGCTGCCAACGAAATCAGCGGTTCGCTCACATACGGTATACCCTCGCTGCTGACCTATGTGGAATATCCCGATGGCAACTCTGACCCGCTCTTCCGAAATGATGGAGCAACCGCTTGGGTGAATACCACGCTCAGCGGCATGGCGAACGACCCTAAGGATAACATCCAGGAGCTTGAGGCCGCCGCGGAGATTGCGCGTCGCGACAGACCTGCACGCACGCCCTTCGAAAATATCGATGTGGATGCCTTCGCTGAAAGCGTAGCCGCCGATGCCTCGGGTTCCGTTGCACCCTCGGCAGGGGAAAATGGTGAGACGACAACCATGCCCGCCAACAACAGTGGCAACCCCTTCGAACAGAAATCCGGTAACCCCTTCGATGAAAAGCCGAGAGATCCCTTTGCTCCGGATCCCAATCCTTTCGGCGAGAGCACCACGTTCCCTTCGGAGGGCGGGCTGACCCAACCGGCAGATAATTCCATATTCCCCTCAGCAAATTAATCAATCATTTTTCCGCATATGTCAACGGCTAATGAAGTGAGAAAGAAATGGTGGACGGTACCCGTAGGGCACCTCGTGTGGGCTGTCATTGCCGGCATATGCAGTACGCTGCGGAAAAAAATCGTCAACCTGAACGGGCCGGATGACCCCTGGGGAGATTATCAGTGTATCATCGCTCTCTGGCACAACCGTGTATTTTCTCCCTGCCATGTGTACCGATATGTGGTCAAAGGGAAATTGCCCATGAGCATGCTCACCAGTGCCAGTAAAGATGGCGCTATGCTGGCTACTGTGGCCGGTGATTACGGCATGCGTGCCGTGCGAGGCTCCAGCCACCGCCGCGGGGCTGCCGGTTTCCGCGATATGGTGCGTGAGCTGCAGGACGGCTGCTGCATGTGTATTACGCCTGATGGTCCGAAAGGCCCCATCTACAAATGCCGCCCCGGTGTGGTTCGCCTCGCTTCCATGAGTGGCTATCCCATCATTCCCGCCTGTATCAGTTATTCCTCCTATTGGCGCATATCGAAGGCGTGGGATGGTTTTGTCATCCCCAAGCCATTCTCCAAGGTGACCATCACCTGGGGTAAGAAGATATATGTGCCGGCAGATATCACGGACGAACAGCAGGCGGAGTATTGCCGCATGGTAGAGCAGGCGCTTGCTCATGGTTCCCCTGACTTCGGACCGCTGGAAATTGAAGAACAGAAATAAGTTTATGTCAACGACTATCATTGACGGTAAAGAAGTAGCCCGACAGATTCGCGAAGGGCTCGCAGCTGAGATTGCCGAGCTGAAAGCCCAGGGGAAAACCCCGGGACTGGCTGTTGTACTGGTGGGTGAAGACCCCGCCTCTCAGGTTTATGTCGGCTCCAAGGTGCGCGCCTGCGAAGAGTTGGGGCTCTACTCACAGAAGTGGGAACTGCCCGCTGATACCACGCAGGAGCAGCTGGTGGAGCTGATTCATCAGCTGAATGCCGATGAGCGTATACACGGTATTTTGGTCCAGAGTCCGCCCCCGCCGCATATTGATGAAGAGGCCGTCATCCTCAACATTGACCCGCGCAAGGATGTGGATGGATTCCACCCCGCCAACGTGGCCAAGCTCGTGCTGGAAGATGAAGAGGGCTTCGTACCCTGCACACCGCTCGGGTGCATGGAGCTGCTGAAAGCCTACGGCATACCCACCGCCGGCAAGCATGCCGTTGTGATAGGCCGCAGCCTGATTGTGGGCAAGCCCATGGCCAACCTGCTGGTAAGTAAGAAGGCGAATGCCACCGTGACCATCGCTCACTCCCGCACGGCTGATTTGCCGGGGCTTTGCCGCACGGCGGATATCATCGTGGCGGCTGTCGGTCGCCCCGAGATGGTCAAGGCTGACTATGTGAAAGAGGGGGCCGTGGTGCTCGATGTAGGCATCAACCGCATACCTGATTCCACCCGACCGCGCGGCTACCGTATTGTCGGTGATGTGGATTACGAGGCCGTGAAGGACAAGTGCTCCGCTATCACCCCCGTTCCCGGCGGCGTGGGGCCCATGACCATTGCCATGCTTATGGCAAACACCGTCAAGGCCTGTCGTCAGCTGACCCGCTGAATTTTGCTCTCATGCCACCTGTTCCCCCGGCGGAGCAGGTGGCTTTCTCCCTCTTACCATGGCCAAACTACCCACGCTGGATAAATGGGAAAAATCCGAGCTTGAACGTCACGAGAAGTTTGTGTCCGGTTTCATCCGCGAGTCTCGCGAGCTACTTGCTGAGCATCCCATCCGTGAACTGTCTCCCCGCTGGCAGGACTTGCTGAATCGGCTTGAAGCTGCCTTCCGCACGCGTACCTGTCCTCCTCACGTTGACTTGCTGCTCGCCGGTTTGGCGGAAGATGACTATCGCCCCCAAAAGGTGAAAGTGCATATCAATGCCAACGACCCCACACCGCGCCATTACTGGCAGGGCATTTCCCCGGAGCTGCTGCGCGCCTGCGAAGATTGCCTGTCTTACCTGGAGCCGCTCGCGTTCTGCTATCTGATTCCCGCTTATCTGCGCCTGATTATCCAGCGCCCTTACTACCTTTGCACGGATTCCATCTTCTTTTACCTCTGCTATAAACCTGATGATGGCGGGCGCAAACGCCTCGCGCCGCTTTCGCAGGCCGAGCGCGAGGTCGTGACCGATATCCTGAATGAGCGCCGCTGTGAGGCTCTTTTCGATGATGTCGATATCTTTGACTCCGACCTGTTACCCTGGGAATACGAGCAGATGGTTGCCGAATGTGCTGAGCCTCAGCCCGTCCGCTACTACGATAAATATCATTTCGCCGAAAAAATGGCTCTTGATTACGCGGAGAAAACAGGTTTCCTCGATAAAAAGAAAGATTAAAAACAAATAAAAATTATAAAAATAAAACTTTCTTTGAACAAAATTTGATTTAGCTGTGTCTACACGAACAGAGGGCCACACCGAGGCCCGAAACAACAAACAGATAGAAAGACACAGAACAATGAAAAAACAATTCGTGAAGATGGCCGCTCTGGCCGTGATGGTACTGGGTATGGTCAGCGCACAGGCAAGCGCCGCAAGCGTATCCGTGAACCTCAACCTGGCAAATGGCAAGGTACATGTTGTCAAGAACGATGACTGCTGCCACCATGATTCCCACAGGAAGGTAGTGAAGAAGAAGGTAGTGAAGAAGCGCGATATGCACAAGCACGACTGCTGCCATCAGGACAACCGCCACCGTGACAATCGCCGCCACGTTGCCGCCCGTAAGGAGAACCACCATGGCCGTCGCTGATAGTCAATCCCTTCAATATCATGGAAGAATCACCACCATCCACGGCTGATACATCGGCCACACCAACGAGCCGCTGAGCTGCACACCGATTCCCGGTCAGCTCAGCGGTTTTTTTATCCTCATCGTGTAGGGTGGAGCGGTTATTTGTAACGGTGCCGGGTATAGTGCAGGTCGCTGAGGTCGAACCCGCGGCGCAGCGCCTCGCGGCGCATGATGTCGAAGGAGTCGGGGTCGAGGGTAGGGCGCCGACTGAGGAACCACAGACATGAGCCGCTGCCGTTGCTGACGAGTGCGTTGGTGTAGTTGGCATCGACGTGCAGAATGTTGTATGGCGTGGAAAGCCAACGCAGCAACGGCACGAAGGCAACTTTCATCTGCCCGCAACGTGGTACGGGGTAGCCGATGGCATGAGCTTCGTGGCGGCGGTGGTCAGCATCCACCCCGTAATTACTCACGCGAATCGAGCCGCCTTCTCGTGCCCGGTACTCGGTATAGACATCTTCGAGGCCGGCCTCAAAAGGCGTGTCGAAGCGTGCCAGTTCGTACCAGCGGCCAAGATAGCGGCTCAAATCGGTACCGGGAGCAGGGGTGGTATCCGCCTGTTGCCGGCGGTCGCGGCAGAAGAGATAGTAGAAAAGCGCTTTCAGAATCATGGCATGATATGAGATGACGGCGATTTGCGCGCTGTTCGATGCCTGTTTCAGCTGCCGCCGGAGCGATAGATTAACATGCCGTCGGGAGAGTTTGAGCTTGAATTAGAGAAGGCTAATGGGTAGACTGTCAGGTATGAACACGAACGAGTGGATATCAGCGGTTTTCAGCCCGACGGGCGGATGTGAAAAAGTAGCAACTGCCATTACCCGTGGCATGTCGGTGCGCAAGCTCGATTTGTGCGCCCCTGTGGCGGAGCAGGCAGTAACGGCCCCGCTGCTGGCAGTGGTGCCGGTATATGGCGGGCGTGTGCCCGAGGTGGCGCTGGAGCGCCTGCGCGCCCTGAAGGGGAACGGAACCCCGGCCATTGCTGTGGTGGTGTACGGCAACCGTGCGTATGAGGATGCCCTGCTGGAACTTCATACAGAACTGACGGCCAATGGCTACAAGGTGATAGCCGCCGCTGCCTTCATTGCTGAGCACTCCATCGTGCGAACCATTGCTGCCGGGCGTCCGCATGCTGCGGACTGTGAGTTGGCGGCGGAGTTCGGGCAGTCTGTGGCCACCAAGTTGGCGGCCGGCGATATGAGCACCGTGTGTGTACCCGGCAATATGCCCTACCGTGACCGCCCGCAAATGCCGGTGACGCCGCTGACGCTGGAGAGCTGCCGTGGCTGTGGGCGCTGCGCCCGCCTGTGCCCGACGGGAGCCATACCTTCCGCTGCACCGCACACGACCGATGCCTCAAAATGTATACTCTGCATGCGCTGTGTGGCCGTGTGTTTCCGCCGCTCGCGTCTGCTGCCCCCGCCTGTGCTGGAGGGTATGACTCAGCGCCTGAACCTGGTAGCCGCAGAGCCGAAACAGCCTGAGCTTTTTGTATAAGAGCCGCCGCCTCAATGCGGTACGGGAAGAGAGCTGTTGTGGTAAACAGCCGCTCTTTCCTTTTCAAAGCCCGGTAAGGGCAGAACCAGAACTTCATCCGCCGCACCGGTGCAAAAGTTCACAGTGTAGCGTGCGGGTGCATCCCACAGCCAGATGGTGACTTTCTGCTCATGACTTCCGTATAGATTGTGAGTTTCGCTGAGAGTGTTGCCTTGTGCCGTGCGGTCATGTCGTGACAAGGCGCAATGACTGAACAGGTCGCAGTGCGTATTGATTCCGGCCACGCGGGTCGGAAAGTTTGCCGGTGCCTGCCAGGAAATGTGCAGCAGGTCAATTTCACCTTTCGAGGCTTTGAACGTGAAGGTAATTCCGTCAATCTCGCGTGTTGTGACGCGGTCAGTGGGTACGGTGATGGTGTGCCGCTGATACTTCGTGGAGCAGGTCAGTTCTATGGGCCCGGAGGCTCCGGGGGCAGCGGTGAGGGTGAGCCCCTGCGCACTCATGCCGGCGGTCTGTGTGGTGATATGGTGCAGGTGAACGTCACTGCTTGCCTGTTCATCATAGCGGTAGCTCAGTTTGTTACCTTGCGACTGCGGCAGCAGTGCTACGCTGTAGGGAGTGCCGATGACGGCGTTGCCGCTGTGGCATGAGCTGAGCAGGGCAGCGCATGCGAGTGTTATGTAAGGGGTAGTTGTATTCATAATATCGATGGGTTAAGTGTTGCTGAGCAAGGTTTCGATTCGGCGGGCCCGCGCACATTTGACCGGCTCCCAGAGGTAGAGCAACTCGTTGCGGATGAGTTCGAGTGCTGTGTCTCCCCGGCTGCTGCGAGTGCCGGCAGCAGCTCCATGGCTGAGCAGCAGTTCCACCAGTTCGGGAGCGAGTGCCTGTACGGCGCACATCAGCACGGTGTTGCCCTCAGCGTTTTCCGCAGCGTTGACATCGGCCCCGGCGGCAAGCAGCTCGCGGGCAATGGCCAGGTGGTTGCCGGTAGCGGCATCGTGCAGCGCGGTGGCGCCACTCTGCGCGCAGCGGTGGTTTACCTTCGCCCCGGCTGACAGCAGTGCCTGTACAATCGGCAGATTGTCCGCACACACCGCCCCCATGAGCGGGGTGTAGCCTCGGCAGTCCGGCGCATTGGCATTCGCCCCGGCTGCTATCAGCAGGGCAGAGATTTTCTCCCGCCCCTCGATGGCTGCCACCAGCAGTGCCGGCTCCTCATCTTCACCGTAGCATTCATTCGGGTCAGCACCTGTGCTCAGCAGCTTGCGAACTTCATCCGTGTGCCCGGTGGTAATGGCGCGGAACAGCGGCGTGCCGGTCTGGAAAGCCTCGTTATCCATGGGAGCTGCTTTACTGGATATTGAGCTGACGGCGGAAATAGGCGATTGTTTTGTCCAACCCGTCATTCAGGCAAACAGTGGGTGCCCAGTCGAGCATCTCGTGAGCCAGGCTGATATCGGGTTTGCGCTGGGTGGGGTCATCGGCGGGCAGGGGACGGTGTACCAACTTGCCCGTGGTCGGTATCTTGGCCAGCACGAGATCAGCCAGCTTACGAATGGTGAACTCCCCGGGGTTGCCGATGTTCACCGGGCCGATGAATCCCTTTTCGTTCTCCATCATGCGCACCATGCCCTCAACAAGGTCATCGATGTACTGGAATGAGCGGGTCTGCAGCCCCTCGCCGTAGATAGTGATATCCTGCCCGCGCAGTGCCTGGCAGATGAAGTTGGAAACCACGCGGCCGTCATCCGGGTTCATGTAGGGGCCGTATGTGTTGAAAATGCGAATCACGCGGATATCCACCCCCTCATGGCGATGGTGGTCGAAGAAGAGCGACTCAGCGCAGCGCTTGCCCTCGTCGTAACAGGCGCGTATGCCGATGGGGTTGACGTTGCCGCGGTAATGCTCCGGCTGGGGGTGAACCTGCGGTTCGCCGTAGACTTCTGAAGTGGAGGCCTGCAGAATGCGCGCCCCCTTGCGTTTGGCCAGTGCCAGCATGTTGAGCGCACCGAGCACGCAGGTTTTGGTGGTGAAAATCGAGCGATTGCCCTGATAGAAAGGCGGGGAGGCCGGGCAGGCCAGGTTGTAGATACGGTCGAGCGGTTCATCACAATCCCACGGCTCAATGACATCGTGCTCTACGAAGGTGAAGTTCGGGTGACTGAGCAGGTCTTCCACATTCGAGAGAGAACCGGTGTAATTGTTGTCGAGGCAAATCACCCTGTGCCCCTCATTGATAAGCCGACGGCAGAGATTGGTGCCGATAAAGCCTGTTCCGCCTGTGACGAGTATATGTTTCATGCCGTGGGGCATTATAGCCGTAAAATAGACGACTGACAAGTAAAACTCTCGTCTGCCTGCTCAAAATAAGGGATGTTTCCGGATTTGCTGATGAATCTCAGCTGCCATCCGGACGTCATCTTCAGTCAATAGCTTACTTCCATGCCTTCTCCATTGCGTCCGTACTCAGAATTGACAAATGGGTATCACATGCGACACTCCTTCCTTCGCGCCGCAATGGATCGGATGCCATACTTTTATATAAAAAAGATGAGCCCCGCAGAGGGGCGCGACATAGGGTAGCCCGGACAGGTACGCCCAAGGCTATGACATGTCACCCGCGCAAGCGCGGGTTAAAAGTACGGTTCCCGTCTTCGCCTACGCCGAGGCAGGCGCCGTTGGGTAGAAAATAAATGGTTTTGTCGAGTTTTTCGAGATTCCCTAATAGAAATGCCCCCAGTAGCAGCTGGAGGCATCTCAGGAGAATTGCATAGGAACGTACGTTTCCTGATGAGGGCATTATAGCGTATTGGAAAGTTTTGTCAATAGCAGATTTGAAAAAAAACGTTTTTTGGGAGACGAAACGCCCGGTGAGCTGCTACTCACCGGACGGAGCCTTTAATGCTTATCGGATGAAATTCATCACGAACAGTATTACCTGCAAAATAAGCATTATCAGCTCTATCGCTACACGTACGTTCATAGTTGCGATATCTCCTCCAGTCAGGTTCACTTGCTGTTCCGTCCCTTTAAGGACATGTCACATCAGCGGACAGGACCGGTATACTTTCCGCCGAGAGGTGACATGGCCACCCATCAGCCGAAACCGATAGCGGAAGAGCGAGAGGATTCTACCAGATAAACACAAATTGAGCAAGCCCAGAAGAATGTTGTTTTTGACATGCCCCCTTTGGCATGTTCAAGTACATTTACAATCGACTGAAGGTTCGCCGCGACTCATAACGGGTTGCAGAAAGTTTCGGAAAATACTTATTTTCGGAGTTTTACAAAACGCATTAACATTACCCATTCGCATTCACATTGAGTCGGTTTTCACCCATACATCGGTACTACCCTGATAGATTACACCCCAGAAGGATTGAAATAGCGTTTTGATAGGTGTATTAGCATGTTGCTCAATGGAAAATAACAATAAACTAATACAGTAGAGCTATTGTTCTCTGGAGAAGCATTATGGCGCAATATACAGTCTAACGAAAAGCTAATACCAAACATACATATCCACACCGTCAGAATCCAGCATCCTGACGGTGTGGCCATCTTCCAAAATACCTGGATTAGTTAAGTCGAAGCATTTATAATCATTCGCTATATCTATTGTTCTAAATTTATCATGTACATATTCACCTAAAACAAATCTATCATAGATAGGCCAATCTTTACCACCTTCTTCATATATATATATGTATCCTTTGTGTGTTTTCGCGACAAAAGAGGAAATAACATCTATCAGTTCGCCATCTTTTATTTCTAAACGAATTTTATTATTTATGCTTACAGCGGCACCGTCTTGCAATACCCTAATTAGGCTCAAGCAACTGGGCATAAGGTACTCTTGACCACCCGTTATATATGTTTGCTCTGTCATGTATGGAAACAGAAAATGTATTTTATCATTCGTTAACTGACTTTTATACTCGGTAAATGAAAAATCAATAGGAGTATTAACAAATACAACAAGACTTTCCTCTTGTGTATTGAGAAAATTGAAAAACTCCTTCTCCGTGCATACCTTTGACGCCCCCCACGCTATATCGTCACCCCATTTGAAAGGAACAACATTGTAGAAAAAATCCGTTTTAATATCACTATTTACTGTTTCATCATTAAGTCTATTAGGCTTACTAATATAAACAGCATATGTAGAAGAAAAATCTAAATATTCCGAACTATTTCTTCCATACGAAGACGAGAGAAATAAAACACCAACTAACACAAAAAAGGCCACGGCAGTCGTAATATCTCTAAAAAGATGGCGAAAGTTCTTCATAACAGCGGAATTTATAATGGGGATTTTCAGTAATCTGTCGCTCTCCTTTTGACGAAAACAAGCCACTTCTTCTTGTTTTGTTGACCGAGTGAGCGTTGACTACATCTAGCATAAGCTAAACTGGCGCCATTCATTCGACACTTAGGAAGCCAATTTAAGCCCCTCTCTTGTGTGCATCTGGCGTATGAGCCTCTTATATCATTCTATACCCTCTGATGTCAAGCCTTTTTGGGCGCGATTTTAAGCGTAGGCATGGCGTCCCGAGCGGAGCGACGCGAGCCGTACCGGAGCGGAAAAATCGCGCCAAAAATTCGCCGGCAGGAGGGTGGCGTGATTCTCCCTATACATCAGGGGACTACAATTCTTTAGCGATGAATGCGGCCTTTCTCGGTTATAGTATTCCATCCACTCATCTTCCTCGTATAGCATCTCTATGGCTCGTTCGGTTGCCGGGTCATCTTTCGGAGCGCGCCTTTGCACAAGAAAAAGGGGGCTTAAACTGGTGTCTTAAAATCAGGTGCCATTATATCAGTCCCTGAGCTTCGATAATATCAGCGGGCTTGAAAGAGAGCAAAAATAACCCCGAAGTCAGATGATAGGCTTGCATTCGCTCCTGATTTATGATAGGCTCGGCGCATGGCAACGCCAACTTTACAAGCTGCTTTCGAGCTGGTTTCGCAGAATCCGACCGCGTTTCTGTTAGATGCCGGTATGGTCATAGGTATTCTGGTTCTCATTGAGGGGCTTCTCTCTGTGGACAATGCGCTGGGGATTGCCGCCATGGCATCGCATCTGCCTGAGCACCAGCAGAAGAAGGCCCTGCGCTGGGGCCTGATTGGTGCTTATCTTTTCCGCGGTATTGCGCTGGCGTTGGTTTCTTGGCTGATGGACAACGTGTGGGTCAAGTGGTTTGGTGCTGTCTATCTCATTTACCTTGCATGCGATCACCTGAAACTGAAGTACATCGTGAAGCGTGCGGAGAACGCAACAGGCTCCGCCGGGCGATTTGCCGGCAAGGGGTTCTGGGCAACGGTTTGCAGTATCGAGCTGATGGACTTGTCGCTCTCGCTTGATAATGTTGTTGCAGCCGTGGGCGTGGTGGCCGGTTCTGAAGGTATACCGCAGGCTCTGCACCTGTGGGTTGTGTGCCTGGGTGTATTCATCGGCATTGCCGCGCTGCGAGTGGTGGCCGGTTGGTGTATCGGTATCATCAAGCACTACCCCGTGCTGTCGAGTGTAGCCTTCGTGCTGGTCGGTTTTGTGGGTTTTGTGATGACCCTCTCCCTGGTGCTTGAGACGGTGTGGGGTATCCATTGGCACATGCCCATCGGGCCTAAGTTCGGTATCATCTCTGCCATTCTGGCTCTGAGTATCTGCTATGACAAGTACCACAGCGTCTACAAGGTCATGCACCCCCTGGTCATCGCGTTCCGCTGGCTCTGCTCTGTATTTGCCGCGACCGTGCATGCCATTGTCATGCCCTGGACTCTCTTCTCGAAAAAGAATTAAGTACAATTGATTAACGACATGAGTCAACCTGAATTATCCCCCGCGCTTGTTCGTGCGGCGCTCACTACGGTGAAATATCCCGGTTTCAGCCGCGATATCGTCTCGTTCGGCCTGGTGAAAGATATCACCGTTTCGCCTGAAGGCGCCGTGGTAGTCGAGCTGCTGATTGAGAGTAAGAATGCCGACGTGCCCCGTTTCATCTACGAAAACGTGATGGCTACCGTCAAGGAACTGCCCGGCGTGAAAAAACTCGACGTCAACATCGAGCACCACGCTCCCAAATCCAACCGCGTGGCCAGCAATGACGACCCCGCCGACTGGAAATCCAGTGTGCCGGGGGTTAAGCATGTGATTGCCGTTTCCTCCGGCAAGGGTGGCGTGGGTAAGAGCACCGTTTCTGCCAACCTCGCCGTGGCGCTCTCCCGCCTGGGGTACAAGACAGGTCTGCTTGACCTTGATATCTACGGGCCCTCCATGGCTCTGATGTTCGGCACCAAGGAGCGCCCGGGCTGTTCCGACAAGGAGCAGTTCCTGCCGGTCGAGGCTCACGGTGTCAAGCTGCTTTCCATGGGCCTGATGGTCGATGAAGCCTCCCCCGTAGCTGTGCGTGGTCCGCTGGCTACCCGCTACGTGCAGCAGTTCCTGCGCGATGTTGAGTGGGGCGGCCTTGATTTCCTTATTCTCGACATGCCCCCGGGCACCGGCGATATTCAGCTGACCATCGTGCAGACGGTTGATTTGTCCGGCGTGGTGGTGGTGACCACGCCGCAGGAGGTCGCGCTTATCGACGCCCGCAAGGCGGTCGGTCTCTTCCAGCGTGTGGAAACCCCGATTCTCGGCATCATTGAAAACATGAGCTACTTCGTTTGCCCGAGTGATGGCCTGATTTACAACATCTTCGGCGAGGGCGGCGGTGAGCGCGAGGCTCAGAAACTCGGCGTGCCGTTGCTGGGGCGCATTCCGCTCGATATCGAAACTCGCTCCTGCGGCGATGAGGGTGCTCCCGTCGCGCTCAAAGACCCGGGCCAGAGCATGGTTTCCGCTGCTTTCCAGGGCGTGGCCTCCATGTTGGCCAGCGTGCTGGGCGAGTGAGCAGAAAGTATCACCTGAACCTTACAACAGAAAATCCCGACCGCTCAACCGGTCGGGATTTTCTGTTTCAGTTGTTGGAGTAAAGGTTAAATCAGAACTTGTACTGCTCACCGTAGCCGTAGTGCTCGGCGATGTAGTCCACGTCTTTGTCACCGCGGCCGGAGCAGTTGGCCAGAATGGCGCCCGTGCCCATCTCGCGGGCCTTGCGCATGGCGAAGGCTACGGCGTGGGAGCTCTCCAGCGCGGGGATGATACCCTCGTAGCGGCTGAGTTTGAAGAAGGCATCCACGGCCTCCTCATCCGACACGCCGTCATATTTCACGCGGCCGATGTCGCGCAGGTAGGCATGCTCCGGACCGACGGAGGGGTAATCGAGGCCACTGGCGATGGAATAGACGGGGGCGGGTTCATCATTCTCACCCTTGAGCATGATACTGTTGAACCCGTGCATGATACCCTCCTCACCGTATTTCATCGAGGCGGCGTGGTCGCCGAGTTTTTCGCTCTTGCCCATGGGCTCAATACCGTAGATGTCCACCGGGTCATCAAGGAAGGCCGGGAACATGCCCATGGCGTTCGAACCGCCACCCACGCAGGCGCACACAACATCAGGCAAGATGCCGGTCATTTCCAGGAACTGCTCACGGGCCTCAGCGCCCACCACCATCTGGAAATCACGCACCATCATGGGGAAGGGGTGCGGCCCCAGCACGGAGCCAATGCAGTAGATGGCTGTCTTGTAATCACGCTGGTAGGCTTCGAAGGCGGAGTCTACGGCCTCTTTCAGGGTCTTCAGGCCGTGCTTCACGCATACCACGTTGGCGCCCAGCATTTTCATGCGAGTCACGTTGGGAGCCTGTTTGGCGATATCGACCTCACCCATGTGGATTTCACACTCCAGCCCGAAATAGGCTGCTGCCGTAGCCAGAGCCACACCATGCTGGCCGGCACCGGTCTCCGCGATGATTTTCTTTTTGCCCATGAACTTTGCCAGCAGGCCTTCGCCCATGCAGTGGTTGAGCTTGTGGGCACCGGTGTGGTTCAGGTCTTCGCGTTTCAGGTAAATCTGCGCACCGCCGTTGAGGCGGGAAAGGCGCTCGCAGTGGTACACGGGCGTGGGACGCCCCTGAAACTGCTTGCGAATGCGGCGTAATTCATTGATAAACTGAGCAGAGTGGCAAATGCTGTTATAAGCCTCCGTAATTTCCTTGAAAGCGGGCTCGAGTTCAGCGGGCAGGTAGGCGCCGCCGAATCGACCGTAAAAACCGTTTTTGTCCGGGTGGTGCCGGAGATATGTTCTGAAATCCATGTGCTGAAAATGTTGACAGTGCGGGCATTCTAGCTCATCGGGCTGCTGATGACAAGCCCAAATCGTGAGTGTATGTTATTATGACAGAACACTGCGCGCGTACGCGTAAGGGAAGACTGCTTAAAATATGCTATGATTCCTATAAAATATAAAGGAAGTGTGTCATAATGATGTTCGGGGGGTTGACGTGTTCTGATAATGCGATATACTGCTTTCGCATTTTGTTAAATACTTGACAAAATGCATAATGGGTGGAGTATCGCTCAAATTTTACGGATATTATCATGTCTACGCCAAAAAAGAAATCGGAACCCGCGAAGCCGAAAAGCTCAGCAAGCAAGACTGCTAAGGAAACCGCAGCTGAAAAGAAGGTCACAACAGCTGCCGCCTCTTCGGCTAAGTCTGCTGCCAAACCCGCGGCAAAATCGACAGCTAAGCCCGCTGCTAAGGCTGCGTCGAAACCTGCCGCCAAGCCCGCCGCTAAAACCGCAGCAAAAACTGCCGCGAAGCCGGCTGTGAAACCCGCTGCTAAGCCTGCTGCGAAACCTGCTGACAAGCCTGCTGACAAGCCCACCGCGAAAACTGCAGCCAAGCCCGCCGCTAAGCCTGCTGCGAAACCCGCCGCCAAACCGGCTGAGAAACCTGCCGCTAAGTCTGCGGCTAAGCCGGCTGCGAAGCCTGCGGCCAAAGCTGAGAAAAAGACCCCCGCTCCTCAGAAAGAGAAGAAGGCTGAGAGCGCAGTAAAAGACGAAGCTGAGGCTCTGAAAATTGAAGTGGAGAAGGAGGTCGAGGCTGCACTTGCCGAAGAGGCTTCGCGCAAGAAGAGTTCCGGTTCTCGCCGCAAAAACACCTTTACCCCTCCGCGAGTTTCCTCGAAGGAGTTGCAGGATTTCTTCCCCGATGACATCACGCTGAAGACAGCCTTCAAAAACCTGCTCAACATCGCCAAGAAAAACAACGGCTATGTGACGGATGATGATATCTTCTCCTCGCTGCCCATGGATGGTTATGAGGAGCAAGATACGGAGCGCCTCTTCGAGCGTCTGCACTCCATCGGCATTGAGGTTCGCGATGAATCCGCCGTCATTGCCCCCATTTCTCTGGCAGACATCAAGAACCACAAGGGCAAGAGCGGCCGCCTGATAGATACTCCCATCGTGCAGGAGAAGGTGCGCGAGCTGATTGTGCTGGCTACGGAGCAGGGCTACCTGACCTACGATGACATCAACGACGTGCTGCCCAACGACATGATTAACCCCGCTGACCACGAGGAAATCATGGAGCGCCTGCGCGATATGAACTTCGCTATTATCGATGCTTCTGACGTGGACAACTACAGCGAGCGTAAGCGACTGGAGGAGTCCGGCGAGGAGGACGAGAACGAGAAGATGGAGGCTAAGCTCGACATCCTCGATGACCCCGTGCGCATGTACCTCAAGCAGATGGGGCAGAAGGACCTGCTCAAGCGCGAGCAGGAGGTGAGCCTCTCCATTCGCATTGACCACGCGGAAAATGACCTGCAGAACCGCCTGCACAAGTTCGGCGTTGTTTCCATGCTCTACCTTGAAACCGCTCAGCGCGTGCTGCAGAACAAGGAGCGTTTCGACCGCGTGGTGGCAGACAAGAACATCGACCATCGTGAGCAGTATTTCAAGGAGATTCAGCCCCTTATCAACAAAATCTACGATTTGCATGACGATGCGCAGGCTGCCTACAACAACCTTCGCCGCGCCCGCCGCCGCAACAAGGGGGTAGAGCCCGCTCAGAAGGAGTTTAAAAAGCTGCTCGAATCGCTTGACGCCCTGTACCGCAAGTTCAGCTTCAAGGGCAAGGTGTACGAGGACTTCGTCGCCCGCATGCGCGAGATTCGCCAGCGTGTCATGAAGCTGCGCCGCCAGTATGACGGTGACTTCGAGAACAAGGACTACAAGGACATGATTGCCGAGATTGAGGTGCAGCTCTGGATGCCCATCTCTGAGTTTTTGGAGAATTACCAGGCCATGAAGGAGTCCATGAAAGAGGCTAAGGCCGCCAAGAAAGAGATGATTGAGGCGAACCTGCGTCTGGTGATTTCCATTGCCAAGAAGTACACCAACCGCGGTCTGGCCTTCCTCGACCTGATTCAGGAGGGCAACATGGGCCTGATGAAGGCGGTGGAGAAGTTCGAGTACCGCCGCGGCTACAAGTTCTCGACCTACGCCACATGGTGGATTCGCCAGGCCATCACCCGCTCCATTGCTGATCAGGCCCGTACCATCCGCATTCCCGTGCACATGATAGAGACAATCAACAAGCTCATGCGCGTGCAGAAGAAACTCGTGCAGGATTTGGGCCGTGAACCCACGCCCGATGAGATTGCTGCCGAGAGCGGAATGCAGGTTGAGCGTGTGCGCAGCGTGCTGAAGATGGCCCAGCAGCCTATCTCCATGCAGCAGCCCGTAGGCGATTCGGACGATACCTCGTTCGGCGATTTCCTGGAGGACAAGAGCGCGGAAAACCCCATGGACGGTGCCGCCTTCAACTCCCTGCGTGAGAAGCTTTCGGGCGTGCTCAACACCCTCAACGAGCGTGAACGTGCCGTCATCGAGCAGCGTTTCGGCCTGAAAGACGGCAACCCCCGCACTCTCGAAGAGGTAGGTCGCCAGTTCAACGTGACCCGCGAGCGAATTCGCCAGATTGAGGCCAAGGCCCTGCGCAAGCTGCGTCACCCCACGCGAATCGGCTGCATTAAGGGATTCCTCGATACCACGGTATCCTGAGCGGTCGAATACTGACCCCTATTTCACAGCGCCTGTGCCCGATTGCGGGTGGCAGGCGCTGATTTTTTATCCCACTGTCGCAGCAAATAGGGCAGATGACAGTCAAACTCTATTTTGCACTTGTCAAAAAGGCGTTGAAGGCGTACACTCTCCGCACACATGAAAGCGCTCGTCAAGACAAAGGCCGACAAGGGCCTGGAACTCGTAGAGGTGCCGATGCCTGAGGTCGGCCCGAATGATGTACTTATCAAGATTTACAAGACTGCTATCTGCGGCACCGACCTGCACATCTGGAACTGGGATTCCTGGGCGCAGCAGACCATCCCTGTCGGCATGCATGTAGGGCATGAGTTCTGCGGTGTTATCGAGCGCGTGGGCTCGGCTGTTACCGAGTTCACCCCCGGTGAGGTCGTGAGCGGTGAGGGGCATATCGTCTGCGGTCACTGCCGCAACTGCCGCCGCGGCGCATTCCACCTCTGCCCAAATACCAAGGGCGTCGGCGTGAACCGCCCCGGGTGTTTTGCCGAGTACCTTTCCATTCCTCAGTCGAATGTCATTCGCATACACAAGGATATGCCCATGGAGATTGCCTCCATTCTTGACCCGCTGGGCAATGCTACACATACCGCGCTTTCCTGGGATTTGGTGGGTGAGGATGTGCTCATCACCGGCGCCGGGCTCATCGGCTCCATGGCTGCCGCCGTGTGCAAGAAGGCAGGCGCCCGAACCGTTACCATTACCGATGTGAGCGACTACAAGCTAGCTCTGGCCAAGAAACTGGGTGCCGACCGCACGGTCAACGTGATTGGCGGCGACAGCATTGCCGCTGCTCGTGAGGAGCTCGGTATCGATGAAGGCTTTGGCGTGTGCCTGGAGATGAGCGGTGCGCCCGCCTGCCTGAAGGACATCATCACCCACTCCGCCTACGGTGCCAATATCTCCCTGCTGGGTATTCAGCCCGGCGGCTCGGGTATTGATTGGAACACCTTCGTGTGGAAGGGCCTCAAGATGAAGGGTATCTACGGCCGTGAGATGTATGCTACCTGGCAGAAGATGGATGCCATGCTGCGCAGCGGGCTCGATGTCTCCGCCATCATTACCCACCGCATGCCCTACACCGAGTTCGCTGAAGGCTTCAATGTCATGAACTCCGGTAAGTCCGGCAAGGTCGTGCTCACCTGGGCTGAGTAAGACCGAAGTTCCTGATGGTGATTCTGAAAAAGCCGCGGTCCGAAAGGGCCGCGGCTTTGAAATTCAAGGGGTGGAGGGAGTGTGATTCAGTCTTCCTCCTGCACGAGTTTGATGTTGATGGGGCGGCCCAGAATGCGCTCGGCGGCGGGAACATCCTGCTGCATGCTGATGGTGTAGTTCAACCACGAGCCGGCAGAGGCACGCTCCTCAACCTTTTCGGCGGCACGTTTGAGGTCACTTTCCGTCAGGCCGGAGTAAATGTAGTCGAGGCTGTCATCATCTTCCGTCGCCGGGGATTCTGTGTGGTTATAGACGTACTCGGCAAAGGCCAGGTTTTCGGTTTCATCGAATCGGCCAACACGGAAATCACTCCGTTTGAACTCCCAGTGCGGGTGTGTGCCCACATACATCATATTAAGCGTACCGGCCAGACGGGCAGGGGTGTAGGCGGCAAAAGCAATCACCATCAGCAGTACCGTTCCCAGGCAGATTTTGGTGTATTTCCAGAACTCACCCTTGCTGCTCATGTAAAGAACCAGCACAATCAACCCGGCCAGCCCCAGCAGCATGGCCTCGGCAGCCTCGATACGGCGGGTGGTGAAGCCGTAGTCGGCAATCTGGTAGTACAGGCGCATGTAGACACTTACGGCCAGCAGCGCGGTTTGCAACACCAGCACATAGCCCAGCAGTCGGCTGAAGGTCGAGCGGCGGGTGGCTCCGTTGCGGCGGAACAGCAATACCAGCACACCGGCTGCCAGTACGGAGGCCCAGGTGATGGACTCCGCACCTTCGTGCAGGTAGGCGGTCTGCGATATACCCTCCGGCACCGAGCCGAACCACAGGTAAATGATGTCAGTCGAGGTGGCAATCAGGAAGGCGGCATTGATACCCAGCAGTATGCACAGCGGCAGGTAGGGCAACAGCGTGCTGCCGGTGGTGGCAGGTGCTGCGGCAGGAACCGACGGAACCGGGGGAAGCGCCGGGCGGCTGGCAGGGCGGCCGAAGCAGTAGATGCCGAACCACGCGAACCCGACTATCCAGTAAAGAACGTGCAGCCAGAAGTCACGGCTGATGTGCAGGAACTCCACCAGTTCATTCCACCAGGTAATGATGGTGTTCCACACCATTTCGACTACCGGGTTGCCGGCGGCAAAGATGCACAGGAATGCTATGAAACAACTCAGACCGATGAGTATGCAGATGATGAGCGGCATCAGCTTGCGCAATGCAGCCCGGTGGCCCTTTTTACCATCTTTATCCGCACGCCGGGCAAACCAGTAAGACCACCAGTTGCGGTATGTTGTCTTTGGCTCGGCAAATGTGGCGGATGAAGGCAGCATGACCACAATGAAAGGCAACACCAGGCAGAAGAACCAGCTGATGACACTGCCGCACATGAACAGGGCCAGGAAATTCACCACCGCCAGCCCCTGCAGGAACCAGTATTCACCACGGGTGAAGTCGCGGCGCAGCAGCAGCAGGGCATTGATGGCCAGAAAGCAGCCAAGAGCGGCCCCCAGGCCCATTCCTTGCCCGCGCGGCCAGGCCATGTCGGCAGCCGCGGCAACAAGAATCAGCACAAAGAACGGCACACAGCCCAGGTTCCACCAGCTCGGATCTTTGGGAGCAGGCGCCGGCGGCACCGGGGGGATGTTCGGTTTGATAGGTGTGTTCATAACATATAATGAGATGTTGGAATGCGCGCGTGTGTTCAAAAATAATCAGTTAAGTTTGCCTGTGGCATAGTCTGCCGCCATCAATCCGGCCCCGACCAACCCGGAATCAGCTCCGAAATGCGCCGGCAGCAGGCGCAGCGCCGCATAGTGCACCGGGAAGAGTTGCTCGCGCAGCCGCTCCCGCAGGGGGGTAAAGAGCAGGTCGCCGGCTTTCGCCACACCGCCACCGATGATGACGGCCTGCGGAACGAAAGAGTACATGAGGTTCATGATGAGGCAGGCCAGTTTTTCCGCAAAACCGGCATAAAGCTCGCGGGCTATAGGGCAACCGCTGTGCGCGGCCTGAGCCAGCAGATAGGGGGTACACTCGGCGGCGCTGCGCGGTTCCCCGGCTGCTGTGTATGCGCGGGCGGCATCTGCCGCGAACTCGTTGTTGCCGATGTATTCCTCTATCGCGCCGCGATTACCGAAGGGGCCGCGCCGACCGCGCCAGTCAATGCTGGTCTGGCCCAGCTCCGCGGCCGAGACGGTCAGCCCGCGCAGCATACGGTTGTGGATGACCATCCCGCCGCCTATGCCGGTGCCGAGTGTCAGGCAAACCAGACTTTCCAGCCCGCGGCCGGCTCCCAGTTGCCACTCGGCGTAGGCCATGCAGTTGGCATCGTTGTCCAGCACAACGGGCAGGCCCAGCGCTTGCTGCATAATGTCGCGCACCGGCACCTCGTGATCCCAGACCGGCACATTGGTGAGCTGGTAGAGCACCCCGCGGTGAAAATCTGTCCAGCCGGGCATACCCAGCCCCACGGCGGCGCAGTCAGGGTGCTGCTGCAGCAGCTCGCGAGCCGTGTGGCACATGGCCTCTATAATGGCCGCCGGGCTGTCATAGGCTGCCGTGGGCAGGGGGGTAGCCTTCGCCAGAATATCCGCCCCCTGCGTCACGCCCATTTTAATGCTCGTGCCGCCGAAATCGACTGCTATAGCCTTCTTCATCATCAATATCCGCGCCAAAGTACAGGTGTGCCCATGTCGATGCTGCCATCGGCAGGCAGTTGACTCAGGTCAAAGGTGATTCGCCAGCGGAATCGGCTGCCCTCGTACGTCTGCATCAGCACATCGAGCCCCAGTTCGCCGCCTCGGCTGTTCTTCAACTCTCTGAGCTCGGCCAGCGGAATCGACACAATGGCCGACGTCTGCCCGTTGGCGAGCTTGCTCATGGTGCAGGCGAAGGGCACGGCGTCATAGTCTCTGTTCACCACATAGGGCGGGTCTTGCAGGTAGGCAATAGTGCTCACAACTTCAGGCGAGGTGACGACATACAGCTCAAGGCTGTCACCCACGCGTTTGCAACGAGCCTCGACCACCGTGGGCGGTGTCTGCAGCGTGTAGAATTGAGTGGCGGTGCCCTTCGGCGCGAATGGTTCGGAGTGCGCCAATATACGCGCGCTGGCTTTGGTGAGATAGGTGGGGCGCAGACCGAATGTGTAGTTACCCGCTCCCATCAGCGCGGTACCCATGGCTGCGTTGTCGCTTGCAGTCCCCAGGTTGTGGGGTAGGTTAAGGCCATGCCCCAGCTCATGGGCGAACCCGCCGTACCATTTGGTGAGCAGACGGCCCTTCTGCGTGTTCTGCCCCAGGTGCTGAATGTCGAAGTGCACGTAATCGAGTGCAAAACAGTTCGTGCCCAGCCCATAGAATGGCACGCCACCCGGGTTGAGGTCATTGTACTGCTCATCGTAGTGGGTCGGCATGATAACGAAGGTGTGCTGCCCCGTGCGGCGACCGGGTACGGCGTCCAGATAGGCGTTCACCTCTTCCAGGCAGGGATTGTGCCCGGTGCCGTAGGCGTAGGCCGTGTGCGGCTTGCTGCCGCGCACCAGGTGAATCAGCACTTCGCCGTTTTCCTTGAGCGACAGGCCGAAGGAGCGTTTGCCCTGGCCGTTGCGCTCCATTTCCTTGCCGTAATACTGCTGAAGGTAGAGCAGCAACTCGCTGATGCGGCGCTCGTAGTCCGCTATAGGTTCACGGTCATTGCCCACGAAGTAAATGACGTTGAGCTGGTGCTCATTCTCCTCAAGCTCGATGGCGTCTGCCAGCAGCTCTTTGGCTCGGGGTTGAAAATGCTCGGGCACTGCACCCATGGCGGCTACACTCAGCCCCAGGGCGCACATCGTTGCTATAGTGGCTCGTATGTGCATGCGCCTATTGTGCCATAAAATAACGATTTGTCAATAGCTTTGCCTTTCTGCACCGGCTCCGCTGACGCCCCGGGATACTTGTACACCGCGCTCCCGTACAGCGAAAAACCGCAGCTCCTTGCGGAACTGCGGCTGTTTTACATCAGTTTCGAGTTACGAACTTGAAATGCCGAGTTGTGATTTCAGCAGGCTGGCGCCGTCGTAGTAAAACCTGCGGATGGCGCCAGCCGAGCTCAAAACTCGTAACTCGAAATTCGAAACTGATTATTGGAAGTTGACGGTGCGGGTTTCACCCTTCTTCATTTCGATTTCGGGGAAGAGGATGAAGTCGTTGGTGTAGACGGCATCTGCAGCGTCGCAGCCGGTGGCTCCCTTGCCGGTGGCTGTGGTGGGGTACCAGATAGCTAGGCGGCCCTTATAGTCGCGATTGGCGGTGATGGTCACGCTCTTGCTGCCCTGCCAGGTGTAGGCAAGGTTGCGGGGCGAGTGGGAGCTGTCGATGGTGGCGCTCCAGGCGGGGTCGCCGTAGAAGGCGACCACATCACGGTCATGCACCAGGCCGAAGACATCTTTGGCGTCTTTCTCGGTGAGCTTGACTCCGCTGGTCATGATGGCCTTGTGGAAGGCGTAGTCCACGCCCTCGCTATCGAAGCGCACGTTGAGCAGCTCGGGGTGGAGCTTGTGCGTGTTGTGCAGGATGAACTGGTTGTTAAGGTACCAGGCCTCGGCCAGAGTGGTGTTGTCTGTCATGTCGAGGAAGCTGCCGAACGTGCCCCAGCCGCCGGCGCCGTACCACGAGGGGACGGTGTAGCCCACCACCTGGTTGCAGGTGTAGGCAGAAAGGGCGGTGATGGCCATGCTCTGGTTCGTACCCTGCGTGTCGCCGAACAGGCAGTTGCCGGCAGCCAGCCACACACGGGTCTGACCGTCAGGCTCGATGACCGTGGCCGCCTTCTTTTCCGCGAGCTGGGCCATCATGCTGTGGTCGCCGCGCATGGCACGGCTGAGCGGGCGCCCGAAGTCGTACATTTCCCCCTGCGGCAGTTGGTAGAAGCGGTTGTTGCTCGGGAAGATAAGGCCGCGGGAGAAGGGCATTTCGAGGTTGTACTGCGTGGCGTGGCTGGAGGTAACGACCAGCTGCGGAGCGCTCTTGCTGAGCTGCTCGGCAAAGAGCCCTTGCAGGCCGTGCTGCCCCTCGGGGGTATCTTTCCCGTAGGTGGTGGTGGTCGGTTCGGTGTAGCCCTCCTGCTTCAGCACGGGGGCATCCGTCCAGTCGGTTATGCAGTAGCTGGACTCGAAGGGGTGCCAGCCTACGTTGGTGGTGCCCAGCAGGCGCTTGATGACGAGCGGTTCGGTAGCGGTGGCAATGCGCAGGGCGTCCTCCGCACTGTAGCCGGTGACAATCCCCCACAGGCAGTCGCCCCACATATCATCGTCCACCTTACGGGCGGCACGGTGCAGGTTGTTGACGGTCACGCGGCCGGTTTCCTCCGGGCGCAGCACAACGGCGGCGTAGTGGGCTGCTGTGCTGCGGAGAGCCTGCGTGAGCTGCTCTTCGCTCAGTTCTTCAACGGCAGTGACCTGAGCACCGGGGTATTTCTGAGCCAGGGTGGTGATGACTTTCTGCCACTCAGGCTGCTGCAGCGTGGCCGTGGTGGTTACGATAACATAGCCCATGTCTGCACCTTTGCCGGTGGCAGCGGGGGCAGGGGTCGGTTCTGCGGCCGGGGCCTCGGGAGCGGGTGCTGCCTGGGGCTCGGTCGGTTCAGCCTCGGGGGCGGTCTCGGTCGTGGCGGGCACGGCGGCTTCCGGCATGGTGAAGTAGAAGTTGGCGTTGTCCTTGCCGAATACCTCCTTTGCCAGAGCCTTGATTTCCTCGAGCGTGATGGAGCGCAGGTCAGGCAGCAGGTCGCGGATGAGGTCGGCCTGCTCAGGGTCGCTCTGCAGGGCTGCCAGGCTGCCGCACCAGAAACCGTTCTGGCGCAGTCCCTTCTCGGCCGAGGCGATGATGGGGCGGATGGCGCAGTCGAAGTCCTCCTGCGAGATATCGCCGCTGCCCAGGGCGGTGAGAATGCTGTCCATGGCGGCGCTGACCTTCTCGCGGTTGCCCTTCACACCGGCGCTGGCGGCGGTGATGGTGGCGGCATTGGCGTATTCCTGGTTAATTTCCAGTCGCACGGAGGGGGAGTAGGTCTCACCCATTTCGGCGCGAATACCGTCGAACAGGCGCGAGCGGGCGATGGAGCAGAGCACCGTCAGGCGGCGGTTGCGGCGGCGGTCCATGCCGTTACCGGCGGGGCGCACCTGAGTGACGATGGTTTTGTCGAGGTCGGTCTGGTAGGGGAAGAACTTGCGCTGCCCCCAGGGCTGAATGTTGATGGTGCGCTGAGCCTCGGTCGGTTCGGTGAACTCGGGGTTACGGGCGGGCATGGCGCCGAACGTGCGCTCGATGATGGGCAGGGTGGCCTCCAAATCGAAGTCGCCAACGAGCGTCACTTCCATGGCACCCTTCTGCAGGAAGGGGGTGATGGCGTTCCGCACGTCATCGACTGTGATGGATTTCACCTCCTCCATCGTGGGGACGTTGAAGCGGGGGTCATCACCATACAGAGCCTTGGCCGACTGCACGGTGTAGGCGCCATCGGGCGTGCTGGTCAGGCGGCGGTAGAACCCGGGCAGTTTGGTGTGCAGCAGCGCGAGCGCCTCGGGCTTGTAGCCGGGGTGCAAGACGTTGGCCACAATGAGCTTGCACTGCAACTCAAGGTCATCCTGCGTGGTGCCGCCGGAGATGGAAATGCGGCGGTCGCTGATATTGAAGTTCAGGTCGACGTTGTGCCCCATCATGATGCGCTTGAGCTCATCGAGGTCGTGGGCCTCCAGCGCGCTCATACCGATGAGGTTGTTGGCCACCATGCCCAGACCGGGTTTCTGGGGCAGGTACATGCTGCCGCCGTCAATCGCGGCGCTTACGGTCAGGCTGCCCTTGCGGAAGTCCACCGGTTTGAGGTTCACGCGGATTCCGTTGGAGAGAGTCAGGGTGGTTACGCCCAAATCCTCGATATACTCCTTCTTCACGATTTGCCCCGGCTCGCCGATGTTGTCGTAGGCGAAGGGGCGGGCGGCCTGCAAATCAGGTTTCTGCACGGGGGTGGCGGCGGATTCCTCGAAGGTGCCGCGCAGGCTCTCGGCCTGAGTACCCTCGGGGATGGCACCCGACATGGTGAGCTTCACGCGCTTGTAATCGAAGGCGGCTTTCAGTGCCTCGCGGCAGCAGTCGGGGTTGGCGGAAATGTACTCCAGCGCAGCTTTGAGCACGCGCATGTCTTCCACCGGCGTGGTGGGCACGGTATCTGACTTCAGCGCAGCAACCAGGCGGTCGGCCATGCCGGGGGCGGTGACAGTCTCCCACGACTGGGTGGCATGGGTGATAGCTGAGGCGAAGGCGGAGAGTGTCTCCTGGTACTCGTGGGGCTCGAAGCCGAACTCGATGGCCTGGCGCAGCTCTTTCTCAACAGTGGCCAGGGCCTCTTTCCACTTGTCGGGGTGGGCGGTCAGCGTGAACCCGAAGGTGTCCACCATCTTGAAAAGGTCGCTTTCGGAGACTTCGGCGTTCAGGAAGGGGGAATCCGCCCGCTGGGCTATGCGGCTGAGTCGGTTATTGAGCATCTGGCAGGCGAGTTCCATGGGGAAATCCTTCACGCGCTGCTCGAAGGTGTCGGCCTCGTACTGCCAGGGGTTGGACACGCTGGCCATGATGCTGATGTTGGCCTGTTCTTCGTTGGGGATAAGCTTGTCGCTCGGGCCGTCATTGGTGAGCTTGCCGTTGTCGGGGCGTGTGGGCTCAGGGGTGGCGGTCATGCTCTCGAAGTGCTTGCGCACCCAGGCCTCGGCCGTGGCCGGTTCGAAATCACCTGTTACCACTACGGTCATGCGCTCGGGCACGTAGTTTTCGCGGTAGTACTTGCGGAACAGTTCGTAGGGGGCGTTGCGGATGACCTCCTCGCGCCCGATGGGCATGAACTTCGCCACGCGTGTGCCCTCTGCCAGTTGGTCAAGCATGGCCAGGGTGGTGCGGTAGCCTCGGGAGTCGCGGCTCTTGAGCTCGCTGACAATGATGCCGCGCTCGTGGTCAATGGCGTCATCCTCCAGCGTGGCGCCGTCGGCAAAGTCGCGCATGATGGTGAAGGCGAAGTTAACCGTTTCGTCTTTCAGGTTGGGCAGGTCGAGCATGTAGACCGTCTGCTCCAGCGCGGTGTAGGCGTTCGCGTCACCCCCGAAGCCCAACCCCAGCTTCTGCATGGCCGGTATAAGTTCGCCGCGCTTGAAATGGCGGCTGCCGTTGAACACCATGTGCTCCAGGAAGTGGGAAATGCCGCTCGTCTCATCCTGTTCATCCAGCGAACCGGTTGCTACGTACAGGCGCACGCTCGCGCGACCTGCCGGCTCTTTGGTCGGGCGGATGAGGTAGCGCAGCCCGTTTTCCAGCTTGCCGCTCACAATCTGCGGGTCTATCGCCAGCTCAGGCTGTGCCGCCGTCGGCTCAGCGGCTGCTGTCAGCTGCTCCGGCTGCACGGCTTCGGCCGGTGCGGAGGTCTGTGCATACATCGGCGTGACCGTGAAGGCCAGCCCCAGCAAGACGGAGGTTGTATTCGTTTTCATACGTTTGCTGCCCGTACTCTACCACATCTCCACCCGCTTGTCGAACTTTCTTTTCGTTTTTTAATGATTATGTCAAAATCCTACCACATTTCTGCGGTATGAGATTATTCTTGCGTTCACGCATGAACGGGTGTAAACTCAGCTCTGCATGAAATACCTGACACCCATTCTGCTGATTATAGGCACTTTGTACTCATTCAACGCCTTCACATTCTGTTGGTGGTCCGCCGGTTCCGGCGGTGAGTCGGCGGACGGCAAGGTGGTATTCGGTGCGTTTGCGTTGGTGTATGGGTTGTTGTTCTGTCTGAGTTTGCTCAGTTGGCTTGGCTACGCCATCGCCCTGTGGCGCAGGATGAGTGTGAAAGGGCTGGGGCTGACTTACCTGGGGGCGTGGGTGGTGCTGCTTATCGGTGTGCGCCTGTGGTTAAAATTCAGTTTAGCGGGCTGAAATGTGAGATTTTGCTTGATTTTTCAGCGATTTTGGTGCATAACGCTGCGCAGTTATGACGGACGAACGCGCGCGCAAGCCCTCGTGGCTGAAGGTCAAGCTGCCTAAGGGGCAGGCATTCAAGCATGTGAATGATTTGGTGAAGGGGAATTCCCTCGTTACGGTGTGTGAGGAGGCTATGTGCCCCAACCGTGGCGAATGCTGGAGCCATGGTACGGCTACGTTCATGGCCTGCGGCGATGTCTGCACGCGAGCCTGTGGATTCTGTGCCACGCGCACGGCTAAGCCGAAACCGCTCGACCCTGCAGAACCCGCCAAGATTGCGGATGCCGTCAGCCGCATGAACCTCAACCACACGGTTGTGACCATGGTGACACGCGATGACCTGCCCGATGGCGCCGCCGCGCACATGGCTGCCATCATCCGCGAAATCCGCAAGTCCAGCCCGCAGACGGTTATCGAGGTGCTGACGTCCGATTTCAACGGCAATGAAGAGGCGCTCGCCATGGTGATGGACGCCCGCCCGCACATCTTCAACCACAATCTCGAGACAGTGGAGCGCCTGTCGCCCATCGTGCGTTTCCGTGCCCGCTACCGCAAGTCGCTGCACATGTTGCAGCGTGCTCTGGAGATGGCACCCGGTATGGTGGTGACCAAGAGCGGAATCATGCTCGGTCTGGGCGAGACTCGTGAGGAGATTGAGCAGACCATGGATGACCTGCGCGCCCACGGCGTGACCGTGCTCACCATGGGGCAGTACCTGCGCCCCTCGGCTCGTCACCTGCCGGTTATCGATTACATTCGCCCCGAGGTGTTTGATGAGCTGCGCGAGGTGGCTCTGGGGAAGGGGTTCCGCCATGTCGCCAGCGGCCCGCTTATCCGCTCCTCGCACCACGATGCTAATTTCCGCCCCGAGCTGGATATTATGGAGGCTATCACCGCCGACCTGCGCGCCCGCGGCGAAATAAGCTGACCGCCCGCCCATTGCGCTTGACACCACGCTTAAAAGCAGCTAAAATCAACCAACACGTATCTTTTACACCACATTTTTATGGCTACAGAGACTATGACCGACGCCGAGGCCGCCCTCAACGCCCTGTACGGCTGCGATACCTTCGGGATTAAAACCATGGAGAAGTACCTCTCCAAGAGTGCCTTCCGCAAGATGATGCTCACCGTACAGAAAGGCGGTAAGCTCGATATCAGCATAGCTGATGAGGTGGCACAAGCCATGAAAGTGTGGGCTCTGAGCAAGGGCGCCACCCACTACACTCACTGGTTCCAACCCCTTACGGATGCCACGGCCGAGAAGCATGACTCCTTCGTAGAGCCTGATGGTAAAGGCGGTATGATTTGCGAGTTCACCGGCAAGAATCTCATTCAGGCCGAGCCGGACGCCTCCTCATTCCCCAGCGGCGGTATTCGCGCCACCTTCGAGGCTCGCGGTTACACCGCCTGGGATCCCACCAGCCCCGCCTTCATCAAGCGCACGGAGCACACCGTCACTCTCTGCATACCCACGGCCTTCTGCAGCTACACCGGCGAAGCTCTCGACAAGAAAACCCCGCTGTTGCGCTCCATGGCGGCCGTGGCTCAGCAGACCACGCGCGTGCTGCACTGCTTCGGTATCGAGCCGAGCTATGTGGTGAGCAACCTCGGCGCAGAGCAGGAGTATTTCCTCATCGACCGCGACCTCTACCTCAAGCGCCCCGACCTCATCGAGACCGGCCGCACCCTTTTCGGTTGCCTGCCGCCCAAGCACCAGCAGATGGAAGACCACTACTTCGGCTCCATCAAAGAGCGTGTGCTCGAGTTCATGATGAGCGTGGATCGCGCCCTGTGGGCTCTGGGTGTGCCTGCCAAGACCCGCCACAACGAGGCGGCCCCCGGTCAGTTTGAAATCTGCCCCCTTTTCGAGCCCTGCAACGTGGCTGTTGACCATAATGTGATGATTATGGACATTCTGCAGCGCCAGGCGCTCAAGTACAACCTGGTCTGCCTGCTGCACGAGAAACCCTACGCCAGCGTGAACGGCTCCGGCAAGCACAACAACTGGTCGCTCTCCACGCCGGAGCTCGGCTCGCTGTTCTCGCCGGGTAAAACCCCGCACAGCAACTTGCTGTTCCTGACCTTCCTGGCCGCCGTCATCATGGGTGTGGACAAGCACGCTGATTTGCTGCGCGCTTCCATCGCCAAGGCCGGCAACGACCACCGACTCGGCGCGGCCGAAGCACCGCCCGCCATCATCTCCATCTTCCTGGGTGACCAGCTCACCGACATCATCGAGCAGATTAAGGCCGGCGGCGCCAAATCTTCCGCCGCCAAGACCACCATGGAGCTCGGTGTGGATGTGCTGCCTGAGCTGCCGAAAGATACCACCGACCGTAACCGTACCTCGCCCTTTGCCTTCACCGGCAACAAGTTCGAGTTCCGCGCCGTCGGTTCCTCGCAGACTTGCGCCTGGCCCATGGCGGTGCTCAACACCATCATGGCGGAGGCTCTCGACATCGTGGCCTCCCGCCTGGAGCCCGTGGCCGGTACACCTGAGTTCAAGGACTGCGTGCGCGAGCTTATCCGCGAGCTTATCACCCGCCATGACCGCGTGATTTTCAACGGCAACGGTTATTCCGACGAGTGGGTGCAGGAGGCCGAGCGCCGCGGCCTGCCTCATATCAAGTCTACGCCCGAGGCTCTGGATGTACTCGCCCGCCCCGACACCATCGAGCTGATGGAGAAATACGGTGTGCTTAATCGCTCCGAGCTGCTGGCCCGCCGCGAAATCCAGATAGAGAACTTTGAGAAGCTCATCGACATCGAGGCCAAGACCTGTCTGAACATGCTGCGCACCATTTATCTGCCCGCCGTTGCCCGCCAGATGACTGAAATCTGCAACACGGTCAGCTCCATACTCGCTGCCGGTATTCCCGCCGGTATGAAGGCGGCCCGCTCCATGGCCGGGGTGGTCGGCTCCCTGTATGATGAGCTGGTGCCCAGGGTGGATGCTCTTGAGGACGCTATTAACTGCGGTGAACCCCTTGCCATGCGCGCCGCTATGGAAGACGCCCGCCTTACCGTAGATGCGCTGGAGTCTGTCATCGCCGCCGACCTCTGGCCCGTACCCACTTACGCTCAGATGCTCAATATCCATAGCCGCTAATCAGAGCAGGGGGGCTATGCTCCGTTTTTCGCGCGGTCAGCAGAGTAACAAACTGCTGACCGCGATTTTTTTGTGTGTTGCCAGAATCGCGGCTTGTCAATTCGGGCAGAAAGAGTATAATATCCGCGAAAATGAAGTTCCCTTTCATCACAGTCGGTACCGCCATCCTGCTCGGGCTGAATGCCCCTGCCGGCGCTCAGGTCGGTGCCGCCGCAGCTGCCGCTGTACCTCCGCAGCAGTCAATGTTTAAGGGAAGCCCCGGTCAGGAGTTGCTGCGAGTCACCAATGAGATGTGGTTTCTGCTCTCCGGCGTGGCCGACCGGAAGGGGGCGGATGCCGCGGCTCCTTCTTTCATGAAACTTATCGACGAAATGGAGGCCATCGGCAAATTATTGCAGGGTGAGGATGGCATGGCGCAGGATCTGGAGGCGCTCGATATGCTGCACTATCGAATTGCTGAAGCCCTTGATGACCTGAGTGCGGAGTTTGAGAGCCTGTGTCGCGTGAATTGCTATGGTTCCACCTCGCTTATCAAGGGATTTCGCCGCGCCGTTGAGTCGGGTGTTGTGGGTGAAGAGGTGGTGGAAGAACTGACCGAGCCACGCCCCGCGCTCACTGAGAAAGAAGCCCGGCATGAGATAACCCGCTTCCGCCGCCTGGCAGCCCCCGACCGCGACCTCTTGCTGGCCTTGCAGAGTGTGCAGGATGTCGAGTCGGCCAACCGGGCCATTGCTTCGCTCAAATCCCTTGCCGCCCGGCTGGAAAGCCTGCAGCCGAAAAAAGAGCACGTTAATCGCAAGTTCTCGCCCTCTGCGCTTCGCACCGCGCGCGAGGCTTACGCCCCGGTTGAGCCGCTGCTCTGGGAAATTCGCTCCGAGCTGGTGCGCATCGCCTCCCTGCCGGGGTATGATGAGATGCCGTATGATAATTTCTCAGATGCCCTGGACCGCGTGTACGAAAACCTGGCGAACTCCCACAGCACCTGGTTCGAGGATGTGTTCGACGCCTCGTTCCGCTCCGACCTCGACGAAGCATTGCACGAAAACGTAACAACTTCAAACTAAAATAATCACAAACTCCTCCACTCATTACCATGCCTGTATCTGATTACCTGGTAACCATCGGCCTGGAAGTTCACTGCCAGATTAAGACCGCCACCAAGATGTTCTGCTCGTGCAAGGCCGGGTTCGGTTATGAACCGAATACCAACGTGTGCCCCACCTGCCTGGGTATGCCCGGCGCACTGCCTGTGCTCAATAAGTTTGCCATCGAGCGAACCGTGCTTACCGGCTTGATGCTCGGCTGCAGCATGCCCCCGGTTTCCAAATGGGACCGCAAAAACTACTTCTATGCCGACATGCCGAAAAATTACCAGACCAGCCAGCTGGACCTGCCGCTCTGTATCGGCGGTGAAGTGCCCCTGTATTCCTGGGCGTACCCGGCGGACTGCAAGGTGAAGGCTGAGGGCGCGGTTGTGCGCACGGTCAAGCTCGACCACATTCACCTGGAGGAGGACGCCGCCAAACTCACCCACTACGGCTCCTATTCGCTGGTGGACTACAACCGCGGCGGCACTCCGCTCATGGAGATTGTGTCCGCCCCCGACCTCACCAGCCCGGAGGAAACCTACGCCTACCTCAAGAGCCTGCAGCAGATTCTCATCTGCGGCGGTATTTCCGATGCCGATATGGAAAAGGGGCAGATGCGCTGCGATGTGAATGTCTCCCTGCGTCCGAAAGGTCAGAAGGAGCTTGGCGCCAAGATAGAGATGAAGAATATCAACTCCATGTCTGCCGCCCGTCGCGCCCTCGTTTACGAGATTAACCGTCAGGCAGAGGAGCTTGACCTCGGTATTGCTCAGGTGCAGTCCACCCGCCGTTGGGATGACGACCTGGGCGAGAGTATCGTGATGCGTACCAAGGAGAACGCCCACGACTACCGCTACCACACATGCCCCGACCTCATTCCCGTGCATACCGCTGAGTATGTGGAGAAGATGCAGGCCGAGCTACCCGAACTGCCCGATGCCCGCCAGCAGCGCCTGATGAACAGCTATGGCCTGCCTGTGGCAGATGCCAACGCCCTGGTGGCAGATGCCGCACTCTGCACCTACTTCGAGACCGCAGCAGCCGCTACCAAAGCCCCGCGCAAGGTGGCAAACTGGCTCATCAACATCTTCCCCTCCGTGCTGACGGAGAAGGAGTGCGAGATAGAGAGCTGCCCTGTGCCGCCGGTGACACTGGCGGGGCTGGTGGATGTGGTGGAAGAGGGAATCTGCTCGGTGAGCCAGGCACGCGAGGTGCTCGAAGTGCTCTGGAACGCCCCTGAGCAGACAGCTGCCGCCGCTGCGGCGAGCTTGGGGTACAAGAAGGCCGACAGCGGTGCGCTCGAAGCGCTGGTAGATAAAGTGATAGCCGAAAACCCCGACAAGGTCGCGCTGGTGAAGGGGGGTAACATGAAGCTCATCAACGCCCTCACCGGGCAGGTGATGAAGAACAGCAACCCCAAGCCGAATCCCAAGCTCGTTACCGAGATTCTCATGGCGAAGCTCGGGCTCTGAGAGCCGTGTATCTGCTATTCGACTGCAACAATTTCTTTGCAAGCTGCGAGCAGGTGTTCCGCCCCGATTGGCGGCGGCGCCCGCTCGTAGTTCTGTCGAATAACGATGGCTGCGTCATCTCCCGCAGTGCCGAGGCCAAGGCTCTCGGCATTGCCATGGGCGAGCCGTACTTCAAATGCCGCGACCGACTTGTCGCGGCGAATGCCATTGTATGTTCCGCCAACTTCCCGCTCTATGCCGACCTTTCCGACCGCATTATGTTATTGCTGGAGGAGGCTTTACCCTCGGTTCAGCAGTACAGTATAGATGAGGCCTTCGCCCGGGTGGACGACTCCCGCGACTGGGAGTCCTTCTGCCGCGAGTTGCGCGCGACCATACGCCGGGGCACCGGGGTAACGGTGAGCGTGGGAATCGCCCCCACCCGTACCCTCTGTAAACTGGCGAACGAAACCGCCAAGCACCACCCCCGATACGATGGCGTGCTGGCCCTCTGCCGCCCGGAGCAGTGGCACCCCCTGCTGGCGGAGACTCCCGTGGGCGATATCTGGGGCGTGGGCCGCCGACTGGCCCCGCGCATGCATGCCCTGGGTATACGCACCGCCGCCGGGCTGGCCGCAAGTGGGCTGCACTACCTGCGCAAGCACTTCGGCGTGCATGGTGAGCGCCTGGCTCTCGAACTGAACGGCACGTCGTGTCTGGATGCGGAAACGGCTCCCGAACGTCAGCAGGTGATGGTATCTCGCTCGTTGAAAGAAGGCGTATCGGAGTTCGCTTCTTTGCGTGAGGTTCTGTGTGGTTTTGTTGAAAAAGCCGCTCGCATTCTACGAGGGGAGGGCATGATGGCCGGCGTGCTGTACGTGCTGCTGCGCACCTCACGCTACCGCGATGAGCAGAACCTCTATGCGGCCAATCAGGGGGTGTCGTTACCGTGCCCGACGGATGATTCGCGCGTGCTCACGCAGCACGCCGCCGCCTTGCTGGAGAACCTGTACCGCCCCGGGTTTGAATATAAAAAAGTCGGTGTACTGCTGACCGCCCTGGAAAAAGCGGATGAAGTGCAACCCACCTTTGACCACCCGCATGTGGGCCCCAGCAAGCTCATGGCCGTGCTTGACAGCCTGCAGCAAGCCGGGCACAATATCCACTTCGCTAACCGCGGCTCCGGCGAGCTCTGGCACCGCGAATTCGTCTCGCGTGCTTACACCACGCGCTGGGAAGATATACCTGAGACAACGCGTCGCTAGGTTGTTCGGCCTCGCAGCGCGTTGTCCGGAATTTATACTCAGGCAGTCTTGTGCTGCTTCAGGGCGTGGAATCGTTGAACGACAGCCGGGGCAGAGGTCAGGATAACCAGCAGCAGGCAACCGACCACGGCCCAGTCGCCCAGTATGGCATACAGCGTGAACCCGGCATTGCGATCCACCGGCAGCACGGCATAGCTGTAGCCGGCCATGTGCGGGGTACCGTCGGCTTTCAGCAGGGCATCGATAAAGGCACCGTTGGGGGCGATGGAACAGCACACACCACGGTTGGCCGCGCGCACCATTGCGCGGCGAAGTTCGATACAGCGGAAGGCCGCGTTGCGTGCCTGCTGGGCTCCGCATACGGAGTTGCGGAACCAGGCATCGTTACTCACATTCACGATAACCTGCGGCCCCTTGCGCACGTATTTGGTGAGCAGGGCACCTACCGTATCTTCATAGCAGATGGCGGGAATGACACCCACCGTTTCGCCGGTGTCGGGGAGCTGAAGTTCGATAGGGTCATCGCCCTTGCCGGGGCGGATTCCCTCGCCCACCTGAGTGCCGGTGATTTCGGAGTAGAGGTCACCAATCCACTTGACGGATTCCACGAGTGGCAGGTACTCGCCGAAGGGCATGAGGTGCTGCTTAGCTACGGTGTGCACGCTGTCAAAATTGCCGGTAATGCAGGCCATGGAGTTGTAGGTGCCGCTCGGCACCAAGAATCCGTCAGAAGGCGTGAGCAGGACTTCATCCACACCGGTAAAGATGGTGAAGTTGCTCCCGCCCATCTCCTGTACCAGCTTACGCACCATCGGCAGACCTTCTTCGCCGAAGAAGACACCCTCCGTGTAGGGGTCGATGGGGTCTTTGTAGAGTTGGCCGGTCGTTTTATCGCGCCAGATTGGCAGGCCCATGGCGCTTTCCGGCCATATGACCCAGACAGGCAGTTTCTGCACGAACCCGAACTCCGGGTGTTGCATGGCTTTGCGGGCTGTCTCTTGCTGAATTTCGTTGAAGGCCGCCATGGTGGAGCGCAGATACACGCCGTATTGAGAAATGCCATTCTCAATTCTCTGCGGGCGCGTGGCGTTCATCGTTTCGGCGATGTGGTCACTCTGGTCCTTATTGATTTGCACGGCCATGACAGGCAGTTGGAGCACATTCTCGCGCTTGCTGATGCTCAGGGGGGAATGAAGCTTGCTGAGTGTAAGACCGCCGGAGATGAGCAGGAATATCAATGTAACAGCGCCGTAGAAATCCCACGGGCGACCGGCACGCCCCGCCCCCTTGAAGTGCAGCACACAGCGGCGCAGGGCGCAATAGATGATAACTGTCGTGAATACCGGCAGGAATGATAACGCCGCCGTGCCGACAAACTCAGCCCACTGAGCCAGAGCCAACCCGTTGTAGAGAGCCATGCCGAGGCTGTTCCAGCTGAAGCCCAGGGTGCCGTTGGCGCGCAGCCATTCGATGCAGACCCACAGGGCTGCGCAACCGACTGCCGAGCGCAGGGTGGTGGCTATATCCTGCCAGGCCCATTGTTTCCAGGCGGCTTTGCGTTGCTCGGCTATCATGTCAGTAGTAACCGGCCCCGGGGAAAGCCGGGGGCGCAGCAGAGTGGCAGCCAGTGCTCCCCATGCACCTATCAGGCACGAATAGACGGCCATGAGCGGCAGGAAGGCAATGGCAAGAAAGACGGGCGCCGGTATGTTAAAGGTGTAGCCTACCTCCCGAATCCATGAGAAGGTGGTGCAATAATACCCCATGCCGTAGAGCCAGCCCAGGCGGAAGCCTCGCCACCATTTTGCGGGGCCGCTCCAGAGCACATAAAGCAGGGGCAGAAGAGCCACCCATACCAACTGCGAATAATCATAAGGCAGGAACGCCAGGGCCATGACCACACCGGCGGCGGGACTGAGCAACCAGTGCCACCATTTACCCTCACGAACCGGCTCGGCCTGTTCTGTATACTGCTGTAATTTCTTACTCATAACTTATTGCGCTGTAGGAACTATAGTAGTTTCTCCCAGATAGTAGGTCACATTGGCGTCTGCCGGGCGTTGGTAAATCTGCACACGCCACAGCGGTTCGTCTTCGTTCAGTTGGTGCAGGCGGTAATCATGCGCGTTGGCGAAGCCTCGCTCCAGCAGAACAACGGCGTTTTTGCCCTCCGCCTTCACATCAACATCGTTTGCCGGCATAAAAGCGCCATCACTGTAACGCAGCGCGGCGGGGCGCCCTTGCTCCGCCCGGCGGGAATTGACGAACTTCAGGTATATCACCCCTCGGCCGCTACCCGACCCCAGCGTCAGCCTCACCTCGGGGTAGTACGCCGTACGCAGCTCCAGACGCGCGTTGCCCTTCGAGCTTTTCCATGTTGCCTCTACATCTTCCAGCATAAGACCGACCCCCTCCATGGGCAGCCCGGTGTTGAATTCACGCCAATGGGCCATCGGCACGTTGCGGTATGTGTAGAAAACTGCAGCCAGTACCACGAGCACCAATCCACTGAACAGCGTCATCCAAATCAGATTTTTCAACCCGATTTTTTTCACGATTCCCCATCCTAATTTGGCTTTCTGCGCTTGCATGCACCCATTTTGTACCGAAAATTGCTCCGTTGCAATAAAAAAAGATTGCATTCCTGTGAAAAATGGTAAAAATAGTGTCGGGTAATCAAGCCCCGTACACATTATGGCCGATATTGACTCCAAAAACGAAAAGAATGTTCCCGGTAAGTTCTACGTCGACAGCAACTGCATCGACTGCGGGCTTTGCCGTGAGGTAGCCGGCGATTTCTTCGCTGCTGATGAAGACGAGGGCGTATCTTACGTCTGCAAGCAGCCTGAGACCGACGATGAGATTGCTCTCTGCACCGAGGCTAAGGACGGCTGCCCCGTTGATTCCATCGGTGACGACGGTGAGTAAACCGTACCGGGAAATCCCGATTCTCTCTTAAACAACCAATCGGTTCCGGCGCCTTCTACCGCCGGAACCGTTTTTTAAAGTAAGAGGGAGCTGCTGTAACCTCAGTTTTCAAGGCATGTCCACACCCCGCCGCCGAGTTCGCAAAGCCACACCGGTAGAGCCGGTGCCGGCACCCTCTGTGCCCGCCGCACGGCGTGAGCCTGCCGGGTTGTACCATGAGGAAACCTTTGCAGACGGCTCCGTGCGCCCCGTGCGCAACTCCACCCGGGCAGAGCGCGAAAGCGATCAGGCCCTGGCGGATTTTTTCGGCGTGGCTCCCCAGCTTAACCCCGCCTCGAACACGCGCAGCATGGAGTCTGTGTTAGCCGCTCTCATCAGCAAGATGGATATTTCGATGGCTGAACACGCTCCCGAAGTGCTGGCAGAAGCCTGGCAGCGTGCCGTAGGGCCCTTTCTTGCCACCAAGGCTGAGCTTCTTTCCATTGCACGCAAGCAGGCGAGAATCCGCACCTCGCACCCGGCTGTGCGCTTCGAACTCATGCGCCAGAAGACCTCCATCATACGCGCTCTCAACAAAACCCTGGGCGAGGGCAGTGTGACAACCGTGCAGATTGTACACGGCTGAAGCTCGCTGATTTTTGCCGGCCTCCCTTTATTTTTATCGTTGTTGATTAAATGCAGTCAGACTCTAGGCTTGCATTTGAGAAAAAAAAGGTGTAGAATATCCGCTCACCACATTATAAATTAACATGAGTACTGATTTAGCCCAGAGAGCTCTGCATTACCACGAGACACCGCGCCCCGGCAAGCTGGAGGTGCTGCCCAACAAGTCCTGCTTCACGATTGATGACCTCACTCTCGCCTATTCTCCCGGCGTGGCTGTTCCCTGCATGGAGATTGCTGCCGACCCGAACAAATCTGCAGCCTACACCGGCCGCGGTAACCTGGTGGGTGTTATCAGCAATGGTACTGCCGTGCTGGGGCTGGGTAACATCGGCGCTCATGCCTCCAAACCTGTGATGGAGGGTAAAGGCTTGCTGTTCAAGATTTACGCTGATGTGGACGTATTCGACATCGAGCTTGATATCAAGAAGCCCGAGACGCTTATCGAGGTCATCAAGACCATGGAGCCCACCTTCGGCGCCATCAATCTGGAGGACATCAAAGCCCCCGAGTGTTTCATTGTTGAGCAGCGTCTGCGCGAGGAAATGAACATCCCCGTTTTCCATGATGACCAGCACGGTACAGCTGTTATCTCCGGCGCCGCTCTGCTGAACGCTGCCCACCTTACCGGCCGCTTGCTGCAGGACATGAAGTGTGTGGTCTGCGGTGCAGGGGCTGCCGGTATTGCCTGCGCCAAGTTCTACATGGCACTGGGTATCCGCCGTGACAATATCTTCATGTTCGACTCCAAGGGCCTCATTCATACCGGCCGTCTGGATCTGCACCCCACCAAGGCCATGTTCGCCCAGAGCGAGGACTGCACGCTTGAGGTTGCCCTGCAGGGCGCTGATATCTTCCTGGGCCTCTCCAAGAAGGGCCTGCTGAAGCCCGAGATGGTTAAGAGCATGGCTCCCAACCCCATCATCTTTGCCTGCGCTAACCCCGACCCCGAAATCACCTATCAGGAGGCCAAAGCCGCCCGCCCGGACTGCATTATGGGTTCCGGCCGCAGTGACTGGCCCAATCAGGTGAACAACGTGAGCTGCTTCCCCTACATGTTCCGCGCTGCTCTGGACATGCAGGCCACCTGCATCAACGAGGCGATGAAGATTGCCGCTTCCCGCGCTCTGGCAGACCTGGCCCGCGAGGAAGTACCCGCCGAGGTTGTGGCTGCCAATGGCGGCGTGGAGCTGAAGTTCGGCCGCGACTACGTCATTCCCAAGCCCTTCGACCCGCGCATGATTGAGTACCTCGCCCCCGCTATTGCCGAGGCCGCGGTTATCTCCGGCGTAGCCAGCCGTCCCATGCCTGATAAGGAGGCATACAAGGCTGAGCTGAAGGCTCGCGTGCAGAAGGTACACGAGCGCACTCACGCCCTGGTTGACAGCTATAAGGCTTGATTACAAGCGAACTCAGTTGCCGAGCCATGAAACGAACCTTATTCTTCAGGGTATCGGCACTGTCGGCTCTTTCTGCAGCCTTCTCCGCATGTGGTGATGCGGAGAAGGCTGAGCCATCTACCCCTGAGCAGATGTATGCCCGCGCTCAGGAACTCATTAAACCCAACATCAAGGGCGATAAGTCAGACTTTGCCGGTGCCCTGCAGTGGCTGACCCGCGCAGCAGAGGGTGGCTGGTGTCGCGCGCAACTTGACCTCGGCGGCATTTATCTTCAAGGCGGTAAGGGCGTGCAGCCCGACCCGTCCAAGGCGTTCGATTGGTTTTCAAAAGCTGCTGCTCAGGGTAGTGCAGAGGCTGAATTTTACCTCGGGCATATCCTTTTCAATGGTCTGGGGCGCCCTGCGGACAAAACGGCGGCTACCGTCCATTGGCAGAAAGCCGCAGATGCCGGAATCGGTGAGGCTCAGTACAGGCTGGCACACCTCTTGCTGCAGGCTACCGATACGCAGGCTGAAGGCGTGGAGCTTCTGCAAAAAGCCGCAGATGATAAGTCACCCAAACTTGCTGCGCAGGCAGCGTGTGACCTGGGCAATATATTTGCCAAAGGGGTGCACGGCGTGACGGCAGACATGGGGCAGGCGGCCGAATGGTACTCGCGCGCCGCTACCGGGGGAAATCCCCGCGCGCAGCTGGTCTATGCCATCATGTTGCTCAGCGGCGAAGCTGTGCCCGCTGACCCTCAGCGCGGTATGGCCATGCTTCGCCTGGCTGCCGGTCAGGATAACCCGGCGGCCATCGCCTTGCTCATTAACCTGCTGCGCAATGGTGAAAATGCAGCCCTGGATGAGGAAGAGGCCGCCGCCTGGGCCGAGCGGCTCGAAAAGTTGCGCCGTACATCGCCGCAAACTCCATAAAACTTGTTATTTTCGCGTATTTCCCGTGGCGAACTTGATTCCTGCTTGATATTTTGTACAAAAAATGTTACTCTGAGTCAGGCAGTACTATTTTAACAGGTATGAATCTTGCTATCATCGGAACGGGGTATGTGGGTCTGACCACCGGCACTTGCTTTGCAGAAGTGGGTCATAACGTGGTGTGTATCGACAATAATGAGGCGAAAGTTGAGAGCTTGCGCCGGGGGAAGATGCCCATTTATGAGCCGGACCTCGAAGAGATGATTGTTTCCAACGTTTCTGCCGGGCGCTTGGCATTCAGCACTGATTTGGCTGCTGCGGTAAGAGATTGCGAGATTATTTTCATTGCCGTACCTACACCCCCGCACGATGATGGCTCGGTTGACCTTTCTTACATCGAGGGCGTGACACGCGAAATTGCCTCCATTCTCACCCCTGAAATGGGTTATCGCGTGGTGGTGGATAAATCCACGGTACCCGTCAGCACCGGCGCCAAGGTGTACAAAGTCATCGAGCGTTATTCCCACCGCGGGGTCGATGTGGATGTAGTGTCTAACCCCGAGTTCCTGCGAGAGGGCAGTGCCGTGGCTGATTTGTTGCACCCTGACCGTATTGTCATCGGTTCCGATTCTCAGCGCGCCATGGATTTGATGAAGCGTGTCTACCAGCCCTTCAATGCGCCGATTGTAGAGGTTGACCTGGCTTCCGCCGAGTTGATTAAACACGCGGCCAACTCCTTCCTCGCGCTGAAGATTTCCTATATCAACGCTGTATCTGCCGTGTGTGAAAAAGCCGGGGCAGATGTGGAGCTGGTCGCCATGGGTATCGGCATGGATAAGCGAATTTCTCGCCACTTCCTGAATGCCGGGCTGGGCTATGGTGGCTCCTGTTTCCCGAAAGATGTCAAGGGCTTCATCAACGTTGCAGAGCAGCTGGGCGCACCGATGGAAATCCTGAAGGAGGTTGAGCGAGTGAATGAAGCTCAGCTTGAGCGTTTCGTGGGTCGTGTGCGCAAGAAGCTGTGGGTGCTGCGCAATAAACGTATCGCCGTTTGGGGTATAGCCTTCAAGCAGAATACGGACGATGTGCGCGAATCCGTTGCTGTTAAGCTCATTAAGCGCTTGTGCGATGAGGGCGCAATCGTGACGGCTTATGACCCCAAGGCCGCCGAAACCGGCGCGGCCGCCCTGCAGGGGTACAGTGTCACCATTTGCGATGATATGTACGACTGCGTGCAAGATGCCGAAGTGCTGATTGTCGCGACGGAGTGGAAACAATTTGCCATGGCCAATCTGGTCAAGGTGCGCGAGCGTATGCGCCTGCCCATTATCTTTGACGGCCGCAATATCATCCACGGTGAAAATGCCGTGCATGCAGGGATTGAGTACCACTCCATCGGTCGCAAGAACCTTTACCCGAATAAATAAGCGTTCTTTGTCCGCGCTGCCGCCGTTTCGGCGCTCCGATTTTGCCAAACGAAAAGCCCCTCTTGCGAGGGGCTTTCACTTTCAAGAGCGGATGGGGTGAGATTCGAACTCACGGAAGGGATTAACCTTCGGCGGTTTTCAAGACCGCTGCATTAAACCGCTCTGCCACCCATCCTCGTGCAGTTGCGTTTGCGTGAGGGAATACTACACAACATCTCACCTTCTTGCAAGCATTTTTGTGATTGCTGACACAAGAAAGGCGAAAATTACCGCCAAATCTGCCATGGCTAACGCTTTTTTTGGGCTGTGGCTCAATCCGTGCTTGCAATCATGCGCGAATCGCTATATCATATGTACGTTAACAACATTAACTTTTACCTAACCATGAAAATCCTCATTACCGGCGGTGCCGGCTTCATCGGTTCCCACATTGCTGAGCACTATCAGGGTGTGGCTGAAGAGATTCGTGTGCTTGATAACCTCCGCACAGGCTATAAGAAGAACCTCGATGGTCTGAACGTGACCTTTATCGAAGGTTCCATCACTGACCGTGAACTGGTGGCCAAGGCTGTAGAGGGGGTTGATTACATCTTCCACATGGCTGCTCTGGTTTCCGTGCCGGAGTCCATGAGCAAGATTCGTGAGTGCATTGACCTCAACGTGAATGGTCTGTTGGTCGTGCTCGAAGAAGCCAGCAAGGCCGGCTGCAAGAAGGTGGTGCTCGCTTCCTCCGCCGCCATTTATGGCGACAACCCCATCGTGCCCAAGGTGGAAACCATGTACCCCGAGCCCAAGAGCCCGTACGGTATCACCAAGCTCGACGGTGAGTACTATACGGACATGTTCCGCACCACCGGCCAGATTAACACCGGTTGCTGCCGTTTCTTCAACGTGTTCGGTCCGCGCCAGGATCCCAAGGGTGCATACGCCGCCGCCGTGCCGATTTTCATGGAGAAGGCTCTCAAGGGCGAAGATATCACCGTGTATGGTGACGGTGAGCAGACCCGCGACTTCATCTATGTCAAGGATATTGTTGGCGCCCTCGCTTATGTGGCCGAGCACCCCGAGGTAACCGGCGTGAACAATGTCGGTTACGGTGGTCAGATTACCATCAACAAGCTGGCCGAAATCATCATCGATGCCGCCGGCTCCACCTCCAAGGTGCTGCACATGCCCGAGCGTCCCGGTGACGTGAAGCACAGCCGCTCCTGTGCCGATAAGCTGCGTGCTGCCGGCTGGGAGCCCAAGTACACCCTCGAAGAAGGCCTGAAAGCCACGCTTGAGTACTTCAAGAGCGTGACCAAGTAAACCCTTCAATCATATCTCATGCACCGCAAGGTTTGCTACGGCGGCTTTGCGGTGCGATTTCGTCTTGGCGATGTGTGAGGATGATACACCCCGGCGCCTGAGTGTGAAAGAGCTGGCTCGCCTGGCGGCTGAGCGACTGGCCCGGCTGCGCGCCGATGGCGTCGAGCTTTCCCCGGTGGTGAACAGCTCTCGCAAGCTGGCGGCCAATTTCTGGGGCAGTGCGTGGATGCGCCACCTCGCGCGCTGCGAGGCAGGGGGCTTGTGCCTTGCCCCCGGGCGAACCCTGTTACGCCACGGCTGTGTGCTCGACCTCCACATCGGCCCCGGTCTGATTACGGCGCTGGTCAGTGCGGATGAGCTCTACGAAGTCCACCTTCGCCTTTCCCCGCTCAGTGATGAGCAGCTGGAGCAACTGCGCGCAGCCTGCAGCGGCAAAATCCATTCCCTGGTGTCCCTGCTGGAGGGGAAGGTGGATGCCGCACTTCTTGCTCAGCTTTGCGCGCCCGAAGACGGCCTGCTACCCGAACCGGCTGAGTGGCACATGAACTGCACGTGCCCTGACTGGGCTGAACCCTGTGCCCATGCTGCAGCAGCTATTTATGCTGCCGGTACGCTCATCGATGCCGACCCCATGCTCTTATTCCGCCTTCGCTCACTGGAACCCGCCGCACTACTCGCTGCCCCGCAGGTTCCGTGTGCCGATACCTCGTTTGACTCGGCGGCGCTTTCGAGTGTTTTCGGCATCGAGCTCGATGTCACGCAATAAGCATTGTTTAAGCTTTACAAAACAGTTTTTATCATATAGAATCTCCACAGATATGAACATTAAGACTACCCTGACCCTTTGTTGTGCTGTGTTAACCGGGCTGCTTCAGGCTGCGCCGAAAGATGCCGCCGCTGTCTATCGTTCTTTGGCTGCTCCTCCCGCCAAGGCGCAGGCGGATGCCGCTCTGCGCGCCTCTACCTATCCCGCGCTGGGTGTTTTGCCGCCGGATGTGGGGGCGTTTATGGCGCTTGCCACTTTTTCCGACAAAGCTGCCACAGTCTTGAGCTCCCCGCTGGTCAAGTCCGGGGATGAGGCGGAGAGCAGCTCTCCCGGCCCCTTCGATAAGCCTGAAAACGCGGAAATGGTCCGCAGTTTTGCGCTGGGGATGGACGCCGGGAACGCCGCAACCTTCTCGACATTTCTGCCTGTTTATACTTACATGGCATCGCGCCGCGAGGGCGCTGAAATGGCCGAGGCCTGGTCTGCTTCTGCCGGTGAGGACTACGCCGAAACCATACGCAAGGCTCGCTTCACCTTATCCCACCGTGAAGCGCTGGCAGCAGTCCCCAAGGTGAAGAGCGCCTCCCTCAAACCCATCTATGCCGTGATTACCGTAGACTACAAGTCGCGCACCAAACTCGGCGGGCTGATGAATGAATGTATAGCTGCAGCCAAAGGGCCCGGCGCGCAGGAGGCTAGCGTAAACGGATTCAAGGGCTGGAGATACAGCGCGGAGGCACTCATGGCTGACATGGATGCCGCTGATTCCGTCGGCAAGCAGGTCAAAGCCGCTGCCAAGACCAAGAGCGTTTATCACCTCTACAAGGTGCAGAGCAACGCGTTTATCATGGTTATCTGCGAGAATCCGGCTGACTGCAAGCTGGTGACGGATGCTCGTAAATCCGTGCTGAGTACCGACAAGATGACGTTCTGCGACTACGCCATTCGCCGCAAAGGGCTGGGAATTGCCTACGTCAGCCCTGAGTTGGTCAATGTGTTCGCCGCGTATAGCAACACCGGTATCAACATCATGGCCGGGTTCGGCTCCGCTGTGTTCAAAGCCCTTTCCAAAGAGAATGCTGATCACATCACCCTGTTCAACTCTGCCTCGCGTGGGGCGCAGGCGTTGGGGAACTGGCTGCGCTCACTGACACCCGGCAAGAGTACCAAGCCCTTCACCCTCACGGCCTGGAGAATGCCCAGCGGTGCCTCCCACATCCGAATTCAGCACGATGCCTGCGGCGCGGCCTATGCGCCCGGCACTCTGGCACTTGCGCGCATGGGGGCCAGCTCAAAGACTATTTTCTTCACCGAATCCACCCCCTATACCCCGGCTAAAAGTTTTGCCACCCCGGATTTGCTCACTCATGCTGCCCATGTGTATGCCGCCGTGGAAACCACAACTTCTGAGGGCGAGAGCAGCGCCGTGGAACTCAGTCAGCGCATGCAGGCAACGATGTCAGCGCTCAAGAATGTCGGTAAAAGCCTCGGTAAATCATCCGCTTGGGTCGTGTTCAACGTGAAGGGGAGCCCCGAGCTCAGTTACTACAGCACCTATAGCGATATAAAGGGGCTTACCAAATCCGCCGAGCGTCTGGCAACCTCGGCTGGCACACTCTTTGGCGTGAACATGAAGCGCCTGTACAAAGTTCACAAGGGGAAACGCGCCACCAGCATTTCCTTCACTCTGCCCAAGGAGCTCTCCCTCGGTAAGCCGCATATCCTCATGACCACCGATCGTATTGCCATCGGTACCAAGGCAGCCCTCAATAACCTGGTGCTCAAGACGGCACGCGGTAAAGACAGCTTTACCGGGGCTGTCTACAGCATTCGCCCCGCCGCGCTTGCACCCATGGCCGGCGCTGTTGCTGCCGCCGACCCCGCTGCCGGTATGGTGGCCGGGATGGCTGGTGCCGTGCTTGGAGCCGTGGGCGATATTCACGCGGTGGACACCATTCGTGACGGCGTGCGCGACATTCACATTCTTGTGAAGAAAGGCAGCGATACTCCGCCGCCCACCATGACGCTGCCCGGTGGTGCCAAGCAACCTGCCCCCGCTACTGATGACGATTCCGAGGACACCGATGACTCTGATGAGGAGGAGGTAGACGAGGAAGGCGAGCAGACAGATGACTCTGAAGAAGAGGTCGAGGACGATGACACCGTCGAAGACGAAGATGACAAGCCCGCTCCCGCCGGGGCTGATGACGAATTGGAAGAGTGGGAAACCGACGATTGGGAATAAAACAGATATCCGCCGGACAGGGCAAACGCCTTCACTCAGAATGCGTTTGTCCTGTTTTTTATATTATTCCCAGCAGGTCATGGCGCGGAACTGCTCGATTCGCTCGGCAAGTTGGCGCCGGGTAAGGGCAAAGAGTGAGACGGTGCCGAACTTCTCGCACACAGTGGCAGCTACCACTGTGGCAATGGCTACACCGCGCTTCATGTCATCCCAGGAGGGATTGCCACCGTTGAGACAGTGGGTCAGGTAGCCCGCCAGCGCTCCCATGTACGAATCCCCCGCGCCGGTGGGGTCGGTGGCCTGCACCAGCGGCCAGGCCGGACAGCGGAAAAGCTTTATTTCCCCACTCGGCGTGCGATGGAAGAGAGTCGAGCCGGCGCTGCCATGCTTCACGATGACGTAGCGGGGGCCGGCCTCGAGCAGCTTGTACCCGGCCGCGAGACTGTCATCCACCCCGGCATATTCGCGGGCTTCTTCGTCATTCATGAGGGCTAAATCTACCTTGCCCAGCAACTTGTGCGTGTAATCCCGCTCGCGGATAATCCACGATTTCATGAAATCCGCCATGCGGAAAGTGGCATTCGGGCACTGCTCAAGCATGTGGTACTGGAGCGGCGGTGTCACATTTGTCGCCACGGCCAGGGTGCATTGCTGCAGCTCGGGGCTCAGCTGCATTTGCCAGTGCTCCTGCACACCCTCGATGGTGCTCACCGTGGTGCGGTTATTCATGTCTTGCTCATATTGCCCGGTCCAGGCGAAGGTCTGCCCCTCCACCTGCGCCACATGGTCCATGCTGACGCCGCGTGTTTCCATGGCCAGGCGGTACTTCTCTTCAAAATCCGTACCGACCACACCCACAAGCGCCATACTGTCCGTCACGAGCCGTGCTGCCAGCGCGGCATAAATACCGCTGCCGCCCAGCACGGAGTTGGCGCGCCCGTTAGGGGTTATCAGGGTGTCAATGGCTATGGTGCCGTATATCAGTGCTTTGTCGCTCATGTGGGTTATTCTCCTTTCAGCATGGTGAGCAGGGTGGCTTCGTCGATGATGGGAATGTTGAGCTTAACGGCTTTGTCTCGCTTGCTGCCACCACCTTCACCGGCCACCAGGTAACTTGTCTTTTTCGTGACGGAACCGGTGGCCTTGCCGCCGGCCTCAGCGATGAGCCGCTCAAACTCCGGGCGGGGGCGGCTCAGGGCGCCGGTCAGCACAAAGGTGAGCCCGACCAGCGGCCCGTTTTCCGGCGTGGCCTCTTCGGAATAAGTGGGAGAGGTCGGGTTGATGCCCAGCTCGCCGAGAGTGCTCATCACCTGCAGGCCCGCGGCCGAATCGAACCACTGCTGCAGATGGTGAGTTGAGACCGAACCGAGCGGGTTGCTGAGCTTGAGTTTGTTGTTGCCATCCGGCTGCAGGGAAAGGAAATTCCGCTTTTCGAATGGGGCTGCGAGCGATTCCAGCTCCGCGCGCAGGGTGCTGCGGCGTGCTGTAAGTTCTTCAGGGTCAGCGCCCTTATTGCTGCGGGCTTTCGGATTGAGTGAGTTGTAGAGAGTCACCCCATCCTCCAGGCGGATGAGGGTGCTGAGCAACTCCGAATGGGCTAATTGCAGCAGGTCGCGGTGATAGCTTGCTACCTCGCGGGCCGTTGTTACGCCGATGCCGGGGATTCCGAAGGCGGTGAGCCAGCGGTCCAACGGCAGGGTGCGTGCGCGCTCCAGGGCCTCCAGCGCTTTGGCTGCGTTTTTCTCGCCGAAGCGGCGCGGTTCGTCCTCCGTACCGAGGTTGAGGGCGCCGAGTCGTTCCACGGAAAGAGAGAAAAGGTCGAGCGGGGTGGAGAGGTAGCCGTTGCGCACGAGCGCCTCTGCCACGGTACCGCCCAGACTTTCGACATCGAGCGACTCGCGCTTGCAGAAGTGGGATGTTCGCATGGCGGCCTGTGCGGTGCAGGTGAAGTTCGTGCAGCGCCAGGCGACTTGACCGGCCTCTTGCGAGATGGGTTCTCCGCAGCAGGGGCACACGCCGCCGACGGCCTCGTACAGGCTGTAGGGGGTAGCATCGGCCGGGCGTTTATCTTTGTTGACATGCACAATGGCGGGGATGATTTCGCCGGATTTTTCGACCAACACGGTGTCGCCTATGCGAATATCTTTGCGGGTGATTTCGTCTTGATTGTGCAGGGTGGCGCGCGAGACGGTCGTGCCGGAGAGCTGCACCGGCTCCAGCTCCGCCACGGGGGTCAGCACGCCGGTGCGACCAACCTGTATGGTGATGGCGCGCAGGGTGGTTTCCTTTTGCTCGGGCAGGTACTTGAACGCCGCGGCCCAGCGAGGGGCGCGGGCTGTTGAGCCTAAGCTTTCACGCAGGGCAAAATCTGCCAGTTTGATGACGGCGCCGTCGGTACCGTACCCCAGCTCGTGGCGCAGGCGGTCGATGTCTTTCACGGCCTGCCGCACGGCGGACTCGCCCTCGGCATGGATGACGGGTGAGTTGCAGGGGATTCCCATTCGCCCGAGCAGATTCACGAAATCGGCGGCGGAGTGCAGAGGCTCGCCCTCATATTCACCTATCCCGTGTGCCAGGAAGGCCAGGGGGCGGGCGGCCACCTCATTGACATCGAGCAGCTTGATGGTGCCGGCGGTGGCGTTGCGCGGGTTGGCCAGTGCGGGCAGGCCCTCGGCGTCTCGCTGTTCATTGAGGCGGTTGAAGTCAGCGAAGGGCATGTAAACTTCACCGCGCACTTCGAGCAGAGCGGGCGCACCCTCGGGGAGTACGCGGGGTATGCTGCCGATGGTCAGAATGTTAGCCGTGATGTCATCTCCCGTGGTACCATCCCCACGCGTGGCGGCGTATGCCAGGTGCCCGTTACGGTACATCAGGGTGACGGCGCAACCATCTATCTTGGGTTCTACCACCACCTGCGGCTCGGCCTGGCCAAGACTGCGGCAAAGCCGGTTGTAGAACTCCACCAGCTCGGCATCGCTTTCCCCCTGACCGGGTTTGTGCTCGAAGATATCATCAATACTCTGCATGGGGCGCGGGTGGGTGACCTTGCGGAACCCTTCCGTCAGGTCATTGCCCACGCGCTGAGTGGGTGAGGCCGGGGTGATGAAATCAGGGTGCGCGGCCTCCAGCGCCTCCAGCTCGCGGTAAAGCGCATCGTACTCAGCATCCGTTATTTCGGGTTGAGCCTGTGCGTAGTACAGCTCGTTGTTGCGGTTGATGGTACGGCAAAGCTCATCGTAGCGGGCGCGGTCATCTGCGGCCGGTTGCTGAGTAGCGAATTCAAAGAGATCCATAAGCATGCAATATGGTGTGGGGATTGTGGGCGGCGGGGATTTCGCGCTGTTGCAGCGCATGGCCGGTGAGTTCTTGCAGCAGGGCGATAGCTTGCTCCCAACCGCGTGATAGATGTGCCGGGCTGTGGGCGTCCGAATTGATGACGATGGGTATGCGGCGGGCGAGCAATTCGCTCAGGAACCCGCGGGCCGGGTATTGCTCCGCGCAGTGCTTGTGCCAACCTGCCGTATTGATTTCAACCGCCATACCGCTGTGTTCCAAGGCATCGAGAGCAGGGGTGTAATAGCGGCTCAGCTCACCTTGCGGCACGCGGCCCCAGATTTTCACCAGGTCGATGTGGCCAACGATGTCAAAAAGCCCACTGTTAATCATATCCGTAACAGCCTGCCAATAGAGCAGCCAGTCCTGCTCAGTGCTGTCGGTGATGGTACGGTTGGCGTATACGCTGTCATCCACCGATTCGCCGCGGCGCAGGTAATGCACGGAACCGATGAGGTAGTCGCAGGCGAACTCCTGCCGCAGGTGGCGCACCCAGGATTCGATACCGGGTAGCCAGTCGCACTCCAGCCCGGTGAGTATGCGCAGGCGATTGCCGGCAGCGGCGCGTGCCCGGGCTATCCACTCGCGGTAGGCCGGGGCATCTGCACACCGCATGCGCCAGTTGTCATAGGGCTCCATCTCGGGCGGCATGGGGGCGTGGTCGGCTATCCCGTAGGTAAGCATCCCGAGTTCGAGGGCGCGAGCCACAAATTGCTCCGGTTCGCCCTCCGCGTGCAGGCACAGCGGTGTGTGCGTGTGGTAATCAGTGCGTTGCATGGTTAATCAGAGAGGCAATTCCGCATACTGTCTGAGCAAGGCCGGCAAATCCGGGTCATCATAGCAAGCGGTTTGGCGCAGCCTGTCAATTTCGGCGGCCAGTTCAGCCTGCAGCCGGGTAAGTTTATCTCGCTGCTCAATCGGTTGGGAACTGCTGACGGCGGCGATACCCTTCCACTGCTCGCAAAGCTGCTGTTGCTCGTGTTGCCACTGGCGCAGCATGGCGGCGGTATTGCGTGCTGAGTAGCTGTCGGTTGTTTTGCGAAGTTCGTAGAGCACATCGCTCAGGTGGCGACACAGGGCAGCGCACACATCGTCCGGCTGCGTGGCCGGGGGTGCGGGGGGCGGCTCGTCTTCAGCATAGGGGTCATCTGACCCAAGAACCTGCAGAACGGTCAGCAGGCTCTCCGACCCATAGGCTCCGGCGGTCTGCAGGCGCGATATCTCCGGTATGTAGCGCTGCGTGATGTGCGTGAGCGTTGTCATGGTGCGGGTGATGACCCGATTGGTCGCGATGTCGGACGGGGCCTCCTCCAATCGCTGCAAGAGTTCGCGCACATGGTTAAGCTGTTTCTGCATGGCGGGCGCGGCAGCCTGCGCACTCTCGAAATCCTTTACTTTGAGCAGCAGCTCCTCTATTTTTTCCGTAGCTGTTATCAACTGACGGCAGATGTCGGTCATCTGTGGGTCTGCAACCTGTTGCGGCATGCGCACCATATCCCTTGCCGTGACAGGCAGGGCAGAGAGCAGCAGCAGCACTGTGATGACAGACCGTATCTTCATGCGGAATCCTGCTCTATCTTAGCGCTCACCACGCCTGTTGTCAAGGTTATATTAAGCGCGCTGCAGCCACATGTGTCCCAAAGATTACAGAAAAAAGGGCACCAAACGACCTATAATCAGCGTATTCTGCTTTCATTTCTGCGCAGGGGTATCACGAACCTGACCATCGGCAGTAAGCGTTCGGTTATCCAATATCCGGCGTTAGCCGCTAATCCTTAATTCGTAAATCGTAAATCAAAAATCGTAAATACGCGTGTCCCAAATCTTTGGGACACGTATGCGC
>JAZRKM010000005.1:0-12750 GCA_045646325.1 Akkermansia sp. | reverse complement strand
ACCACGTCGTACAGGGTGACACCCTCTTCGGCATTGCCGCCAAGTACCAGGTATCCGTCGAGGCCGTGCGCAAAGCCAACCCCCACCTCAAGGGTAACAACATCATCTGCGGCACCTACCTGAAAATCCCTGTAAAGGCCGACTCCGCCGCCGGGCGTGAAATTGCCGCCCGTCAGGCCGAGGCCGCTGCCCAACAGGCTGCCAAGACCTACACCATCGTGCGCGGCGACTCCCTCAAGAGAATTGCCCGCAAGCACAACACCACGGTCAGCAAGCTCATGCAGCTCAACAACATACCCAAGGGTAAGGAGGGCAAAATCCGCGTGGGTGATACCCTGCGTATTTCCGAGTAACCCCACCGGTAGCACCACATGTCCACTCGCCTGAGTATCATCTGCATCTGGTTCTGCTTCATCACCCTGCTGGTGCTGGGAATCATGATGGTGGCCAGTACCGGTCTGTGTGCCCCGGTAGGTGTGGACGAAGACCCGGCCTCCTTCCTGTACAAGCAGAGCAGTTTTGCTCTGCTGGGGCTCACAGGGGCACTGGTAGTGAGCTGCATTGACTACCATATTCTGCGCCGCATCATCAAACCGATTTGGATTGGCCTGACCATCCTGCTCATCTGCTGTTTCCTGCCCGTCATCGGCATGAACATCAACGGTGAGAACCGCTGGATTAACCTCGGGTTCATGAGCTTTCAGCCCAGTGAGCTGGCCAAGAGCGTGCTCATGATTTGCCTGGCTCACTGGTACACCACCCACCGCGAGATGGCCGGCACCTTCTGGCGCGGGTTTGTGGCCCCCGGCATGATTTTCGGCATACCGCTGCTGCTCATTCTGGTGGAAAAGGACATGGGTACAGCGGCGGCGCTGGCTATGTCGGGCTTCTGCGTGATGTATGTGGCAGGTGTGCGCGGCTGGGTGCTGGCACTCTGCATTCTGCTCGGGGCGATGGTGCTCTTTGACCAGGCCACCGGCAGCGCCAACCGACTGGAGCGTATTTACGCCTGGTTCGACCCCGAAAAATACAGCCGCGAGGCAGGCCGCCAGCAATGGATAGCCATGCTGGCTCTGGCACGCGGCGGCATAACCGGCGTGGGGCTTGGCGACGGGCTTGAGAAGTTCGGCAACCTGCCCTTCGCCCACACAGACTTCATCTTTGCTGAAGTGGGTGAGGAATGGGGGCTGGTGGGTACAGCCGGGGTGCTGATACTCTTCACCCTGCTGACGCTCTCGGGCATACTGCTGGCCCTGCAGACGAGTGATACCTTCGGGCGCCTGCTGGCCACGGGGTTGGTGTGCACGATATTCTGGCCCGCCATGCTCAACATGATGGTGGTGACCTCCATGCTGCCCAACTCCGGCCTGCCGCTGCCCTTCATCAGCTACGGCGGCACCAACCTCGTCTTCACCATCCTGGCCATCGGATTGCTCACCAGCATTCAGCGCCACACCCCCACCAAGCGAGAACCGTACTGGCCCGCACGCAGACTTCAGCAAAACTCCAAATCATGAGCAAATCTCTCAATGTCATCATCGCCTGTGGCGGCACGGGCGGCCACCTCTTCCCCGGCATTGCCGTGGCTCAGCAGTTGCGCAGCATGGGGCACAACCCCGTGCTGCTCATTTCGCAGAAAAAGGTAGATGCTGAGGCCGCCGGCAAGTACGGTGACCTGAAGTTCCACACCATACAGGCCATAGCCAAGCCCCCCACCTTCTCCCTGCGCATGCCGGGCTTTCTGTGGAAGATGCTGCGCTCCTACCTGACCTGCCGCAACATCATACGGCAAGAGCAGGCAGATGTCGTCATCGGCATGGGCGGCTTCACCTCGCTGCCGCCCATTGTGGCAGCCCACCACCTCGGGCTGCGCACCTATGTGCACGACAGCAACGCCCTGCCCGGCAAGGCTAACCGCCTGACCGCCCGCTGGTGCACCGCCGTCATGCTCGGGCTGAAAGAGGCCGCCGCCTATTTCCCCGGCAGCAACTGCGTGGTGACCGGCACCCCCGTGCGCGATGAACTCTGCCACCTGCCCACGCAAGCAGAAGCCCGCGAGCGCCTGGGCCTGCCGACCGACAAGCCCGTCATTCTGGTGACCGGTGGCTCGCAGGGTGCGCGCAACCTCAACAGCCTGCTTATCGAGGCCGCCAAAGCCGACCCCGATGTCCACTACCATGTCATCGCCGGGCGGCTCGACTGCGAGCGTGTGACCGAGCTGGCAGCCGGCGCGCCCAACATCTCCGTAATCGGCTTCTGCGCAGATATGCCCTCAGCCTATGCCGCGGCAGACGGCGTGATTGCGCGCTCCGGGGCCTCAACCCTGACCGAGCTTGCCTACATCGGCAAAGCCAGCCTGCTGGTTCCCTACCCCTTCGCGGCGGATGACCACCAGAGCTTCAACGCCCGAGTCTTTACCGAGGCCGGAGCCGCTGCCATGTACCAGCAGGCAGAGCTCACAACCGACAAAGTGCATGAGTTCGTGCACGGCACCATCATGAATGCCGCCGCACGCTCAGCCATGGAAAGCGCCATGCGCGCCCTTGCCCGCGAAGACGCCGCCCAAAATATCGCCTCCACCATAGCGGCCAACTGATTCCATCCCCCCAGCACCATGCGCTCCAGCTCCGCCAGAATCGCCAAAAACATAGCTATACTCTGCTGCGGTGCTGTAGCCATAGCCGGGGTGACACTCATCTACCTTCCCTGGGAACAGGCCGCCCCTGAAAGCGACCCGACCTCATCCACAGCCGCGGCAGATAAACTGAGCAGCCGTGGCATTACCCCCGCTCAGTACACCGAATCACTTATCAGAGCCGCAACCACGGGTGATACCCGCCTGCTCAGTGAGCTCATATCTGCCGGAGTCGATGTCAACTCACGCGACCGAAACGGCATCAGCGCCCTGCAACACAGTATCAGCGGCGGGCACAGCGACTGCGCCCGCCTGTTGCTCACAGCCGGGGCCGTGCTTGATGGTACCACCCCCATCACCCCTGCCACTGAGGGTAGCACTATCCCCACGCACCAAAACGATGCCGCCCTGCTGCAAGCCGCCGAACAGGGCGATATCGCCGGCGTGAAAGCCCGACTGCAGGCCGGGGCCGCGGTAGATTCGTACGGTGTCTACAAACGCACAGCTCTACAGCTAGCCGCTCGCCATGGTCACGCGGAGTGTGTGGCCCTGCTGCTGGAGCACGGGGCAGACGTCAACAGCACGAATGAAAACGGCGACACCGCCCTGCACGAAGCCTGCCGCAATGGCAGTGCGGAGTGTGTACACCACCTGCTGACCTCCAAGGCAGCGGTAGATGCCGCCGACTGCGGTGTAACCCCGCTCTACGAGGCTGCCCGCCTGAACCACGCAGAAATTACCCGTCAATTACTCGCAGCCGGGGCCAACCCGAACAGCTCCGACCGCACCGGCCAGACCATCCTTCATGTCGCCGTGAAGGAAGACAGCCGCGACTGCGTGCCGTTGCTGCTGCAGCACGGCGCAGATGTGCAGGCCAGCGCAGGTGATGAAACCGCCCTGCTCGCAGCAGCCAAAGCCGGGCATACCGACTGCCTGCGAGCACTGCTCACCGCCGGAGCCGACCCGAAATTCGCCGATCATACGGGCGATACCGCCCTGCACTGGGCCGCCGAAAAAGGGCACCACAACTGCGTGAAGGCGCTGATTGAGGGCGGAGCCTCGCTCGATGCCATTAACAACAGCGGCAAAACCGCGCTTTACGTTGCCGTCAATGACGACAACGCCGACTGCATACAAGCCCTGCTGACCGCGGGTGCCTCGCCGAACACCGGCACTGCCGGCGGGCACAACGCCCTGATGCGTGCTGTACAAACCGGCAACGCCGACTGCGTGAATCTGTTGCTGGCCCACGGGGCGGATGTCCATGTCACCACCCCCGAAGGGCGCACCCCCCTGCACCTGGCGGCCATCGCCGGGCAAGATTCCATCATCCGCGCCCTGCTCGAACACGGAGCCGATGTCAGCGCGACAGATACCCACAACCACACCGCCCTGAATCTCATCGCCACCGGCGAATCTTCGACCTGCACCGAGCTGCTGGCCCAGGCCACACTCCAACAACGCGGCATGGAGGGCAACACAGAAGAGCTGATTTTCCGGGTTATCAGAGATGACGACACCGCCCTGCTCCACCTGCTGCTGCAGGCGAATACTCTGAGCAAAAACCCCCTCGAAAACAGCAACACCCCCCTGCATCTGGCTGCTGAACTGGGCAGAAAGAATGCGCTCGAACTGCTGCTGGCTGCCGGTGCCACCCCGACGGCACGTGGCCACCAGAGCAACACCCCCCTGCACCTGGCTGCCGCCGGCGGGCACACTGACTGCCTCGCCCCCCTGCTGGCTGCCGGAGCTGATTTCCGCGCCTCGAACAACAACGACCAGACCCCGCTGATGCTCGCTCAGGCAGCCGGGCACACCGACTGTACCACCCGACTTTCTGCCGTTACCGAGCTGGCCAAGCTGCAAATCATGCCCGGGGACTACCCGAAGGCTATACTCGAAACCATCAAAGAAGGCAGCCTCGAAACACTGCGCCTGTTGCTGCAGGCCGGCACCGATTTCCGCTCAGCCGAGCTGGAGGGAATCAGCCTGCTGAGAGAGGCTATCAGGGTCAACCGCTCCGAATGCGTGATTGAGCTGCTCAATGCCGGAGCCGAACCGAATGAAACTGCCAGCGATGGCACCACCCTGCTGCACGAGGCTGCCGCCACCGGTGCTGCCTCCAGCCTGCGAGCCCTGCTCAGCAAGGGTGCCACCATGCCCGACACCGCCAAAATCCCCTCCCCCCTTTACACCGCCTGCCGAGAAGGCCACCCGGAGTGCGTGCGCCTGCTGCTCGCTCAAGGGCTTGACGCCAATGAAACCGACCGTCTGGGGCGCAGCCTGCTCTACTGGGCCATTCACAACAAACACCCGCAGTGCCTGCAGGCCCTGCTCGACAAAGGAGCCGATATCACACGCACCATCGGCAATACTCCCATGCTGCACATCGCGGTCGAAGCCGGCAACGCTGAATGCCTGCAAATCCTCGTCCGCGCCATGAGCGATCTCAACGGCACCGACCGCAACAACAGAACCGCTCTCATCGTGGCCGCCACCATCGGCAGTACCTTCACCACAGACCTCTTGCTCGAACATGGCGCCAAGGTCAACCTCAAAGACAGCTCCGGCCGCACCGCCCTGCACGAGGCCGCAGCCAGAGGGCACATCAATGTAGTGGAGCTTCTGCTACAGCACCGCGCCGAACCGAATGTCAGAGACTACACCGGCAATACCCCGCAGCACTACGCCGCCTCGAATGGCCACGAAAATTGTGTTCAGCTGCTACTCAAAGCCGAACAAAACAACAACTACGCACTCTGAGCCACCATACCCCATGCCACATACATACGACATAGCCGTCATCGGCGGCGGGCACGCCGGTATCGAAGCCGCACTCGCTGCTGCTCGGCTCGGCGGCAGCGTGGCCTTCATCACGCACGACCTCGACACCATCGGCCAGATGAGCTGTAACCCCGCCATCGGCGGCCTGGCAAAGGGGCATATCGTGCGCGAAATCGATGCCCTCGGCGGCGCCATGGGCCTGAATACTGACGCCACCGCCATACAGTTCCGCATGCTCAACGCCAGCAAAGGCCCCAGCGTGCGTGCCCCCCGCGCCCAGTGCGACAAGCTCGCCTACCGCGCCCGCATGAAATGGGTCATGGAAACCGCACCCGGCGTGCAGCTTGTGCAGGGAGATGCCGCTGAAATCGTGACCGAGGGCGGGCGCGTGACCGGGGTTACCACCACGTGGGGGCAGAAGATAGCCGCCCGCGCCGTGGTGCTGTGCAGCGGCACCTTCATGCGTGGCCTGCTGCACGTGGGCATGGACCACCTGCCCGGCGGCCGCTTGGGGGCTGCCCCCACCGGCATATCCGCCTGCCTGGCCCGGCTCGGCTTCCCCCTCGCACGCTTCAAGACCGGCACCTCGCCCCGAATCAAGGGCAGCACCATCGACTTCGCCGCCCTCGAAATGCAGCCGGGCGATGAACCGCCGCCCCTCTTCAGCAACCTCTCTCGCAGCCTGCTGCACCGCAGTACGGAGCCCCACTGCACCCTCAATTACCTGGCAGATGCCGATTTCTGCCTTCAGCAGCTGCCCTGCGGCTCCACCTACACCAACGAGCGCACGCACGACATCATACGCGCCAACCTGCAGTACAGCCCGCTCTTCGGCGGTGTGATTGAGGGTACCGGCCCCCGCTACTGCCCCAGTATCGAAGACAAGGTGGTGCGTTTTGCCGACAAGGAACGCCACCAGATTTTTATCGAGCCCGAGGGGCGCAGCACCGATGAGTACTACCTCAACGGCCTCTCCTCCAGCCTGCCCTTCTTCGTGCAGCAAGACATCGTACACAGCATACCCGGCCTCGAAAAAGCAGAACTTATCCGCCCCGGCTACGCAGTGGAATACGACTACGTGCCCCCCACCGAGCTACAACCCACCCTCGAAACCAAGCGCGTGCGCGGCCTGTACTTCGCCGGCCAAATCAACGGCACCAGCGGCTATGAAGAAGCCGCCGGTCAGGGCCTGCTGGCAGGGGCAAACGCCATGCTCGCCCTGCAGGGCCGCGAACCCCTCATCCTGCGCCGTGACCAAGCCTACCTCGGCGTGATGGTGGATGACCTCGTCACCCGCGGTACGGATGAACCCTACCGCATGTTCACCAGCCGTGCCGAAATGCGCCTGCTGCTCCGCCAGGACAACGCCGACCTGCGCCTCTCCCCCCTCGCCGCCGAGCTGGGCCTGCTCTCCCCCGAGCGCGGCCAAGCCGCTGCCGAGCGCCTGAGCGCCATTCAGCAGGGGGTCGAACTCACCCACCGCGTAAAAGTCGAACCGGGTGTCAACCTCAACCTCTGGCTCCGCCGCCCCGGCAACGATTGGCACGACCTCCCGCCACACTTGCTCTCCACCTTCCCTGCCGACCTCTGGGAACCCATTGCCATCGAGGTCACCTACGCCGGCCACATCGACCGCATGCGCGTGACCGCCGAGCGTATTCAGCGACAGGAAGACAAGCGCATACCCGCCGATATCGACTACGACTCCATCCCCGCCATGAAGACTGAGGCCCGCCAGCGGCTCAGCCGCATTCGCCCCGGCACCATCGGCCAGGCCTCACGCATTCCCGGTATCACACCCGCCGATATCGCCCTGCTGCTCGTCTGGCTCAAGAAATAGACAGTTTTTCCCGCTTGTCTGCTGCCCAACAGCTAAAATCTCACTGCCGCCGTCAGGCGGCATCATTCTGCATCACCCCAAACTACTCCCGAGTAGTACGGTCACCGAGCAGAAACGCGCCAAAAGAATACATATCTTATTTTCTTATTACCAACATATTGTAAAAATATCCATCAATAATGAAAACATAATTGCATGAAAAGTGCATTTTCATGCAATTATGTTTTCATTATACTTGACAGCCGCATATAGAACGAGTATATTAAAGCTCGAGATGGAATCACGACAGCCCATATTTAACGAGCAGGAGCTCTACGGATTACTGCAACAGGTGAACCCCTGGTGGAGAACGGGGCAGGTGTCGGGCAAGTTACCCGCACTACGGCGCCGGGCATTCGGCGACGTGCTGCAGACGCTGACCCACCCGCAGCTGCGGCGCTTTGCGGTGCTGAGCGGTGCGCGCCGCGTGGGGAAGACGACCGTTATGCGCCAGTTAATTGCTCACCTGCTGGCAGAGGGCGTGCCGGCGGCAAACATTCTCTATATATCCTTTGACAATCCGGTATTTAAGCTCAGTGGTCTGCATGCCGTTCTCGAGACATATCGCCAGCGCAATTACCGTGGCGGGACCTGTTATTACTTTCTGGACGAAATTCAGTATGCTGAAGATTGGTCACTGTGGGTGAAAACTCTCTACGACCATTACCCCGATTTACAACTGGTCGCGACAGGGTCTGCCAGTCCGGCGCTGGAGCGTGGGGCCGCTGATAGCGGAGTGGGGCGTTGGCGGGTGTTCCGCATGCCTACAATGTTGTTCAGCGAATACTGCGAGTTGCAGGGAATTCACCCCTTGCAGGGTCCACCGCCCGGACCGGAGGCTCTGCCTGCCATGTCTGCCAGCGAGCTGAGCCTGCTCATGACCACCTTGGGAGAGCTTACCCCGCACTGGTACCGGTATCTTGAGCAGGGCGGGTTTCCGGAATTACTGGCAATAGATGATCGGGAAACTGTGCTCAACATTCTGCAAGAGGATGTTGTGGATAAAGTACTGAAACGCGATGTCCCCGCACTCTTCGATGTGCGTAACCCGGTGCAGCTGGAAAAGATTTTCCTCTACCTCTGCCTGCATAGCGGCAGCGTGTTTAACCTGGACACGATGAGCAGCGCTCTCGGGGTGTCCAAACCCACGCTGTCGCGCTATATCAGCTACCTGAGCGATGCAAACCTCATCTACCTCTCGCGCAATCTCTGCGCTACAGGCAAAAAAGGACTGAGCGCCCAGCCGAAAATCTATGTGGCCGATGCAGCACTGCGCAACGCAGCTCTCATGCGCTACGCACCGATAAACACCGAGACAGAGATGGGTATTATAGCCGAAGGTGCTGTGTATAAGCATTTTCTGGAGCACTACGGCCGCAGTGGCGAGGTGGGATTTATGCGTGGTAACGCCAGGGGGAAAAACGAAATAGATGTCGCAGTCATGCTGCGCAATGGCTCGAAAATTCTCTGTGAGGTAAAGTACCGCAACAGCTCTGAACTTTCGGCGAATGACGCCCTCATCGCTCATTGCCGCGGCGAAGAACCGGCACTGCATCTACTCGCCACAAAGTCACCCTATGACTTCGGCAGGATAGAGGCCCCGGGGTCTGCCCCATTATTCCGCATACCGGCCGCCGCCCTCTGCTACCTGCTGACCTGAGAAAACAATGTTCTGCATTACAAATGTGAGTTTTATGAAAAATAAAACAACATAATGAAAACATAATTGCATGAAAATGCGCATTTTCATGCAATTATGTTTTCATTATATATTCAACTTCCCTCGGAGAGCTCTTCAATATCAGCAAAAAAGCTCTTTTTTGCTTGCTATCGCATTCGGAATGAGATATACCGCGCGCCGGCGAACTGTGAAGCCCCCAGCCCAAAGGGCGGAAAGCAATTTCAACTCGAAACTGAATTTCCTTCTCGACAGTCGGCCGCTTGTGGCGGCCGGTGAAATTGTGCTGCCGGAGCGCAAGCGGAGGCAATTTCAATATTGCCGCAGGCAATAATTTCAATGGTGGCACAGCCACCAATTTCACTGCGAGCAACGCGAGCAATTTCACCGACTGCTCAGGCAGTCGATTAGTTTTTCTCTTTGTCGGCCGCTTGTGGCGGCCGGTGAAATTGTGGGCGTACCGCCCACAGTGAAATGATGCCCCCTGCGGGGGCATATTGAAATTGGCAGCTGACGCTGCCATTGAAATTGCCGCCTGACGGCGGCAGTGGAAGTAATTCCCCCGGGTCGGCTGCTGCCGGCCCGGGGGTGCGTTATGCACATCATCTCACAATTCCAATTCCTCCTCCGAGACCCGCCGGAGAAGAGGGACGGTGTGTTGAGCGCGCGGTGTGCGGCGCTCAGAGCGGGTGACCAAACGCCAGGCGGTCGTACTGCTCATTGGCGAATCGGTGGCGGGGATGCGAGGTGCGCATGTAAGCCTCGTGGAGGGGGTGGTTGGGGTCGCCGGCAATGCGGCGGGCTTCCTCACGGGAGTCGGTGGGTGAGCTGCCGGTGTGGAGGGGGGCCTCTTCCAGCAGGGTAGCGGCGGCGAACATCAGCTTGGCGAAGTCGGAATTGCCGCGCAAAGCGGGGTTGGTTTCGAAAAAGCTCACATCTACCCCTGCTCTGGCACCGAGGTGGTTCAGGAAATCATCTACGGTTTTCAGGTTATCCTCATAATCGTTGCCCCACACGCGCTGCAGCTCCTGGTCAGCCTTGGCAATGCAGATAGCATCCAGCTTTTCAAGTGCGGCGAGCTGCTTGCGGCCTTCATCGGCATATTTCTCGCAGAGTGCGCTCATGGCGACGGGCGGCACGCCGTACTCATAGGCAACCTTGGAGATAGCATTGACCAGGCGGGGCTCCCAGATTTCATCAGGCGTATTCTCAGGGCGGGGAATGATGTACCCCTCGGCCTGCTCGGGCAAGCCGACAGCTGCGCGGAAGGCGGCCATGCGGCGCGTATCGTTCACATCGGGGTAGCCCTTCATGCGCTCAAGCAGGGCGTAGCTCTTGGCGAGCGCCTCGGGTCGGCGGAACTTGCCGAGCGTGGCGGCATAGGGCTGCAATTCCTCGAATCGGGTATACCACTCGGGGGAGAAAGAGCCGTCATCCTGCATGAGGGCCGGAAGCTCTGCGGGCGGCAGCTCGGCGGCAACGGGCGGTGCCGCCGCAATCGGCACGGCAACGACCGGTGCAGGTGCTTGCGGGAGAGCAGCGACATCGGCTGCGGTGGGGAGCTCAACAGGCTGAGAGTTCCGGGTATCGGTGGTGATGGTGTTATGTATCATCTTCTTGTTCGTTGTTGGTTGTTGGTATTGACTCCTGCTCCGCCAGGGCGAGCTGGCGGCGGATGACAAGGAATACTTCGCGGTGGGCGTCCCGACGCATGGCGTCGAGGGGGTCATACTCACCGCGTCTGCCCTGAAAAACAGGCAGTTCTGTCTCGAAACGCGCCTCAAGCTCAGCCAGCACGCGCTGCCCCGCGGGGGAGCCAAGCACGGCCCGCAAGCGGCGGCGGGCGGCACGAGCACGGTCTACGGCGCTTTTGTCGGCAGGTAAAATCATGCTACGGGTGCGGAGTTAAGGGCTTGAGCGGGGGCGGCAAAGAGCCCGGGAGCGGGGCCGGCATCGGCAGTCGGAGCAGCGGCAGCCCCCTGCCCTTCGGTGGCGTTGAGGGCTTGCTCACGCTCGCGGCGCAAGCGGCGCACGGCGTGCTCGGGGCGCAGCATCTGCTCCGGCACACCATCCAGTCGGGCGGCCAGACGGAAGGTGCTATCGAGGTCGATATGGTCGACCAGGGTGGGGTCGAAACCGGCCATGGCCTGCAGGCGGGTGAGGGTGCGCTCCATGCCTTCCGACTGCAATCGCCGCATAATCATGGCGATTCGCCCTTGGTAAACCACATGCGGCTCAGCAATGGCGGGTTCGCCGCGGCGGTCGGCCTGCAGCACGGTGACAGGCGGTTTCGGGAAGCGCCCCAGGCGGAACAACTGCGCAAACACGCGCTCCATGAGCGGCTGAAAATCACAGGTAAAGAGCGTAAATGAGGGCGAGAACTGCATGACTCGCTCATTTTCTCGGGCGTAGACCTCGGCGGCGGTCATCTGCAGTTTGCGCTCATTCCACAGCTCCAGCATGGGTACGAAGAAGGCGCGGTTGATGCTCTCCTGCTTCTGGCGCAGGCGGTCCATGCCAACATCGTAACGGCCCTGGGTGGCCCACTCGCGGGGGAAGCCGAGGCTGGCGCTCTCGGGGCTGATAAGGGTACGCCCGCCGGCGCGCAGGTCGACTTCGCCCACCTGGTTAGCCAGCTCAAGTATGCGGGGGAAGGCGGCGACCTCACCCAGCATATCGAGTATGCGGTTAAGAAACTGCGCCTGCTCGATATCCGGGTAAACCAGGCGTGCGGGAGCCAGGCCATAGGGGCTGTCGCCCCATTTCAGGAATCGTGTGACCATGTAGGGCATTTCGCGGTAGCCGCTCTCCTCTACCGTGCGGCAGTCATCCATACTGTAATAGAGGCTCTGCCAGGCCATATCGCGAGCGGTGCTGCGGGAGCGGTTGCGCTGCTCTCGCGGGCGCACAACATGCAGGAACCGCAGGGACGGCGTGTGGCTATCGGCCGCGTTCTCGCAGAGAGCACGTGCCCGGGGCCCCAGAGCCGACAGGCCGAAACGGCTCTGCGCCTGGTGCGGCGAAAAGGTGAACTCGCGCATGTAGGTGTCGATCACCCCTTCATCATTCTCAGCGCACACGAACTGCCCGCAGGGAATGTGGCGGAACAACAGGCGACCGCCCCGCGTGCTGCCGCAGTACAGGCTGCCCGTGCCCAGGCCCACACGATCCAGAAAACACTCATGCAGTGCGGTATAGAAATTGCTCAGCGACAGCTCACGGTTGGCGATTTCGGAGCAGCGGTTGTACCAGGACTGCGCTTCATCTCCGGCGGCGGGGTCGGGGCTGGTCCATTTGAACCACAGCTCATTGCCGGGGGTGATGTAGCTCATGTGAGCGCTGGCGAGTTTCTGGCAGGCCTCGACCGCGGTGGTATCGCAAAGGCGCTGCGGGGCATCGCCGGGGGAATCCGCCGCCGTTTCATCGTTGGGCCGGCGGTCGGGCAGCACATAGCGGCGCAGGCGCTCCCACCAGCCCTCCCAAGGGCTGCGGATGGCTCGCAGCGCGTTGTACGTGCTGAGAAGGTGTTGCTCAGGCGTGGTATTCGGCATAGCTATTGTACAGGTGTGCGGGTCAGCCCAGGGTGGTATTACCGCTGTCAGCGGCGGCGGATGTCAAGGCCCCGTTGACGCGGGTGCTGCGGTTGGTCAGGATGGTTGAGAGCAGCCCCTTGCGGCGGGCGGCCTTCTGGTCGTAGTCCGCCTCAATGTCATTCGTCTGCACCTCGGTCACAACGGGTGGATCATCCTTTACAGTCGGAGTAGAACGTATAAC
>JAZRKM010000004.1:0-17711 GCA_045646325.1 Akkermansia sp. | reverse complement strand
GGAAATGCTAAAAAGATTGCATTTCTGAGATTTTAGTGTATACTACCCGCGCATGCTTACCATCAAAAAACTGACGAAGGCACACGCAGGGCGCACCCTGTTCTATGAGACGGAACTCATCGTTAACTGGGGCGAGCGCATAGCACTGGTCGGCCCGAACGGCGCAGGCAAATCAACGCTGTTCCGCATGATACTGGGCGAAGATACGCCGGATGAAGGTCAGATTGTGATGGATGAATACGGCGTGGTGGGCTACCTGCCGCAAGAGGCCGGCGACCCGAGCGACCGCACGGTGCTCGAGATTGCCATGAGCATCACCCCTGAAATGGGTAAGGCCATCCGCACCCTGCGCGAGTGCGATTCCAAGGGCGACAACACCAGCGATGACTATGCTCACGCTATGGATGTGTTCATCGCCAACAATGGCTACCAAATTGAGCCCAAGGCCAAGCGAATCCTGAAAGGGCTTGCGTTCAAAGACGAGGACTTCCACCGCCCTGCCCGCGAGATGAGCGGTGGCTGGGTGATGCGCGCCCACCTGGCGCAGCTGCTGGTGGCCGAGCCTGACCTGCTGATGCTCGACGAACCCACCAACCACCTTGACCTCATGAGCCTGCTGTGGCTGCGCCGCTACCTCATGAACTACCCCGGCGCCATCTTCATGATTTCCCACGACCGCGACTTCATGGATGAACTGGTGGAGACCGTCTACGACATCGAGAACCAAGAGCTGGTGCGCTACACGGGCAATTACACCAAGTTCTTGGAATTGAAAGAGCAGCGCTATGAAATCCTGCTTGCCGCCTGGCGCAACCAGCAGCGTGAAATCGCCCACATGGAGTTTTTCATCGAGCGTTTCCGCTCCGTCGCGTCGAAGGCAGCCCAGGTGCAGAGCCGCATTAAACAGCTCGAGAAAATCCGCCGCATTGAGAAACCGCGTCAGGCCCGCCGAGTGTTCAAGTTCATCTTCCCGCAGCCCCCGCGCAGCATGCAGCGCGTGCTGGAACTCGAAAAAGTCGGCCAGAGCTATGGTGACAAGCGCATTTACAAAAACCTTGATTTGCTCATCGAGCGCGGCGACCGCATTGTGCTTGTGGGGCCGAACGGCGCCGGTAAATCCACCCTGCTGAAAATACTCGCCGGCGTGGTTCCCATCGACGAAGGGCAGCGCGTGCTGGGCACTACCACCCGTATCGGTTACTTCTCGCAAATGCGCTCGGAGAACCTCACTCCGAACTTCACCGTGCTCGAGGAAATTATGAACGCTGACCCCGAGCTGCGCGAGGAAGAAGCCCGCGCCGTGCTGGGCTCCTTCATGTTCCGCAAGCTCGACTGCGAAAAGCGCGTGGAAGTGCTCAGTGGTGGTGAGAAATCGCGCCTCAGCCTGGTCAAGTTCCTGGTCAACCCGCCCAACCTGCTGCTCATGGACGAGCCGACCACCCACCTCGATATCATGAGTGTGGAGGCGCTTTCTCAGGCGCTCAAGCGCTATGAAGGCACGCTGGTATTCATCTCGCACGATGTACACTTCATCCGCGCCCTGGCAGAGAAAACCCTGCACATCTCGCACGGTACCGTGACCCCCTACGCCGGCGGCTACGATTACTACCTCGAAAAATCCGGGTTGATGGATAACCCCGATGCCATGAACATGTAACCCCGCCCCGCTCAGCGTCATGACCGCCATCCTCCAAAACCCGACCTTTGTCCTTTTCGCCATTCTCTTTCTGGGGTTGGCACTAGGTAACATCAGTGTGAAAGGCATAGCTCTGGGCAGTTCAGGTGTGCTGTTTGTAGCCATGGTGGCAGGTCACTACAAACTGAGCATACCCGATAACGTATCGGATATGGGCACCGCGCTATTCGTTTATTGCGTGGGGTTAGGCGTTGGCAACCGTTTTTTCTCCTCTCTGCGCAGCCGGGGTAAGAACCTGATTGTGCTGACACTCACCATCGTGCTGGCAGGCTGGCTGACCGCCCTGGGCATGTGCAAACTGCTGGGTATCGACATGAGCGTCGGTGCCGGCCTGTTCGCCGGGGCCTGCACCAGCACCCCGGCTCTGGCAGCTGCGCTCGATGCCGCCAAGGCCGCCGGCCTGAGCGAGTCCGTCATCAACATCGGGTACGGCGTAGCCTACCCCTTCGGCGTCATCGGCATTGTGCTGTTCGTGCAGCTGCTCCCCCGCCTGCTGAACATCAACCTCAACAGCAAAAAAGGCAGCAACGCAGCCGACCCGCACGGTATCATCGCCCGAAAAATCCGCGTGACCAACCCCGAGGCCACCGGTAAAACCCCGGCCGAACTCGCCCGGCAGTGGCACATGAGCTGCCGAATCACCCGCCTGATGCAAGGTGGACAACTGCGCCCCCTGCAGTCCACTGACACCCTGAGCGCCAATGCTGAGTGCTTAATGGTAGGCGAGCGCGAGCAGCTCGAAAAAGACGCCGCTCTGCTCGGCCATGTGGTCGAGGCAGACAAGGAACTGAGCCTGCCGAGCAATGAAGTTGCCGAGCTCATCGTCCTCGCCCCGCAGATGAACAATAAAACCCTGCGCGAGCTGGATACCTTGGACAACTTCGGCATCACCGTCTCACGCATCAGCCGCCTGGGCAACACCTTCGTACCTACGGCAGACACCGAAATCATCCGCAACGATGTGCTGCGAGTTGTCGGCACACCCGAGGCTATTAAGGCCTTCAAGGCCGAGTGCGGCCACCGCAGCACCGCCATGAATACCGCCGACCTGCTCTCCCTCACCGGCGGGCTGGCCCTGGGCATCTTGCTGGGCAAGCTGCAGTTCAGCTTCGGCGGTGGGGATGGGTTCTCGCTCGGTATGGCCGGCGGCCCGCTGATTGTAGCGCTGATACTGGGTCACTTCGGCAAACTGGGCCCGATTGCGGGTTACATGCCGCGCCCCACCCGCGTGCTGGTCATGGAGCTGGGGCTCATGCTCTTCCTGGCCGGTGCCGGCATACGCGGCGGCGAAAAATTGGTAGAAACCCTCATGACCAGTGGTTTGAGCATGCTGTTGGTCGGTGCGGTTATCACCCTGCTGCCCCTTTTCATCGGCTACCTGGTCGCCCGAAAATGGCTCGGGTTGGAAGTTACCGAAACCCTCGGCTGCATTTGCGGCTCGCAGACCTCAACCCCGGCTCTCGGTGCCATCACCGCCCAGACGGACAGTCAAGAGCCCGTTATCGCCTATTCCACCGCCTACCCCATCGCCCTCATCCTCATGACCATCCTCGCGCAGCTCATGGTGCAGATGGCCGGCTGAGCGCTTATTGCGCATGCATGAAGGGCGCCTGACGGCACATGAGAAGGCTCGGTGAACAATCGAGCATGAAGAACGCACCCTGCGAGCGCGTTGATGAAGAGTTTGCATCCGCTCACACGGAAGGATAAAGCCCGATTTGTTCAACGGAGGTTGAATCGCCGACAGATTGGAAAGTGACCTGTTTTTTTGCCACTTCCCCACTCACAATGTGCAATTCGCACTTGCAAAATCAGATTGAATGTAGTATGCTGTGGTGTAGCACAAGAGCCGCGGGCATTGCGGGAAAACAGTACGCAGGCACGCGAGCGCGAGTGCTGATTGCAAACCAATACAAGCCATGACTAAATCAGCAAAGATCACTCTGATAAAGTTGCTCATCGTGCTGTTGCTCAGCGGCAGCATGCTCTTGCTCCCGTTCGAGGAATGGGGTATTCCGATTAACACCGTACAGACCCGCGTGATTGCGTTGTTCGTCTTCGCCGCTCTCATGTGGATTCTCGAGGTGATTCCGATTTGGACCACCTCGGTGCTCGTCATCACCCTCACCCTGCTCTGCATGTCGAACTCTTCGCTCAACTGCATGCAGACCGAGCGCTACGATGCCGCTGCGGTGAAATCCATCATCGCCTCCGCCTATGAAGGCAGCGGTGCCTCCGCCGAAACTGTGGCCGCCACGCAGGAGTCCGTGCTCGCAGACCTGAAGAAACAGACCTCGCTCTCCCCCGCCTATGTGCGCACCACCATCAACAACGCCATTCTCGCCCCCGTGGTGAAGGGCAAGGCTGATGACGCCGCCAAGGCCGGCCTGAAGACCGCCGCAGGCAAGCTCTACGACGGCGAGCTCAGCAAGCAGATTGATGACATGAAGCTGGTGAGCGTAGCCAAGCAGAAGAGCATCTTCGGCACCTTTGCTGACCCCATCATCATCCTGTTCCTGGGTGGTTTCTTCCTGGCAGATGCCGCCACCAAGTTCCGTCTCGACGTCAACCTGGCCCGAGTGCTGCTCAAGCCCTTCGGCACCAATCCCAAGTATGTGCTGCTGGGTCTCATGAGCGTGACCGCCGTATTCTCCATGTTCATGAGCAACACGGCCACCGCCGCCATGATGCTCGCCCTGCTCACCCCGGTGCTCGCCCTCTTCAGCCCTGAGGACCGCGGCCGCGCCGCTTTCGCCCTCTGCATTCCCATCGGTGCAAACCTGGGTGGTATCGGCACCCCCATCGGCACCCCGCCGAACGCCATCGCCCTGAAGTACATGCAGGACCTCGGCCTTGACGTCACCTTCGGCAAGTGGATGATGTTCGGCATTCCCTTCGTCGTCATCATGCTGCTGGTAGCCTGGCTCCTGCTGCTCAAGATGTTCCCCATCTCCCAGCCGAAACTCGACCTCTCCAAGGAGCTCAAGGGCAAGTTCCTCACCACGCCCAAGGCCATCATCGTCTACGCCACCTTCATCATCACCATCCTGCTCTGGGTCATTCCCAAGCAGTACCACGGGCTTGATGCGAACTCCGTCGCTATCATTCCCATCGTGGTGTTCTCCGTCACCGGCGTCATCACCAAGAAAGACCTGCGCGGTATGGCTTGGGATGTGCTCTGGCTGGTAGCCGGCGGCTTCGCCCTGGGTGTAGCCCTCAGCGAGACCAACCTGGCTAAGGACATGATTAACGCCATTCCCTTCGGCGAGTGGAACTCCACCGTGCTGCTCATCGGCGCCAGCTGCATCTGCCTGTTCATGGCCACCTTCATGAGCCACACTGCCACGGCTGCCCTGCTGGTACCCATTCTGGGTGGTGTAGCCGGTGCCATGATGGCTGCCGGCTCCATGGACAACCCCGGAGCCGTCGCCCTGCTGGTAACGGTAGCCTTCGCCTCCTCCCTCGGCATGGCTCTGCCCATCTCCACCCCGCCGAACGCCATGGCTTACGCCACCGGCCACATCGAGCAGAAGGGTATGGCCATCTCCGGCACCATCCTCTGCCTGCTGGGCCTGGCCATCACCATCTTCATGATGGTCGGTCTGGGTGCCATCGGCTTCTTCGGCTAACCCCCACCTGAATACCAACCATGAGCGTTCTGCTGCCACTGCCTGAGCACATTCTCGAACCGCTGGACCGACTCAACCGCGTCTACTTCAGTGACGCCGGGCGTACCGTCGAGTTCGGCAAGGGCGAGATTGTCGTGCAGCAGAACGAAGAGTGCCACCGGCTCTACCTCGTACTCGAGGGAGAGCTGGTGGCCTATCGTCAGGCAGAGAGCGTGCCCGGCACCGAACTGCCCGCCGAGGTCGCCACGCGCAAGCACGAAGTGTTCCGCGCGGGCCCCGGCTCATACGTCTGCGTGCAGGCCTTCTTCTCGCGCGCCTTCCGCAGCTCGAACGAAATCGTTGCGCTCACAGACACACGGCTCGCCTATGTGGATGACACCACCCCCGCCGTTGAGCCTGAAAAGTACGGCAGTTTCGAGCACCAGTTCATCCCCGTGCTGGTACACGAGCTGGCCGCGCGCAACATGCGCATCTTCGTGCATGCCTCGGCCAGAGAAGAAGCACAGCGCCTGCTGCACCGCTCCGAAATGGCCGCCACCCTCGGCCAGCTCTCCGCAGGCATCGCCCACGAGCTCAACAACGCCGTCGGTGTCATCACCCGCCGCACCGAATTCGTAGCCGAACACCTCGAAAAGTTCCTTGCAGAAGACAACAAGTACAACTCGCAGCTCTTCCGCTACGGGTATGACGACACCGCCTTCACCGCCGCGAGCGAACTGCGCGCCATCGCCCGCAAATGGGAGCGCGAGCTCAACCTGCCCCAGCCCGCGGCCAAGGTGCTCGCCCACATCATCCCCGACACCAAAACCCTGGTCAAGTTCGGCCCCGACTTCGTGAAACACGTGCGCAACAACTACAGTTTCTGGGAGCTCGGGCACGACATGCGCGACCTGCAGGTCGCCGCTAAACATGCCACCGGCATTGTGCGCGCCGTCAAACTACTGGGCGGCGGCAACTCCACCCGGCAAGAAGGGGTCGATGTACGCGAAAGCGTGAACGACGCCATGAACCTGCTTACCAACAAGCTCAAGCACATCACCGTCGAAACCGACCTCTCCCCCTGCCCCCCTCTCACCGCAGACCTCACCGAACTGGTACAGATCTGGACCAACATCATCAACAACGCGTACGATGCCATGCAGCAGGCTCACACCCCTGCCCCCACCGTCCGCATATCCACCGGCTCCTTCCGTGCAGAGGGGCACGACCTCCTGCCCTCCGAGTATGTGAGAGTCTCCATCACCAACAACGGCCCTCCCATCCCCGAGGAAATACAAGAAAAAATCTTCCACCCGAACTTCACCACCAAGAAACTCGGGCTGGACTTCGGGCTCGGCCTTGGCCTCTCCATCGTCCGTCGACTGGTGGACAGCTACAACGGCACCATCGAGCTCACCTCCACCAATACAGAAACAACCTTCACCATTAACCTTCCCACCACTCAAATCTATGGAAACAATTAACATCATTTGCGTAGACGACCAGCAGGAAGTGCTGGATTCCGTCATGAGAGACCTCCGCTCACTCACCCCCCTCATCCGCTTGGAAGAGGCCTCCGGTGTAGAGGACTGCCTGAACCTGATGGAACAGATTGACGACAGCGGCGACTACGTCGGCATCGTCATCTCTGACCAGGTCATGCCCGAAGCCAACGGCACCGAACTGCTGGCCAAAGTCGCCGCCGACCGCCGCTTTGCCAAGACCCGCAAGGTCCTGCTCACCGGTCAGGCCACCCATGCAGACACCATCAACGCCATCAACGACGGCCACATCGACAACTACATCGAGAAACCCTGGCAGCAGGAAAAACTGCTCTCCATCGTCAAAAAGCTGCTCACCCTCTACATCGTCGACATGGGTATCGACCACAGCGAGTACATGAGCGTGCTCGACCAGGCCACCCTCTTCGCCAAAATCCGCTGATTTCACCTCTGCATGAAAAAACTCTCCCTACTCATGGCTGCTGCGGCGGCCATGCCTGCGTTTGCCGGGCAGATTACCCCGGTAGCAGCCGCCCCCGCCGATACCGACTGGACCGATGCTGTCAAGCGCGCCCTGGTCGTCTATGAAAATAAAGACACCTTCGTGCAGAAGGTCAGCCTCGCCTTCCGTCAGCAGTGGCAGATGGCCGTCGTGCAGCCCAACGGCAGCAACGGCCTGCACCTGAAAGACGGCGCCGCCCCCTTCAACAGCGAATTCCGCCGCAACTGGATTGGTGTGAATGTCGACATGGCCAGCGGTACCCGCTTCCACACCTATGCCCGCATCGGCGGTCTGCCCACACGCAGCACCTACGCCGGCGGCCGCACCAAGCGCAACTTCACCTACACCGGCCTGTACGACATCTACCTGCAGCAGAAAATCCACGCTGTCGATGGCCTCACCATGCGCGCCGGTAAATTCGCCCACAAGTTCACCAGCGACCTGCGCGAATCCAACGCCGACATCGAGTGCATTGAGCGCTCCCTCATCTGCAACCAGTTCGGGCTTGATACCAACTGGGGTGTAGAGTTCGAGTACAAGCCGACCAAGAACGATGTCATGTTCGTGCAGCTCTTCGCCAGTGACCGCGCCAGCGCCTCCAAGAGCAACAGCCACACCGACGCCTACCGCGACGGCCGCGGCCTGAAGGGTGAGTTCGGTTGGGAGGACAAGTGCTTCATCATCTTCGGCGGTACCCACAAATTCGGCGTGACCGAGCACGGCTACCACGCCCTCTCCGCTGAGTACCTGCACGACTTCAACAACGGCTACCACGGCAATAAACCCGGTGCCAACAACTACAGCGCCGGCTTTATGGATGCCCTGTCCCTCGGCTACGAGTACAAAAAGGACAAACTCACCGTCACCACCAACCTCGTTGCTGCCTTCGAGCAGCAGGGCGGCAACGGCACCAAGAACATCGGCCTGCAAATCCAGCCCGTATATGCCATCCACCCCCAGGTGGACCTCGTCTTCCGCTACGTCGGCATGACCGGTGATGGTGCCTGCAAGCTCGGCGGCGACCGCTACATCTGCACTCAGACCACTGCCCCCGCTTGGGTAGACAGCATTCACACCGTCTACTTCGGTGTGGACCTCTACGCCTCCGCCAAGCTCAAGAGCGCAGCCAAACTCATGATTGGTGCAGAGTACACCACCGCTCGCAGCGGCGGCGCAGACTGCTACAACGGCTGGGAATTCTCCACCGCCATCCGCACCAACTTCTGATATTCCCCTCCCCTACAGCTACAGCCCGGCAAATGTCTCATTTGCCGGGCTGCACTGTCGCCGACAGGCGACAATTTCAATGGTGGTGAAACCACCAATTTCAATATGCCCCCGCTAGGGGGCATAATTTCACTGTGGGCGGCACGCCCACAATTTCACCGGCCGCTACAAGCGGCCGACAAAAAACAAAAGCCTATCGGCTGCCGGTGCAGCCGGTGAAATTGCTTGCTGCGCTCGCAGCGAAATTGGCGGCTACGCCGCCATTGAAATTATTGCCTGCGGCAATATTGAAATTGCCCTCGCTACGCTCGGGCAGTGTTTAGGGAGCAAGGTCGGCAAGCACGGCAGGAAGGTGGGCAAAGTGCTGCTGCAGGGCGGCGTGGGCGGATACAGCGGGGTTAATCAATGGCAGCGCAAGCTGCCAACCCCCGTCAGGGGGCATAATTTCACTGTGGGCGGAACGCCCGCAATTTCACCGGCCGCTACAGGCGGCCGACAAAAAATAAAAGCCTATCGGCTGCCGGTGCAGCCGGTGAAATTGCTTGCTGCGCTCGCAGTGAAATTGGCGGCTATGCCGCCATTGAAATTATTGCCTGCGGCAATATTGAAATTGCCCTCGCTACGCTCGGGCAGTGTTTAGGGAGCAAGGTCGGCAAGCAGCTCTGCCCTGCCGGCGGGAAGGTGGGCGAAGTGCTGCTGCAGGGCGGCGTGGGCGGGTACAGCGGGGTTAAAGATACCGTGCAGAGTGGCGAGCCGTTTCTCGAAATGAGTGAGGATAGCGGGGCGCATGGGGTGCTCGGCGGCCAGGTAATCGAGGGCGCCGGCCATGAGGGTGTGCCACTCGCCGCCGGGGGCACCGGGTTCGACGGTGGCGAGCAGCAGGTTAGCCAGGTAGCTGCTGAGGCGCAGGTGCAGCAGGCTGCGGCGCAGGGGCAGGCGCGGGGAAATAAGCTCAGCGCTGTGCAGCGTGGCGAGGTCGCCGCGAGTCGGCTCTGTGTAGAGCAACTCGCACTCGTGGAAGAGGTCAAGCCGCCCGGTAAAGTCGCTGCCGGGCTTGCGGGCATTGCGCGCGGCGGTGCGCACAATCCCCTGCTCGCGCGTGCACCAAGTCACAATGAGTCCGTAGTCACCCAGGGGGCTGAGACGTAATATGCAGCCCTCATCGCGGCGCTTCATTTCTGAGCGGGAGTAACGGTGTATTTCTCCGTCAGGCCGGAGCAGTTGAGAGCCTGCTTGTAGCCGCTCAGGTAGCCCATCGAGGCGTAGATGGCATCGGCCGTGTTGAACTCACGCATGGCCTGGCGGCGATTCCCCTCGACCAGGGCGAAAACACCCTGACTGTAGTAATAGAGGGGGGAATCATCGATGGGGCTGATTTCGGCCACAACGGCGCGGGCTTCATCCATACGCTCCAGCATGACCAGGGCGAGCAGCTTGCGGAACATGAGGCTGTGAGTGAGCTGCGTCATGTCCTTGTACTTAATATCATCGATAAGCTGGTCGGTTTCTTCGATACTCTGCTCATAGCGACCGGAGCCGAGATACAGCAGGGAGAAGGACAGGCGGCATACGGAATCCTGCGGGTTGAAACGGCGCACTTCGAGCAGCAGAGCCTCGGCCTCGGCATATCGCTGCTGGGAAATCAGCACGCTGGCACGCAGGTTCCACACATTGGGGTTGCTGCGGGTATAGAGTTCGCAGGTGTTGAGGTGGGTTTCGCACTCCACGAGGCGCCCCTGAGCATAGCAGCTTTTGGCCTGCTTAAAAGCCTCGGCATAGGCACTGCGGCTCTCCTTCGGCATATTCGAGAGTTCTTTCACCCAGTCAGACACAACATCCGGCCCGCTGATGCCGGGCTGGGCCTGCGGCCCGGTGCCGGAGGGTAAATCGGTAGGCAAATCGGCCATGGCCACGCCGGCGGCAAGCAGCAGGGCGGGCAGCAATCGGGGGAGATGCAGACGGGGAATCATCATTCTGACATGTGGGCTTTGATTTTTTCAGCAATGGCGGCCGGGGTAAGGCCGTGCTTGGCGCGCAACTGTGACAAGCTGCCGTGCTCGACAAAGACATCCCCCCAACCGATGCGCAGCACCGGGGTGGCGGAGCGCAGGTCGCTGAGCAGTTCCTGCACGGCGCTGCCGAAACCGCCGGCGATGGAGTGATCTTCGAGGGTGACGAGCAGCTTACACTGCCCGGCGAAGCGCGACAGGCACTCGGAGTCGAGCGGTTTGATGAAGCGAGCGTTGATATGGGCGCACTCTATGCCCTGCTCTGCGAGCAGCTCACGCACCTGAGCGGCCACGCTGTTCATATTGCCCAGGGCAACCAGGGCTACGCTACCCTGCTCTGCAATAACCTCAGCCTTACCAACGGGGAGCGGCTGCGGTTTTTCGGGCATGGTGACACCCTCACCGGCGCCGCGGGGGTAACGTATGGCGCTGGGGCAGTGCTCTATCTGCTGCATGGTAGCGAGCATGTGGCAGAGCTCGGCCTCGTCTTTCGGCTGCATCATCATGAGGTTCGGTATGCAGCGCATCATGCTGATATCGAACAGGCCGTGATGGGTGGGGCCGTCATCCGGCGACAGACCGGCGCGGTCCATGCAGAAACGCACGGGCAGGCTCTGCAGGGCGGCATCGTGCTGAATCATATCGACACAGCGCTGCATGAAGGTGGAGTAAATAGCCACATAGGGTTTGAAGCCCTGAGTGGCCAGGCCGCTGGCAAAAATGGCGGCGTGCTCTTCAGCGATACCTACATCGAAGAATCGCTTGGGGAACTTCGAGCGGAAGATGTCGAGCCTGGTACCGGTCGGCATGGCCGCGGTGATGGCCGTGATGGCGGGGTCTTGCTCAGCGAGGGAGGTCAGGCACTTGCCGAAAGCCTCGGAATAGGTGATGATTTCGGAGCGCGGGGTGCTGCCGTTGCTGATGTCGTATTGGCCGACGCCGTGGAATTTGGTAGGATTGGCAGCGGCGGGTTCATAGCCACGGCCTTTCTGGGTAATGATGTGCAGGATGACGTGCTCATCCCGCCGCGAGGCGAGGCGCAGCACACGCTCCAGGCGGTTGATGTCGTGCCCGTCTATCGGGCCGTAATAGGTGAGGCCGAGCTGACGGAAGAAACTCAGCGGGGAAATGAAGCCGCGCGCAGCAGCGAAGAGTTTCGAGGCTTGGTCGCGCATTTCCTTGCCGGCAAGTTTTTCGATGAACTTTTTGGCGTAGTCGCGCATCCAGGTGTAGGTATCCGTCTCTTGCAGGGAGGAGAAATAGCGCGAAAGGGCACCGACATTCTTGTCGATACTCCACTCATTGTCATTGAGAATGAGGATAAACTTGCGCGTATTGGTCGATATGCTGTTGAGCCCTTCGAGCGTAGTACCACAGGTGAAGGCGCCATCGCCGACAATGGAGATGACGTTGTAGTCATCCCCGGCGAGGTCGCGTGCAGCAGCTATACCCACCCCGGCAGACAACGCCGTACCGGCATGACCGGCGCCGAAGGCATCATGCTCAGACTCGCTACGCTTGCAGAACCCCGACAAGCCACCGAACTGGCGAATGCTACCCAGAGCCTGCGCGCGACCGGTGAGCATTTTGTGCACGTAGCACTGGTGGGAAACATCGAAAAGAATCTTGTCTTTCGGGGTATTGAACACGCGGTGCAGCGCAATGCTCAGCTCCACCACCCCGAGGTTCGGCGCCAAGTGCCCGCCGGTCGAAGCCAGGGTATGCACCAGTTCACGGCGAATCTCGGCGGCCAGCTCAGGCAACTGCTCGGGGCGGAGCGCCTTCACGTCATCCGGCGTCCGAATTCCGGCCAGCAGGGAGGGCAGGTCAGATGAGGGAGAATTCATTGTCAGCATCTTTCGGGGTTGCAGCAGCCACCGGCTGAGGGGCTACATCGAGTTGATTGATACGCAGTTCGGCCTGCTCCAGCAGAGCCCTACTGGCGGCCACCAGGCGGCGCCCTTCTTCCACAAGGGCGATGGTTTCTTCCAACCCGGTTTCAGGGTTATCGAGCCGGGCGGAGATTTCTTCCAACCGGGCCATTGACTGCTCAAAAGTCTTCGCTTTATCCTTGCTGCGCGGGGGCATATCGTTAAGTATATGAGGGGAAAATCAATTCTTGGGACCGTTGCCGGGTTCACAGTAATACATAATCTCAGCGCCCAGCAGCGGAACACGCTGCGAGAAACGCCCGTGGGATGACACCAACTTGCCCAAGGTCATCGATTCGTCCTCGCCGGCGGTATCGACGAACAAATCCGCCAGGGCCATGTTGTGGCGCGGTACCATCTGCAGCAGTTTGCCTTCCATAGCCAAGGGAGCGAAATCGCCCATTTCGGCAACGATGGCAGCCATGCCGCCCCGTTGCGCGGGCATGCTATGCGAGGTGGGGGTGATGAGGAACCCACCCACACGCGCGCCGCTCTCGTTGAGACAAGGCTCCAGGTAGGTGGAGAAGTCATCCACCAGGCGGGGAATCCACATAGCCTTGCGGTTGGCATACCAAGCCACGGCCCAAGGCTGATCCGTCACAATGACATCTTGCGGGGAGGTTATACCGGTCAGGTTGACATTCAGTGCCGGGGGATAGTAGGGCGGGTAATGGGGGCGACCGCGGTCACCAATCCAGATACCCAGGTACAGGCTGTTGGGCACAGTGGAAAGGAACGGACCGGCCGATACCAGAATGAGCACGAACAGGGTAAGACCACGGGCCTGCACGAAGGTGGCGCTCTCATACTTAATGCGCGCCAGGAAATTGAACACCAGCGTGATACCGAAGGCCGCAAAAATCGGGATAAAGAGGAACGCCAGCTGTGAGGGGTTCACCGGAACATCCACCCCGAAAAGCGCCATCCCCACGCATGATATACCCCACATGCTGAAAACAGCCCACTTGAGCGCCTGCACATCGTCCCGGCGGAAACGGTTCAGCATTGCCAGGAAGAAGAAGGGAACCACGATAATGGAACCCATGTTGACATAAAGACTACGCAACTGGCTGAAGGTGTGCGAGAGGAAGTTGAGCACGAAACCGGATCCCTGCAGGGGGCTGTTGTTGAGGTTGGCGGCACGCAGGGCGGTTTCTTCACCGCCGCCGAAGCTGTTGTACAGGCCGAGCATGGCATTGCCGAACGGGCTACCGGTGTGGCGGTAATTCATGATAGCCGGCACCGCCAGAAACAGCAGCAGCACCACAGCCGCCGCCATGGCGTATGACCCCGCCGGGCGGAAATAAAAGCAGCAGAACAGCAGCAGACCGGCCGCAGGCCACAGGCTCATCCACCCCGACAGGCACATAAGCCCCACACATACAAAAGACAGCGTTACATAGAAAAGTGCCCAGTAGTCACTCCCTTCCTCCGAAGCGCGAACACCCGACAGCAACGCATGCAGCGCGGCCAACATGCAACAGAGCATGAGCGGCTGCGGTAACCCGCTGACAGAGTATTGCAACACCAAATCACTGCACAGCATGAAACAGCACGTTGCGCAGGCCACCACCTCATCGAACAGGCGGCTGATGAGGGTGTACGCCAGCACGATGGCGGTGATGAAGAAAATCATGCTGACAGACGATATCACGCGGTCAGCCTTGTACACATAGCCGCCATCCTTCATGGTGGTGGACTCAAAATCATCGCACCCGGTTATTTTGAGAGCAACAGCCATGGCAAGTATATTCAGCGGGGCGTGAGTGGTATCGCGCATGCTCAGGGCGCTGAACTGCTCTTTCTGCTTTTTCGCCTGAGCGGCGGCGGTCATCACGTCCAGCGGGCGCAGAAAATTGGTAGTGAACCCCTGCCCCTTTGCCACGCAGCGCGCAATCTGCGCCTGGTCCATAGCAGCAGGCTGGTCAAGCCCGCGGTAGGTCAGGAATAGCTTAAACACGCACATAATCGCGAGCAATGCCAGCGTAATAAGCCGCAGCACTGTCGACCCTTTTGATATGCTATTGTTCTGCAAACCTGCCATATATACTGATGTTCTGTTATCTACGATACCGGTTCATAAATAGCGGCTGAAGACCTCGCGGGCCTCAGCCAGTTTCCGCTGCAGGGTGCGGCGGTTTATGCCCAGCAACCCGGCCGCGGCGGACTTGTTACCCCCGGTGTGCTCCAGAGCGCGCAGAATAGTCTGCTGCTCGATGTATTGTAAATTAAAACAGGGGGTAGAATCAAGCCCAAAATCTGTACGCGTGCGACTTTGCGCCACCGTATGGGGGTGCGAGGGCGCACTTTCCCCGCCCCCCAGCAGATATTCAGGCAAGTCAGCAGGGGTGATTTCACTGCTGCTGCTCATGACCACGCCGTGCTCAATAGCCGTGCGCAGCTGGCGCACATTGCCGGGCCAGTCGAAGTGGCGCAGCAAATCAAGCGCGGGTCGGGTCAAACTTTTGGGCGATTTGTTATTCTCCCGACAAAGTTCCTGCACGAAGGCGTTTGCCATGAGCACAACATCCCCCGCGCGCTCGCGCAACGGCGGCAGGTGCAGAGAAATCACGTTGAGGCGCTGGTAGAGGTCAAGCCTGAAGGTGCCCTGCTTCACCATCTCAGCCAGGTTGCGGTTCGTGGCCGCCACCACGCGCACATTCACCGCAATAGGGGAGTTGCTGCCCACGCGCTCGATACTGCGCTCGGCCAGCACACGCAGCAGCTTAACCTGAGTCGGGATGTCGATTTCGCCGATTTCGTCCAAAAAGATTGTACCGCCATCGGCCTCCTCGAAGCGACCGATTCGGCGCTGTACCGCCCCCGTGAATGAGCCTTTCTCATGCCCGAAAAGCTCACTTTCCATCAGCTGGGGAGAGAGCGCGGCACAGTTCACGGCCACAAATCGTCCCCCGCTGCGCGCAGACAGGCTGTGAATGGCACGAGCAACGAGCTCCTTACCCGTACCGGTCTCACCCTCGATGAGCACGGTAGCCGTGGTGGGAGCCACCTGGCGAATGCGGTTGAAGATGGGCTGCATTTGCGGGCTGTCGCCCAACATGCGGTCAAGCCCGCCGGTAGGCTGCAAGCGGGTAGTCAGCTCGCGGTTGCTGGCCTCAAGCGAGCGGGTGTGGGCCGCACGGCGCAACAGCAGCTCAACCTCATCCAGATTCAGCGGCTTGGTCAGAAAGTAATAGGCACCGTGGCGGCGGGCCTCGGCAGCGGTATCAGCACTGCCGTAGGCCGTCATCATGATGCAGGTCGGCGGCTGCGGCAGGCCCTGAGCATAATCTATCAGGGCCATACCACTCTCGCCGCCGAGCCGCAGGTCCGTCAGCAAGATATCCACCGGCTCGCTGTCCATGAGGGCGCGCGCCGCCTTGCCGTCTGCAACGGCGTACACCTCATAGTCATCCTCAAGCGCCAGGCGCAGAGCATCTCGCGTGGACTTCTCGTCATCCACTATCAACAGCAGCGGCAGCATCTTGCTAAACGGGGTCAGTTATTTATCACTCGCGTGCGTACGCGCACGTGTCAGATGAGCCACAGGCCCTCCGTCTCGTCGAAACCGAACATGATGTTGAAGGCATGCACCCCCTGCCCGCCGGCGCCCTTGATGACGTTGTCCTCAGCGCTCATGAGCACCACACGGTTGGTGCGGGTATCCACCGCCCAGCCGATATCTACAAAATTGGTACGGGTCACATTCTTGGTATCAGCCGGCTTGTTGGCACCCAGCAGGCGCACGAAAGGAGCACCGGCGTATGCGCGCTCGAAACAGGCGGTAATATCCTCCGCCGTCACGCCCTCAGCCAGTTTAGCCACCGTGGTGGTCACGATACCGGTATTCACCGGCATGAGGTGCGGCGTGAAGGTAATCGTCACCTGCTGCCCGGCGGCAAGCGAAAGCTCCTGCTCAATTTCAGAGAGGTGGCGGTGGCGCGGCACACCATAGGCGCGCATGCTCTCATTGCACTCGCAGTACAGCAGGCTCACGTCAGCCTTGCGACCGGCGCCGGACACACCGCTGCCGCTGTTCACCACGATATCCTCAGCCTTCACCAACCCGGCGCGCAGCAGCGGCACCAGCGGCAGAATGATACTGGTGGGGTAGCACCCCGGCGAACCGACGATGCGGGCCTGCTCAATCTCCGCACGGTGCCACTCGGGCATGCCGTACACGGCCTCCTGCATCAGCTCCACATCCGGGTGCGGCTTGCCGTAGAACTCCTCATACACCGCCGGGTCATTCAGGCGGAAATCCGCAGAAAGGTCAATCACGCGCAATCCGGCCTCCACCAGCCCGCGACCATAGGCTGCCGACACCCCGTGCGGCAGCGCCAAGAACGCCGCCTGAGCCCCCGTGGCCGCAATCGCCGCCACGTCAGAATCCGTAAACTTCAGGTCAGCACCCGGCACATGGCGAAAACGCGGGAACAAATCACACAGCTCCTGCCCGGCGTACTGGCGCGAAGTCGCGCACACAAGTTCCACCCCGGGATGGCGCAGCAATATGCGCAAAAGCTCCTGACCTGTGTATCCACTGGCCCCGACAACGGCAATTTTTACCTTTTTCATGACAAAAAAGATTATATCATGAAAAAAATCTCTTGACAACTGTAAAAATTCATGTATACTCTCCTTGTCGACACGCTCCAAGGCGCAAGACAAACAAGAAACCAAGTTCTCGGGCAGTAGCGCAGTCTGGTAGCGCACTTGCATGGGGTGCAAGGGGTCGTGGGTTCGAATCCCGCTTGCCCGATAAACAAAAAAAAGGAGGTTGCCAACGGCGGCCTCCTTTTTTTTGTTTCACCGCACCGAGCTTCGAACACACGACCCCGCAGCAAAGGGGGAGTGGGCTGCGAGTGCCGGTGGCACGACCACACCCTGTGCCGGGCAGACACCTCTTCCCGGGCACCCCGCCAATGGCGGGGCACAGGGGGCGGGTAGAATCCCGCTTGCTCGATAAACAAAAAAAGGAGGTTGCCAACGGCGGCCTCCTTTTTTTTCACCGCACCGAGATTCGGACACACGCCCCCGCAGCAAAGGGTGAGTGGGCTGCGAGTGCCGGTGGCACGAGCAGACCCTGTGCCGGGCAGACACCTCTGCCCGGGCACCCCGCCAATGGCGGGGCACAGGGGGCGGGTAGAATCCCGCTTGCTCGATAAACAAAAAAAGGAGGTTGCCAACGGCGGCCTCCTTTTTTTTCACCGCACCGAGATTCGGACACACGCCC
>JAZRKM010000003.1:0-8483 GCA_045646325.1 Akkermansia sp. | reverse complement strand
GGGGGCGGGTGTTATGATGGTGCCGTTCCGGGGCGGGGGTATGGTGGCGGTAGCTGTGCCCGGGGCGCGGGGCTCCCCTGTGGTGGTGGTGACAGGCGGTGAGCAGAGCCGGGCAGCAGAGCCACAGCGTGAGGGTGCAATAAAGAAGAGTTTTCATAGGGGTGATACACGTTGCCGTCTCAGGGTGTTGAATAGCCGTTAAGCCCCCCGCCAGGGCAGGAAAAAGGCGCACCCGGTGAAGGGTGCGCCTGTGTGGTGAGAAGGTATTTTTAAGAGCGTGGCAGTTTATTTCTTGCCGTTGTTGCGCATAGCGGCCTGTCGCTTCTGCTCATCGAGGGCCTTCTGCTGCTCTTCCATCATGCGCTGCATGCGGTCGAGGAAACCGCCTTTCTTGGGCTGTTTCTGCTTCTTGGGGTCCACCTTTTCGAGGGTGGGCTGGGGCAGGCGGCGGATGATAAGGGTCTGGATGATGGAGATAATGTTGGTGGTGGTCCAGTACAGAGCCAGTGCGCTGGGGTAGGTGTAGCAGAACAGGAAGAACATGACGGGCATGAACTTCATGATTTTCTGCTGCGTGGGGTCACCGGCCTGCGGGGTCATTTTCATCATCGCAATCATCGAGGCGGCCATGATGAACGGCAGCACATTGATGGCGGGTTCCCAGCCCAGAATAGTGAAGGGCAGGGTGCAGACGGTATCCATCTGCGAGAGGTCGGTTACCCAGCCCAGGAAGGGGGCGCCGCGCAGCTCGGCTGCAGTCTGCAGCACGTAGAAGAAGGCGAAGAAGATGGGGATTTGCAGGAACATGGGCAGGCAGCCGCCGAAGGGGGAAATGCCGTATTCCTTGTACAGGCGCATCATCTCCATGCTGACCTTTTGCTGATCATCAGGGTACATCTCCTTGAGCTCCTTCATCTTGGGCTGCAGCAGGCTCATGCGCTTCATGCTCATGTAGCTCTTGCGATAGAGCGGCCAGATGACGAGACGCACCACGAAAGTCATGGCTACGATAGCCCAGCCCCAGTTGCCGAACCAGTCGTGGAAGACGTTGATGAGCCAGTTCATGGGGTAGCTGATGAGATAGAGCCACCCGTAGTCCATAATCTGCTCGATGCGGGGGATGTCCTGAGTCATGTCCTCAAGCATGAGGTTGAGCTTGGGACCGGTAAAGATGCGGTAGGAGAGGGTGCGCATGCTGGGCATGTTGGGGGCCTGTGCCGCAAGTGTGAAGTCAGGAATGCCGGCGGCGATTTCCACGCCGTCAACCTCCTCATTGGTGACGGGGAGCTTGTAGCGGGTGGGGGCGGCGTAGTAGGCATTGCGGGCGCTGTCTGCCATGGGCATGACCACGGTGGAGTAGTACTGGCTCATGGTGCCGACCCACTCGAGTTTCTTGCAGTCGGTGACGTAGAGACGCTGCTTGGCCGAACCGAAGAAGGGGTCGAACGAGCCGCTGGTTTCTTTCTCGAAATCACCGTTTTCGAGCATGATGTAGTGGGTGTAGATAGAACCCTCGGAGTGGTTAATCTGGCTCATGCCGCCGGCATAGAGCCCCCAGTTGCTTACGCCGAGCGGAGCGCTGCCGGTGTTCCACACGCTCACATCGAGGGTGAGGGTGTAGGCGTTGCCCTCGGTCACCTTGCCCTCGGCACCGGTGACGGGTACGAGTTTGTAGACCTTGCGCACGGTCAGGTCGCCCATGCGGGCCAGCAGGGTTACCTGTTTGTCGTTGGTGTTGGCGGTGTCTACTTTGTAGAGTGTCTGGTCGAAGGCGGGGGCGGTGTCATTGCTCAGGCGGAACATGAGCGTGCCGATGCCCTGGGGAACGTTGCCATTGAGGCTCACGTCGCCGCGCAGTTCTTCCTTGGTGCTGTTGATGGCCTGGCCGAGCATGTCGACGCTCTGAATACTGCCGCCGATGTCACGGAACGAGTAACGGGCCACGGGCTTGCCCTGAGAATCAGTCGAGGTCAGGGTGGCGATGACCTGCGGCACGGGGGTGGCCGGAGTTACCTCTGCCGGGGTGGCCGGGGTGGTTGCCGGGTTGTCGAGCGGTTGCGCGGTGGGTGCCGGGGCGGCGGCTGTTTCTGCCGGGGTGGCGGGGGCGGTCTGCGCCTGGGGGGCGGTGGCCGGGGGCGTCTGGTTGCTCGTGTACCACCAGTTGGCAGCCAGCAGAGCAATGCATGAGCCTACTACAATTGCTGATGTTTTATCCATAAATTTGTTGATGTGTTAATGGGTAGGTTTGGTTGGGGAAATCTTGTCTTTGCGGGGCGGAACGGGGTCGTGGCCGCAGCCGCCCCAGGGGTTGCAGCGCAAGATGCGCCATATCCCCATGGCGCTGCCCTTCAGCGCACCGTGTTCTTCCACGGCCTGTATGAAGTAGGTTGAGCAGCTGGGGGTGAATCGACAGCCTGCCATGGGGCCGGCCAGCACATGCAGGGGGCGGCTCAGGTAGCGCTTGTAGAACAGTACAGGCAGAATGACGATTTTTTTAAGCATGTTGTTCGGGAAGATTCGCTTTTTTCTGCCGGCGTGCCAGCAGTTTGAGGAAATCTTTTTCCATGCCGGCGTAGTCCGTCAGAGCGGCGCGGTTGCGCACGACTATCACAACGTAAAGCCCGGTGGAAAGCGGCTCGCCATGCGCGCGCAGAATCTCGCGTACGCGCCTGCGCAGGAGATTGCGCACGACTGCATGGCCGATGCGTTTGGTGGTGATGATACCAAAACGCGAATGCTCCCCTGCGGTGGGCAGGGGGGCAGTGCTCAGAATGAGGAAACGCCCTGCTTCAGATTGGCCCGCTTGGCGTACCATGGCGAACTCCGAGGCTCGCTTCATGGTGTTGCTGCGCTTGAGCTGCATCTTACAACAGGACGTTGCTTGCTCTGCCGGATGGCGGTTCACAAACAGTTTGAGGCCATCTGTTCACCGTTTCCGGTCGCCTTATCAAACACCGTGCTGAATGGTGTGGCGCTTGTAGTGGATTTCCACACCCTTGGGCAGAAGGCGCTTGCGGCCCTTGGCACGACGACGGGCGAGGATGGCACGACCATTCTTGGAAGCCATGCGTGCGCGGAAACCGAACTGGCGCTTGCGGCAGCGCTTGGAAGGCTGGTATGTTCTCTTGCTCATGATGATGTATGGTTACGTTTAGAAGTTCTTGAAGTGTGCTGTGGCCGCTGCGCGCGGTCGGGGAGGAGTATGATACTCAAAAATCGGTGCTTGTCAAGCACCGATTCTTGATTTTTGCGATTTTTTCTGCAAAAGAGCGTTTCATCAGGCGTCTGCCACCATGAATTTGAGTTCTGCCTCGCAGGTAATTTCACCGTTTACCAGGCAGCGGCCGTTGCATACGCCGATAGCGCCGCGCATCTTGGTAAGCTCGGCCTCGATGATGAGGACGTCGCCCGGTACCACGGGTTTGCGCCATTTAACCTTGTCACAGCTCATGAAGTAGCCGATTTTGCCCTGGTTCTCGGGCAGGCGCAGCATGAGGATGGAACCCACCTGGGCCATGGCCTCCAGCTGCAGCACACCGGGCATGACCGGCTTGCCGGGGAAGTGACCCTGGAAGAACATTTCGTTCATGGTGAGGTTCTTCTGCCCCACGCACTTGGTCTCGCCCTCGAAGCCGAGCACGCGGTCGACCATCATGAAGGGGTAGCGGTGCGGCAGGAGTTTGAGCACCTCGGTGGTGTCGAGCACTGTGTCGCCGGAGGGGAAGATGAAGGGCTTGGGCTTCATGGCCTCCATGCTGTCGTACTTCTTCTGCAGGGCGCTGGCCATCTGGGTATTGATGCCGTGACCGGGCATGATGGCAATCACATGGCCGAGAATGCGGTGGCCGTTGAGGATGAGGTCGCCCACCATGTCCATGGCCTTGTGGCGTGCGCACTCGTTGTGGAAGCGCAGGCCGCCGGCGCAGATGTACTGGTCGCCCTTGATGACGATAGCATTGTCGAGCGTGCCGCCCTGAATCAGTCCCTTGTCGAGCAGGGGCTGCACGTCTTCATAGAAACAGAAGGTGCGTGCGGTGGAGAACTCTTTTTCGTAGGTCTCCGGGTTGACCTCGCTGGTGAAGTACTGAGTTACGCGACCCTCCGGCCCCACGGCGGTGACGGACACGCGGAACTTCTTGTCCGGCATGATGATGATGCGGCTGCCATTCTTGTTTTCCACCTGAATAGGCTCGCGAATCTCCCAGATGTGGCAAGGGGCGTCCTGCTCCTCGATGCCGGCCTGTTTGATGAGCTCGACGTAGGGGGCAGCAGAACCATCGCCGATGGGCGGCTCATTGCTGTCCATCTCAATGATGGCGTTGTCCACCCCCATGCCGGTGAGGGCAGAGAGAATGTGCTCGACCGTGTGCACCTTCACGGAGCCCTCAGCCAGAGTAGTGGCACGCTCTACGGTCTGCACTTTGGCGGCAGACGCATCGATGAAGGGCTTGTCGGGCAGGTCTATGCGCCTGAACTTCAGGCCGGTATTGACCTCCGCCGGTTTGATGGTGAGGTTGACGGGAAGGCCCGTGTGAAGTGATGTGCCTTTGATGGAGGCACACTTCTTAAGTGTTCTTTGCATCTGTATAGCCATATCGTGACTATATACTACACGTTTTTTATGGGTTTGTGAAGTCAAAAATGGCGTCTGACCGAATAATCTTTGAGTTTACTTTATAAAAACGGCAAAAATATCTTTTCTGCGCGATTTTGCTTGCCTTTTGAAAGAAAATGAGTAGAATATCCGACCCGCTCGCGGGATGAATCGTTTTTTTGTTATATGGAGCTGAATTTTACGACATACGCTGCAATTATTGTGTTTTTGGTGACCTATGCTCTGATTGTCACTGAGAAGGTTCACCGCACGGTAACAGCTCTGAGTGGTGCCATGCTGATGGTATTGCTGGGTGTGATTACGCAGGAAGAGGCGATTCACCACATCGACTTCAACACCCTGGCGCTGCTTATCGGCATGATGATTCAGGTGCTGATTCTGAGTAAGACCGGTTTGTTCCGCTTTCTGGCTGTACACGCTGCGCAGCGGGCGAAGGGTAACCCTGTGGCATTGTTGGTGAGTCTTTCGGTTTTGGTGGCTTTCTGTTCGGCTTTTCTGGACAATGTGACGACGGTGCTGCTCACGGTGCCGATTTCATTCACGCTGGCGAAGGATTTGCGAATTTCGCCGCTCCCCTTTGTGGTGGCGCAGATTATGGCTTCCAACATCGGTGGTACGTCCACCATGATAGGTGACCCGCCCAACATCATGATTGCCAGTGCCGTGAAGGGGCTGGACTTCATGGCCTTCATTAGGAATCTTGCCTTGCCCTGTTTCGTGATATTTGTAATAACACTCGGGCTGCTCGTGTTTGTTTTCCGCCGGCAGCTGGTGTGTGACCCCAAGGTACAGCAGCGTATCATGAAGATTAAGACCAAGGGGCTCATTCGCAGCAAACCTCTGTTGCGCAAGTGTCTGTTCACGCTGGCGGTTACGATTGTTCTGTTCTGCCTGCATGGCCAGATTCCCGGCTGGACCCTCGAGAGCGGTACCGTGGCGGTGGTGGGTGCCTCTCTGCTCATGCTCATGACCATGCCGCGGCGCGAGAAGATGCTCGAACTCATCTTCTCCAAGGTGGAATGGACCACGATTTTCTTCTTCATCGGCCTCTTTGTGCTGGTGGGTGGCCTGGAGGTGAACGGTGTCATCAAATGGCTTGCTGCCGGTACCATGGATTTAACCGGCGGTGACCATACTGTAACCACGCTGTCCATCCTCTGGCTCAGTGCTATCATGTCGGCCTTTGTGGACAATATCCCCTTCGTGGCAACCATGATTCCGCTCATCCATGACATGGGCAATATGGGCTACAGCAACCTGGAGCCGCTGTGGTGGGCGCTCTCGCTGGGGGCATGTCTGGGGGGTAATGGTACTGTGGTGGGTGCCAGTGCGAACGTGGTGGCTCTTTCGCTGGCTCGCAAGCATAACCTGCACATCTCTTTCTGGGGCTTCATGAAGGTGGCGTTCCCCCTCATGCTGCTTTCCATCGTGATATCCAGCGTGTACCTCTGGCTGGCGTTCCTGTAACGTCGGCTGCCGGCGGAGGGGGACAGGACTGAAGTCCTGCGCTCCGATTTTTATATGTTTTGACATCCGGGCTGGTATTTGGTAGCATATCATTCGTCGCCGTCAATACCTCTTCGCCATGTCTGCCGAAACCGTCATCGTCTCATCCGCATTGCCTGTGGGCTATGTGCTGAATGGAACCTATACCATCGCCTCCGTGCTCGGGCAGGGGGGATTCGGTATTACTTATCTGGCGACGGAGCTGACGACACAGCGGCAGGTGGTCATTAAAGAGAACTACCCCTCTCAGCTGGCCTACCGTGAGCCGGGGCAGTATCGTGTCGGTCCCGCCGGGGGTGGTGTGGAAGCCTCCTATCAGGCAGCCCTGCAATCCTTTATTCACGAGGCTGGCGTGCTCACGCGCCTGCACCACCGCCATATCGCGCAGGTGCTCACGGCTTTCCAAGCCCTCGGTACGGCATATTATGTGATGGACTACATCGGCGGTCGCGCCTTGAATGAGGTTGCTCCCTCACCGCAGAACATAACGGAAAAGTGGCTGCTCTCCGTTTTGCAACCCCTGCTCAGTGCCTTGCAGTACCTGCATACCCTGCCGCAACCCCTGTTGCACCGCGATATCAAGCCCAACAATATCCTGCTACTGCCGGATGGTACGCCGGTGCTCATCGACTTCGGTTTGGCGCGAGAGACAGAGTCCGGCCCCACGAGCCTGCTGGCAGCCTTCACGCCGGGGTACTCGCCGCTCGAACAGAATATCAGAGCCAAGCGCGGCCCCTGGACTGACCTCTACGCCCTGGGCGCTACTTGTTATTTCCTGCTCACCGGGGAAAACCCGCCGGATTGTCATGAGCGCACGGATGATGACCCCTACCGCCCGCTCAGTCAGCGCCCGGAGCTCAAAGGCCGATTCAGCACTGCCGTGCTGGAAGGTATTGACCGTGCTCTGCGCATGCTCCGCCACGAGCGCTGGCAAACCGCACAGGCATGGCTCGATTCCCTGCATGGAAAAGCGGCACCTGCCGAAGTGGAGCGCGGCAGTAAAAGCCGCCCCCGCCGGGGAAAAGCCGTGTTCGCAGCCGCATTGCTCCTGCTTGCGGCCGCCGGTACGGTCAGCTACTATCAGGGGCGCCCCGCAGAAGTTCCTGTCAGTGAGCCGGTTTGGGACAAGAGTGCCGAGAATGAAAAGACCCTGAGCCGTATCATGATACAGGGTGTCAGGCTCGAAGATACCCCTATCGAAGATATCCTCGATTTTCTGCGTGGTGAGGCCCGAAAGAATGGATTGAATCTCAACTTTGTATATGATGATTCTGCTGTTGCCCCCGGTACGCCGCCACCGATTATCAGCAATCTGGCTCTTCAGTCGGTTTCGGCCAAAGAGTTTTTGCACTATGTCTGCCTGAAGACGAACTGCAAATATAGGGTGGAAGAAAGCGCCGTCGTTATTACTCCCGTCATTTCCGGTAATCCGCCACAATCGCAACCTGTGGAGAAGTCCGATGCACCGGAAGACCGGGATTCTCTTATCCGCGAGATAGACCAACTGATTGAGGCTAAACAATATGATGGCTTAGTTGAACGTCTGGCGCCTCTTGCCGAGCAGGGCTACGCCCCGGCTCAGGTGCGCCTCGGCGCCTGTTATTATGAGGGCCAAGGTGTGACTCGGGACTACGCGCAGGCTGTTCAGTGGTTCCGTAAAGCCGCGGACCAAGGGTATGCCGCCGCTCAGAACTGTCTGGGCTGGTGCTATCAAAACGGCCAAGGAGTGACACAGGACTACGCGCAGGCTGTTCAGTGGTACCGTAAAGCTGCGGAACAGGGCCATGTCGACGCTCAGACTAGCCTGGGCATTTGCTACTACGACGGCCGAGGGGGTTCTCAGGACTACGCGCAGGCTGTTGAGTGGTACCGTAAAGCCGCGGATCAGGGGTATGCCAATGCTCAGACCAGCTTGGGTTGGTGCTTTGAAAAAGGCCAAGGTGTGACACAGGACTACGCGCAGGCCGTTGAGTGGTACCGTAAAGCTGCGGATCAGGGCCATGCCTATGCTCAGACTTTTCTGGCCCGGTGCTATGAAAACGGCCGAGGTGTGCCGCAGGACTCCGCGCAGGCCGTTCAGTGGTACCGCAAGGCCGCTGAGCAGGGGCATGCCGGTGCTCAGAACTACCTAGGCCTTTGCTACCAAAATGGCCACGGTGTGCCGCAAGACTACGCGCAGGCCGTTCAGTGGTACCGCAAGGCCGCTGAGCAGGGGAATGCCGGCGCTCAGAACTACCTGGGCCTTTGCTACCAAAATGGCCAAGGTGTACCGCAAGATTACGCGCAGGCCGTTCAGTGGTTCCGCAAAGCCGCTGAGCAGGGGGATGCCAGCGCTCAGAACAGACTGGGCGATTGCTACCGC
>JAZRKM010000002.1:0-21229 GCA_045646325.1 Akkermansia sp. | reverse complement strand
GACGGCCACGACATGGCCGCCGTGGAAAACACCCTGCGTGTCTGCCGCCTCGAGAAAAACGGCCGCCCGAAGCTCATCATCGCCAAGACCATCATCGCCAAGGGCGTGCCCGGCTTCGAAGGCACCACCAAGGGCCACGGTGAAGGCGGCGCCAAGCTCTGGGCCGAGGCCCACGCCAACTGGGGCCTGCCCACCGACCAGCTTTACTACGTCAGCGATGAGGTGCGCGCCTACATGGCCGGCCTGAAGACCGAGCGCGAAGCCGCTTACGCCGAGTGGCTGGCCACTTATCAGGCCTGGCGCGCTGCCAACCCCGACAAAGCCGCTGCGCTCGATGCCGGCATGGAGCTGGCCGTCAACGGCCTGTCCCCCGAGGCAAGCAACGCCATGATTCCCGCCTTTGCCGAGGGCTGCAAAGAAGCCACCCGCTCCTCGGGTGCCGTAGCTCAGAACGCCATCGGTGCCGCATGCCCCGCCCTGCTTTCCACCAGCGCTGACCTCTTCTCCTCGAACAAGAACTACCTGAAGAACGGCGGCGACTTCTCCGCAGAGAACTATGCCGGCCGCAACTTCTGGTTCGGTATCCGCGAGCACGCCATGGCCGCTATCTGCAACGGTATCGCCTACGATGGCCTCTTCCGTGTATCGGCCGGTACCTTCTGCGTGTTTGTGGACTACATGCGCGCCTCCATCCGAGTGGCAGCCCTTTCTCACCTGCCGGTGACCTATGTGCTCACGCACGACTCCGTTGCCGTGGGTGAAGACGGCCCCACCCACCAGCCCGTAGAGACGGTGACCGGCCTGCGTGTCATCCCCAACCTCGACGTTGTGCGCCCCGCTGATGAGGAAGAAGCCGCCGGTGCCTGGATGTGCGCCATGGAGCGCAAGGACGGCCCCACCGCCCTCATCCTCACCCGCCAGAACATCCCCAGCCTGACCTCCGTGCAGCCCCTCAGCGCTGATGAGCGCCGCCAGGGTACCCTGAAGGGCGCCTACATCGCCCTGAAAGAGCAGACCGAGCAGCCCGGCCGCATCATCATCGCCAGCGGTTCCGAAGTCATCCTCGCCCTGCAGGCAGCCAAGGAACTGGGCCCCGATGTACGCGTCGTCTCCATGCCCTCCATGTGGCGCTTCAACCGCCAGAGCGCCGAGTACCGCGAGAGCGTACTGCCCGCCGCCTGCACCCGCCGTCTGGCTGTAGAGGCCGGCAAGAGCGACCTGTGGTACCGCTATGTCGGTACGGAAGGCAGCATCATCTCCATCGACTCCTACGGCTTCTCCGCTCCCGGCGATGTCGTGCTCAGCGAGCTGGGGATGAACGTGCCCAACATCGTGGCTCACGCTCAGAAGCTGTAAGCCTATCGGTTAGCCCCCTTACACGCAAAAAGCCGCTCCATGCCGGAGCGGCTTTTTGTATGTAAATAAAATCAGGTCTAGCGGCGGGGGCGTTTACGGAGAATCATCCGCGCACGGTTCAGGGTGGTCTGGGGGTTCGCGAACACACCACGCAGCTGGCGTTTGCGACTTTCCTTCTCAGCGGGGGGAATTCTCAAATCAGCCTCTATCACCGCATAGGCTACCTCGGCAGCCGCTTGTACATCAGCAACAGTTTCAGCAGTAGTGACAAGCAGACGGTACTTCAGCTCCAACAACTGACGGCGGTTAGCCGGCACGGCAGCAGCCAGGGCGGCCTCTACCACAGCCAGGGCAGCGGCATCCGTCGGGGCAGATTTTTCAGCAGCAATCGTCCGCTGCAGGTGCTGCTCAGCAGCAGCGGCGGCCCGCAGCCCGCTGATATCATGCTCATCAATGGCGGCAATCCGTTGCTGCAGCTCTGTATTAAGCTCGTGCAGCTCAGCAGGCAGCAAGCGCCACATCTCCACCATGGCCAGCAATTTCGGCTCCCCCTGCAAATCAGCAGCCTTCTGCAGCAGTTCATGCGCGCGCAATCCATCGCTCAGGGTCTTGCGCACGGCTGCTCGGTCGTCCACAAACCCAAACAACCCACCCAGCGGCCGCCCCTCGCCATCCAGCACCAGCAGGGTCGGGTAGCCGTCTATCTTGTACTTACTGCACAACATCTGGTTCTGTGCCAGCAACTTGCGGTCAAAGTCAGGATTTTCGGGCACGTCCACCTCCAGCAGCACAAAATGCTCCGCCGCCCATGCGGCAAACTCCGGGTGGTCAAGCACGTTCACACGCAGCAACTTACAGTAGTAGCACCAATCAGAGCCGGTAAAATCCGCCAGCACGGCCTTCCCCTGCTCCCGGGCAGCAGCCAAAGCTCCCTCATAATCCGTCATCCACTCGGCTGCTCCGGTATGGGCTACCAGCGCTGCCAGTGCCGCCGTACATATGTGTTTTACTCCCCACATGGTATCGATATTATCGTATGCCGCCAGTTTACACCCTCACTCACTGCCTGGCAAGCACATATCGCAAAAAAATGCAGGTAAAACCATTGCATAAGGCAGCTCAATGAAAAACTGAACGTGTATACCCGGACCTGTTCGGTAATTGGCTTGCCAAGACAGGCTGAGGGTGCTATAGTAAGGGGGTATGGACTTATCCGCGTTTCGAGAGGAATACCTGAAAGATACACTGCACCGCAAAGACCTGGCCGATACCCCCTTTGTGCAATTCGACCGATGGTTTAAGCAGGCGCTGCAGGCTGAGATACCTGAGCCGAATGCCATCAGCATAGCCACCGCCACCCCTGATGGTCGCCCCTCACTGCGTACCGTGCTGCTGAAATACTACGATGACCGCGGGTATGTGTTCTTCACCAACTACACCAGTCGCAAAGCCCGCGAACTCGAAAACAACCCCGAAATCTGCATGCTGCTGCCATGGGTTACTCTCGAACGACAGATTATTGTCTACGGCAAAGCAGAGAAAATATCACGCGCCGAAACCCTCAAATACTTCCTCTCTCGCCCACGCGAAAGCCAACTGGGTGCGTGGGTTTCACACCAGAGTCAGGTAATATCCACCCGCAAGTTACTCATGATGAAGTTACAGGAACTCAAGCGCAAATTCTCCGAAGGTCAGGTACCCTTACCCGACTTCTGGGGCGGCTACCGCATTGTTCCCCACCACGTTGAATTCTGGCAGGGGGGCCCGGGGCGCGTGCATGATCGTTTCATGTATACCCTGCAAGCCGATGGCACATGGAATATCGAGCGCCTGCAACCCTGATTTCCACCCATGCCGCCTGATGGCGGCATTTTTTTTACGCCCAACAGGGGGAACCGGCGGGTATCCGACCGCGTAGAACACACTAAATCGCAAAAGCGATTGACTTTCGGTACGCCGAAGACTAAAATGGTGCGCCCCGCAACAACTGAGGCAGCTCACATATGTACAACGAAGATTTCAAAAACCGCATTATCACCGACCTCGCCGCTATCAAAGAGGCCGGCCTTTACAAGCAGGAGCGCTACATCGCTACCCCCCAGTTCTCTGAGGTGGGTCTGAAGGATGGCAGCAAGGTCATCAACATGTGCGCCAACAACTACCTCGGTCTCGCTAACCACCCCGAGCTGGAAAAAACCGCCAAGGAAGCCATCGACCGCTGGGGCTTCGGTATGGCCTCCGTGCGCTTCATCTGCGGCACGCAGACCCTGCACCAGCAGCTCGAAGAGCGCCTGAGCGCCTTCCTCGGTACGGAAGACACCATTCTTTTCGGTTCCTGCTTCGATGCCAACGGCGGCCTGTTCGAGGCTCTGCTCACGAAGGAAGACGCCATCGTATCCGACTCCCTCAACCACGCCTCCATCATCGACGGTGTGCGCCTGTGCAAAGCCGCCCGCTATCGCTACGCCAACAACGACATGGCTGACCTCGAAGCCAAGCTGCAGGAGGCCAAGGCCAACGGCGCCCGCACCATTCTGATTTCCACCGACGGTGTGTTCTCGATGGACGGTATCGTAGCCAGTCTGGACAAGATTCACGCTCTGGCCGAGAAATACGGCGCGCTGGTACACTTCGACGAATCTCACGCCACAGGTGTGCTGGGCAGCCGCGGTCGCGGTACGCACGAGCACTGCGGTCTGTTCGGCAAGATTGACATCACCACCGGCACCTTCGGCAAGGCGCTGGGCGGCGCCTCCGGCGGCTATGTGAGCGCCCGCAAGGAGATTGTGGACATGCTGCGCCAGAAGTCCCGCCCCTACCTGTTCTCCAACAGCGTGATGCCCGCCATCGCCGCCACCACCATCAAGGTGATTGACATGCTCGAGGCTTCCACCGAGCTCACCGAGCGCGTGCAGAGCAACGCCGCCTACTTCCGCAAGGGTATGGAGCAGTGCGGGTTCTCCCTGGCCGGTGCCGGTCACGCCATCGTGCCCGTCATGCTGGGGGATGCCGCCCTGTCTCAGCGCATGAGCAACCGCCTGCTCGAACTTGGCGTGTACGCCATGGGCTTCTTCTACCCCGTGGTACCCAAGGGTCAGGCCCGCATTCGCACTCAGATTTCCGCCGCTCACACCACCGAGCAGCTCGACCGCGCCATCGCCGCCTTCGCTCAGGCCGGCAAGGAGCTGGGTGTTATCTGAAGTTCCAAGTCCTGATTCGGACACACGATTTCAACCCGATTTCCGCTCGCAGCGCCCGCATGCGGGCGGAAATTGTTGATACACGGCAGAGATATGTACACAAGCTTATTTGATGTTTTTTCGATTGGTATAGGCCCCTCAAGCTCGCACACCATGGGGCCCATGCGCGCAGCCGCTCAATTCGTGGCCGAGCTGGCCGAGCACGGCCTCACCGGACAAACCCGCGAGGTGCGGGTCGAGCTGTATGGGTCGCTGGCGCTCACGGGTGAGGGACACGGCACCCCCGGGGCCGTCATCTACGGCCTGCTGGGACTGGAGGCCGAAAGCCTCAACCTCGCCATCGACTACATCAGCAAGGTGAGCAGCAGCGGGCAGCTCACCCTGGGCGGACAGCACACCATTGACTTCCGCCCCGAGCGCCACATCTCCCTGCGCAAAGACATTACCCTGCCCGAGCACCCCAACGGCATGCAGCTGCAGGCCCTGGGAGCGGATGGAGCGGAACTCTACAGCCAAGTCTACTTCTCCATCGGCGGCGGAGCCGTGCGCCGCCGCAGCGAAATGGGGCTGCAGCCCACTGCCACCCACCGCCCGGTGCCCTATGAGTTCGGCTCCTGTGCAGAGCTGATGGAGCTCTGCCGCCGAGAGAATATCACCATCGCCGGAGCCGTACGCTGTAACGAAGGCTCCCTGCGCCCCATGCAGCTGGTCACTCACCGTATCCGCACACTCTGCAACACCATGAGTGCCGCCATCGACCGCGGTATCGCCACGCACGGCACACTGCCCGGTATCCTCAGGCTCACCCGCCGAGCCCCCATCATCTACAGCCGCCTCGAAAAACTCTTCCACGACAACCGGACGGATGCCCTCACCATCATCGACTGGATTAACCTGTGGGCCTTCGCCGTGGCGGAAGAGAACGCCGCCGGCGGTCGTGTGGTTACCGCCCCCACCATGGGCAGTGCCGGTGTGCTGCCCGCCGTGCTGCGTTACTACGAGCGCTACGGGCACAAGGAATCCCCCTTCTCCTTTGAAACAGGGCGCGAGGTATTCCTGCTGACCGCCTCTGCCATCTGCAGCCTGTACCGGGCAAACGCCTCCATCTCCGGCGCTGAGGTCGGCTGCCAGGGCGAGGTAGGCGTAGCCTGCTCCATGGCCGCAGCCGGGCTGGCCGCCGCCATGGGCGGCACCAATGAGCAGATTGAAAATGCCGCCGAAATCGCCATGGAGCACAACCTCGGCCTGACCTGCGATCCCATCTGCGGTCTGGTACAGGTACCCTGCATCGAGCGCAACGCCATCGGTGCCGTGAAGGCCGTGAATGCCACCCGCCTCGCCCTGCGTGGCGATGGCTCACACTACGTCAGCCTCGACAGCGTGATTGCCACTATGTACGAAACCGGCCGCAACCTCCATCCCGATTACAAGGAGACGGCCCTCGCCGGTCTGGCTACGAATGCCCTGACCTGCTGATTCGGAACGCGAGAAGTGCCAAATTCCCCTACTTTGGGCTTCACATGTCGAGCAGAGTGTGGTAGAATGCCCACAGACACTAAGTGTTCACACGTTAATTCACACAGTTTTATGACGCCGAAACACATTGTAGCCGTCATCGACTACGGCTCTCAGTACACGCAGCTTATCGTGCGCCGCGTGCGCGAGCTGGGCTATCTGGCCAAGCTTTACGCACTTGAGGATCTGCACGAAATCAGCAATCCCGGGGCAATCATCCTTTCCGGTGGTCCTCGCAGCACCTCCGAGCCCGATGCACCCGATATCGACTTCGAGTGGCTCACCGCCTTCAACGTACCCATTCTGGGTGTGTGCTACGGCATGCAGCTGCTCAACATCAAGACCGGCGGCACCGTGCGCAGCAGCAACAAGCGCGAATACGGCCCCGCAGCCCTCATTCCCGAGAAGCTCGAAGGGCTCTATGCTGACATGTCCCCCTCTTCTCAGGTGTGGATGAGCCACTCTGACACCGTTGACCACCTGGCAGACAACTGCAAGGTCATCGCCCGCAACAGCGACGGCGTACCCGTATCCCTGCAGTGGGGTGACACCATGTTCGGTATCCAGTTCCACCCCGAAGTTACCCACTCGCACGAGGGGCGCACCATCCTGCGCAACTTCCTTTCCTACGCCAAAGAACTCGCCACCTTCGACATCGGCGACTTCAAGCGCGAACTCATCGAAGACATCCGCGCCAAGGTCGGCGACAAGCAGGTGGTTTGCGGCGTTTCCGGCGGTGTGGACAGCACGGTACTCGCCGTCCTGCTGCACGAGGCAGGCGTGAATGTGCGCTGCATCTTTGTGGACAACGGTCTGCTGCGCAAAGACGAGGCCAAGGAGGTTCAGGCCAACTTCGCCCGCATGGGTGTGGAAATTGAAACGGTGGATGCCAGCGAGCGATTCCTCGCAGCCCTTGCCGGCGAAACTGCTCCCGAGAAGAAGCGCCGTATCATCGGCAACCTGTTCATCGATGTGTTCTGGGACGCCGTGGGCGATGCCGAAATGCTGGCTCAGGGCACCCTGTACCCCGACGTGATTGAGAGTGCCAGCAACGCCAAGAGCAAGGCCTCCGTCATCAAGACCCACCATAACCGCGTAGAGCGCGTGCTCAAGATGCAGGAGGAAGGCAAGGTTATCGAGCCGCTCGCCTTCCTGTTCAAAGATGAGGTGCGCGAGCTGGGTGCCTCTATGGGTATCTCGCACGACATTCTGTGGCGCCACCCCTTCCCCGGCCCCGGTCTTGCCGTTCGCTGCCCGGGCGAGGTCACCAAAGAGCGCCTCGATATCATCCGCGAGTGCGACTCCATCTTCATCGGCACCCTGCGCAAGTGGGATTGGTATGACAAGTGCTGGCAGGCCTACGCCGGCCTGATTCCCGTGAAGACCGTGGGTGTGAAGGGCGACGAGCGCTCCTACGAGTTCGCCACCAACCTGCGCGCCATCGTGTCTGAGGACGCCATGACCGCCGACTGGGTACAGCTGCCCTACGACCTGCTGCGCGAGGCCTCCAACCGCATTCTCAACGAGGTCAAGGGTATCAACCGCGTGCTCTTCGACATCAGCACCAAGCCCCCGGCATCCATCGAGTGGGAGTAAAAATAACCGACTCCCGATAATTTTCAGGGCGGCTGCACGGTAGGTGCAGCCGCCCTTTTTTAATAAAGGCTGCTGCGGTAACTTGCGCCACCGCAGCGGTACATTATGAAATCAATCAGCCCTTCATGCCGGAGATGTTGCCGTCGGCATCGACCTTAATGGCGCAGGCGGAGGGCACTTTCGGCAGAGCAGGCATACGCATGATATCGCCGCAAAGAGCCACCAGGAACCCGGCACCGTTTGCAATCTCGAAGTCGCGCACCGTGATGGTGAAACCGGTGGGGCGGCCGGGCAGAGTGGCATTGTCGGAAAGTGAGTTCTGAGTCTTAGCCATGCAGATAGGCAGGTCGGTCAGGCCGTTGGCAGCCATGAGGGCCAGCTTCTTCTGGGCGGCCTTGGTCAGCACCACGCCATCGGCACCGTAAATCTTGCGGGCAATGGTGGCCATGCGTTCCTCGACGGGGATGTCGAGTTCGTAGAGGCACTTGTAAGGCTCGGGAGCGGCACCCTCCATGCTCTCAGCCACGATGGTGGCCAGTTCGCGGGCACCCTCACCGCCCTTGCCGAAGACGTTGGCCACAGCGCAGCCTACACCCATTTCGGCGCAGAGTTCCTTCACGGCAGCGATTTCCTCTTCCGTGTCGAAGGCCTCGAAAAGATTAATAGCTACCGTCACAGGGCGGTTGTAGAGCTTGGCGCTCTCGATATGGGCCTGCAGGTTAGCCAGACCACGGCGCACAGCCTCGGCATTCGGCGGGTCGAGCTCCGTCTTGGCCACGCCGCCGTGCATCTTGAGCGCACGAATAGTAGCAACGATAACAATGGCGTCCGGCGACAGGCCGCTCTGACGGCACTTGATATCGAGGAATTTTTCAGCCCCCAGGTCGAAGGCGAAGCCGGCCTCGGTCACGGCATAGTCCGCGCAGGCCAGAGCCATCTTGGTAGCGATGACGGAGTTGCAACCGTGGGCAATGTTGGCGAAGGGACCGCCATGCACGAAAGCAGGCACACCCTCAAGGGACTGCACGAGGTTGGGGTTGATAGCCTCTCGCAAGATGGCCAGCAGGGAATCCGTCACACCGAACTCACGGGCATACACAGCCTGGTCATCGGCGGTGAAACCAACCACGATGTTGTCGATACGGCGGCGCAGGTCCTCCAAATCCTCAGCCAGACAGAAGCAGGCCATGATTTCCGAAGCCGGGGTGATGTTGAATCCATCTTCGCGGGGCACGCCGTTCTTGTTCAGTCCCACAACGATATTGCGCAGAGCGCGGTCGTTCATGTCAATCACGCGCTTCCAGAGCACCTTGTTCTGGTCAAGGCGGGTTGTCTTGTAGAAAAGGGCATTGTCGATAACAGCGGCCAGCAGGTTGTTGGCCGAAGTAATGGCGGGGAAGTCACCATTAAAGCACAGGTTGATGCTCTCCCCCGGGGTGATGCTCGAAGCACCGCCACCCGTGGCTCCGCCCTTGCGCCCGAACACCGGGCCCATGCTCGGCTCACGCAGCGCAAGACACACACTCTTACCGTTGGCCTTCAGCCCCTGGGCCAGACCGATGGAAACCGTCGTCTTACCCTCGCCGGCCGGTGTCGGAGTGAGAGCACTCACCAAAATGAGCTTGCCCTTGCGCTCACGTTCGCGGAGCACCTGCAGACTCACCTTGGCCTTGTCGCGGCCGTAGGGGACTATCATCTGCTCATCCAGCCCCAGAGCGGCTGCCATCTTTGCGGTAAAGCTTTCTGTGTTCGCCATGCGCGCACTATAGCACATATTTTGCGCTTTGGCAAACGCAATATGGCTCAAAATGCACGATTTCTGCTCAAAAACAACATCCGGGGCGCTCCCGGCCCCGGCGTTTCTGCTCTCAGTGAGAGGCAGGCAGCGAACAGGCGCCGCGCTCTTCAGCCGGGGTAATGGGAGCATAGGCCGGTGCCAGGCGGAACAACTGCACCGGCTGAGATAAATCAAAACGGCACTCTGTCGCGCTCCCGTCAGGGGAGATGAAACTCAGACACAGCGCCCCGGCACCCGTAGTCTCGAAACGGGTAGCCTTCGGCACCCAACGGTAAGCACGGGAAAGTATGCGGTACGTACCGGTGTGGTGATAGTAGCCATCACGCAGGCAATACACCTTAAACTCACGGATGATGCTGCCGCAGCCGGGTTCGGAAAGCAACACGACCATGCTGCCATCTGCATTCGTGAACCAATCTTCCGGCAGGGCAAAACCTGCTGCCAGGTGTTGCAGCAGCAGGGAACCGACGTCAGCCGCAGCCACCGGCCCGGGTGCCGCAACTTCCGGCAGCTCGGGGGCATTGAGGTACTGTTGCCCGGCCGCCTGCAGCGAGCGAGAGGCGGCATTTTCATGCCGCACAAAATCATAGCCCTGCACCGCACCGGCGAGCAGGGCTATGGAGATGGAAAGGGTGCGCAACATAGCCGGCAAATCAATCATTGCGTACGCGCGAGCGCGGCGAAAGGACAATGGGCACCCCGGCGGCTTTGATACGCGAGCGGATGGTATTGCGCAGGTACTGGGCGTAGCTGTCGGTGAGCAAGCGTTTATCGTTCACAAACAGTACATAGGTCGGCACGGGAATGGTGGTGTATTTCTCATTCACCGCCGTGGTGGCATAGAAGAGCTTCAGGCGCTTCTTGAGCACGCGGTGCTGACCGGGCGGGTTCATCTCCATGGCGCGTTGCAGCAGGCGGTTGAGCTCGCCGGTGCCGGGCATGTTCAGGGCCTCCTGTCGTACACGTGCGATGGATTTGAAAATAGCCGGCATGCCCTCGCCCAACTTGGCGGAGACGATGGCGATGGGCGCATAGTCCAGGAAGAAGAGATTTTCTTTGATATGCTCCTTAACGGCCTCCTTTCGGGCAGAGAGGGGCGCCTCGGCACAGTAGAGGTCGAACTTGTTCACCACAATGATGCAGGGCTTGCTCTCCTTTGCGATGATAGAGCCGATTCGGCGGTCCTGCTGGGTGACGCCGGCGGCCATATCGATGACCAGCAGGCAGATGTCACAGCGGCGTATGGCTTTCTCACTGCGCATGGCTGAGAACACCTCGACCGATGTATCGCGCTTGGAGCGGGGGCGCATACCGGCCGTATCAATCAGCACATAGGGCTGCTCCTCGCGGGTGTAGGGGATGTCGATGGCATCTCGCGTGGTGCCGGCGATGTCAGAGACAATGGTGCGCTTGTCGTTGAGAATGGCATTCACCAATGAGGATTTACCGGCATTCGGGCGGCCAACGATAGCCACGCGGATGGGAGAATCGGCCGTAACTTCCTCGCGGTCGGGTTCCTCTTCGGGGGTGGCATCGGCGGCGGCCTCCGCCTTCACAGGGGTAGCCCCCAGGGACTTCAGGTGGCGGTTCAGTTTGTCGGCCAGTTGGGCGAACCCGCGGCCATGAGCAGCCGACGTGAACACGTATTCACTGAAGCCCAGGCCGGCGAACTCACCGAGGTTGAGCTCCTGCTTTTCGGTATCAGCCTTGTTGAGCACGAGCAGCACCGGCACATCAGCCTTGTGCAGACGCGCAGCGATGGTCTTGTCGATAGGGGTCAGGTGGTCGCGGCAGTCGCACACGAACATAATGAGGTCGGCGGCATTCAGCGCGATATCGGCCTCTTGCTGAACACGGGCGGCAAAGCCGTCATCAAGCGTGGAGCCGATACCGCCGGTGTCTACCACCAGAGCCTCGAAATCCGTTATACGGCAGGGGGCACTCAGGCGGTCACGGGTCACACCGGGTTGGTCATGCACAATGGCGATACGCCGCGCCACCATGCGGTTGAAGATGGCAGATTTACCGACATTCGGACGGCCGACTATTGCTATGGTTGGAGATGACACGAAGATGGAAAGTTAAAAGGTTAAAATATATGACAACGAGTTAATGACATCAATCGCGGTTGGGGCGATCGGAAGTGGAGCGGATGGGCCCTTCGGCAGGGTTCTTGGGGCGCTCGAAAGGAGTCAGGCCAATGGCACGGATAGCACCGGCGGAGCTCACCAAGTCCACAGGGCCGCCGGTGCGCTTCATGACCTTGTAGTGACGGCGGTTACCGCGATTGTCCATGATGGAATAGCAGAAATACTGCGGGGTCGACTGGCAGAGCACGTGCATGTTCTGAGCGCTGTCGAGCACGATACGCGGCTGCATGAAATTGAGGAACTGGCCCATGTAGCAGGCACCCAGCACCACGTGATTGTCGGCATTCGTCACCTGGCCGAACAGGCAATCCTTCCCACCCACGCGCAGCAGGCGCACGCTCATGTTCAGGCGTTCGCCGCGGGATTGCACGGTGAAATTGCGCACTGTGCCGCCATTCGCCAGCAGGAACGAGGCTCGGTTCGAGCTGTAGGTAGTCTGCATGTCGGGCATACGCACGGTGGCCACCACCTTGTAGGTACCGTCACGTCCCAGGTTATAATAGGGGCGCAGGTTGGCTGTGACAGTACGGGAAGAACCGGCCGGCACATCGAGTCTGGGGAAGTTCGGTATGGTATTGGGCGAGATGGGTTGGGGTTCGCCACCACGGGTTACGGTGAAGTGCAGCCAGCTGCGACCGGTGGTATTGACAAAAGATACGGTACGGTCGGTGAAGTTTTCGATTTTCACCTGCAGGGCGACATTCTCGCCCACCAGGAATTCCTTGCGCACGGGCTGAATACGCACTTCAACCTGAGCAGCAGCCTGCCCGGCCAGCAACAGACAGAACACGGCAAGTACGATGGTGATGATGTTTTTCATGATTGGTATGAATGGGGCTTGTGTTTATAAATCAGTCTTTATCAGTTGAAACAGGGAGGAGAATGCGGAACCCGCGCTGTACATTGCGGGCTGCCCGGTCAGGCTCAATAACAGGACCCTTGCTGCCGGTGGCAGGCAGCAGCACCTGTCCCTCGGCATACAGCATATCAGCCGGCCGAGTGGTAGTGGTCCACTCTTCAGGCAGGTGGGAGTTGCTACCAGCCTGCTCGCGGGCAGCATGCAGCACGGCGGCCGAGGGAAGTTCGGCACCGCGGAAATTAGCGTAGGCGAGGGCATCCCAATACGACACGCCGCGCACGGGCGTACGCGAGGTGATTTTTTCACCATGCCAGGGCTTGCCGCTGTCTACAGCTTCGAGTTGTTGCTGCCACTCAACGGGGGTATGATTACCGCAATCATCGGGCACGCCTTTGTTGATGGCAGCGCGGCGGAACTGGTTGGTCGCGGAGGGGTCTTCGTAAACATTGAGGAATCGCTGGTACTCCAATATGCTGACAGGGCGCAGCAACACACGGCGCGGCCCCTGCTCGGCCTGCACATACAGGAAACGCCCGCTACGCTCCGGCAACAGCTCACCTTCACCGGACAGCAGCAGGGCACCGGCACAGCCCATCAGTGCCACAAACAGAGCAGCCGACCCCAAGTATAAAATACGGCGGCGCAGGCGGCGCCGGGCTTGCTTTTGCCGCACCTGGCGACCCACATTGCCGGAGCTCAGGTTCTGCACCACACTACGAGTCAGCAGGGGGGCTGTCTGAATATTGATTTCATCTGCCGTAGCGGCAATGGCCTCCCAATCGAGGTACTGCCCTTCATACCCCTGTTCAATCCATTGTACCAGGGTAGCTACGCGACCCTGGCCCGGCACATCCCGGGGCAAGATGGGTTGCAGAGCATCTGCCAGTGCCTGCATGTGAGCTCCGGTGGCAGCGGGGTCACTCTCACCGCACAGCACCGGGGAAAGCACACACGCGCGGTCATCACCCTTCACATAAATGGAGTGTGGCGGCAGGGGCTCCATGGCCAGATTCTGCCGCGCGGCATCGGCATACATGCGCGCCACGGTGGCAATCACGGTGCAGGCCTGGGCCGTCGTGAGGCGTACCCCGGCAGCGGCTAATTGTGCAAGGCTCTCACCAACGGGGCGCTCATGGGTCAGGAACCAGATATTGCCGGCCATTTTCGCTTCCAGCACCTGGCTTATACCCGGCAATTCCGCCGCACCGCGAGCCCGCACGACATGAAGGAAATAGTCCGTCGTAGCCCGGTCAGCCCCCGGGCGCAGCACCTGTACCACCACACCACGCTCCACATGGCTCTGCCGGGCCAGGTACAGGTCGGTGAACTCACCTCGACCCAACAATTCCGTGAGCGTATAAACACCCAGGCGAGTCGGCAGGTTCTCAAAATCAGGTTCAGACATAATCAATACCGGGGTGCTAAAGGTTACGAGGGGTCAATCTCTTCGATAAATCGTGAAAAGGGCGTTTCCGTTTCATCGCCGCTGCTCTCTTCATCGGTGCTGATGTCTTCATCAACGGCGGGGATAGCCTCCTCATCCGGCAGGGGCAATTCATCCGCGAACTCGGGCACCAGTCCGTCATCCGTGGTCACGCCGGTATCCGGCAACAGGCCGTAATTGCCGGATGAGTGCGAATGAGCACGGGCTGCGCGGGCATCAAGCATTTGCTCATGCAGCAACAGAGCCGACGGGCTGCTCAGGCAGTCAAGCGGTTCACCGCGGTAGTAGAGCTTGGCGGTGTAGCCGTAGTAGCGGCGAGAGCCATAAACCCCCTGCTCCTCACTGCTGAGCGGGGGCAGGTTGTAGGTGACGATGAGGTTTTCCTCCTGCTCATCGAAGGTCTGCGTTGCGTGCTCCCACTGCACCTGGGGGGCGTAGTTTTCTGAAAATTCGATTTTGGTGTTATTCACCAGCACGAAGAAGCGCACACGAATCAATATATCCTCCACCCGCACTTCTTCCCCGGGAGCAAGCATGACGGGCAGGCGCATGGTAACGCTGTCGCCGGTGTAGTCATCGAAACTATGCCGCACAAGCGGCGGGCCGAAAGAGAGCTTGCCGCGCATGGCTGAAGGTTGCGCCAACCCATAGGTCAGGCGGCGCGAGGCGCGCTCGAAATACTTGCCGGCCCGGTCACGCTGGCGGAACACCTGCGTGTAAAAATCACGCGCTTTTTCGGGGTTGAGCAATTTATCGTACGCCATGCCATAGTAGTACAGCAGCGCCGGATGTTCGGGGGACAGGGTACGCCCCTGCTCCAGACAGAGCACGCACAGGCGCATATCCCCGGCCACCATGGCCGTCACGGCCTTGCGAATCAGGCGGTCGAGTTCATCGGCATCCTCTGCATTCAGGGCATTGCCCGCGGCATCGGTCGGTACGATGACTGCGGCAGCAGCGCCTACCTGCTCAGCGGGTTTGTCCGGGGTACTGTAGTCACCGATATCAACCCCGGTTTCTTCCCATACAATCGTGTTGACATCTCGCGGTTGCAGGGGCGGAGCCTCATCTCCCGCAGAGGGCTCTTTCGGGGATTCTTCATTGCCCGCGCTGCCGGAACTGGCGCTGATTTCCGCGGCACCGCCGTTACGGGCATTCAGCTGCTGCCCGAAAGACTGCACCTCGACCGCGGCCATGTAAACATCTGCCGCATGCTGCGTGCGCGCAGCCGCCACCTCCAGCCGGCGCACCACGCCAATCCCCAGCACACAGAGCTCAAGGGCAATAACCAGCCCCAACCCATACACCACAAAGCGGCGGGAGCTCAATGCTCTCGCCACTGCACGGGCTGCACCGGCCGCACCACGGCGGGTCGGGCGGCAGTTCTTCAGCAATCTGAGTGAAAACTCAGTCGCCCGAATCACTGTTCGAGGGAGCCTCATATTCCGTAATTTCACCTTGGTACTGAGCCAGCAGCGCCTGCATGAACTGCTCTGCCGGTTCACCTTTTTCCTTATTAAAACCACCGTAGGTCATGCCATCGGCCTTCAGCTTGCGGCCGTTGACGGTCAGTGTAGCGCAACCCTTAAACCCGGGTCCCCACTGGCGCAGGTCGATATGGCTGATGTCAGCCACGCGGAACTGCTGCCCGGCAACCGTCAGGCAATCGCCCCGCAGCTCCATGACTCGCCCACGGGTGCGCAGCGCAAAATACAACAACACGCAGCCCAGCAGAATAAACACCCCACCGGCAATCCACTGCTCACGGATTGCCCCCAGGTCATACGCATGCTCCCCCGGGCTGATGGGCAACTGCAGGCGGCGACTGTATGCAGCCCAGCAATCGCTCCAGCCGCTGCTCATGGCAGCATGATTCAGCACCTCGGGCGGGCAGCTCACAGCAGCCTCGCACTGCGGCGGCAGGGGGTAGCGCTGGTCGCCCAGCACCGCCATGAGTTCACCCTCCACCTGTTCGGTGGCAATAAGCGGTCGGCTGCTCATTTCAGCCACCCACTCAGATTCCGTACACTCCAGCGCCTTTTTTCCCAGTTCGGCAAAGGCCTTAAAACTGCATATCACCTCGTTCTTCTGCCGATAGCCCGTGTGACCATCGTAGAAGAAATATACGGCAAACCCGAAAAGGGCTGCTATCACGATACCGAAACGAACAAAAGTATCGGTCGTCGGTTTACAGATGATGTGAGTCTCGCTCATGTGCTTATATTCTAGCATATTCTCCGGCACTTGCACAGTCAAAAATTCCCGCACGGCACTGAATATCGCGTCATCCCGCCCTCTCGCCCACACGGCACCTTATGGCCGGCACAGCCATTCGCCGGCTCATACGATACCCAGCAACTCTTCAGGGGTGAGATGAAGCAGCAATTTCTCGAGCCCACCGGCAAGCAGGTTGTCGGCCATGGCACTTTTGCGGGTCAGCATGTGGTGGATGTTCTCCTCAATGGTACCGCGGCAGATAAGAGGGTGAATCAGCACCGGCTGCGATTGGCCGATGCGGTAGGCGCGGTCACTGGCTTGATTCTCCACCGCAGGGTTCCACCAGCGGTCAAAGTGAATGACATGGCGCGCCCGGGTGAGGGTCAGCCCGGTACCGGCTGCCTTCAGCGAAAGCACGAAGAACCGAGGCCCGCCCGCTGCCTGGAAGGCTGCCACCAGCCGCTGACGCTCGGCAATGGGAGTACCGCCATGCAAGGTCAGACCGGGCGCCCCGAAAACCGTAGCCAGGAAATCATGCAGCGGCTCAATCATACTGCGATACTGAGTGAACACCAGGCAGCAATCCCCCGCAGCGGCAATACTGCGCGCCAGGTGCCCCAGCCGCTCAAACTTACCGGCGGCAGCCGGCTCGAACCACGTCTCACCCCGGTACTGGGCAGGGTGATTGCAAATCTGTTTCAGGCGACCGAGAATAGGCAGCACAAGTGTGAGGCGAGTTTGCGGGTCAGGCTCAGCCACGACAGCACGCAGAGTCTCGACCTCATGCGCATAGAGACGAGCCTGCTCAGGGGTGAGGTGACACCAGGCCGCCTGTTCCGTCTTGGGCGGCAACTCAGGCAACAGAGCCGGGTCACTCTTCAGGCGGCGCAACATGAAGGGGCGAACCAGTCGGCGCAGCGGGGTGTAGTCGCTGCCCATACCGGCAACGAGGGCATTGAACTCCTTTTCCGTACCCAGCAGCCCGGGATTGAGAAACTCGAAAAGGCTATGCAGCTCGCTGAGCGAGTTTTCCACCGGAGTGCCGGTAATAGCCACGCGGCGGGTACTGCTCAGCCGACAAATGGCACGGGTGCGCTGTGAGTCGGCATTTTTGATAGCCTGCGCCTCATCCAGCACAAGGGCGGGGTAGGTGCTGCGAGCCAGCAACTCATTGCGCGTGGCAATACCGTACGTAGTGAGTGCCACATGCGCTCGGCGCAACAGCCAGGCAGGATTACTGCGCAGGTAATCTGCCTGCTGGCGATTGAGGGCATAGGGGTGCAACACCACCACCTCCAGCTGCGGGGCAAAGCGGCGTAGCTCGTACTGCCAGTTGGTGAGCAGAGAAGCCGGGGCCACAATAAGCGCAGCCCCCCTGCCCTCACCCAGCTCCCCGGCGCGGGCCAGATGGGTCAACCAACTGATGACCTGCAGGGTCTTACCCAGCCCCATATCATCCGCCAGGCAGGCACCGAACCCGGCCGATGTCACATTCAACAGGAACCGCACTCCATCACGCTGATAACTACGCAACGTACCGGCAAGTTCAGGCGGCAAATCAGGCTCGACCTGTCCGAAATGCAGGTTGGAGAGCGCAAGCGCCAATCGCGCCCCGGCCACCGTACGCACACCATCTTCAGCCGGCGGCAGCTGTGGCAGAGCTTCGCTGCGCTTACCCAGCAGGTAGCGCAGGCCTACCAGCAGGGGGATGCCACCGGCCGCCATACGCGTGGCCTGCCGCCAGCTCTCCAGCAAATGGCGCAACTTATCGCGGTCAAGCCGCACCCACTCACCCCGAAAACGCACCAAGCCATCGTCATCACCGGCAAGCAACTGCGCCAACTCGTCATCCGTCAGGTTGTAGTCCCCCAGCACAACACGCGGGAAAAATCGCAGCAGCGAATTCACGTTGACCGAGGGAGCCGCCCCCGGCTTTGCCGCGCCGGACTCAGCAACATCTAAGCGCACCTCCAGCTCTACACGCGGGGGCTGCGTTTTCCACAAATTCACCATGCGAGTCTCAATCCCCGCCGCCTCAAGCAAGGGCAAGGTCGCCAGAAAATCATGCGCCTGCCGGGCACTCCAGGCACAGGGGCGATACACAGCCTGCGAATCAATCAGCTCCGCCAGAAACGGGCTTTGCCCGGCTACCTGTCGCAAGGGGCGCAGCAAATCCAGCAGCGCCGCACTGTCACCGGCCAGCAGGCGTGCCGCCAACCCCAGCGGAGCATGGCGAGGGCGCTCATCCTGCCCCACCTTGTGCACAAAAGTAGCCAAGAAGGCAAAAGGCGCACTCTCCGCAGCCTCGCCCGCATTCTCAGCCAAGTGAAAACAGAGCACCCCAAGCTGCTGCCACCCCTCACCCAGTCGGCAGAGCCACTGCTCAGGCGAACAACACTCACGCCCGGCCAACCAAGCCAGCGCCGGCTCCAGGCTCGCAAACCACTCAGCCACATCCTCCGCCCCCACAGGCTCACCCCCCATGGGCGGCAACCCCTCCAGCAGCACCGCCGCTCGCGCTGGGGGCAGCGTCAGCGCTGCCGCCGGTTCCTCCCCACGCCGCAGACGGCGCAGATACTCCACCATGCACTCGCGAGCCCGCTCGCGCAACCAGGCCAGCACCGGGGCAGCCCCCTCAGGCAACCCGTAGCGCAGCAAATCAAGCATACCTCGCCCCGCCGACACGGCAAACGCGCGCTCCAACCGCGGGCGATACCCCGCCGGCGTGAGCACCAGACGACCGTCAACCTTGCTGAGCGTTACTTCCATGTACCGCACTATTGTAGCCCACCACAGCCAAAATGACAAGCGCGAAAGCCGGAGCAAACGCCGAGTGTGACACACTTCCGGCTTGCTTTGCCGACAGAATAGACTACCATAGAGCAACGTCTCTTCATGTCAGCAGCAACCACATACACACTTCTGGCACTCAGCGGTATCTCGCTACTGAGCAGCAATACTCTATGGGCCCAAAGCAACCCCGGAACACGAACAGGGATTGTGGAAGCCGGCCCGCGTGCCGGCGCGCCGCGCGACCCGGCCGAAGACCTGCTGGTGGCATACGGCCTGCGGAATGATGCAGCCAAAGCAGCCGAGCGAGGCAACTACAACCAGGCGCTCAAAAAAGCCCGTCAGGCGGAGAAGTTGATGGCCATCATCGTACGTGACCACCCGCAGTGGAAACCCAAGATGATGAGCTACCTGCGAAATCAGCTCGCCACCAATATAGAAAAGTATCAGGAGGAAGCAGCCAAAGCCCCCATCCCCACCGGGCGTCAACCCGGCCGCCCCGTACCACAGGAGACGGACATCCCCCTGCCCGGCATACGCGACAATCTGGCCGCCACCGATGGGCTTTCCCCCGATGGCCTGCCCGACTACGCTGCCAATGAAAAAGAGCTGCGCGAAGAACTCTCCCGCCTGCGCACCGAGTGCAGCAACATGGCCCGCAGCCTGCTCTCGCTGAGCGAAAAATACAAGCAGACCCAGAAAGACCTCATCTTAGCCCGTCAGGAACAGCAGGAGTACCGCGAGCGCTACGAAAAACTGCTCAAACAAGTCAAAGACGAGCGAAAAATCAACAACGAAGTCGTTGATGCACTCACCCGCCGACTTGCAGAGGCGGAAGACAAGCTGCGCAACTCCGAACGCGCCCGCAAAGAAGCGGAAGACCGCGCCAACGAGTTAGCCAGCCAGCTTGCCCAGACACAGGCCGAGCTGGAGCGAGTCACCCGCGAACGCGACCAGCTCAAGGCCGAAAACGAACAGCTGCGCGCCATTGTCGAGCTTAACAGCCCCGAAAAAACCAAAGCCCTGCTCGACCAGAACCTCACTCTGGCGGAACAGCTCAAGGCCGCCCGGGCAAAGGTCGAGGCACTCGAAGCCCAGATGTCTGGCTCAGCCGACGAAAAAGATGTGCTCGCCCAGCAGCTCAACGAGGCCCGTACCGAGGTCGACCAACTGCGCGAACAGATGGGCCTCGTCTATGACGAAAACCGCGGTTATCGCCGCCGTATTTCTGAACTCACCGAGCGACTCAACAACCTCGAAGCCGAAATCGACGCCGCTGCAAACCGCCCGGAAGTCGACCCCGCCCTGGCAGAAGAAAATCGCGTGCTCAAAGATGTCATTGCCAAGCAACGCCGCACCATCGAAATGCAGGAACAGGGTCGCAAGCTGCTCATCGAAACCTACAAGCAACTCAAGCAGGGCAACAGCGAAATGAGCGCTGAGCTGCAGCGACTCGATGATGAAAGCAAACTCGACCTCACCGACGCCGAGCGCCGGCTCGTAGAATCCATACGCAACGGCGAAAGCGGGGAAATGCAGGATGCCGACGGCACCAACGCCGTGCGCCGAAGCCTCGAAATTCAGACTCTTGCCAGCCTGGCCGACAAGGCATTCTCGAAAGCCCGCTACACCTCCGCCGAGCAGCTTTACCGCACCCTCTACGACTACCAGCCCGACCACGTACCCGGCCTGGTCAACCTCGGCACCATCTTGCTGTACCGCAACAAATGCGACGAGGCCATCGAATACCTTACCCGAGCCACCCGCCTGGCACCTGATTTACCCATCACCTATTATCTGGCCGGTATATGCTGCTACCGTCAGGACCGCATGGAAGAAGCCGAACGCATGTTCGTGCGCACCATCGAGCTGGACCCCGGGAATGCGGAAGCCTTCTTCTACCTGGCCAACATAGAGGGTATCAGCGGGCGCAGCGACGAGGCACTCAAGCACTTCGCCGCAGCCGTCAAGCTCAACCCCACCCTGAGCGATGCCCACTACAACATGGCCCGACTCTATGCCGAAATGGGAAGCATACCCGATGCCGCCCGCGCCTATGACCGCGCTATACAAAGCGGCGCTGAACCCGACCCCGAATTCCAGAACTACCTGGCCAATCACCCCGACAACCAAAAAGACCCCGGGGCAGACCTGGTGGCTGAAATCAACCCCGATGACGCCGCGGCTCAGTTGAGTACCACCGACCAGCCCCCCGCTGAATCGGCACCCGCAGAACCTACGACAACGAACGAAGCCGCCCCCGCCGCTGACGGCACGGCCACAGCCGCTACAGGCGAACCCACC
>JAZRKM010000001.1:0-17132 GCA_045646325.1 Akkermansia sp. | reverse complement strand
ATGAACCGTTACCCTCGACGCATCTTTAAAGGAAAATCTGCTCGCCTCATGGCACGTACAGAAAAGCTCCATTTTATCAAATTTGCAGCCTAAATAGAAGAAAAATCACTTGCTGTCGCATTTGGTCTTGCAATTCAGCCGTGTTGAAGTACCCCGGATTCATTGCAAAATCAAAAAAATCGGCACTTTTCTGAAAAAAAATTGAACAAACGCCCATTTGCCGGAGTCTTAACCATACCGGCCGCCGGCGGATGTTCTGTGAAGGAGAGAGCACGGCTCCGCCAATTCGGGCGACCGGGTTTCATAAGGTAGTAAGTTGGGTGCCCACCTGTGTTGCGACGCAGGTGGGCGCTCTGCGTCTGACACATGCCGAATATGTGCCGCCGACGCCGGAAAAACACCGACCAACGGAAACTGAAAGTCAAAATCGGGAATTTTCACCTTTCCGCCTCGCGGTTTTCATCCATGACGCCGTTATTGCTTGATATAAGTCGGCATTTGCACTATAATGAAGCACGTATGAAAGTCGCTCCATATTTGCTACTCGGTGCCGTGTTGCTCAGTTCGTGCAACATGTTCGAAAAAGGTGAGTACATGCCCCTGTACCTGCAGGAGCCCTCACCGCTCGACCCGCCCGGTACGGATGAAGCACGAGCCAAAATGCGCGCAGAGCGCGTGAAGGAAGGCTTGTTCATCGTCGGAGCAACCCCCGAAGTGCAACAGGGGCGAGCCTACCTGCTGGATCGCAACCCTGATTATGCGGAAAAACCGTCGGGGCGCATGGTGGAGACTCCCACGGTGAAGATTCTCTCATGCGAAGGAACGTATTACTTTGTGGAGGCCGAGAACGGGGTTCGCGGTTTCCTGCGCGAGACGGACATGGTCAATCCCATCACCCTGGTATCCACGACTGATATGGTGCCGCTGCCCGGTGGTGAAGGCCCGGCCGGCCCCGATGGCTTGCTGCCCTTCGAACAGGCACCGCTCAGCGATACCACAAACCCTCAGCTGCGTGTCAACGATGAAGGCAGAACCGTGGTGGTGGTGGGCAAGAAGTCCGAAAAATCCAGGGAGTTCGAGGAGCGCAAGCGCGAAATAACGGAGGCCTCCGGTCAGGCTACCCCGTCCCCTGCAGCCCCTGCGGTGGTGGAGGACCTCGATGCCGCCCTGCCCGAACCCACAGGCTCTCGCTAACCGGGTAAACCCGAGCCTTGCGCCCCGGGGATGTGCCACGGGGCTTGAGCCATGACGTACGCTACTCTCATCGAGCAGTTCCTGCTTTACCTGGCAGCAGAGCGCGGGTTGAGCACGAATTACCGTGAGGGAGTGCGGCGCAGCCTGACCCGCTTTGCCCTGTGGTGCCAAGAGCACGCACCGAGCCCGGCGGATGTTACCGAACCCCTGCTGGCGGAGTACCGCACCGATTTGCACTGTGCGGGTCTGCGCCCCTCAAGCTGCCGCATAGCCATGGTGCACCTGCGCCGCTTTTTCCGCTATCTGCACAGCCGCGGCACCATTCCGACCAACCCGGCGGAGCTGGTACAGGGCGGGCGCCCCGGCATGAAAGTGCCCGAAACCCTCGGCGCGGAACAGGTGAACCGCTTGCTGGCGAGCATTGACCCGCACGATGTGCCCCTGGGCGCGCGCGACCGCGCCATGCTCGAACTGCTCTACAGCAGCGGTCTGCGCGTCAGCGAGCTTATCAGCCTGCGCCCTGAGCAGGTGGATTGGGACGAAATGTTCCTGCGCGTGCTCGGTAAAGGGCAAAAAACCCGCTACGTGCCGCTGGGCGGCATGGCCGCCACAGCCCTGCGCCACTACATGCAGCACGCGCGCGCCAAGTTGGTGCGCTCCGGCAATCGGGCAAACGTGTTGTTTCTCTCGCGCCGCGGCACGGGGCTCACGCGCGAGCGCATACGGCAGATTATCAAAGCGCGCGCGGCAGACATCGGCCTGTCAGAAAATGTGTACCCGCACATCATGCGCCATTCATTTGCCACCCACCTGCTCGAAAACGGCGCCGACCTGCGCGTGATTCAGGATATGCTCGGCCATGCCGACCTCTCGACCACACAAATCTACACCCATGTCGAGAAAAAACGCCTGGTAAGCCTGCACCGCCACTTCCACCCCCGCGGAAAAAAATCAGCCGACAGCACACCCGCCCCCTGAGAGTTAGGCGGGAGGATTTGCCACCATTCGGCGGCCATGGCGCGGGTGATGCGCACGCCCGGCCGTGTTTTTTGTGCCCGCACCTCCCCCGCACCGCTTGAAAAAGAAAAGCCCCGCCGGTGCGACCAACACCGCGGGCGGTTTTTTGCGTTTTTGCTTGACAATGTGTGGCACGTAGGTAGAATGGGGGTGTAAGGTGCAAGCCTTGCCCGGGAGGGGTCCCGGTTTAAACATAGATTTTCGGCCGCCGGGTGCGCAAGTGCCCTGCGGCCTGAAGTTTTTTAAAAAAAGAGCAGTTTTTTGCGAAAAAAAGTTCTTGCATATTGACACTGAGTGTTACAATATACGCGTCGCCGCTGGCGGCATGGTGCAGCTGCTAAGGTAAAGCACCTGAGACAAGGCCTCGCCCGGGAAACCGGGCGGGGCTGAGTTTTTACCCCCTTTCCCCTGAGAGTTAGGCGGGAGGATCTGCCACCATTCGGCGGCCATGGCGCCGCCCCCGTGGCCGCCCCCGCAAGAATGCCACACCCGAATAATCCGCCGCCCGGGCTCATCTATTAACCTCCCTAAAATATCGTGCCCCGTCCGCTACTGTCCGCCTCAAAAAAAATATCAATCCCGCCCGAGGGTGTACAAAAAGCACCCCACGCGCTGTAAAGTGTTGTTTTTTTGCGTTTTACTTCCTCTATGCTCCGGTGAGGAAATTTGAAAGGCCCCTTCAACAAAACCATGTTGAAGGGGCCTTCCGCTGATTGTTTCATCCGCTTGCGGGGACTCAGCGCAAATCCATCATATCACGCACGATATGGAGCGCCTCGCGCAAAATGGGGTCAAGGTTCGAGGGGTAATCCACATCGTCCTCCAGTGCCTCCTCAGGGTCTTCGGCGGACTCCATGTACTTCTCTTCATCTTCCTTGCTGGCTATGGGCAGCTTGTCGGCCTGCACGTCATCCAGGGTCAGGCGGTAGATGGTGAAGCTGCGGGCGTCCTGCTCAGCCATGGCGGCATAGCGGGTCTTGCGCTCCTCATCATTAGCGCGCTGAATTCGGCGCAACTCGGCGTCCTCCTTGCGGCGCACCTCCTTGTTGAGGGAGTCGGTATTCTGCTCCGTAATACGGCGGCGGTAGTCAATAAACCACTTGCTGTACTGCAAGTCCTTGTCGCCGGCCACGCGAATGGCACTGCGGCGGCGCAGCTCGGGCAGAATACGCGCCAGGTGCGGGTTCTTCACATAATGACCGGCGGGGGCAATTTCATCGTAAGGCATGGCGTAGTCCATCTCAGCCTCGCCAATCGGCAGCGCGGCGGTCGACATGGGCAGCACGATATCGCTCTCCACACCCTTCAGCTGGGTCGAAGCACCGTTGATGCGGTAGAACTTCTGCACGGTCACCTTAATCATGCCGCACCCCTCTTGCGAGGCAAAGTAGGGCATGTAGTCCGACAGGCTGCGGGGAATCTGCACGGTACCCTTGCCGTAGGTGGACTCATCGCCCACGATGACGGCGCGACCATAGTCAGCCATGGCACCGGCAAAAATCTCGGAGGCCGAAGCGCTGAGCTTGTTGGTGATGACGACCACCTCGCCCTTGAAGAGCTGGCGACCGCTCACGGTCAGGCGCTCGATATGCCCACGGGAATCACGCACCTGCACCACGGGGCCGGCACCGGTGAAGAAACCGACCATCTTGCGCACCTCGTCGAGCGAACCGCCGCCGTTGAAACGCAAATCCACCACCAGGCCCTTCACGCCCTCTTTGTTCATGCGCTGAAGGAGCTTCTTGACATCGCTGGCGCAGCGTACATCACCGCTGTCGAGGTCAATGTAGAAGGAAGGCAGGGTCAGAATACCCACACGATAGGGCTCCTTCCCCTCGCGGTGTACATCAACCACCTTGGCGCTGGCCAGAGATTCGGACATGGGCACCTCGTCGCGCACGATGACAACCTCTTTCTGCTCGCCGCTCTCGGCATTCAGCACACGCAGGCGGACGGATACCCCCTTCTTGCCGCGAATGAGGTCAACCACCTTGTCGATGCTCAGGTACATGATATCGGTCCAGTTGCCGGTGTTGGCGCTGTCCACAGCCACAATCCTATCGCCGAGCTTCAGCTGGCCGTTTTTGGCAGCCGGGCCACCCTTCACAATACCTTCGATACGGGTGGAGCCATCGTCATCCTCACGCAGCTGGGCGCCGATACCGACGATGGAAGCCTTAATCATATCCTTAAAGCGCTGCTCCTCGCGCGCACCCATGTAGTCACTGTGCGGGTCGTAGGAAAGCGCAACGGCATTGAGAAGCTTGGCCACCATATCCTCGGTGTCAGCCTCCTGCACCTCATTGCGCAGGCGCTTTAAGCGAGCCTGGAGTTTTTCAGCCACGGGCAACTCATTGGCATTCGGGTCAGGCTTACCCTTCTCAGCAGCCAGACGAGCCACATTTTCACGGCGCAGCACCTCGGTGAGCACCATATCATCTACCATGTCACGCCAGGCCTGCTCCAGGGCGGCCTTGTTGGCAGCGCGGGGCAACTTGCGGCGAGAGCGCGGGGTCGTGCGGTCGGAATCGAAGGCCGGCAGCTGTTTCTCGTACTCCTTGAGCATCTTCTCCGCCTGGGCAATGTGGTGGAGCGCACGGGTCGAATACTCCGTGTAAAGCTCTACTGCCAGCGTGCGAGTCTCGCTCGCAAGCAGATAATCGCCGAAAGAGGTGCCGTAGCGCTCGCGCAGCTTCTGCACATCTTCCTCACTGAAGTACAGGCGCTGCGGGTCTACATTGCGCAGGTAGCTCTCCAGAAACTTCTCATACATCTTCTGCGAGAAACGCCCGCGAGAGAAGTGAGCGTTCTGCAGCACCAGCGAAAACTGCTTGCCTATCTGGTCATAATCCGGTGCGGCCTGACTGACAGGCGCACACGAAACCAAGGCCGCCGTGGCACTGAGAGCCAGCACACCCAAACGGCGGGTCCATTCTTTGAGGGGGAGAATTTTCATAATTCTTTTCACTATAGGAATAGCGGACAGGTGATACTTGGTTACACATTCAGGCACACTTCATCCGCCGACTTGTTGCTCTATTTTACTTATCTTTACTGCAATGTCTATCTAAATGCATCTTAATGACACAAACTCCCTGCCTTCGAGAAGTTTGTATTACAATATACTTGCTATGTATCTGCCCTTTTACGGCAAATCCCCGCAGCTACCTGTAAACGGCAACTGCGGGGGATAGATAAAATATCAACGGCCTGTCGGCCACAACCCGGCTCAAGCCTTGCGGGGCTTGCGGGGGGTGCGGACCTTCACCAAGCGGCAACCGAAGGTGGCTGCCAGAGTGGCGACCTGCTCTTCGAGCTTAGCGCAACGAGCCTTGGCCTCGCGCAGTGAGCTCTCCAGGTGGGCAGCCTTAATCTTGGCTTTGCGAGCGTCGTTCTTCAGCGTGCGGTCACCCTCGCTGGGGGCAGCTGCAGCCGGGGCAGACTTGCGGCGCCCCTTGGGCTGGGGCTGGAAACGGGCCTCCATGGCCTCCTCTGCCTGCTTCTTCCACAGCGATATCAGAGTGGGCGCTATGCCTTTCTCTTTCGCAATGGTTTGGATGGAAACCTTCTTGGAAAAAATAGCCTTGATGATTTCCAATTTCTCTTCCGGTGTATAACTAGCACGTTCCTTCATGGCAAAAACAATTGTATTTGTGTGGTGAGTCCAGTCTACATTTATAGCACACATTTGGCAAGCTTTATTTTCGTTATCATGGTATTTTTTTACTTTTTTCTTCATATTTACCCTACATCAGCACCTCCCGCCCCCATTGTTAGCTCAATGTATATAATACACGTCACACACCACCTGTCACCTTCAAAACAATCATTTCACTTGCAATCCATTACAATACCTAACATATGATAGAAAAAGAAAATCCCCTCATATCCACCCCGCACAATTACACCGCCACGCGCTCCGAGCGCATGCAAGCTCTTGGCGAGAAACCTATAGCCCACTCTACATTTTCTTCATTTTTTCTTGACCTCGGGCGCTGCATGCGCTAACATGCTCACAGCAGACAGACATAACCACCTGCAACACTCACAATCATGAAAGCAGTTATCCTCTTCCCCGGTCAGGGTGCCCAGAAAGTGGGCATGGGCAAAGACCTTTACGATACCTACCCGGCAGCCAAAGCCATGATGGACGCCGCCGATGCCGCCCTGGGCTATTCGCTCACCGATGTCATGTTCAACGGCCCGGACGCCGAACTGACGCGCACCTGCAACTGCCAGCCGGCACTCTACCTGCACGGCCTGGCCCTGTGGGAAATCCTGCGCAGCGAAGTAGAGATTGAGCCGGTGGCCGCCGCCGGTCTGAGCCTGGGCGAATTCACCGCTCACGCCGCTGCGGGCACCTTCAGCATGGAAGACGGCCTGAAAATCGTGCAGAAGCGCGGCGCTTACATGGAGGAAGCCTGTCAGGCTGCCCCCAGCACCATGGCCGCCATGATTGGCGGGAATGACGAAGCCGTACAGAAACTGGCCGCTGAGTGCGATATCGACGTAGCCAACTTCAACTGCCCCGGTCAGACCGTGGTGAGCGGCTCCGTTGAAGGTGTCGACAAAGCCGTAGCCGGTGCCAAGGCCGCCGGGTTCAAGCTGGCCAAAAAACTCAACGTAGCCGGTGCCTACCACAGCCGCTACATGAAGAGCGCTCAGGAAAAACTGCTGCCCGAACTCGCCGCTGCGACCATGCAGATGCCCGCCTGCCCCGTATACTGCAACTACGAAGCCCGCCCCGTCACCGGCACGGATGACGTGCGCGCCATGCTCGGGGCTCAGGTATGCGGCTCCGTGCGCTGGGCTGCCAGCATGCAGGACCTCGTGGCAAAGGGCCACACCCTCTTCATCGAAATGGGCCCCGGCAAAACCCTCGCCGGCATGATGGGGCGCATTTGCAAAGATGTCACCGTCATCTCCATCGAAGACGTCCCCACCCTGCAGGCCGCCATCGAGACCCTTAAGAGCTGACTCATTTGAAAAGCCTGACTGACTCGCCAGCGAGTCAATTTCAATGCGAAGCAATTTCAATGGTGGCGCAGCCACCAATTTCACTGCGAGCAAAGCGAGCAATTTCATCGGGAAACAGTTTTACAGGCTGTAAAGGTGAAATTGCCGCTTAGCGGCGGCAGTTGTATGTTCAACTGTGTTTTCCCATCGAAACCCTTAAAGCTCAGGCCTGATACCTGCGAACAAGCTTCCGGCCCGGATTCGCACCTGACGTGCCCGAATCCGGGTCGAATTGTATACAGTACCCGGGCATCCCTCCCTTCGGCTGCCGTTTTGATTTTTCTTGCGCCCGCGGGCAGAAAAAGGTATGATGTCGGCCATGCAAGCAGAGGTATACACATGCAGGAATGGGTTGACAGCTATCGTGAGCCGCCAGGCGGCCTTCCCGGTAGTCAGTGTGCAGGTGTGGGTCGGCACGGGGTCTGAGCACGAGGGCGAGCACGCCGGAGCGGGGCTTTCGCACCTGCTGGAGCACATGGTGTTCAAGGGCGCGGGTGAGTACAGCGCCCAGCAACTCAACGAAGAGGTCGCCGCCCTGGGCGGCCTGTGGAATGCCTACACCACCACCGACCGCACCGTATACCATATCGACGGCCCCTCGGCACAATGGCAGCAGTTCCTGCACATCCTCATGCAGCTGGTGTTCCGCCCCACCTTCCCCGAGGGAGAATTTGAAAAAGAGCGCGAGGTCATACGCCGCGAAATGGCCATGTACAACGATGACCCGCGCGACACCGCCTACCGCGCCCTCATCGGCACCCTCTACAAGGTACACCCGCGCCGCCTGCCGGTCATCGGCGAGCAGAAACTCTTCGACCGCCTGAGCCACGCGGACATGTGCCGCTACCACAGCAGCCGCTATACCCCCGGCAACATGTTCGTGTGTATCGTGGGCGATGTAGAGCCTGCGGCCGTCTTCAGCGCGCTCGAAGAAGCCGTGGCCGACATACCGCCGGCACCTGCTCTGCCCCTTCCCCCTGTCACCGAGCCCCGCCAATGGGGCAAGCGCCTGCACCGCTGCGAGTTCGCCCAACCCACCAGCACACTGATGCTCGCCTGGCGTATACCCCACACCGCCCACCCCGACTCAGCCGCCATTTCCGTGCTCTCTGCCGTGCTGGGGGACGGTCGCGCCGCCTGGCTCTACAAGCTCTTTCACGATGAGCGCGCCATCGCGCACGACACGAACACCTCCATACTCCCCGCCAAACAGGGCGAGGGCGCCTTCGTCATCGAGGCCGACGTCGAGCGCGAACAGCGCGATGAACTGCAGGCCGCCCTGCTCGACTATATCGCCACGCTGCCGCAAGCCGACTTCACCCGCGGCGTGCTCCGCGCCCGGCGCCAGCTGCGCGCCCAGCGGGTCAAAGGCCTCTCCACCGTGCAGGGCTGCGCTTCTATGCTGGGTATCAGCTGGCACCACTCGCGCAACGCCGCCGCCGGCGACGAATGGGCCGAGGCTCTCAACCATGTCACCCCCGCCGACCTGGCCCGGGTGGCCGCCACCTACCTGACACCCGAGCGCCTGACCGTGGTGAGCGTGGACCCCACCGGTACCAACACAGCCGAAACCCAAGCCACCGCTGCGGCTGAGAGACCCACCCCCGTGCTGCATGAACTGCCCAACGGCCTGCGCCTCGTCCTGCGCGAAGACCACCGCGTACCGCTGGTGAGCACCGTGCTCTGCCTGGGTGCCGGTTGCCGCACCGAAAATGAGCAGACAGCCGGTATCAACAACCTGCTGGCGGAGTGCATGCTCAAGGGCACCCCCACACGCACCGCAGCCCAGCTGGCAGACACCGTCGAAGAGCTCGGCGGCACCATATCCTGCACCGCGGGGAACAACACCCTCATGCTCAAAACCCGCGCCCTGGCAGAAGACGCCCTCACCATGCTCGACCTGCTGGCAGATACCGCCCTGCACCCCACCCTGCCGCAAGAGGCTATCGCCACCGCACAAGAGGACATGGTGGCCGACATACTCGACAGCCGAGAGGACCCCGCCGCCGTTGCCTTCGTGCAGCTGCGTCGTGCCTGTTTCGGGGCGCAATCCTACGGCAACCACCCCGACGGCACCCCCGAAAGCGTGCAATCACTCACCCGCGCCGCCCTGCTGCAGCACCACGCCACCCTGATGTGCGGCCGCAACGCCGTGCTGGCCATCAGCGGTGACTTCGACCCCGCCGCCATCTGCCGCGTCGCCGCCGAACTTTTCGCCGACATGCCCGCCGGCGCACCGGCCCCGCTCACCCCCACACCACCGCAGCAACCCGCCGACATCACCATCACCTGCGACAAAGAGCAGGCCGTGCTCGCCCTCGCCGTGCCCGGCTGCACCGCCACCGCCGCCGACAACCACCTGCAACTCATTTTCGATGAATGGTGCCGCGACATGGCAGGCCCCGTCTTCACCGAAATTCGTGAGCAGCGCGGGCTCGCCTACTACGCCGCCTCCGCCGCCCTGCAGGGGACGGATGCCGGCTGCATGTACTTCTACCTCGGCACCTCCCCCCAGGCCATGCCCGAAGCCCGCGCCGCCCTGCTCGACCTGCTCGACCGCCTGGCCGCAGACGGCATGCCGCCGGCTGCTCTGGAGCGGGCACGTGCCACCGTACTCAGCTCGCGCCTGCTGGCCGAACAATCGGCAGACAAGCTTTGCTCCACCATGGCCATCAACACCCTGCTCGGACTGCCGCCGGACTACGCCGAGCAGCTCCCCGAGCTGCTGCAGGGCATCACCCACGAGCAAATGCAGCACTTCATCGCCCGCCTGCTCGGCCCCGCCGCCACACGCACCATCGTGACCGTAACCGCCGCATAAACCCGCAGGCACAGCACCCGCCCCATTCAAAAGCACCCGCCGCACCCGGAATGCGGCGGCCCGGGCAATTTGCTTTGATTGGCAACATGCAGTGAGAAATGACAATAAAAGAAACCGCCCTCGGTCATGAAACCTCGGGCGGTTGCGCTATACAGGGCTTGGCGCCCCTGCTTGAACTTGTAATTGTTCCTTACTTGCGGCCTGTCTGGGCAGCCCGAGTGGGCGTATCGTAGAGAAGCCCCTTATCAACGAGAAGCCCGACGGCGGCGTGCAGCCAGACCTGCCAGAGCCAGCAGGGAAAGCGTGGCTGTGGTCGGCTCGGGAACAGCGGGAGTAAACGTAATTGTGTTCCATGCATCCTGCGTAAGCTGAACACTGCTTTTCGTAGCCCCAAAATTTTCGTCGCTAGCCCTTGCTGTCGTCACAGATAAGTAACCGCCTGGAGCCAAGCCGAATGATACACCATAACCAATGTTTTTATCACCTCTGCCTACATGCAGGATAGTTTCACCCCAGTCACTACCCTCATAATAATAATCGAGTGTAAGAGTCAATGTTGCCTCCGTTTCAACTGCTGCACTTACTGCATTATACAAAAAGCTTGTGTGGTCTTCACGGTAGGATTTCTTGCCGCTCAAACTTGTAATGTATGTGCGCCCATCAGCGGTCACAACATCGAAGGAGTTTGTCACTGTGCCACCCAATACAGATGCTGCACTAAAATCCCATGTGTACGTATACGACTGGGACTCATCCCATGCTATGTCAGCATGCGCCACACCTACCAATGCCATAAGGGCTATAAGCGTCTTTTTCATATATCAGTAAGAATTGATTATTAGATATTTGTGTCAGATTGCATAAATTGTTCCATCTCTTGCGCATTGAGAAGATAACAAACTTGATGCAATACAACACCCCTACGATACAGCATTGTCGATACGATATGAATGTTTGTAATCCGTTTATATACAATTGTTAATTTTTTTACTGTACCCGGAATTGTACCCATGATATTTCGGGGCGTTTTTGAGGGGAAATTTTTGTGTATGTTGATATGGATTTTGAGGGGTGGATATTTAGAAAAAGTTAAGAAATTGAACAATTTGGCTGCAAAATCGCTAAAAAAAATGGATTGACAATCGAACCCTAATATGTTACTAATAGTGCACCCTCATGTGATGGTGGCTTAGATGGATAGTTCTACTGTCAAAGAAAGGGTGCCAACCTAATACTTAAAAAGTGATGATTAAGAAAACTATATTCGGGGTGATTGCCGCCGTGGCGCTGCTTAATACGGTGCAAGCTGCTATGTTGGATACAATAGTAGAAGGCTTGAAAGCTGCTGATGTTAAGTTTACTCAGGAAGGTGGCAAGGTGATAACAAAATGGACAGAGTCTCGCGTTATTGTGCTTTCTGCTGATGAGGAGAGAAAACAGTTCAAGGTAGAAGGTTACTCTACCACTGCTGTGCCGGCTGCAAAACGTGCTGCCGCATTGGAAAAGGTCAATGACCTGAACCGGAGAACATCCGTGAAGTTTTACCTGGATGAAGATGGCGATATTCGCGTAGAGCGCTATGTGGATACGGACGATATGCCGTTGAGCCAAGAGGTGGTACGTCAGACGGTTGGAGCTCTGGCAAAAGGGCTTAAGGAAGGTCGCGAGGAAATGATGAAAATCCGCTACGGTTCCTGAGTCAAGATGAGCAAAGCGAGGGATGCCGTGTGAGCTCTTCCTCCCCTGAGTTGGCAACACCCGGGCTCTCATCTCGCTGTGCGCAAAGTCACTATCACGTTTTCTGGCTATAAGTTACTGCTCTGCGTTGTGGGGCAGTAACTTTTTCCTGTCTCACTTTCGGCTTTGACAGAGTAAGCTGTTTCACAGGTGGCGAAATGTGCTAGAATGCGCGCGTTGTGTCAAATACATCACTCACACCGGAACTTGTGACACTTACCACCGAGCTGGCTAATGCTTTTGCTCAGAGCCGGAAGGTTGTGTCTGCCAGGGCACGCATCGGCCTTTTTTACCAGAACCCCGAGGCAACGGATCTTTTCCGTAAGGTCAACGAATACTGTATCGCGCCGCCGGAGGTGGGGAACTACTGGCAGGTAGGTGAGGAAGATGGGCTCCCGGAGGGAGGAGCGGGGCGGTATGCCTGCCGGGTGGCGGCGGGGTGCTTTCCGGGTGTACTCTGATGTTCCTGCCGGTGTGGGTGAATTCTGATTTGAACTGGACGATGAGTTACCTGGTACGGGGTAAGGAGGTGCACAGCGCATCATCCCATCAGCAGGTAAAGGATATCATCTGGCTGCCGTCTGTGGTGGCGATGCCGTTCTTAAACTATGTTACCATCGAGAGCACCATGAAGAACAGGCCGATGCGATACTTTGTGCGCGAGATACGCGACCGGCGCCTGAACGATATTCAGTGATATTTTGACAGCGATGGTATAAAAAGGAACCGCGCAGCTGGTTAGGCTGCGCGGTCTTTTAACGTAGGAAGAAAATAACTTGGCTTTCCTTTGTTTACGTCTGAATGGCTTGGGGGTTAGGGTTAATAATGAGGGCTCAGCTCGTTGACTACGCGGAGGATGAGACGGTGCTTTCCATCGTGCGAGCCCGCTACCCGCAGTTGACCAGTCTGGACATCCGCGAGGCTCTCTCGGATGCCGCCGGAGCTGTTCGGCCAAGGGCTTAGTTCCAGATTCGTCATGCCGTACATAATACGCGCATTTTTACCTGCTGCAAAGAATAAAAAGCACAATTTTACCGCTTTTTGTGTTAAAGCTCAATGCTTTCTGGGAATGCGGAGTGGCGCATGATGCCCCACATTTTGTCGATGTAGGCGAGGGTATAGAAGTTTTCGAAATAATGGAAATAGTATGCCCCCCGCGGTGTAAGGCGGTAGCCATCATCTTCATGCTGTATGTAGCCCAGCAGGCGGGCGAGGCAGAAGGCGGTTCTGAATTCGGTGTCGAGTTTCGTGCCGAAGAAATCTTTGAAATCCGATTTCGATACAAAGGTGCTGTATGCGCGCCAGAAGAGGTAATAAACCATGCGTTGGCGACGAGTGAAGCGCGTGGTGAGCGCGGTCGGTAGCTGGCCGTTGCGGATGCGTTCGATATAGGCCGGTACGGAGAATGTATTGATTTTGAAGGAGTCGCGCAGCAGAGTGGTGGCGGAACAGCCGAAGCCGAGGAAGGTATCGCGGGTCATGCTGGAGTAGCGGTGATTCCCCGGCAAGGCAAAGGTCCAGATGGAATCACGCACCAGGCCGCGAGTTTTGCAATACTCGGTCAGATTATCCAGCAGCTGGTGTTTTTCGCGGCCGGGCATGGCGTGTACCGGGCTGCCCGTGAAGGAAAAATCGATGAAGGGGTACACGGCCACGTGGTTGGCACCATGCGCGAAAGCTGTGTCCAAGTCCTGCCGTATGTGCTCTATTTTCTGGCCAGGCAGGGCAAAGATGAAGTCCATGCTGACCGTCTCGAATGGCACGCTCGCCAGAGCAGCCGCCAGTTTCTCCGGTTGCGGTGCCGGTCTACCCAGGCAGTGGGCGAACTCCAGCAAAAAGCTCTGAATGCCAATGCTGATGCGTGTCACACCGGCAGCCTTCAGCTGCGTGAGTGTTTTTTCGTTCACATCGGCCGGGTGCAGTTCGGCGCCAATGCCATCGGTGATTTCATAATACTCCTGTAGCGTGGCAATGATGTCGCGGAGTTGGGGCGCCAGCAAGGCCGGTGTGCCGCCACCGAAATAGAGGCTACCCACCCGTGTGCGGCCGCTTTGCATTCGCCCGACCATGTGGATTTCCTGCAAGAGGGCGGCGGTATATGCCTGTGCTGCTTCAGGTGTGTAGCGCTCCTTGCAATAGGGGCAGAAATTGCAGATGCTTCGGCAGAAGGGGATGTGTACGTACAGCCCCAGGCCGGGGCAGTCATCGTAGCGCAGGATGCTGTCATTCTCCGCCGTGAAACGATAAGGCGCCGGTGTGTGGGTGAGCCAGGTGCGCGCAGCTGTCGTCAGCAGTTTCATGATTAAACGTAGCGGGTGTAGGTGCGCAGCATTTCAAAAATCACACGAAGATTGCCACGGAATACGAGTGCATATTCCGCGGCAAAGAAATACCCGCATTCATCGCACAGGCCGGGTACATGGATACAGCGTCCGCAGGTGGAGAGCTGCCCGTTTTCCATCACAACGCATTGGTAACAGGGCGTGGGGAAGTTGTTATCAATCACGTAGGGGAAGGCGCTGCGCAGGTTGAATATCGGGTATCCTTCATCCATCAATTGCTCGATTTCGGCGCAGCATGCCACCTTGTCTTCGCGGGTAAGTACCAGGTCACGGGTGTCGGGGTAGGGAGTATGGAAATTGAAGGAAACTGCGCGCACCTTCGGCTGATTTTTTGCCACATCGCATACGGCACGGATGCACCCTTTGTTGATTTGGTTTACGGCCATGTACAGGCAGATGTTATCGGCGGTCGCCTGCTCGATGTTGCGCATGATAAGGTCGTACGTATTGCCGCGTATGATATTGTGGTGCTCCTTATCGCCATCCAAACTCAGAAGTATCAAATCAGCCTCCGGCAAGTCCAACCCCTGTGTGCCGTTTGTCACGATGTTGACAATGCGGAACCCCATTTCTTTAGCCTCCTTTACCAGGTCTCGCAGCGTTCGTCCGCTGTCTTTCCACAGGAAGGTTTCGCCGCCGCAGAAGAACAGGATGCGGACACCCATGGCATAAAGTTGCTCCATTTCCGACTTCACCTGATTGTAGGGGTGAATAATGGCCGTCAGATTATTCACAGAACAATGCTTGCAGTGCAAGTTACACCTATCTGTTACAATGATGGTGCCCAGAATGGGCTTCTTGCGGCGAAACAATACAGTCGTGAGGCCAAATAGGGAGAATTCGAGTAGTGTGGAGGTTTTCATCGTTCCTCAGTATACACCTGCCCCTATTCTGAAAGCAAGCCGAAATTGTATAGGGAGGAGGATAAATGGGAATTTGTAGAGCTGTTGCGCCTTAAAGGTTCAAGTGAAATCCTCGCGCTAGCCGCTCGGGTTAAATCTTGCCGGTCGGCAAGGTGAAATCAGCCTTGCAGGCTGGTTAAATTACCGCCGTTCGGCGGTAGTGAAGACTTCCGCGGGCTTTGCCCGCTAAATTCTCATTTTCTTCTCAACTTCTTGGCATTTGTCTGGCCAGGCGCGGGAGCGACAGGAGTGTGGGTAGCGCGGCGATAAAGATGAAAGCGAGGCTGATGAGGCTGTGGGTGATGTAGAGTGGCAAGGGCGCGTGTGCCGGGAGCGCCATATCAAGAACATCGGTGGGGAAGGCATCGATACCGATGGCGGAAAGCGCTTGCCGGATGGCTTCTCGCCGGCTGATGGCGAGCAGGGCGAGGGGAATGCCGATAGTCACTCCGGCAGTGCCAATCATACCGGCCATGGTGAGAATCATGCCGCGTATGCGCCCCGGCGTCATGCCGAGGGCAAACAGCACAGAGAATTGCTTTTGATGTTGCAGCCCAATCACCCAGAACAGCGCCCCACAGGCAAAGGCTGATAATAGGGTGCAGAAATAAAGGATGAACCCCATGGTCTGCTTGGCTCTGCATATAATACTTTGCCAGGCTTGCGTGTTCGACTGAGTGGGGTGAACCCGGGATTCCGGCGATAGTTTAAGAATACTCTGGATAATGTGTTCTGTATTGGCATCCGCATCCAGATGCAGGGATAAAGCCGCGGCGCCTCCCGAACTGTCGGGATGCAGCAGTGCATCGGGGGATAGCATGCGCCCGGGGACTCGGTATATGCCGCCAATGCGCAGGCTACGCACGCTATCGGCCATGTGCATTACCAGATTATCACCCGGAGTGAGTCCGCTTTTTTCGGCAAAGCTCCGGGAAATAAGGCAGCATTCTGTTGTGAGGACTGCGTCTCCTTCCACCATGAATTCAGTGGGCATTTCGGGTGCCGACCAGCTGCTGAATTGGCAAAGCCCATGCGGAGAGCTGGCTACCCCTATTTGGCTTTTTGTTATCTTGTGAATCCCCGGTATAGCACGGAGCTCGGCGGTTACCGGTGGTGGATTCTCTACGACCAAATCGGGCAGAATGACCTGCATGCCTCGTTCAATTTCGAGTATCATGCCGTCCATCACTCCACGTACCACAATCTGGAGCATCAGCCCGAGTGCTATGCCCAGCGTGCAAACTCCCGCCACCACCCGCTGGGCTCCCCTATGCGGGAAAAGCAGGCGTTGCGCTAGCTTGAATGTGAAGGCGAGTTTGCTCACATAGCCAGTATGCCACATGTTGTCGCCGACGTCAATATGGGGCTATACAAAAAAGCCCCGCTGTGAGGCGGGGTAACTGAGGTAAAAAATACCGCCCTTGGTGTTATGCCAAGGGCGGGCGTACGATGCAGGGCTTGGTTACCCCACTTGAACTTGTCGGCGTTCCTTACTTGCGGCCTGTCTGGGCAGCCTGAGGGGCGTTCCATCGGGAAGCCCCCTTATCAACGAGTAGCCCGGTGCGGCGCTTGTCACGCCAAAGTCGCTTTAGCGACGGCGGCGGCGAGAAGCGCTGGGTCGGGTTGCGCTTCGTGTGGGTTTTCCCGCCATCGGCAACAAAAATGCAGAAAACTCGCAACAAAATTCCCTTCACGCTTGAACAGAGGGGCGGGAATTGATATAATGCCTCGTAACAGATACACGAAAAAAAACAATAGTAAGAATATGATGGTAAAAGCGTGTGTGATTCTATTTTCGCTTGTTTTTAGCTTTCTCGCCATTGTGACGAGCGTAAAGCCTAGCAAGAATGGGACCTTTATCGATTTTGCAAAACAAGAAAGAAAAATAAAAGAACACCCCTTTATCTATGCCATTAACTGCCTATATGCTTTGATGGTAGTAGCTATTTGTGTTGTGGTAACCTGTATCGTGTGGAATAAACAAATGTAATTCAAGATTATGGAAGGCATCATAGTTATCTTATCTGTTCTTTGTTTTTGGGCTCTTGTTTCCCTTGGCGCATCCATATTTATGTTTCGCCGTGTATTGTCGCGTAAAAATCC